>JAJDVZ010000038.1:0-69348 GCA_022825835.1 Candidatus Latescibacterota bacterium
CGACTACGAGCTCCGCATCCTGCCGATCGAGCGGATGCCGCGCTCGGATGAAGCCACTGAGGACCAGGTTGACATCCACGACCTGACCGAGGGCAGCGTCATTCACATCACCCTCACGGTCAACGACGTCGATGGCGGCGATGGCGATGGCGACAACCGCATCGGCATGTGGAGCACCAATCCCACTTCGTGCTGCCACGCTGCCCAAGACTTGCTCTTGACCCCGATGGATCCCAATATCGACTGGGGCGCGGCCACGTCCGTTGACGCCAGTAGCTGGGGCCGGATCAAGTCCCAGTTCTAGGCAATTTCATCTCAATCGCAGTACCATTCCGGGCAGGTCTCGCCTCAGTGCGGGGCCTGCCCGATTACCGCCCCTTTTTCTTTTTTACCCTATCTCTTGGAGGTAGCTTCACCATGAAAAAGTTCCTCACCACCGCCCTTGCCTCGTTGGGCCTTGTGGTTGCCGCTCAAGCCCACGAGCCGCCGGGCGAGTTGTTGGTCGCCGTGAATTTCCCCGATGCCAACGTGCCCGTCATCGACGGCAACCCCAGCGAGTGGGCTCCCGTGCCTTTGGATCAATACGGGATTTTTAGCGAATCCCTGTTTTCGCTTGAAGGCTTCGCCGGCGATAACGTTGCTCGCGGTGCCCTCGACGCTAGTTCGCTGCAGGTCCGCCACATCGTCGGCTGGAACGACGGGACCAATAACGTCTATGCCACTACCCGCATCTTCGACGACAGACACGTCACCCAACGTCAGGACCCGGGCAGATTCTACTGGGATGACAGCGTCGAATACGAGGTCAACGCCCAGCATCAGGCCAGCGAGGACCAAAACCAAGGCGACGACGCCACCAATTTTAGCTATAAGTTCGCCTTCCCGGTCTATCAGGAGACCTTTGAGTGGTATCGCCCCAACCGCAACCTGCCCTGGCTGACCAGCGGTTCTCAGTGGATTGAGATCGCCCACACCTTCTCGGGCGACGAGTTCGGCGAGAGCACGTACGACTACGAGATCCGCATCCTGCCGATCGAGCGGATGCCGAAATCGGAGGAGGCTACTGAAGATCAAGTCGAAATTCACGACTTGACCGAGGGCAGCGTCATTCACTTCACCCTGACGATCAACGAAGTCGATGGCGGCGAAGGCGAGGGCGACAACCGCATCGGCCAGTGGAGCACCCAATCGATTGGGTGCTGCCGCGCGCTCAACGATCTGTTGCTAACCCCGGCCGATCCCAACATCGACTGGGGCGCGGCGACATCCGTTGACGCCAGTAGCTGGGGCCGGATTAAAGCCCAGTTCTAAAATTCTCTTTTTTTAGTTGTCGCAATTCGGGCAGGCTTCGCTACGTGCGGGGCCTGCCCAAATGCTACTTAGGAGATTGTATGCTCACCCAAAAACAGATCGATTTTTACCGCGAACACGGCTATCTCGTCGTCGAGGATGTGTTGAGTCCAGACGAATTAGAGGAGGCACACGCCATTGTAGATGACTTCGTCGAGCAGTCGCGGCGCGTCTCCGAGCAGAGCGGGCACTTCGACCTAGAGCCGGACCACACCCCGGAAAACCCCAAGGTGCGCCGCTTGAGCGCACCGGCGAGTTATCACCCCTTCTTCGGCGGCTTGATGCGCGACAGCCGCATCCTAGATATTTTGACGCCCCTGATCGGCCCGGCCATCCGCGCCCAAGGCGACAAGCTCAACATGAAACCAGCCGACGGCGGCAGCCCAGTCGAGTGGCACCAAGACTTTGCCCACTATCCGCACACTAACGACGATTTGTGCGCCGTGGGCATTGCCCTAGACGACGCCACAGAAGAAAACGGCTGCATGATGGTGGTGCCCGGTTCCCACAAAGGTCCGATCCTCGACCACCACCAAGACGGCTACTTCATCGGAGCCATCAGCCCAGAGCGCGACCATATCGACCTCTCGTCGGCTGTACCCCTAGCGATGAAAGCCGGTTCGCTTTCCATCCACCACAGCCGCACTTTGCACGGCTCGGCGCTCAACCGCTCGGGTATGTCCCGGCGACTCTTGCTGTATCAGTACGCGGCCGTCGATGCTTGGCCACTCGGCGGAGTGGGCAACTGGGAAGCCTTTAACGCCAACATTCTGCGAGGCACCCCCACCTACGATTTTCGCCTCGTGTCGATGACAGCTCGCACGCGCATGCCAGCCGGGACGCGCAGCGGCGGCGGCATTTACGAACTGCAAAAGCCGCTGCAAGAAAAAGTATTCGCCGCCGGCTAGACCGCTACCTTGCCGCCGTTTGTTCGCTTGGGGATCGTCGCGGCACTAGCTGCCGGAGCACTCTGGGGCGTCCTCTCCATCCACTGGTACCCAGCCGAAGAGGTGCTGACCATGTGGGTATATGGCTCGCCGCAGGAGGCCGAGCTGTACCGCCATGTCGCCGCCGAATATCGCCAGCAGCACCCAGAAGTTCGCTTGCGTTTAGAGGTAGTGCCCGGTCGCAGCGTCGTGCAAAAGCTGCTGACGGGCATGGACGCTGGGCACGCCCCCGACATTTGCGTACTGCACTGGCGACAGATGCCCCAAGTAGCTAGCACCGGGCAGCTTTTGCCGCTCGACGACTTGGTGCGGCGCGACCAGCTCGACATCGGCGATTACTATCCAGTAGGTCTGCAAGCGTACACCTACCACGGCACCCTCTACGGCATTCCGGTCAAAGGCAGCACCATCACCTGCTTTTACAACAAGAACCTCTTTGACCACTACGGCATCAGCTATCCCACCGACGACTGGACGCTCGACGATCTCCTTGCCAAGGCCAAGGCCCTGACCATCGACGAAGACCAAGACGGCCTACCCGACATCTACGGCTGCACCCCGTACGACATCGCCAGCTACGTGTGGAGCATGGGCGGAGACTTCCTCCGGCAGGAAAACGGGCGCTACGTCTCCAACCTCGACGACCCGCGCGTGGCCCAAGCGGTGCAGTTCTACGTCGATCTCTACTTTAAGCACAAGGTCAGTCCGCCTCGCCCTGGCGTGCGCAGCGACAACGCCATGAGCACCTTCACGTTTGAGGCCGGCCGCATCGCCATCGGCATCATGGGGCCGTGGATGCTACCGACCTTTCAGCTTTTGGACCGCTTTGAGTGGGATGCGGCGCTCTTTCCCCAAGGACCGGCCGGTCGGCAGACGCGCTACGCCAGCGTCGGTTTTACGATCTGGAAGGGCACGCGCGAGCCAGAAGTCGCCTGGGATGTGCTCAAGCACATGATCTCAGCCGAGGCGACGACCAAGATGGCCAAGCTGGGCAGCGACCTGCCGCCGCAGCGCTCGGTGGCCCGCAACACCTATCCGCGGGCGTCAACGCCCTATGAAGAAGAAGTCTTCGTGCGCTCGATGGACTACAAGGTCCGGCTCTTTCCCCAGGAACTGTGGTGGGAGGACCTCTACCGCCGGATGCTCGACGAACTCGACGCAGCCCTCACCGGCCGCGAGAGCGTGGCCGAAGCCCTCGCCGAAGCTCACCAAGTAACCAACGCCTATCTGCAGCGCATGTACGCCGAGGAAAGCGCATTGTGAGAAACCAAAACAAAGCCGCGTTCTTCTTTCTGCTGCCCAATTTCGTCGGCTTTCTCATCTTCGCACTCGGCCCGGTCGTAGTGGCTGCGGGCATGGGCTTCTACCGCTATCAACTCGCTTCGGGCGCACCCGTCTTCATCGGGCTGGATAATTTTGCGGATCTAGTGCTGTTCAAAAAGGTTGATGGCGAGTGGGTGGCGCGCGACCCATACTTCTGGAAGTACCTCGGCAACACGCTTTTTTTGATGCTCAACATCCCGCTCGCCATGGTCGGCTCCCTGCTCTTGGCCGTGCTGTTAAACAAAGAACTGCCCGGCCGCATCTTCTTCCGCACCCTGTTCTTCATTCCCCACCTGTGTACGGGCATCGCCATCTACATGGTCTGGAAGATGCTCCTGACCTACGAGCCAAATGTCGGCATCATCAACGGGCTTTTGTGGCAGGTCTTTGGGGTGCTGGGCATCGCGCCCGAGCGGGCCGCCGCGCTCCTGCCGGGATGGCTAATCGACGCTTCTTGGGCCAAGCCCGCGTTGATCATCATGTTCATCTGGGCCAGCGTCGGCGGCTACAACATGGTTCTCTACTTGGCCGGTCTGCAAAACATCCCACTCGAACTCTACGAGGCCGCTGAAATGGACGGCGCTGGTTGGTGGTCGCAGCTCGTCCACATCACCGTGCCCCAGCTAGCGCCCACGACGTTTTTCATTCTCGTCACCAGCATAATCGGCGGCCTGCAAGGCGGCTTTGAGGCCGCTTATGTAATGACCGGGGGCGGCCCCGAGGGCTCGACCACTACCATGAGCTACTACATCTACACCCAGGCGTACGAGCAGCTAGAAGTAGGGTACGCCGCGGCGATTTCAATGGTGCTCTTCGCGCTGATTTTCGCCGCGACCTTGCTCAACTGGCGCTACGGCGGCAAGCGGCTGGAGGCCGTCTAATGGCGCGCTGGCGTCAGTACCAATCAACGGTCCTGATCTATGCGATCTTGCTACTCGTGCTCAGCGGCATGGTGGTGCCGCTGGTGTGGACCCTGCTCACCTCCTTCAAGTACAACGTCGATGTAACGCTCGGGTGGATTCCGCCGCGCTGGACAACGGACAACTACACCGGCGTGTTCAGCGCTTTCTCCTTCCTCCGCTACTACGCCAACTCGCTGTTCATCGCCACCGCCGTCACTGTGGTCCAAGTCGCGACTAGCGCACTGGCGGCGTACGCCTTTGCCCGCTTGCAGTTCCGGGGCCGCGACGTGCTCTTCCTCGGCTATCTATCGACGATGATGATTCCGGCCGACGTGTTGATGATCCCGCAATTCGTGCTGATGAAGAAAATTCCCGAATGGCTGAACGCGGTGTTAGCAACGGATTTTTTCAGCGGTTTCCTCTACCTAGAGAGTCACTACATCGGCCATCCAGTGGGGCTAGACAGTTTCTTCGCCCTGATCGCGCCAGGGTGTTTCAGTGCCTATGGGACGTTCATGCTGCGGCAGTTTTTGCTGGGCATTTCGCGCGAGATCGAGGAGGCGGCGCTCATCGACGGGTGCTCGGCGTGGGGCGTGTTTTGGCACGTGGTGGTGCCGCTGGCCAAACCGGCGCTGGGGGCACTGGCGATTTTTACCTTCCTCGGGCGTTGGCGGGCCTTTCTCTGGCCGCTGATTATGACGGATTCGGATTCCATGATGGTACTGCCGGTGGGATTGGCCAAGCTGTCAGACCTGTACGTAAACGACTACGGGCTGATTTGCGCGGGGTCGGTGTTGATGCTCGTGCCGATGATCGCGGTTTTCGTCTTCTTTCAGCGGTGGTTTATCAGCGGGATTCAGCTAGGGGCGGTGAAGGGGTAAGCGCAGCGGCAGCCGCACAGCAGCTAGATAGTTCCGTTTGATATTAATCACGTATCGCGTTATTATTTTCATGATCGTATCCTTCAGGTGTTCTGATACGGAGGCCCTCGCAAGTGGGCGTCGGATCGCGCGATTTTCAAACATCGCATCAAGGGCACGACGCAAGCTGCGTCAATTGCAGATCGCCGGAAGGCTCAAAGACCTGCGTATTCCGCCAGGAAATCGCCTTGAAAAGCTCAAGGGAGATCGGGCCGGGCAGTACAGCATTCGCGTGAACGACCAGTTTCGGGTGTGCTTCCGCTGGTCGGCTGCCGGTGCGGAAGATGTCGAGATCGTCGATTACCATTAGGAACGAAAAGAGTATGTCCAAGCTCAAACCTGTGACGCCCGGAGAATTGCTGCGAGAGGAGTTTTTGGTCCCCATGGAACTCTCGCAGTATCGCCTCGCCAAAGAAATCGGTGTTCCCGCCCAGCGAATCAGTGAGATTGTAGCCGGTAAGCGGACCATTACGGCGGATACAGACCTGCGCTTGTGTCGCTTTTTCGACCTCTCCAAGGGCTACTGGCTGAGGGCGCAGATCGCTTACGACACCGAAGTGGCAGAAGAAACTCTCGCCGCCGATCTGGCGAAGATCAAGCCGTGGAAGGGACTGCAATCAGCCGCTGGCTAACCTGCCTAAAATAGCCGTCCTGAACTGGCTATAATCCCTTGTTCGTCAGGAGATGCTGCCGCTCGCTGCCGCTCTATGAGCAAGCATGACTATCGGGTTACGCTGCGGCAAATGGTTCGCTCTGGCACAGGTCCGCCAGAGCGCAAATCGGACAATTAAAAGCAAGGAGTAAAAACAGATGACCCAACTTCTACAAAAGGCTTTCGAGAGAGCCGCCAAACTGCCGCAAGAGGAACAGGACAAATTTGCGCGTTTCCTCCTAGCCGAACTTGAGTCGGAGCGGCGATGGGCCGAGCTATTCAGCCGTTCCGAGTCAGAGGATTTGCTGGGGGGGCTAGCCGATGAGGCTCTAGCAGCGCACCGAGCAGGACGGACTCAGCCTCTCAATATAGAAGAATTGTAGGCGTGCGTTCGTTTACACAGACGAGCTTCTGGGATGCCTATCGCCACCTTCCAAAACACGTACAACAGCAAGCACGCGAATCCTATCGGTTTTTCGTGTCGGATCCTCGTCATCCCAGCTTGGACTTCAAGCGAGTCAGTCAGCGGCGTCCGGTGTACTCGGTACGCGTGAGCATTGACTATCGTGCCCTCGGCGTCCTAGATGAAGGCGATATCGTATGGTTCTGGATTGGTCCACATCACGAGTACGACCGGCTTCTCAAGCAGTAGGAAAAACGAGGGGTTTTATGAGATTCTGCGTGCCTCTCATTGCACTCGTGCAGAGTTTTTCGACTGCCCCAGGGAATCAATTCGTGCACTTTGGAACGAGTATCCAGCTACCACGCCTTTAACCCTCAGCGGGATTCAGCTAGGAGCGGTGAAGGGGTAACAGATGTGAATGAATCTTTGCGACACATTCTCCCGAACCGCCTCACCGGTGACGAGCCACTGCATTCAGGCGGTAATCCCATCCGGTCCGAAGAGACCGTTCTGAATTTCTGGCAGTGGTCAGCATCGGATTTAATCGACAATACGCAGCGGGGCGCTCTCGCGGAATATCTCGTCGCGCTCGCCGTCGGGGCGGCGGACGACACGCGAGGGTCGGGATGGACTTCCTACGACATTAAAACCCCCGATGGCATCAAAGTTGAAGTAAAGTCATCGGCATATATCCAGTATTGGGCACAAAAAACGGAATCAACACCGCGATTCAGCATTAGGCAGGCTTTCGCATGGAACCCTGACACCGACACCTATTCAGATGAGAAAATTCGGGACTCGGACATCTACGTTTTCTGTCTGCATAAGCACCGCGACAAGGAGACCTTAGATCTCCTCGACGTGTCCCAATGGGACTTCTACATTCTTCCAACCGCTGCGTTGGAGCGCGAGGCGAAAGAGCAAAAATCCATCGGGCTTGCATCTTTGTACCGACTCGGCGCACGTAAGGCGTCATTTGGGCAAATTCACGACACTCTCCGAGATGTACTGGCAACCTCTAAAACGCCGTGAGCGCAAGGATTCTCAAGTCAGTCCTACGAATCCCCAGTACTTGCCACTCCCAAAGAACCCTCTATAATTTCCATTATGGCCTCAGCTAAAAATTTACCCATCAAAATTGATCGAGAAAAAATCGCCGTCTTCTGCCGTACGCACGGGATAGGCCGGCTAAGTCTATTTGGCTCGGTCCTGCGGGATGATTTTGATCCGGTTCGCAGCGACGTAGATGTGCTAGTAGAGTTTCTACCTGACCGGACCCCAGGCTGGGAATTTTTTATATGGCATGAAGAGTTAGAGGCCATCTTGGGACACAAAGTCGATCTGTTTTCAGGACTGAGTCGGTGGCTAGAACCCCTTGGCCGTCAGGAGATGCTGCCGCTCTATGAGCAAGCATGACTATCGGGTTACGCTGCGGCAAATAGAGGAATATGCCGGTGGGCACAGGAGGCTTACTTGTAGTGCGCTGGCTTCTGCAAAGCTACTGTGAGCCAAACTGGTAGTGCCGCCCGAGGATTCTCGTTCCAGTCCAACAGACGTTCATCACTCCCCGACAGATATGAAGAATCCTGCCAGTATCTTGAATCCTCGGCAGGAGTCTCCAAAATTTGCCGCAAGATGAATCCCGAGGTTGCCACGGGGTTGAGAATGTCCGCCACTGTCCAGTTAAACTCAAATGTACCACGCTTCTCATTTTCAATAGGCCCAGTTTCCCAATAGGGCTTCTCAACCTCAATCGGTCTAATCTGATCTTTCCAAGGCCGCTGGAACGGATGAATATCATAGAAGACGTAGTGGCCCCCTAGACGCAGGATGCGAAAGATCTCATTGAAGACCGCGTGCAAATCTGCAATCCAAACGAAGAATCCGTTAGAGGAACATACTAGGTCAAACCCCTCGTCTCCTATGGATTTTAGGTCGGCAGCATCGGCTTGCACAAAGGCAATAGACAGCCCTAGCTGCTCCGCTCGTATAGCGGCCACTTCTAGCTGCTGTTCAGAGATATCTATCGACGTGACGTTTGCCCCCATTCCAGCAAGAGCAAACGCCGCGTAGTTATCGCCGCTGCCAATGACGCACGCGTCCTTGCTCGATATATTGCCGACAACCTCGTGAATCAGTTGAAGCGCGCCGCCCGCAAAGCCGAGATTAGGCTCGTTGGGACAACGTTGCCACAATCCATCCTTGTCGCGAAGCTCCTTCCACCACTCAGCGGCTTCGTTCCAGTGGCGTCGGTTGGAATCGTGCATGTTGTTCATAGCCAGTTCACCTCGGCACATGAATTTTAATTCCCCAAGACAGCGTGGAAAATCTAGTCGTTTCTACGGAGAGACCCAGACTGCGAAGGTAGCTGACAGACGCATCGACGTGCCAAAAAAATTCTTCTTCGATGGCATCCGCTGTAGCGTTATCACCAATGGAACGATAGTGCTCAATCAAAACCCTTTCCTCCTGTGCGCTCTCCAACATTAAATCCCCAAATAACGCACGTCCCCCAGGCAATAGCCGCCGCACGATCTGGTCAAATAGAAATTCTTTCTCCTGCTGAGTGAGATGATGTACGACGTATGTACTAATCGCGACATCGAACGGAGAAGGATCAGCGTCGAAGTACTCCAGTATATCTGCTTGCACATACGAGATATGAGATACGCCATCGAGCTTTCGTTTGGCGATCTTACTCATTTCAGCAGAGACATCGACGCAAACAAGAGATCGGCACGGCGGTAAGCGAGCAGTCAAATTTCCAGTCCCCGAACCAAGCTCTACAACGGTCGAGGCTTGGTTGATACCCGCATTCTGCGCGACCCAGTCGAGGACCTCGGCGTAGCCCTCCCGAATAGGATCCTCAGACCGAAGCACATCCTGATCATACGTAGCCGCATCCTCGTCGTGATTGTACAGATCTACGTGACTACTTCTCATCTTCGTCATCCTTCTGACAGAATTTTTGCGCAACAATCAAAGATTTGGTCACCGGACTCAACCTTAATCGGGAACGGGCAGGACGTCCCGTTCCACCTCCCGAACTTTACCGGGAAACGTTCGTCCCCTTATCCACATAATTGGCTGGCCTTTGCCAGCTTTTTCTCGATCAAACCATTCTGCTTGTGCACTTAAGTAATGCGACACATAGCTGCGTCTAAATCGCTGGCTGTGGTTATTGGTGCTTTTGTGCAACAGGTGAGAGTGGAACCAGATGACTGCACCGGGAGAAACTTCCACGGCAATGCCGTCCTCGTCGCGGGCATTGCGGGCCAGTTTGAATTCTGTCTGCTGCGATCCCTCAATATCGTCGTGTTCGGCAATGGCCTGTTTGTGACTGCCGGGAATCACGTATAGACACCCGTTTTCGCGATCTGCAGGATCAATTGCCGTCCAGGTCCCAACGGTCGTTGCGGTTTTGAACCGTTTGCCGAAGTAAAACTTGTCTTGGTGCCACGGGAATCCCAAGCCGATTTCGGGAGCTTTCCAAATGAAGAGATTGTTGATGCCCAGAATGTCCGGGCCGAGAATATCGACGAGCGGATCAGTCAGGCGCGGATCCCGCACGCGGGCGAGGAACTCCGGGATGTAGCAACTGGGGTGATGGATCTTGTGCATACCATAGATCCCAGATCGCGCGTCTTTACCGTCGCGGACTAAGGCATTGCGGTCGATGTGGGCCATGGGCATTCTGCGCTCCCCCGCGACAATGTCTTCGGCCACCTGCCGCAAGTGATCGTTTTCCTCGTATGAAAAGACGTTCTCGCGCACAAAATATCCATCGCGCTCCCAGCGCTGAATTTCGTCAGGAATCATTCGGAAGGCATTCACTTGGATGGGTCTCCTAATCGTCCTGCTTTGACACGGTTTATGGATATATATAGTCTAAGTAGGGCCTTAGCGGCCCACCAAACAGCGCATGAGCCTCAATCCCTTCAAACCGTTCGCCTCGTACCTCCGTCCCTATCGCTGGGCCTTAGTCATCGGCCTAACCTTTTTGCTGGGCGAACAACTCGTCTCCGTCTCTATCCCCCTCATCCTCGAACGCGCCATTGACCAAGCCCGGGACAGCTTAGATCAAACCGCACCGGATCTGACTTTCTTAACACACTACGCCGCCCTCATCGTCGGTTTAGGCTTGGCGCAGTGGAGCATGGCTTTTGGCATGCGCTGGCACTTGGCCGCCACCTCGTACCGCGTCGAGCGCGACATCCGCCAGCGCTATTTCGCCCACCTGCTCACTTTGCCCTTGGGCTATTTCCAACAGGCCCGCACCGGCGATTTAATGGCCCGGGCGACCAACGACGTCGAGGCCGTCCAGCGCTACCTCAGCCACGGCTTCCGCATGTTTCTAGGTGCCCTGCTCGGGTTCAGCTTCAGCATGGTAGCCATGTGCCTGTACGACTGGGAACTGACCCTATACGCGCTGTTGCCCATGCCCATTATGACCGTGATCCTGCGCTTCGTGGGCAGCAGAGTGCGCCGACGCTATCGCATGGTGCAAGAGCAATTTGCCGCGATTAGCACCTGCTTGCAGGAAAACCTCGCGGGCGTGCGCGTGGTCAAGGCATTTGCCCGCCGCCGCGGCGAGATCGATCACTTCACCCAGCTCAACGACGAGTACGTCGAGCGCAACCGCAGCCTAATCTACCTCTACAGCACGTTTTTCCCCTTCACCTTCCTCATCAGCGGCCTGTCCATGGTATTTATCTTGTGGCTGGGCGGCATCCGCGTCGTCGAAGGGACGCTCACCCTGGGAGCCTTTGTCGCCTTCAATGCCTACTTGATCCGCATGAGCCGCCCCATGATGATGATGGGCCGCATCGTCGATGAATACCAGCGCGCCATGGCTTCCATGCTGCGCATTGAGTCCGTGCTTAAAGAACAGCCCCAGCCCGACCAGTACCAAGACGACGGCTTAGCGATCAAAGGCGAAATCGAATTCCGCCGCGCCTCTTTTGCATACAATGGCCAAACCGTGCTGCGCGATATCGACGTTCACATTCCGGCTGGTAGCACCCTGGCCATCGTCGGTAGGGTAGGCTCGGGCAAGAGCACCCTAGCCCGGCTCATCCCCCGCCTGATCCAAGCCGGCGAGGGCCAAATTTTCATCGACGGCAGACCCATCGAACAAATGCCACTGCGCGCCTTTCGCGACGCCATCGGCTACGTGCCGCAGGACACCTTCCTATTCTCCGAGAGCATCCGCGACAACATCGCTCTCGACTCAGTCGATGCGGACGAGGTCAAACGCGCCATTGAGGTGGCCCAACTAGCCGCGGACCTCAAAACCTTTCCTCAAGGGCTGGGAACCATCGTCGGCGAGCGCGGCGTCACCCTGTCGGGCGGGCAAAAACAGCGCACGGCCTTGGCCCGCTCAGTTGTGCGGCAACCGAAAATCCTCATCCTCGACGACGCCTTGGCCAGCGTCGATACCCGCACCGAAGAGCAAATCCTCACGCGCTTGCGCGACATCATGGCCGAGCGCACCACCATCCTCATCGCCCATCGCATCTCCACCGTCATGGCCGCAGATCACATCATCGTGCTCGACGAAGGGCGCATTATCGAAGAGGGCCCCCACGACGAATTACTCGCACGCGATGGCCTATACGCCGACATGTACCGCCGCCAACACCTCACCGAGGAATTGAGCGACCTCTAATGCCGCCGATTATCCGCGACGAGCAGGAAATCGACAAAAAATCCATCGACCTCCGCCTAATGGCTAGGCTGTTGGGTTTTTTGCGGCCCTATTGGCCTTGGGCGGCCTCGACGTTGTTGCTCATCCTCGCAGCCTCGCTGGCCCGCCAGGCTGGTCCTGTGCTGACCAAAATAGCCGTTGACGAACACATCGTACCCGGCGACTTGGACGGTCTAGGCTCCCTCGTCCTGCTTTTCGCCGCGCTGCTGGTCGCTCAATTCGCCATTGGCTACGCCCAGAGCTGGATCACCAGCATGGTCGGCCAGTGGACCATGCGCGACGTGCGCTTGAACATTTTCACCTGCCTACAGCGCCTGCCGCTCAAATTCTTCGATCGCACCCCCATCGGTCGGCTGATGGCGCGCAATACCAGCGATGTCGATGCGCTCAACGAATTCTTCACCTACGGCGCGGTCTCCTTAGTAACCGAAGCCGTCACCATTGCCTCCATTCTGTTTTACATCTTCTTCTATCTCGATGTCGAACTCGGTCTGCTCACCTGCGCCTTTTTGCCCGTGGCCTTTGCCGCCACCCTGTGGCTGCAAAACCGCACCTTCCAAGCCTTCCGCCAAGCCCGCACCCGCTTTGCCCGCTTCAGCGCCGATTTGCAAGAAACCTTGTCGGGTATAGAAGTAGTAAAACTGTTCAACTGCGAGCCGCGCAGCACCCGCCGCTTTAATGAGGGCACCGACGAATATCTCGACGCCCGCTTGGTGCGCACCCTGTACCACTCGGCTTACTTCCCCTTTATGGAATTGTGCGGTGCGGCCTTGATGGCGCTGGTGCTGTGGTACGGCGTCGGCCAAGTGCTGCGCGAGGAAATCGCCTGGGGCGTTTTGGTAGCCATGCTGCAATACGTACCCCGCTTCTTCATGCCCATCCGCAACCTCGCCGAGGAATACGCGACCGTGCAGGTGGCCATGGCTTCCTCCGAGCGCATCTTTGAATTGATTGACGCCGAGCCAGAGCCGGTCGGCGGTTCCGTGCACCGGAAGCGCATCGCCGGGGCCATTGAATTCCGCCATGTGTGGTTTGCTTATGAAGGAGAAGAATGGGTTCTGCGCGACGTCTCTTTCTGCGCCGAACCGGGCCAGAGCTTGGCACTAGTCGGAGCCACCGGCTCGGGCAAGACTACCATCATCAGCTTGCTGTGCCGCTTTTACGAGATTCAACGCGGGCAAATTTTGGTCGATGGGATCGACATCCGCGAATGGAACGTAGAAGCACTGCGGCGGCGCTTTGGTCTGGTGCAGCAGGACGTCTTTCTCTTTGCCGGCGACATTGCCAGCAACATCCGCCTCGGCGCTCCCGAGCTGTCGGACGAGGCCATCGCGCAGGTAGCCCGCTACGTCAACGCCGACCGCTTTATCGACCGCCTGCCCGACACCTACCAGCACGACGTGCAAGAGCGCGGCGCATCCTTATCTGCAGGTCAGCGCCAACTTTTATCCCTCGCCCGCGCCCTAGCTGCCGACCCGGACATTCTGGTGCTAGACGAAGCCACCGCCCACATCGACACCGAGACCGAAGGCTGGATCCAAGACGCGGTGGAAAAACTCATGCGCGACCGCACTTCCATCGTCATTGCCCATCGCCTCTCCACCATCCGCAGCGCCGACAAAATCTTAGTGCTGCACCGGGGCCAGTTGCGCGAAGAAGGCCGCCACGAAGAACTCCTAGCCCAAGACGGCATCTACGCTCGCCTACATCAATTGCAATACAACGAGGCCCTCGACCAGCGAGCACAATCAGCCTAGCTTCCAACGAGGAAAAACCTATGGCCACCTACTATCCTTCCATCACCGACGACCAAGCCGCACTGATCCGCAACGCGCCGTTGTTTTTCGTCGCCTCCACCGACCCCGCGCTCGCACCCGGTCCTGAAGGCATTGGCCCAATCAACCTCTCGCCCAAGGGCGGCGTACCACTACACGTGATTGATCCCAACCGCGTGGCCTTCCTCGACTACTTGGGCAGCGGCAACGAAACAGCGCGTCACGCAACAGCCGGTGGCCCCATCACCGTCATGGTCTGTTCTTTTGAAGGAGAAGACGCCGGCATCATCCGCCTCTACGGCAAAGCCACGGCCACCCCGCTCGAAGAATCGCCCCACGCCGCATTGCTCCTGCAAACAGAGTCCGAACACCTGCGCACCAAACGCCAAGTAATCGAAGTGGAAGTCGAACTAACCGGCACTAGTTGCGGCTACGGCGTCCCGGTAATGGAATTAGTGCGCGAGCGCCGCGTCGAAGACCGAGGCCGCCGCTATAAGGACCGAAAAAAATAAACCGACGCGTCAGGAAAAGTCCTAGGAGGAGAACATTTCGGCGATTTCGTCGAGATACTCTTTAAGGGACAATCCGTGGCTTCTCGCCAAAATCGCTAGCGTATCAATCTTTGTCCGTTCTCCCTTTTCAATCCTTCGCACATGGCGTTCAGAAAGCCCCCGTATATCGGTCTGCCTAAGCCCGTACTGCTTGCGCAATGTGCCCACGGCCTCTCCGAATCGGAGGTCGTACATCAGTCTTTCCCGATCCTTTTTCTTACGCCATGTTTCGTCTTTTAGGTAGCGAATAGCATCTAGGTCAATATGTACATCAACCTCAGGCCAGTGTATATGACTGCCTTCACTGGAGATAGTAAATGAAGAACGCTGTTGGGATGGAATCCGCTCCAGGGCGGGCATTTCTGCAAAATCCACTCTGAATAAGGTATGATCACACGCCATGACAAAGAGTTCCTCACCTACGACTTGTGCATCGGCAATGAGTTGATCGGGACATCCAAGACTCCATGCCATTCGCACACGCTTTGGCACATCCTTAGTCGAATGCACGAGAATTCAGTCCAGGACCATGCCACCGCTGACGTTTATCGTCTGGCCGGTGACGTTGCGCGCCTCGTCGGAAGCGAGGAAGGCGACCATGTTGCCGATGTCCTCAGGCGTCTGCTCGCGCTGCATCGGCGTCGAGTTGGCAATGAACAGGTCGAACACCTCGCGGGCGCTCTTGCCGGCATAGGTGGGATCTACCTCGGCGATCTTCGGCGCCAGCGTGTGCCAGAAGTTGGTCCACACGAACCCAGGGCATACGGCGTTTACGGTGATGTTGTGCGGCCCCAGGTCCTTGGCGGTCAGCCGCGTCAGGCTGAGCATCGCGTTCTTGGCAGCCGCGTAAGTAGGCAGGAAGGTCGGGTCGCGTTTGGCGGCCGCGGAAGAGATATTGATGATCTTGCCGTAGCGGCGCTCGATCATGTGCGGGGCGATCGCCTTGCAGAGGAAGAAGGGAGCCTTGACGTGTATGTCGTAGTTGCTGTCCCACTCCTCTCCGGTGAAGTTGGTGAACGGGGCACCCACGATGGTGCCGAAGTGGCCGGCGTTGTTGACGAGGATGTCGATGGCACCAAAGCGCTCGATCGCCTGAACGACGAGGTCCTCGCAGGCGGATTCATCCGTTATGTCGGCGGTGATGGCGACCGCGGTGGCCCCTTCGCTTTCGAGCTGGTCGGCGGTGGCCTGCGCCCTGTCGCCGTCGATGTCGGTCGCCACGATGGCCGCCCCTTCGCGCGTCAGGCATTTCGCTATGCCGAGGCCCATGCCGCCTCCGGCACCGGTGACGATGGCTGTTCTGTCTTTGAGTCGCATGCTAGTCTCTCCTAGTTTTTTTGGAACGATGTCTCCTACTGAGGGCGGCGGTCAGTCGTCCAGGACGCGGTCCTGGCCAGCCGAGGCCTCGTCGAGACGGGCCCGGTCCTCCGGCGTGATCGACCAGCCCACTGCGCCGACGTTCTCTTCCATGTGAGCCACCGTATCGCCGCCGGTGATAGCCGCCGTCACCTCGGGGTGGGAAAGCACCCAGTTGATCGCCGTCTGCGCCACGGTGCGACCATGGGCGTCGGCGATCTGCCGCAGGATCTCCAAGGTTCGGCGTCCCGCCTCGTTGAGGTCCTGCTCCAAGTCGCCGACGCGCCCGGTGGCGTACAGGGTACCATTCGGCGGCGGTTCTCCAGGGACATACACGCCGGAGAGCAAGCCCACGCCGAGGGGGCTGTAGGTCATAACCCCGAAGCCCTGGTCGCGCTGGGCCGGCCACATCTCGCGCTCCAGCTCTCGGTTGAGGAGGTTGTAGGGGTTCTGGATACAGAGCAGGGGATCGAGCCCGAGGCGATCCTGCGTCCACAGCGCCTTGAGCACCTGCCAGGCCTGGAAATTAGAGACGCCCACGTAGCGCGTCTTGCCAGCGCGCACCACGTCGTCCAAGGCGCGTAGTGTCTCCTCAAGGGGAGTCTCGTCGTCGTACATGTGCAGGATGTACACGTCGATGTGATCCGTCTCAAGGCGGGTCAAGGTGCGGTCGATCTCCCGCATAATGTGATAGCGCGACAGACCGGCGTCGTTAGGCCCGTCGCCGACGCGGCTGGCCACCTTTGAGGTGACCACGAGGTCGTCGCGATGCCGCCTGAGGACGCGCGCCAGAACCTGCTCCGACGTGCCGCGAGTCTCATACACGTCCCCGAACCCGTAGATGTTGGCGCAGTCGATAAAGTTGATCCCCAACTCGACGGCCCGCTCGATGGTCCGCTCGGCCTCGTCGGCGTCCTCTTGGCCGCGCAGGCCCAAGCCGTAGGCCAAGCGCGATACTTTCAGGCCAGAACGGCCGAACTTGACGTATTCCATGCTCTCCTCCTATAACTGTCCCCGAAGTTGAGTTTCCTGACGCATTCACCTACTCTCACTTGGAACGAGGAATCGAGCCTTCGCTCCAGCCGGGCGGAAATTTCTCAAGAAATGGAGCCTCCGGCAAAAGGATCGTCAACCTTTTTGGGAAGCCGCAACTTCTGACGAATCTCCGCCACAATGGGGCCCGCACTGTAGAACCGTCCACGCCGTTCGCCCTCGGGAACTAGAAGTCCTATATCCACCAGTACCTTCAAATCGCGGCTAGCGAGATTCTTGGACACATCCGCGCTTACCCGATAGGATGAGTTTCGCACCCTAGTGCCAAAGGCAGCCTGAATGAGGGCCAAGGCCATACGGTCGGGTAATCCTCTGGCAATTACCAGATCCGAGAGCTCTGCATAAAGCCTTTCCAATTCTCGCATCCGATGGAGCAGTGTTTGCGCTTGTACATAGTGACCAGTTAAGCAGAAGCGAATCCACGGCTTAGCGTCGCGCGCTGGTTGCCATGCACCCCCTCCGACCTCCGCCAATACGTCGTAATATTTTTGTTGGTTGTGGCCGATGTATTCTTCAATTGAAGAGAATGTTGGCGCGACGATCCCGTCACTGGCCAATACCGCAGTGTGGATACATCTGGCCGTCCGCCCGTTACCGTCCGTAAATGGATGCAGCATCGCCAAGTTCAGGTGGGTCATGGCAGCGCACAGGAAGACCGAATCGACCTGCTCGTTGTTCACGTAGTCCAGAAGCTCATGGATGAGGGGCTCCAATTGGTCGCGATCCACTCCCTCGTGGACCAATTCACCGGTCCTGCTGTTTCGTACACCGACCCATCCGGGGCGGTACTGACCCGGATTTGATTGCAAATCTGACTGGCAGATCATGAAATGGACGGCCAAGAGTACGTCCTCGGTGATCATAAAGGACGGGCTCTGACGGCGCTGGAGGATGTAATCCATTGCTTCGCGGTAGCCGACGACAGCCTGCCATGTGTCGCGGTCCGTGTTGGCGGGATCTTCACGATCAATCGCGGCGATGGCGTCATCATCGGACACATTGATACCTTCTATGCTATTGGATCCGGCAAGGGCACGGGCCCGGGTCATACGGGCTAACAAGCCCGTCCAGCGGCGCGGCTCCGTAGCAACGTAGCGACGCAGATCGACTCGTAGGCGAGCCGTAGCTTCTTCTACCCGCTTCTCTTTATCGTCTAGAGTAGGATACGTGAACAACATGGTCATAACCAGTTTGCAACCGACTTTATATCATTAATAAAATGATTATCGGTCAGTTGTCAACTACATATGTTGCATGAAGTCGATCAGGACGACAGGACTCCCAGTACGGTCTAGTTGCGGCGGGTTTCATATTTTACGAGAGCGAGCATTAAACTCAAAAACGGGAGCGGTAGCACAATGCCGAAACAGCGAGTAGCGATTGTGGGAGCTGGGAACATGGCCAAGGCGCGGGGCAGGGCGTTTCTGGACACCGGCCGGGCGGAAATCTGCGGCGTCGCCGCCCGGCGCGCACAGCGCGCTGCAAGCTGCGCGGCTGAGTTGGGGTGCGACGTTTTCCGCGATGACTTTCGCCGATTGGGAGAGGCCGGACCGGACGCGATCCTGATCGAGGTCCCGCACCGCGTTCAGGATGAGGTCTCCATTTGGGCATTGGATGCCGGCTACGATCTCCTCGTGGGCGGATGTCTAGCTTCGAGTATCGAAAATGGACGCCAGATCGCAGAAATGGCGGCCCGGAACAATCGGATTGTGGAGGCCGGGTTTCAGCGCCGTTACGACCCTGCCTGGGAGGAAATCCGTCACTTGGTGGCGGGAGGGGAACTAGGGGTGCCAGTGATGGCTGTGACCATGGCCCTGTGGAACCCGGACCCGGACGGGTGGTACTACGACCAAGAGGCGAGTGGGGGCATGCCGCTGACCCACATGAGTTACTGCTATCTCAATGCCGTCCGCTGGATTCTTGGTCGGCCGACCACCGTGTCCGCGATGGCCAATCGGATGCGAAATACGGCACCCGGTCGCGTAGCGGAGGAAACATGCGGGGCCCTAATCGGATTTGAAAACGGGGCCTTCGCTGCGGCCACGGCCAGTTATATCGGCCCAGAGGGCATGCCCGACCCACAGCCGCGATTTGTCTGCTCGGAGGGAGGGATTCAGCCGAATGCCGGGGACGCATCCGGTAAGGATTCCATAACCGTTTACAGGGAGGGCCGTTCCGAAATCCGCACGTTTGAACGAGAGCCGTCTCCGTTCGTCCGGCAGGCCGCCGCCTTTCTCGATGCCATAGAGGGCCGCCACAAGGCCCGCAATCCTCCAGAAGATGCCCTGCTCGATATCGAAATCGCCGCAGCCATCTCGGTTTCAGCTAGGGAACACAGGACGGTCTCGCTGGCGGAAATGCGGTAGGGGCACCACGCCAAGTTAGAGGCGTCTTCCTCCGGCGAATCCATTGAATTCGTCTAGGAACCACTCGGCTTGCTTTGTCATAAAGACGCCGATCTCTCCCCCCTTAAAGGCGAAAGATATCCTGAGCCCACCGAGGTAAATATCCGTGATATAGACTTCCATGTTGAGCGTCTGCTCGTCGATCCACGCGGCTGAGGCTAGGCAATCGTATTCGATGCCAGGGACCGAGCCGATCTGTTTGCCGAAGTAGTTGCGTTGCGGGAACTTGCCGGACAGCACGCGCCCGATACCGAATCGCAGCACATTGTCGCCCTGACCGTTGGTGTACTCCCAAGTGCCCTCATCTTCCTCAAAGGACAGGCGCATCCGCGTAATTCCCATTGGGTTGTCTGCCAAAGCATACCAAGCTCCGTTGACTTCCAAAGCCGCCCTTGCGTCGGGGCCCCCGGGGATCGGCAGGACGGCCAGCCGCTCGATCTTATCGGCGAGTTCCGCGTGGGCATCGCGGTTTTCGGCTAGCGGCGCGTCTGATAGGTGGGGATAGAGTTCCTCGCGCATCACGACCGGAATGTCGCTGCCGGCCGGTGCGCCCTGTGTGTCGGCGATACAGGTGAACAGAAACTCTTTATCGGGAAAACAAATGGCGTATTGACTGCCCATCCCGCGGAAGGAGAATCCGTTCTCTTTTTCGCGCCAGATCTGATATCCATATCCGCAGTTCCCCCGGATGGCGTTGTCGATCTGGCTGGAGGTCGCGGCGCGTACGTACGCCTCCGGGAGCACCCGTTCATCGCCCCACATGCCGCCGTTCATGCAGGCGAGTGCGACTCTGGCTATATCGCGCAGCCTACAGATGACCCCCGATCCGCCCCACGACACCCCCTCGGGCGTCCGAATACACCATGCGTCAGCCGAGAATCCGATCCGGTCCAAAAATCGCGGTCGCATGTAATCCAGAAAGGGCCTGCCAGCAAGCCGTTCGACCGTGGCCGTGAGCACCACGGTTGCCGCGGTGTCGTACGCAAAGATCGTTCCGGGAGGATGCGAGGGAGTCCGGTTGAAGAAGGTCCAAACCCAGTCTGGATCGTTGCGCGTGTAAGAGGTTGTCGAATGGGGAGTCGCCATCGTCAGGAGGTCCCGGACGGTCGAGGCGGCAAGCCACGGATGAAGGTCTGCCGGCAGTTTGTCCGGGAAGTATTCGGCGACCCGATCGTCGAGGGTGAGCCGGCCTTCGTCGATCATCATCCCGACCGCCAACGCGACCAAGCTCTTGCTGACCGAATATATCCGGTGCATGCGTTCCGCTGTCCACGGGCCCCAGTATCCTTCAGCCGCGATTCTGTTGTGCCGCACCAGTAGGAACCCGTGCATACAGATTCGCTCAGAGTCGATCCGCTGTAGGAAATTCAGGATCGCCCGTGAAGGTATTCCCGCGCTTTCAGGTGAGGGTGCGGTTGTAAACACTTTTTCACTTTCCATAGCTGCTCCTTGGGCTTTTGGCGCTTGCGGTTACTCGGTGCGCGGCCTGATCGATGGTGAGACGTATAGGAACATAAAGGGGCTTTGGGGGATTCTCTGTCAAGGTGTTCAGCCCAGGCTAGGGTCAGGCGCAAACCGGACGCTTTCCCTCCATGCGTGAGTGAACGGGCTTATATTAGGATGCTTAGGGCAGGTTGATGTCAGGACGGGAACCTAGGAGTCGCTCTTGAAGACAGGTGGTCTAGACATTCGACGCACCCCGAACCCGGTGCGCTCGGCAGGAGATCGGAACGCCCGTTCCGAGTGCTCTTCGCCCTCGGCGAACTGCGCGACAATTTCGTCTATGTGATCCCGTCCTTTCGCAGCGAACCGCTTGAGTACGAGGATCGGGAGTGGGTTTCGACGGGTCCCGGCGGTCACTGGGACTACGATGTGGACGACGCCTTGGCGCTCCTCAATGTTGCATTAGAGATAACGCCGCAGGCGAAGATCGAGGGCCTGAGCATCGTCGGCGGCAGCCGAGGAGCAGGCGTCGCCCTACTGGCCGGGATCCGCGACGAGCGCATCGAGAAAATTATGGCCTTCTTTGGGCCCACCGACTTTTTCGACGACTGGGTGCGGGAGATTGCTCGGGAGGCGGCCATGGGTTCTCCGCGCGACCTGCCCGGGGTCGCTCACATCGATTCTACCTTCATTCAGCCCTACCTGAGAGATGAAATCGACCTAGCAGAAGTTCGCCTTGAACTGGTGCGCCGCTCCTCAGTCCTGTTCGCCGAGGATCTGCCCTCGGTCCAACTCCACCACGGCGACGGCGACGAAACCGTCTCCGTCAGTCAAGCCCATTCCCTTATCCGGGCCATGGAAGCGCTGGGACGAAAGCCCCCCGAATTCGAGGCGTTCATCTACGAGGGGGGCGGACACGCGGTCCTCTCGCTACGAGGTGTTATCCCATGTGCGGTGGATTTCGTGCGGCGGGCTCTGGGAGAGGGATGAGTCCGGGCGGCAGGAACACAGGGCCTTCAAAAGAACGCAAAAAATAAACCGACGCGACTGGAGAAGTCCTAGGTAAGGGTTTCATTACCTCGAAAGTCCCGGCTGCTGCGACCGATTGTCCAGCAGTGGCACGAGACAGTGCTCGGTCTGGTTCCGGCGCAGCAGCACGTTCCGGCATCCCGCGTCCACGAGGATCCCGAGGTCGGAGTTCTCAACCGCGTTGCCCTCGACCACCACGTTCTCCGTCGCCCCATCGCTGTCCGCACCCACGCCCACCTCGATTTGCGCATTGTTGTGGAGGTGATTGTTGCGCAAAACAGAGCCAAAGTGCAGGCTCGGCAGAGTGCCTTCCACGCTCAGGCGCGCCGGATAGACCAAGGGGTCGTCGTAGCGGTAGCAGTTGCCCTCGCGGATCTCGTTGCCGAGGAACTGGAGATAGAGGTTGGGCTGGACTCCTCCCGTGTAGGAGAAGCCATAAGCGCGGAACCCATCGGCGCGCCAACTGCGGTTATTGGCCACGATGTGTTCGGTGGCCGTGCCGTAGAACTGGATGGCAATGCCAGCGTCGCGGGTCTCATTGTCGTAGAAGATGTAACGCCGGTGCGTCATAGTAACCGTGACCCGCGAGGTCTCGTCTAGCGAAACGTCGAATGGTCGATCGAGCTGCACCCGCCTCCCATCCCACGATTTCACAAACCGGTACTGGCCGCGCCCGCGCCCGGCAATGACGGCGACGAGGGTATTGGTCCAATGCCGGTGCTGCCACTTCGGATCATCCGCTAGCAGAATCCAGTCTCTCTCGACCGCGACCACCGGGCCGAAGTACGCCCCGCCGCCGGCGTCGGAGGTGAACGCCTCCCGGTCCCAGCCGTTCATGTTCTCATAGCTGTTGTGGGCGGTGTAGATATTGCGGGAGACTCCCCGGGTAAAGCACGCGTATCCCCCACCGGTGGACATCAAGTCAGCGCCGACGATGCGGTTGTGCTCAAAGACGATGTTCTCACAACCGTTGAAATTCATCCAACCCGAGCGCCCATTGTAGAAGATGTTGTTCTCCACTATAGCCCCGACCACGTAGTGGAGGTAGATGGAACGTTCGGATCCGTACACGTCGCAGTCCGTTATGCGGATGTTGGGGCCGCTCAGGCGGACGGTGTCGCGCGGCCCAGGAGTGCGGGCGCGCTCTTCCTGCTTGTCCGGCGGCAGGTGCCCCCTGAACGAATCGGCCCGCACGCGCACCCGCGCAAGGCGCACGTGGCCGGCAGTCTCTGGGTCCTCTATGGGAGCTGCCGGGGCGTGGACGGCCGCCGCGGTGTTGTTGGAGATGACGTGGTAGTGGTGGTTGCAGTAGAGGGTGAGATCCTCAATGGCGAAGTGGTGAGAGCCTTCGATCCAGGCGTCGGGCGGATCGTCGGTATCCGCCATGCACAGGGCAGTCAGCTCGCGCCCGGCACCGCGAAGCGTGACGTGCGGCGGAATTACCAGCTTCTCGCTGACGACAAAGCGCCCCCGCGGTACCAGCACGACAGCCCCGCCGCGCTCGCCTGCCTCCTTCAGCGCCGACTGGATCGCATCGGTGTCGTCCTGCTCATCGTTCCCCTTCGCCCCGAAATCAGCCACATCTATCAGAGGTTGGTTTTCCTCCTCTCGGTGCAGAACCGCGATGTCGAGTGGTTCGCTCCAAGCGGGCTGTCCGCCGTACCCATTGTGCACAAACAACTCATAGCGGCCTGGAGGCAGTTCTTTCGGCACCGTCACCGCGAGCGAGAAAGGCTCCGCTTTCTCTGGTTGCAGTAGCGTCACGCGCCCGTCCGCGGACCGGAGGGCCACGGTTGGCTCTTTCTCCCCCAGCTTCAGGCAGCGTCCAAGGATGCGCAGCCTACCGCCAGCATAGACGGCACCGTCCTCCATGCGCCATTTGCCAAAAGGGGTATTGGTAGCAACGACGTCGCCGAGCGTCCACCAAGGCGTAGGTGCGTTGAGACGTCCGAAGCTCGCGGCGGCATCCGAGTGCACAGCGTAGTAATACACGCCGGGGGCCTCGTGCTCGGGCAGTTCGAACATCAGGGCAGTCTCGCTCGTCTGGAGTGGCGTCACCGGCTCGGGCATCTTACCCCCGGGAGGCTGCCACGGCTGACTGGAAGGCTCGCCGTGATCTCCGTCTGCAAGGCGCTCCACCGCAATTTCCACGGCGTCGGGCTGCGGGAAAAAGCCGCACATCATCACGGTCTCCCCGGGCTGAACCGGTGCCGAGACCCAGTAGATTGCGTTTTCTTCGGCAAGCGCTGCGGAAGTGGCGAGGGCCGAAGCGACAACGGCCGACTGGAGCTGCGAGGGTGTCATGGCGGCTCTCCTTTCATCAATTACTCGGAAATTACTCGGAGCCATCAATCCTCCAACTTATAGAGTTGGACTGTATTACAGCAAGGATCGGCAGGCGGCGTCCCGAAGCCGATAAGGGCTCTTGCCAAAGCTGCAAACGGACATTCAACGTTGTTCTGCTTGCTGCGGTTCACATATTCGTTAACTTATTAGCGTGAGAGAGATCAGCTTTTATCGCACAGTATCTGGACACTGCCCTGTCGAACAGTTTCTTGACTCCATAGCTGCTAGGCAAGCTGCCAAAGTCACTTGGACATTGCATCTGATTGAGGAATTGGAGTTTGTCCCCCGCCAGTACTTCAAGAAGCTGGTCAACACTGATGACATTTGGGAGATTCGCGTCAACATTGGTAGAGATGCGTTCAGACTTCTGTCCTTCTTCGACGGTCCAAACTTGGTGGTCCTCAACCATGCCTTTGCCAAGAAGACACGGAAAACTCCAAAATCGGACCTTCATCTGGCAGAACAGAGAAAACGAGATTACTTCAGGAGGAAGAAACCATGAGCGACTTGAAAAAGTACGTCGCAAGACGCAAAGCAAGAGATCCCGAATTTGCCGAGAATTACGAAGCCGGTTACTTGGAATTCAAGATCGGCGTTCTCCTCAGACAGGCTCGGGAAGAGGCTGGCCTGACCCAAGAAGAGGTGGCACAAAGGCTAGATACCCAGAAATCTGCTATTTCAAGAATAGAAAACCACGCCGAGGATATTAGGCTGTCAACGCTAGAAAAGTATGCAAGAGCGATCGGCAAGAGACTACATCTTGCGGTGAGATAATTGCGATAGGACCAGAAAAAATAAACCGACGCGCCTCATTCGGAATATCTACCTGGATAAAGTCCCCGACCGACCCTGCCAGGAGATACACTCTGACCTCAGATGGCGACGTAACTGTGTAGCATCCTAAATCTCACTCCTCTATAGCTTTCCTACTCATAGCGCAGCGCCTTGACGGGATTCTCACGTGCGGCGCGGACGCCTATGTACGCCACCGTGCCCAGTGCAATCGCAAAAGCGATCGCCCCGCAGAGGAGGTAAGTCGTCAGCCCCAACCCAAACTGATAGGCGTATCTCGACAGCCATTGGCCTACCAAGAAGTGGGCCAACGGAAACGCCAACAGGCAGGCCAAGGCGACTATTTTCGTCAGGTCGCGCGACAAGAGCGCGAGGATCTCTGCCACCGTAGCACCGAGCACTTTGCGGACGCCGATCTCCTTGGTGCGCCGCTGCAGGACAATGGTCGCGTGGCCGAACAAGCCCATACAGGCGATGAGAATGGCGACGACAGAGGCAAGGGTAACGGTGCGGCTGCTCTCCTTGTCATTCTCGTACTGGCGAGCAAAAGTCTGGTCGAGGAACTCGTACTCAAAGGGTTGTTCAGGTGCCACCTTTTCCCAGATCTGCTCCAAACCTGCGATCGCGTCGTCAACCTTATACGTATTCAGCCTCACCAGTACCCGCTTGAAGGACGCTTCCGGCCCATAGTGGAACAGGGCGGGTTTGATCGACTCTCTGAAAGAGCGGAAGTGGAAGTCCGGTGCGATGCCGATGATAGTGGGCGTCTTGCTCACGCCGTAGTGCCCGTATTCCGGCAGGAATTCCCCAACGGCATTTTCCCCCCAGCCGAAAGCGTCTGCGAGACTCTGGTTGACGACGACACTTTCCGTCCGGTCTGCCAGCCGTCCGGCCTCAAAAGAGCGGCCGGATACGAGGTCAATGCCGAGTGTCGTAAAGAAGTCGGGATCAACGGCAAACTGGTGCACTGTAATACGCTCCCCGTCCGGCCGCCTGATGTAATTGGTGCTGGAACTAGTCGGAAACTCGCGCTGCAACAGGGCTACACCGGCGACGCCCGGCTGGGACAGAGTTGCCTCCTTGAAGCGTTCGCCGAGCCGCGTCGGGTCTGCACCGCGCAGCTTGACAACGACGACCTGCTCTGCCGCGTAGCCAAGGTCGCGCGACTGGATGTAAGCCAACTGCTGACGAATCGCGATGGTGCAGAAGATCAGGAAAACCGCCATGCCGTACTGCAAGGTCAAAAGTGCGCTCGTCGCCCTTCTGCTGCGCCACGGCGACACCTCACGGACGACAGACGCAGGCTGCATCCGCGCCACGATTAGGGCCGGATAACTTCCCGCCGCAATGCCGACCAGCACCACCAATAAGACGCTTCCGCCGACGATAATTGGCAGACCTAGATCGCCAAGAGACAGCCCGGCCCAGTGGTCAAGTCCATAATGAGCGTTAAAGACAGGCAATCCCAATTGCACGAGGACCAATCCGGCGATTAGGGCGAAAAAGGCCAGCAAGACGCCCTCGCCCAAAAACTGGAAGGCGATTTGTGCCTTGTTAGCGCCGAGTGCCTTGCGGACTCCCACTTCCGTGCTCCGGCCGATGGAACCCGCTACGGCGAGGGTGGTGAAGTTGATACAGGCGACGATCAGAATGACCCCAATCAGGGCGACGAGGGCGAGGATCGGCTCGGTGCCCTCGGAGTGTTCGTAGGCGTTCATGACCTGCGTGTCGAGATAGATGTCCCTCGCGTCCTGAAGTTGGAGTTGGAAGGCGTCCGGATCGTCCTGCCAGCGCACGCCTTTGTTGGCTTCCCAGACCGGGGCGATGAACTCGCGGGAGAACTCCGGGAGCTTCGCTTCGAGCGCCTTCCGCTTGGCTAAGGGCTGAAGCGTGACGTATGTGGACGTCGGAGAGTCCCAGTACATGTTCATGCCATACTTCGTCCGGTTCTCAAAGCGGATCGCCGCGTCAAAATCCAAGCTCTGCTTTTTCGGCAGATCGGCGAAGACACCGGCAACTGTGTATGCTTCGGGTCCCTCATTGCCATGCAAGACGACCTGCCGACCCACGAGTTCTGGGTAGTCTCTGAATTCATCTCCGAACATTCGCTCGGCCAGTCGCTTGGAAATAACGACTTGGTCGAGGCCATCTAGGGCCGTGGCCGGATTGCCGGCCGCGAGGGAATAGTGGAACATTTGCAGGAACGGGGGATCGACCTTGACCACCTCGTGTTCGAGATGGCGCTCACCGACCGTCATCAGGATACTCGTCTTGATGACGCGCGTGGTGCTGGCGATCTCAGGGAACGTCTCCGCGAGTGCCGTGGCGAGATCCTCGCGCTGGTACGCAATGTGATAAACGTGACCCGAGGCTTGAATCTCGCTCGTCACCACGCGGAAGAGGCGGTCAGCATCGCGGAGGTTCCAATCCGCGGTCAGCATGCCGTGTACGCCAAGGCCGAGGATGGCGCTGACTGCGATGGCGACGGACAAGCCCACGATGTTGATACTCGTCACCACTTTGTCGCGCATTAGGTTCCGCAGTGCGATTACGACGTAACTGCGCAGCATCTTGAACCTCCTTCAGCAAAAGAGTGGTGCAACCGCTTCTAACCTGCTCCCTATTCCGCCTTCTCGATAATGACCGCACCCACCTCGCTTTTGAGCATAAAATCTGCCGCGAGAATCTCCGCGCGGCTAGGTGCGTTCGACAGCAGCATCATCTCAAAGCTGCTGGCTACGATGAGTGGCTTGTTCTCATCCCTACCCTCAAAAGCATGGATCTGGCCGCACAGCGTGAACGCAGACAGACGCACCTTGTCCAGCAAAATCTCGTCGAGCAGCGCCTCTTTGAGCGAGAGGTGAATGTCGCCCGCGCATGATTCCAATTCGATGCGGCTGTCTGCGGCGAGTTGATCCTGATGTAACTGCGTTTGGCCAAAGCGGTTGCAGATCCGCACCCGGCCCCCCAGCCGCGCGGCCTTGAGTTGCACATTGCTCACGTCAATATCCACGCCGCCGCGAATATCCTCCAGATGACAATCTTCGGCCTCTAGGCGGCGAGCCTTGTAGCCGTCCATCCTCATGCCGCGGTATCGGTAGTAGCGCTGGCAGACTTTGCCGCGGATATTGCGCGCGGTCTCCAGTGCGCTGTCGAAGAGTTCCACATCGCCCTCAATGCCGGCCACCTCCCCGCAGGTCGATTCGATAAAACTGATTGAGCCCTGCAAATCGTAGGCGCGAACCTGCTTCCCTTTGATGACGGTCACGCGCTTGCCCTTGGGCACTAACAACACCAAGCTGGCGGAGCCCACCGGTCCGTGGACACTTTCGGCCGTCGATCTGTTGGGGCGAAAGACCGCTTGGACTTCCGCTGTAAGAGCCGAAGAGGGTAGGATTATGTCTTCGAGCTTTTTGCGATAGATCGTTATCCGCGTGGCCCGTCCCAACCCTGTGTGCATAGCAGTCGGCATACTGCCGGCATATACCTGCATCTGGGAAAAGACATCCGTCGTCGTAACGCCGTTTGTCACGCCCCACGGATAGGTGCCTGCCTCCACGCAGGCTCGCCAAGCTCGCCACAATTGTCCGCTGCCCTGCGACACGGCCTTGACTTGGCCGTTCCGCTCGTGGGTTCTCACAAACACCTCGCCCTCGTGCGGCCCGCTGGCAAGAAAATCGTCCACTTGGTCGGCCCCGATCTCGATCCCTTCGACGCTCTCGCGGGCCTTTTCCCGCGTCAACCCAATTGCGCTGAGCGTCCCTTCGAGCACGGCGTCTTCGCCCTCGGCTTGGCGGATTTCGAGATCCACATCAAGGGCACAGTAGAAGACGATGTGTTCGGTATCCTCTAGCGGAATCGTCTCCCGCACCTGTTGGGTGGCGATCTGGCACACCACCTCTTGGACCGGTTTGGTCACGTCGATTGTTTTCATGGCAATCTCCTCGTGGTCGGGTTCGTCCAATAGCTTGTGCAGGCGGATGCGCCCTTGTTGCAGTCGGCCGCACACCGTACTCAGGGGGACTTCCATCAACTCGGCGATTTCTCGGTAGGAGAGCCCACTCAGGTAGTACATCATCAAGGCCGAGCGGTAGTGGTCGGGTAGCTGATCGATAGCCTCCTGCAAATCCAGCCGTTGCATCTGGTCCGCGTGCTCTACCGCCGCCGCATTCTCCAGAGCCGTCCCCGCTGAATCCAACGGCTGTGTCCGCTTGCGGTCGCGCAGCCAGTCTTTGCAGCGATTGGCGACGATGTGCATTAACCATCTCCCGAAGTGCCCCCTATCGCGCAGTTGCCCCAAGCGGCAATACGCCGCAACAAAGGCGTCCTGCACGATGTCCTGAGCATCGACTCGCGAGCGCACGTAGCGCAGGGCCGTGGCAAAGGCCGCATTCTGGTAGTGCTGAACGAGCGGCTCAAAGGCTTGCGCGTTGCCCGCTAGGCAGCGCTCGACGAAGTTTTCGGAATGGAATTCGTCCATAGGTATTCAAATGTGGGACTGATGACGCATCTCAACCTGTCTGCAAGTAAAGACGGCCAGAGGAAGCAAAATTAAAAAGGCCCAGACATTTTTTTGTAAGAGCCTGTCTGAGACTTCTCCACGCGACGGAAAAAGTCCTAGGTGAGGGCTGCATTATAACCGATCATATACTTCCGGCTCTATGTCCGGCACCTCTGCCAAAACAGCTTCAGACTCCAGAATCATATCATCCTGTGGGTACGGTAGGTAGGGCCGCTAATCTTGGCAATAGATGACCACAGAGCGGCCCCTTCTACTTATCATCCGCTCCTTCTCATCCTACGCGCAGGGCAATGATCAGGCTTGCTGCGGTTCACATATTCGTTAACTTATTAGCGTGAGAGAGATCAGCTTTTATCGCACAGCATCCGGCCACTGCCCTGTCGAACAGTTTCTTGACTCCATAGCTGCTAGGCAAGCTGCCAAAGTCACTTGGACATTGCATCTGATTGAGGAATTGGAGTTTGTCCCCCGCCAGTACTTCAAGAAGCTGGTCAGCACTGATGACATTTGGGAGATTCGCGTCAACATTGGTAAGGATGCGTTCAGATTTCTGTGCTTCTTCGACGGTCCAAACTTGGTGGTCCTCAACCATGCCTTTGCCAAGAAGACACAGAAAATTCCAAGATCGGACCTTCATCTGGCAGAACAGAGAAAACGAGATTACTTCAGGAGGAAGAGCCCATGAGCGACTTGAAAAAGTACGTCGCAAGACGCAAAGCAAGAGAGCCCGAATTTGCCGAGAATTACGAAGCCGGTTACTTGGAATTCAAGATCGGCGTTCTCCTCAGACAGGCTCGGGAAGAGGCTGGCCTGACCCAAGAAGAGGTGGCGCACAGACTAGATACCCAGAAATCTGCTATTTCAAGAATAGAAAACCACGCCGAGGATATTAGGCTGTCAACACTAGAAAAATATGCCAGAGCGATCGGCAAGAGACTACATCTTGCGGTGAGATAATTGCGAGCGACCGCGTTTGGTGTCCGCGTCCTCACCCCGAGTCAGTTATTGGAGGAACTAAGATGAGTGCCTTAAACTTGCGTTTACCAGATTCGATTCATCGGCACATCAAAGATATCGCTAAACGCGAAGGGGTCTCTATCAACCTCTACCGGATCGCTCCGATTCGTAAGGTGCGCATGTGGTGTCCCGGCCTCCAGACGCTACTCGTTTCTCAATGCCTCGACCGGATTAGCCCCGGCCGCCTTCAAGGTCCGGTACCCGACCGTCACCAAGGCGGCGACCATTACTCCGACGCCGCCCATCAAAAACGGCACGGCATCGAGATCAATCCGGTGCGCATAGTCCGACAGCCATCTATCCATCAAGACGTAGGCAATAGGCCAGCCAATCAGACAGGCAATCAGCACCGGCTGCAGGAAACCGCGCGTCAGCAGCGCGAAGAGGTTTCCGCTAGTTGCCCCGGCCACTTTCCGAATCGCAATCTCCTTAGTCCGCTGTTCCGCGGTGAATGAGGCCAGTGAGAACAAGCCGAGGCAGGCGAGAAGCATTGCCAGCACGACGAAGCTCGTCGCAACATTGCTCAGACGGATCTCCTCTCGGTGGAGATATTCAACGGCATCGTCCAGAAATCGATACTGGAACGGCTTGTCAGGTGAAAACGACCGCCATGTCTCCGCGAGAAAGTCTATCGTCTCGCCAATGCGCTCGGGGCGGATCTTGACCAGCAGGCTGAATTCTCTCTCGCGCTGGATCGCGAGGAAGGCCGGCTCGGTCGGGTCTCGCAGCGTCCCAATGTGGAAGTCTTTGACAACACCCACGATATAACCCTGCCGCTTCAGATCGGGCCAGTAGAATGCCTTCCCAAGGGCGTCTCTCTCCGGGTCGGTGCCGCCGATATCCCAACCCAGATGCCGGACCGCGGTTTCGTTGAGCAAGAATGCCTCGCTAGCATCGCTGGGCCGATCCCGCGAGAAGTTCCGGCCCGCGATCAACTCGATTCCCATAAGATCGACAAAATCTTCGTCCACGTGGACATCCAGCATGGTCCACGCATCAGCGGACCCTTCTGGAATCACCTTTACCGGCCACTTATATACCGGGAGAATCGACGAAAACGCAGACCCGAGCACATTCGGGTTTTGCCTGAAGGCACGCCGGATCTCATCCTTGCGGCCAGCAAGCGTTGGATTTTTATCGATGATCGGCATCCACAGGACGTGGCTGCGATCGAGCCCAGTGTCCTTGGACAGCAAGTAGTGCACTTGATCGCGCAGAACGAGTTCTGACGTGATCAGCGCCACCGAGATCGCAAACTGAAAGGTGACCAGGAATCTCCTTATCCAAGGGGCACCTCCCGCAGTCCTCGCGCCGAACAGGGCGTGCGTCGGCCGCAGCCGCGTCATTACAACCGCTGGGTAGAGGCCAGCGAGCACACCAACCGCTAGGATCAGGAATCCGTACGTCAGCCACAGCGACACGTCGCCATCGAGGATGAGATGCCTAGCCACGTAGCTGCTAAAAGCTGGTAGCGCCAGCCATGCGACCAGCACGGAAAGCAGCCCAGCCCCGAGCGTCAGTAGAATCGACTCACTCAGGAACTGGGAGACTAGCAGCAAGCGCCCAGCCCCAACCGCTTTCCGGACGCCGACCTCTTTGGTCCGCTGCACAAACTGCGCGGTCGTCAAATTCACGAAGTTGACGCAGGCAATCAGCAGAACGAATAGCGCAATGCCGGACAGCACATACACCGTCTGAATGTTGCCGAACGCCTCAATGCCGGGATAGTCTTGCTGACCGTACAGATGAATCCGCTTCAGCGGCTGCAGCGCGTATCCCGCCTTCTCCTTCCATTCTTCCCCGTTCACTTGAACGTTCAGTGCGCCCAGCATGGAGGACAGGCGTTCGACGTTGGCACCTTCCCGGAGCAAGACAAACGTCTGGATGGGCCTCCAAGGTCCGCTCATGAGCACGCGGTCCCACGCCACGGCTGGTGGGCGCTGGGCCGTGATCAGATTGAAGTTGAGGGCGTAAACGGTCCAGCGTGGGTCTTTAGCGACGCCCGTCACCGTGTACTCCCCGCGAACCTGCCGATGATCCACCGTCAGAGTTTGCCCCATCGGATCCCGATCTCCGAAAATGACCTTTGCCGCGCGTTCGGCGAGAATGACGCCATTCGGAGCCGACAGCGCAGTGCGGCGGTCGCCGGAGATCAGTTCCACATCAAAGGTTTCCAGAAAGGAGGTGTCCACGATCGCAATCTGGTGATCCCCAGTCACTGTGTCCCCCCACCGCACGCGCACAGGCCAATGTGCCTGAGAGCGCACGAACCCTTCGACCTCTGGAAACCGCTCCAACATGGCGGGACCGACTAGGCCGTCCGATCCGCGATTGTACCGATGCTCGTTGTCGTTGTTGAGCGTCCACGAGATCACGCGGTAGATGCGATCCGTCTTGGGATATGCGGTTCCCCTTGAAAACTCCAACCGCACGAAGAGCAGGACGAGCAGGCAACCTGAGATGCCGATCGTCAGCCCAACGACGTTCAGCAGCGCATACGCCTTGTGCCGGACGAGATTACGTCCAGCCGTGATGATTAGGTTTCTTAGCATTCCATTCCCTTTCGGCTTGGGGTCTGCTTCTACACGCTCCCTTTTCCTCTACTCGTATCTCAACGCATCCGCCGGATTGGTCCGCGCCGCCAGCCAGGTCTGGCTGCTGACAGTAGCCAGCGCAACGGCGAGCACGCCCACACCCGCCAGCACAAACCACCCCAAGCCCATGTCAATGCGATAGGCGTAGAACGCCAGCCAGCGATTCAACACGAAATAGGCCACAGGCCAAGCAATGACATTAGCCGCCACCACCAGCCAGCCGAATTCGCGCGACATCAACAGCAGCACGCTGCTAGTCGTAGCGCCCAATACCTTGCGGATGCCAATTTCCTTGGTGCGCCGCACTGTCGCTAGGGCAACCAAGCCAAAAAGCCCCATACAGGAGATCACAATGGCGACGGCACTCATCCATCCCATAACCACGCCGACGCGCCGCTCGGTCTCGTATCTCGCTACAAAGGACTCGTCGAGGAAGCGCACGCTGTGTAATTCGTGTTCCGGCAAAACCCGCTTCCACAGCGTCTTTACCTCTTCGACCGCCGCGGGCACATCGGCATGATCGAATCGGAACAGGGGGGACATGAACCCGCTGCTGCCCAGCCACCCTCGCGGGCTCGTCGTCAGGAAGGCCGGCCCTATGGTATGATGCATGGTATCGAAGTGAAAATCCTCGACAACGCCGATCACTGGCACCGGCTCGTCGCCGAAATCATCAATGGTCACAGTGCGTCCGATTGGGTCTTCAAGCCCCAAGAGGCGAGCCGCGGTCTCGTTGAGGAAGATGCCACTCGGCGAACCAGACTCGTCGTTCTGCCCAGAGAGGACTTCGATCCCCATGACGCGCAGGAAATCCGGGCTTATGTGGAAGAACTTAGCGCGCAACGAGTTCTCACCGGACTGGAGCGTTATGGGGGGAAAGCCGCCACCAAGGCCGGGTACTGGCCAGGCTCCAGCGACTCCCTTGACCAGTCCCGGCCGGGAACTGATCTCGCTGGCGAGGCGCTCAATCTGCAAAGCGTTGGGATTGCCATCGATGATCACCTGAACGACCTGATCGCTGTCGAACCCCAGCTCCTTGGTGCGCATGAAGTCTCGCTGTCGCTCCATGGTGATGGTTACAACGATCAGTAAGGTCGATAGGGCAAACTGCAGAATGATCAGACCGCGACCGATGCGCCCGCGGCCGACCTCGGGCGCTTTTCTGCTCAGGGCCCGGACCGGGTGAAGCCGCGCAATGATCTGAGCCGGATACAGGCCCGAGAGTACGCCGACCGCCAAGGCCAAGGTCAGGACACCTATCCCCGTCTCGACCGACAGCCATTCGAGCTCGAGTTGTCGATGCACGACTTGGTTAAAGGCCGGAAGCAACATTTCGGCCAAGGCCATGCCCCCGGCGACGGCGACCAAGCTGACGATAATGGCCTCGGAAAGGAACTGGTTGGAGAGCTGGTGGCGGGTGGCACCGATTGCCTTGCGCAGGCCGACTTCAAGCGTCCGCATCATGGCGCGGCTCATGGCGAGGTTGACGAAGTTGATCGCGGCGATCAGCAGCACGACCGCGGCCAGCCCGGCCAACAAGTAGCAGTGCTCAATCGTGCCATGGCTGATGCGGACGGGTACCAACATGATGTTGGGGCCGAAGTGAGCCTCCCTAAAAGGTTGCAGCCGGATCCGACCTTCTTCGCCAATGTCTTCTACCGCCAGCGACGTCAGTCGCGCTTCCATCTCGGCCGGAGCTACGCCCTCTTCGAGCTCGATAAAAAGCCCGTCTCTGCTGAGAAATCGCCGTTCATCGACAGCTTTCGCAGGCATGATTACACCCGTGCGCGCACCTGCGTCCAGTATTGAAGGCCCCGGCAGCGGAGCCAGCACACCTGCGATAGTGCGCTCCTCCTCGATGGGTGTCTCCGTCGCATGGTCATAGTCCGAGAGTTGCAGCCGGATGCGCTTGCCCAGCATGGCGTGGACTGGCATATCGGCACCGAAGTACCTCAGCGCCGTCTCATGGGCGAGGACGACACTCTGGGGGGCGTCGAGAGCCGTTGCCGCATCGCCCGCAGCCAGGGGCAAGGTGAACATGGTGAGGAAGGCTGGCTCAACAGCTAGGAAGGACTCCTCAAAGGTCGCATCGCCGTACGAGACCTTGCCGTCTCCCGCCCGCATGCGGACCGATTCGCGGATGCCGGTGACTGTAGTAGGCACCGCCTCGTACAACACGGGAGGCAGCCTTGCGTGCATATTTAAGGGGTAGCCGGGCACGGGCACTAGGGCTTCGAAATACAGCATGAAGATCCGGTCCCCTTTTTCGTGCCAAGCGTCAAAGGAGGTCTCGTGGCGCACAAACAGCAGACACAAGACCGCCACGGCAAAGGCCGCAGACAGGCCGACGATGTTAATCAGCGAGATCGTCTTGTTGCGCCCTAATACGCGCAGGGCAATGATCAGGTTGCTCTTCCACATAGTGCGATTCCCCCTATTCTCGTTGAATGTTCAGGACAGTTAGTAACTTGTAGTATGCGTTCGTCCTTCCATTGACTACTCATATCGCAGCGCTTCCACGGGATCGATCCGGCTCGTCCTAATGGCGTGGTACGCGACGCTCACCCAAGCGGCGACTAACGCGACTGCAACCGCCGCGACGAACGGACCGGCACCCACCTCGGCGCGCTCGCTGAACTGCTCCATCCACCCAGCCATGCCAAAGTAGGCGATCGGGCAGGCGAGCAAGCTGGCCACCAGCACCAAGCGCGTAAGCTCTCCGGCGAGCAGGCGGCCGATCTCTACCCCACTAGCACCCAATGCCTTGCGGACGCCGAACTCCATGCGCCGACGCTGCGCGGCAAAGGAAGCGAGACCGAACATCCCCACGCAGGCGAGGAGCAGAGCCAGCCCGCCGAAGCCGGCGAACAGCGTCCCCAGTCTTTCATCCTTGCGGTACATGGCGGCAAAGCGGTCGTCGAGCAGGGAATACTCAAAGGGATGGACGGGATCTAACTCCGCCATCACCGTCTCGACTTGTTGCACGACGTGCTGGAGGGAATGGGCGCGGAAGCGGATGAGCAGATAGTTGTTCCACGGCCATAGCTGCATGACGACCGGCTGGATGCCGCGCCGCAGAGAGCCTGAGTGGAAGTCTTCAACCACACCGACGACCGTGCCTTCAGGTGAGACGCCCGTTCCCCCAGCTTGCCCAATCGCCAAAGTCCGGCCAATGGCAACATCCGCAGACTCCCATCCCAGCGCTTGCACCGCGGCCTGCGAGAGGACGAAGTACCCGTTGCGCGGCTCCATGTTCTCAGTAAACCCCTCTCCTGCCGCTAGGGTCATACCGAGCGTTTCCGTCGCGCCAGCATCGACCCACAGCAAATCGACGCTCACGGGATCAGCCTCCGCACTATGCGGCTCGATGCTGCTTCTGCCCACTGGCCCTGCTGGGAACAAAGCGGCCGCGCTCACCGAGGTGATCTCCGGTAGCTGGCCCAACCGCTCCTTCACCGCCTGCGGATCGCCCCGCATCGACTGACTGCGAATCGGCACGACCAAGACCTGCTCGGTCTCGATACCAAGCTCCGCGTTCTGGATAAAGGCCAATTGCTGCTGAGCGATCGCCGTTGCACAGAGCAGCCCCACGGAGACGACGAACTGCGCCGTCACCATGCCTAGACGACCCCTTCTGCTGCCGACGGCCCCGCTACCTTCCAAGGCCCGCACCGGCGCAATCCGGGCGAGGCAAAAGGCGGGGTAGCCGCCCGACAGGACCACCGCCAGGAGAAAGATCGACGCCATCAAGGCCAGCACCTGCGGATCGGAGTACGCCACGGCAATCTCCATCCCGCCGAAGCGCGTCACGTGTGGAGCCAAGGTGTCCGCCAAGACCACGGCGATAGCAAAGGCCAAGGAGGTCACCACGGCCGACTCGATCAGGAACTGCCGCGCCAGTTGGCTGCGACCCGCTCCCATCGACAGCCGCAGCCCAATCTCGCGCACCCGCTGTGCAGCCAAGGCGGTCCCCAGATTGGCATAGTTGAGGCAGGCGACGAGCAGGACCAAGCACGCGACTGTCGCCAAGATGATCACCTCGCGGATGTCTCCACCCCCTGAGATGCCCAAATCCTCCCGCGAATAGAGATGAATCCGATGCAGTGCCTGTAACTCCCACTGGCTGCGATCATCAGCACCGAAGTGTTCTTGCCGCAGTTGGTCGAGCAGACCGCTCAACGCATCCTTCTCAACGCCGGGGCGCAGCAGCAGATACGTGCGGTACATGCTGCGCCGCCAGTCGTTCACCGCAGTAGGCCCCAGCCAGCGCTCCACCGTGGCAAAGGAGGCGAGGAACTCGATCTGCAGGTGCGATTGCTCGGGCAGGTCGCGCAGAATCCCGGTCACCTTCAGGTCGAGATGATCCTTGAAGCGGATGACTTGTCCCATGGGGTCGGCGTCGCCGAACAGCTTGCGCGCCGCAGACTCAGAGAGGAGGACGGTAAAAGGCTGGTCGAGAGCAGTCGCGACATCGCCCGCTACCAAGGGCAGGGTAAAAACCTTCAGAACCTCTGGGTCGGCAAAGAGAAAGGCATCCTCGTAGAAACGTTTCTCCCCGTGGCTGACGAGCGGCACTGGGTTGTCCACGTTCAGCATGCGCACTACGGCTTCCACCTCGGTCGCTTCGCGCTCAAGGCTGGTGCCGAGGACGGCAGGCGTCGTCAGGCGGGCAGCTTGCTCGCCCTGAGTGATGACTCGGTAGATGCGCTCGCCGTGCTCGTGAAACCGGTCGGTCTCCAGTTGGCCGAGAACCCAGATGGCCATGAGCATACAGCCCGCGAGCCCAACCGCTAGGCCGCCGACATTGGTCAGTGCGTAGAGTCGATGGCGGGTCAGATGGCGAGCGGCGATGTGCAGGTAGCTCTTAAGCATGACTTACTCCTAGCGTGGACTTATTCGCAGCGCAGCGTCTACCGGATCGGCCTTAGCCGCCTTGTACGCCTGATGGCCAGAACTAACCAAAACCGCGACGAGTGCAAATTTGACATATGCTTCTAAGATGCCCATTATCGCAACGCACAATGTCAAAGACTTCAAAAATGCGACCGCGTTTGGTGTCCGCGTCCTCACCCCGAGCCAATTATTGGAGGAACTAAGATGAGTGCCTTAAACTTGCGTTTACCAGACTCGATTCATCGGCACATCAAAGAGATCGCCAAGCGCGAAGGGGTATCTATCAACCAATTCATATCTACGGCGGTTTCTGAGAAAGTCTCGGCCATTTTGACTGAAGAGTATTTGTTGGGTAGAGCGCGTAGAGCAAAGAAAGGGGCCCTGAGAAGCATACTGGATAACGTCCCTGACCGGGCTCCTCTGCCAGAAGATACCCTCTGACCGCAGATTGCAGCGAAATGTGCATCATCCTAAATCTCCTTAGTCTATAGCCTTCCTATTCGTAGCGCAGCGCTTCTACCGGATCGGCCTTAGCGGCTTTGTACGCCTGATGGCCAGAACTAACCAAAACCGCGACGAGCGCAATCGCCGCACCAGCGGCAAAATGCCACGCCGCCAAGTCAATGCGGAAGGCAAAGCCGTTCAGCCAGTCGCGCATCCACCACCACGACAGCGGCCACGCCACCAGCGAACCAATCAGGGCAAGGCAGGCAAACTCGCGGGTCATCAGCGTAGTGAGACCAAAGACGCTGGCACCGAGGGCCTTGCGAATGCCGATCTCCTTGGTGCGGCGACCAGCGGCGAGAGCAGTAAGCGCAAAGGCACCCAACACAGAGATGAACACCGCGCCGACCGCAGCCCATGTGATGAGCCGACGCCAGCGTAACTCGTCTCGATAGGCTGCCTCCAAGTCCTGCTGTAGGAAGGAGAAGTGGAAGTCGGCATGATCAACTATGCCGCTCCACGTTTCTTGCATGTACTGGACGACTTCCTGCATATCTCCCGGCTTTACGCGCACGAGCATGAGATCAGCTTCGTACTCGAAGAAGAGATTGCCTCTGTAGTAATTTCTTCCCAAGTGGGAATTGAGCAGCAGTAAACCCGGAGTGGCGTCTTCGTACCCTGACTCGAAGGTGAAGTCCTTGACTACGCCGATGATGCGATCTTCACCTCCCTTCCTCCCCCACATCATTTCCGAACGCGACATATACCCTATTTTGATCATCTCGCCAATCGGATCGGCAAGTCCGAGACGCGCCACCGCGCTCTCGGAGATCAGCGCGAGGTTCTTCTTGTCGCCCTGCGCCAGCGAGAAGTCCCGCCCGCGCACCAACTCCAAGTTCATGGTCTGAACGAAGTTGTGATCTACAACGTAAGGGCGGATCTTCGTCTCCTGGCCACTCTCGGTCCCGGCTCGGTAGTCCATTTCGAACACATAAGGCTTGCTAAGGAAATTGTCTTTCAACGTAGTGACCGAGGCGATGCGACTATGGCTGAGGAAAGCCTTCACGAGTCTGGGATGATAGGGCTTCGAGCCGTCGAGAGCCTCCGTATCCACCGCGATGACGCGCTCTTGGTCGATCCCCATGTCGCGGGCCATGAGGTGCTCTAGCTGGTGGTACATGATCAGCGTACAGGTGATCAATCCCACGGAAATGGCCAACTGAACACCCACGAGGACGCGGCTAAACCGAGCAATCCCGGCCATGGACACGCTGCGCCGAATCGCGCTCAAAGCATCCAGACGAGAGAGCACAAGCGCCGGATACCAACCGGCTCCCAAACTGACCAGCAACAGCAGTACAGCCAGCGCACCCAGCATACTCGGCTCGCTCAGACCGAGCGACAGCTCCTGCGAGAAGGTGGCGTTGAACGCCGGCAGTAGCAGCGCCGCCAACGCACATCCAGCACCCAACCCGACGACGGACAGCACCACTGCCTCGCCGATGAATTGACGCATCAACTGCCCGCGTCCGGCACCTACCGCCTTGCGCACGCCGACCTCGGCTGCCCGCAGCGAGGCCCGGCCAATGGCCATATTGACGAAGTTGATGCACCCCATCAACAAGACCGCCAAGGCCATACTGATAAGCACGTACGAGATATACGGATCACTCGGCTTTATCACGCCGTGTCCGTACACTGGCAGCAGGCCGGTATCTGAGTGCATATCGATCAGCGGCTGCAAGTGAAATGCAGAAGCGCCCTCTGCGAGGGCTTTCGGGATCTCAGTTTCCCGGTGTTGGAGCCATATCTGCGTGATCTGCGCGAGGGCTGGCGCTACATCGGTCGGCTCCGTCTCGGGCGTGAGAAGGACGAATACATCGCACGAACTATCCCACTCATCCGGAGACTTGCGCATTAGGAACTCCGTGTTATCGAATGGCAGCAGCATATTGAACCGAATCGACGACGTGCGCGGGACCGGCGCGGCCACGCCGGTGATAGTGAAGTCTTCGGCCTTACTCCTGCTCCGCATTGAGGCAATCGTCAACCGCTGCCCCAGCGGATCGGCGTCCCCGAACAGACGTTGAGCCATCTCATAGCTCAAGACGACGGAGTTGCGCTCGGCTAGCGCCGTGGCCGCGTCCCCTAGCAGGAGCGGAAAGTCAAAGACTTCGAAAAACGCCGGATCAGCGAGGAGGAATTCCTCGTCACGCGAGCTGCCCTCGAACGTCGTGTGTACATAGCGCTTATTGTGCCTCGTCGCTTTGAGGCGTACCGTGCGCTCTATGTGCGGAGAGAGGGCCTCTAGTTCGGGCGCAAAAGCCAAGTCAAGCACGTCGGCGTAGCGCACCTGCACTCCTTGCTCCGAATCCATAGACTCGTAGTAAACGCGATAGATCCGGTCCCCTTTGCTGTGGAAGCGGTCAAATGACCACTCCTGAGAGGCAAAACGCCAAGCAAGCAGACAGAACGCCATACCCAAGCTCAGCCCGGCGAGGTTAATGACCGTGTGCAGGCGGTAGCGCATCAAATTGCGCCAAGCGATAATCAGATTGTTGCGTAGCACAGGTTCTATTTTCCTTTCCTCTCGATTCTGCAGTGTTCTCGCCGACGGAATGACTCACTTGATAAGGTCATATAGCAATCCTACATCATTTACAAGGTGATCCGCAGATGGACGCTCTTCGGTGAAGTGGACCTCGTCGAGTCGGCTGCCGCGATGGGCAGGATTCGGTATAGATTGAACGCAACATCCTCCAACCACATGCGTTCAAGACCGTTCTTGGACAACATTTTGGGCGATATCATCCCAGCGCGAGTCACGTTGCCTTCTCTATCTATGAGGACATAGCTAGGCCAAGCCGAGACATCATACATGTGTCTCACTTTACTATCGTTATCAAGGCGATCGAGAACTTGTATCCACGGCATCCCATGCTGACGAACAAATTCCGCAACTTCCCGTCTATCTTGATCATCGCTGACTCCGATAATCACAAGGTCCTCTTCGAACTTCTGATGAAGCGCAAGCAAGTCGGGTATGTCCTCGATACATGGCCCGCATCTTGTGTGCCAGAAGTCGAGGAGGACGTATTTACCTCGATGCTCAGACAGCGTGATGGTCGAACCGTCCAGTGTCACTGCGGAAAAATCAGGGGCAGGTAGTCCTATGCGCTCTTGAGCAAAATAGTTCAGTATCGCCGCAAAAGGGGCACTAACGAACAGACCACCACACAGCACGACCTTGACAAAGGTCCGACGAACTAGAAAGCGGTCTCTTAGGACAGGCCAGACCTGCCGTTGTGCGACCCCTCGATACAGGCTCCTTACCAATTCGAAAGCGACTTGTATCGCGACCAATATCGACAGAACTAAAAGTGCTTTAGCAACATAGTTTATCTCAAAAGCCATACAGTTCTCCTGCGTTTTGGGGCATATAGCTCTTGCGCATAATTATTACATTCCTTCTCACTCAAATTGGTACGACTTGTCGGGAATCCCTCTACTCATAACGCAGCGCTTCTACTGGGTCGGCCTTAGCCGCCTTATACGCCTGATGGCCAGAACTGATCAAAACCGCGACCAGCGCAATCGCAGCCCCAGCGGCAAAATGCCACGCCGCCAGATCAATGCGAAACGCGAAACTGTTCAGCCAATCGCGCATCCACCACCACGACAGAGGCCACGCCACCAGCGAGCCGATCAGGGCAAGGCAGGCAAACTCGCGGGTCATCAGCGTGGTGAGACCAAAGACGCTGGCACCGAGGGCCTTGCGAATGCCGATCTCCTTGGTGCGGCGACCAGCGGCGAGAGCAGTAAGCGCAAAGGCACCCAACACAGAGATGAACACCGCGCCGACCGCAGCCCACGTGATGAGCCGACGCCAGCGTAACTCGTCGCGGTAGGCCGCTTCCAAATCCTGCTGCAGGAAGGAGAAATTGAAGTCAGCATAATCGACGATGCTGCCCCACGTCTCTTGCATGTACTGGACGACTTCCTGTATATCTCCCGGCTTTACGCGCACGAACATGAGCTCCCCTTCGGCGGGCAAGCTGAGTTCGAGCGTCAACAAGCCCGGTGGCCTTTCTTCGTAACCTGACTCGAAGGTGAAGTCCTTGACCACGCCGATGATGCGTAACGGACCTCGAGACTTGCGCTGTCCCGAACTCGACACACGCACGATCTCGATCATCTCACCAATGGGGTCGGTGAATCCCAAGCGCGAGGCCGCGCTCTCGGCGATCACCACGACATCCTCCTTGTCCCCCTCGGCCTGCGAGAAGTTACGGCCGCGGATCACCTCCAAGCCCATGGTCTGAACGAAGTTGTGGTCTATTTCGTAACGGCGGATCGCCGTCTCTCGACCGTCTTCGGTCACGGCTCGGTAGTCGGACCAATAAGGATTTTGCAAGAAATCGTGATCTGATAGGGTGATCGCAGCGATGCGATGGTGCTGCAGAAAAGGCACCACAAGTCTGGCTTGATCGCGATTGGTGGCGGCATCCGAATGCACGGCGATGACGCGCTCCTCGTCGAGTCCCAAGTCGCGAGCCATAACGTACTCTAGCTGGTGATACATAATCAGCGTACAGGAGATCAACCCCACGGAAATGGCCAACTGCACACTCACGAGCACGCGGCTAAATCGAGCGATCCCGGCCATAGACACGTTGCGCCGAATCGCGCTCAAAGGATCCAGACGGGACAGCACGAGCGCCGGATACCAACCCGCTCCCAAGCTGACCAGCAACAACAACGCCCCCAATGCCCCCAGCATACCCGGCTCGCTCAGACCAAGCGACAGCTCCTGCGAAAAGGTGGCGTTGAACGCCGGCAGTATTAGCTCCGCCAACGCACATCCAGCACCCAACCCGACCACAGACAGTACCACTGCCTCGCCGATGAACTGACACATCAACTGCCCGCGTCCAGCACCCGCCGCCTTGCGCACACCCACCTCGGCCGCCCGCAGCGAGGCTCGACCAATCGCCAAGTTGACGAAGTTGATGCACCCCATTAACAAGACCGCCAAGGCGATACTGACGAGCACGTATGAGACATACGGATCCCTTGGCTCAATCACACCGTGCCCGATGTGTTGCAGCAGACTGGTGTCCGAGCGCAGGGCGGTCAGCGGCTGCAAGTGAAACGGAGAAAAATCCCCCGGAAGGCCTTCTGGGGCTTTATCTCCCCAGTGTTGGAGCATAATCTGCGTGAGTTGCAAGAAGGCCGGTGCCAAGTCGGCTGGGTTCGCGCCGGGCTTGAGGAGGACGAATGTGTTGCACGAGCCTTCCCACTCATTAGGGGACTTGCGGAATAAGAGTTCCGTGTTCTCAAACGGCAGCAGCATGTTGAACTGAATCGACGACGTGCGCGGAACTGGCGCGGCCACGCCGGTGATGGTGAAGTCTTCGGTCCTACTCCTGCCCCCGATCTTCAAGCGCTGTCCCAGCGGATCGGCATCCCCGAACAGGCGTTGCGCCATTTCATAGCTCAGGACGACGGAGTTGCGCTCGGCCAGCACCGTGGCCGCGTCCCCTAGCAGAAGCGGGAAGTCGAAGACCCCGAAAAACGCGGGATCAACGAGGAGGAATTCCTCGTCGGACGAACTGCCTTCAAAGGTCGTCCGCACAACGCGATATTCTTTTTCCAACCGGCCCCCGTTAAGGCGCACCGTGCGCTCCACGTGCGGGGAGAGGGCCGCCAACTCGGGGGCAAAAGCAAAATCAATCACGTCGGCGTAGCGCACTAACCCTCCCTCTGGGTTCATGGCCTCGACATAAACGCGATAGATCCGGTCCCCTTTGCTGTGGAAGCGATCAAACGACCACTCCTGGGAGGCAAAGCGCCACGCGAGCAAGCAGAACGCCATACCCAAGCCCAACCCCGCGAGGTTGATCGCCGTGTGCAGGCGATGGCGCATCAGATTGCGCCAAGCGATGATTAGGTTATTGCGTAGCATGGTTATTCTCCTTCCTGCGCTAAATCAGTGCGAAATTCCCTACTCGCTGCGCAGCGAGTCCACCGGGTTCGCCAGCGCCGCTCGAATCGCGTGGTATCCCGACACCAGCCACGTCAGACCCAAGGCGATCAGGCCGCCAGCCGAGTAGCTGAGCAAGTCGAGCTCAATGCGGTTCGCCCCTCTGTGGAGAAACAGCTCAGAGAGTAGGTAGGCCAAGGGCATGGCGATGACCACGGCGATCAGCACGAGCCTCGTGGACTGCGCCGACAACAGCACGGTCACGCTCGCGGTCGAGGCACCGAGTACCTTGCGCAAGGCCACCTCCTTCGTGCGCTGGCTGACGGCGAGAGAGGCCATGCCGAAGACGCCGAGACAGGCGATTAGCACGAGGAACCCGATCACCCAGCGCAGCAGGCTAATGGTGATGGCGTGGCCAATGAAGCGATCGGCGATATGGTCGTCGAGAAAGCGATAGCTGAAAGGCACCCCGGGTGCCAGCCGTTCCCAAGCCTCGCGCAGCTCGGCGAGCGTCTCGGGCACCCCTTCGGGTCGCACTCGCACCAGCACCGTCTCAATGGGACGATCCGGTAGGACGCTGAGCACGAGCTCCGGCACGAAGCCCCCAGAGCCGGGATCATCGTGCTGGAAGTCGAATACCACGCCAATAATCTGCGGCCGGTATCCGCCTGCGAGGTCTTCGAGGTAGGAGCCGACGACCGGTCCCTCCAGCGTGGCCGCTAGCTGCTGGTTGACGAGCACTACGCGACCACTGGCCAGCAGGTCCGGGGGGAAGTCCTCACCCTCGACCACCTCTAGGCCGAGGGTGCGCAGGAAGTGCGGATCTACCTCAATCAGCGAGGCATCCGGCCGTCCCTGCGCGTAGTGAATGTCACTGACTCTATCGGGGAAATCCCTGGAGCCAGACACGGCGAGCACACCCGAAAGCGGGAGTATCTCCCGGCGGAAAATCTCCAGAAAGCGCTGCGACTCATGCACGCCTTCCTCCTTCGAGTATCCCGCAAACGTCGGGATGCAGATCACGAACTGCGGGTCGTAGCCCTGATCTAGGGACTCCCAATGATCGACCTGACGATCCATGACAAGGGCCGTGGTCAGGAACACCGTGGAGGCCACGAACTGAACGACTACTAAGATGCGGCTGGCACGGCTTCGCACTTGGAGCCTGTCCTGCATAATCTCGACCGGCTGCATCCGCGACTGCACCAGCGCTGGGTACGCGCCCGCCACCAGCCCCATGACCACGCCGAACCCGGCTAGGGCCATCACCGTCCACGGCGTGTACTGCAAGTCGAGGCGCGATTCAAACGATCCAACCGTCCGCAGACTATTCAGGCCCGGCAGCAAAATCTCCGTCAGCAGCACGGCCAGCGCCAAGGCGGCGAAGCAGAGCAGCATAGACTCGGCAAAGTACTGGCGCATGAGCTGTCCTCGTCCGGCACCGACCACCTTGCGCACACCCACTTCGTGCGCCCTCATTAGCGACATGCCCGCCGCCAGGTTGGCGTAGTTGATGCACGCCAGCAGCAGCACGAGGCAGGCGACGAATCCATTGCGGTAGAGCGAACTCTTCATTGACCTCCCCGCACCGAGTTGGGGATGTAGCCGCTTGTCGAACAGCGGCACGATGACGAGTTCAGAATCCTCCCAGTACCGATCCGAGTCGAAGGCCAAGGCCGCCTCCACGCCCGCGGCATCGGCGATCTGGAGATAGGTCTCGCCTTGGCCGCGCCCCGAAGTCTGGATTTCCCGCTGGACGAAGGGGATCACCCAGTCGAACTCCAGGCTAGACTCGGACGGCACGTCGGCGGCAATTCCGGTGACGACGAAGTCTCCGCTGATACCGCGGTCCCCTAGCTGTAGGGTCTGGCCCATGGGGTCGTCGGAGCCGAATAGCCGCTGCGCCATCCGCCTTGACAACACGATTGAGTTCGGCCCGTCGAGGGCCGTGCTTGGATCGCCCGCGATCAGGGGGAAGCTGAACAACTCGAAGAACTCAGGGTCGGCGAACCGTCCCCTCGCCTCGGTCACTTGATCCCCGTAGCTCAACAGCCCGTCCGTATCGTCCGTACGCACCGAGCGCAGCACCGCGGGGAATGTGGCCACCATCTCCGGGCCGAGGTCTCCCGGCGTCCCCGTCATAGCCTTCCCTTTCCAGGCCGGATGTGTCATGCAGACTTGGTAGATCTGCTCGCCCTTGGCGTGGAAGCGATCCCACGTCAATGCACTATGCACGTACAGGCCGAAGAAGATGGCGACCGCGAAGGCCACGGCCAGCCCACCCACGTTGATCGCGGTGTACATCCGATAGCGGCGCAGATTGCGCCAAGCGACGATCAGGTTATTGCGTAGCATGGTTAGTACCTCCTTCTCGAGCTAAATCGATGCGATTTGTAGGGAATAACGATCGTTATTCCCTACCAGTTTCATTCGTAACGTCAGTTGGCTAGTACCTTCCCTCTTGCTCTATCTTGCCGTCTAACAGATGCACTACCCGGCTACCGTAGCCAGCGTTCTTCTCCGAGTGCGTCACCTGCACAATTGTCGTGCCCTCGTCGTTTAGCTCCCGCAGCATGTCCATCACCTCTTCCCCCTGCTTGGAGTTGAGGTTGCCCGTAGGCTCGTCAGCGAGGATCAGCGTCGGCTGGCCGATCAGGGCGCGGGCCACGCCGACGCGCTGCTGCTCGCCGCCGGAAAGCTGGTGCGGGAACAGGTCCTTCTTGGCCACCATCTGGAAGCGGTCGAGCAACTCGCTCACCCGCGCCTTGCGCTCGGCTCCCTTCACCTTTTGGTAGAGGAGCGGCATCTCCAAGTTTTCGTACACCGTCTGCTCGTCGATCAGGTGATAGGCTTGGAACACAAAACCAATGTGCTGCCGATGGATCTCGGTGCGTTCCTTCTCTCCCATTCCGCCCACCTCTTCGCCGAGAAACCGATACGACCCAGCCGTCGGCTCATCGAGCATCCCCATGATGTGCAGCAGCGTCGATTTGCCCGCGCCGCTCGGCCCCATAATCGACACGAATTCGCCCTCGGCGACGTTCAGGTTTACGTACCGCAGCACGTAGGTCTTGCGGGGACCGGATTGATGATACTTTTCGATGTCGTGCATTTCGATCATGATGTGCCTCCACGTCTTGGTTCGGTAGGGGCGGTTCGCGAACCGCCCCTACGGATAAATGACTAGGCTATTCAGTGCGCAGCGTCTCTATCGGATTGGTCAGCGCCGCCCGCATCGCTTGGTGCCCCACCGTCAACCCGGCGATGGCGAAGGACAAAGCGCCCGACACCAAGAACAGGCCCACGCCGATCTCCACGCGATAGGCAAACTCCTGTAGCCAGTGAGTGGCCAAGCCATAGGCGATGGGCACGCTGAGCAGGAAGGCGATGGCAATGGGCTTGGCGAGGTCCCGCATCAGCATGGCGGTGAGGCCGCTGGGGGAAGCGCCGAACACCTTGCGGATGCCGATCTCTTTCGTGCGCTCTTGGGCGGCGTGTGCGGCCATGCCGAAGAGTCCCACCGAGGCGACGGCGATGGCTAAGAAGAGGAAGAGCGTAAGCGCACGCCCCACCATCAGGTCTTGGGAGTAGAGGCTGGCGGTGACCTCTTCGAGGGAATTGCGCTGGATGGGGCGGTGGGGTGCGACGGCGGCCCATTTTTCATCGATCACTTTGAGGGCTGCGGCGAGATGGCCCGGGCGCACTCGCACGAGAATGACGCCCACCCATTGGTCGACCTGTTCTATAACCAGTGGCTCTACCTTGCTTCGCGGGCCGTCGAAGTGGAAGTCCTCGATCACGCCCACGACGCGCTTTTCTCCCCTAGCGGCGTTGATCGTTTTGCCCAACGGCTCCGTCAAACCCATCATCCTCGCGGCGGTCTCGTTGATGACGACCGCTTGGGCGTCGGCCGGTTCGTCGGTCAAGGCGCGTCCTTGAGCCATGCGCAAGCCCATGATTTCGACGAAGTCGCTATCTACTTGATACACATTTATCATCATTTGCTCTTCTCCTGCCATAAACACCATTCCCATACCCTCACCAGGTATGGTCCCAGAAAGGCTCACTGTGGCGATGCGGCTGTCCTGAAGAAGTTCTGTCTTGAAGGCTCGGGCCTGATCCATGGTCAGACCGCGGTTCTTGATCACCACAACCTGTTCCGGCTTCGCCCCCTCACGGAGGAGGTTTTGGATGTAATCGACTTGGTGCCATATCAGCAGCGTCATGGTCATCAACGCCGCCGTAACCGTGAACTGCGCCACCACCAAACCCCGACGCAGGCTCGCACCCCCCACGCGGCCTCCCTGCACTACGGTCGCCGGCTGAAAGCGCGCCACCACCCAAGCCGGGTACGTGCCCGCGATCAGGCCGGCCCCCACCGCCAGCACCGCAGCCCCGGCATAGGTCGAGCTCGTCCAGCGCAGGGATGACCATTCAAAACCGAATCCCACCATCGCAGGTAGGAGCAGAACCATAACCTCTGCCATCGCAATGCCCAGCACCGTTGCCGCAGCACTCAATAGCACGGACTCGCTCAAAAGTTGGCGCATGAGCTGGCTGCGATGAGCGCCGAGGGCCTTGCGCACGCCGATCTCGTGCATCCGTCGCCCGGCCCGCGCCGTCGCCAAGTTCACGTAGTTGAAACCAGCAATCGTCAGGATCACCACCGCCAAGATGGCGCACAGCACGAGGTACACGGGGTTGCCATTTGAGCCGACGCTGTTGGTCACCTCCGTGTCAAAGTAGATCGCTTTCAGAGGCTGTAAGGCGTAGGCACCGGGTGCCTCGGGCAACTTCCTAGCCTCCTTGACGATGTCGGGAATGCGTGCCGCTACCGCAGCCGGGTCGGCCCCGGGCGTTAGCTGCACGAAGGTCGTGAAGGCTGAAGCGTTCCAACCAGACGCCATCATCGGCTCTGTGGCGGCGGTAAGCGAAAGCAGCGCCGGAAACTGGAGCAATGAGCTGGCGGGAAGCGGGCCGACGATGCCAGTAACCTCGTAATCGAACTTCTCGACGTGGACGACCTGGCCGATGGGATCGCTCTCGCCAAAAAGTCGGCGGGCCAACGGCTCGGTCAGCACTAAGGTGTGGGGACGCGCCAAGGCCGTCTTGGGGTCGCCGCGCAGCAGCGGCAAGCTAAACATGTCGAAAACGCCTGCTTCCACCCCACCAATCCTTTCATATATCCCTTCCTCATCCCCGACCCGCAGCAGACGCAGATAACCAAAGCTAAAGCGGACCGCCTCCTCGACTTCGGGCAATTGCTCCTTGAGGGTCGGTCCAAGCGGTATGGGTAGTGATCCTGAGTACTGGGCCTCACCCCATGTGGGGGGTCCCAACACGCGGAAAACCCGATCTTTTTTCTCGTGAAAGTCGCCAACCGAGAGCTGATAGGCGGCGAGTTGGACGGTCAGCAGACACAGGCAAAAGCCGACCGCCAAGCCGAAGATGTTGATCGCCGCGTACCCGCGCTCCCGCCACAAAAGGCGCAGTGCCGTCGTCAAGTTGTTGCCCAGCATGATAGTTCCTTTCGCGTCGTAGGGGCGGTTCGCGAACCGCCCCTACATGGTTTCCAGCAGGTTTCAAACCATTTGTATCAACGAATTCGTATTCCGTAGGGGCGTCCCTTGTGGGCACCCTTACTTGTCGGCACCCTTGCTACGGGACGAGGGCACCCACAAGAGGTGCCCCTACTGCTTCTCGATCCTGATGTCTCCGTCCGTCCGCACGTGGACCTGCGTACCGGCATTGCCCAATTCGAGACGAGCGGTTCTGCGGTTGCGGCCATCTTCTTCAGTCAGCAGCGGGAAGTCCGAGCGGATTTTGCCGCGCTTGGTCTGCAACCTAGCCTCGACGTCGGCATCGGCGGGGATGTGTAGTTCGACGGGTTTGCCGGTGGTGAAGAGTTCGACGCGGCCGGTGGTAGGTAGAGCGGCCACGCTGGATACTTCGATAGGGCTGTTATGGCCGTTAATGGCGAGTGCTCCGGCACTGCCCTTGACGACGACGTAATCGTGGGAATTGGCAATGGTCGCGTCGCCCTCAATCCCTTCCACCAAGACGCTGCAAGAGTTGCCATCAATACGCAGGTACCCACCGATTTCTGCGGCGACTATGGGGTTGTACGAAGTGCGTATGGTGGCGTTTTGCTTAATGCGTTCGACGGTGACTGAGCTAGAGGAGCCGCGAATTACCAAATTGCCGGCAATGTCCTCGGCCGTGACGGGGTTGTACGAGTTGACCACCTTGGTATCGCCGCTGATTTGGCGCACGACCACGCTGCACGAAGAGCCGTCAATTTCCAAATTACCGCCGACGTGCTCGACGGTGATGGGATTGTACGAGGTGCGGACGTACACATCCCGCTCGACGCGCTCGACCGCGACCGAGCTGGAGGAGCCGCGAATTACCAAGCTGCCAGCGACGCGATTCACCGCGATCGGGTTGTAGCTCGATTCGATGTGTGCATTGCCCTTGATGTCGGCGACTTTGACCTTGCTGCTATTGGCGCTGACCGACAGATTGCCCGCGACATTATCGACGACGACCGGGTTGTACGAAGTAGAGATGGTGCAGTCGGCACCGATGTCCCGGCCGTCGATCCGACTGCTCTGCGCGTCAATGTGCAAGGTGCCGCTGACGCCGACCGCGGATACGGGGTTGTAGGTAGTGTGCACGGTGGCATTGCCAGTAATGTCGCGCAGAGACACCGCGCTGCTGGCACCCCGATAGTGGACGTCGCCCGCAAAAGTGACGACTTCTAAGGCGGCGTAATGATTGCGTGCATCGAATGAGCCGCCGGAGTTTTCCACGCTGATGCGGCCAGACCTATTGTCGATGCGGATCTCGCCCTCAATGCCCTCAATGTGGATGTCGCCGAATTCACTCGCGATGTCGAGTCCATAGCGCGAGGGCACATTGACGCGCAGTACGATGCGGGCTTGCGCTCGGTCTTCCACGCGATGGAACAGCCGGCGCAGGAAGCCGGAAGATGCTCTTTTGTCCTCCGACTCCTCTTGTTCCCACTCGGGGATCTTGAGCACGGCGCGAAAGTCTTGGCCGCGAGGTTCGAGCAAGAGTTGGGTCGCGGCAAAGAAAGCGTCCCTAGCTTCGGCATGGCCGCTGCTGAGTTCGACGGTGGCTTCAAGGGCGATTTTGTTCTCGTCCGAGCCGCTGACGACGATCTCGGCATGGCGCGCTTCCAGATAGAGGGTCTGGCCCGGAGCGGTGGCCGCGTTTTGCGCGAACCGCCTTTGTTCCGGTTTGGGCGAGTCGGCCTGAGCTGAGCCAAAGGCGACCAGCATGGCCAACATCGCGCCCAAGAGTCGTTGCGTTTGGTAGATAAAGGGGTTCATAATGCGTCTCCTTTCGCGTTGTGGTTCGGGTAGGGGCGGTTCGCGAACCGGAACCGCCCCTACGGATAAATGACTAGTTATTCCGTTTGCAGCGTATCTATCGGATTGGTCTGGGCCGCTCGCATCGCTTGGTGGCCCACCGTCAGCCCGGCGATGGCGAAGGACAAAGCACCCGACACCAAGAACAGGCCCACGCCGACGTCCACGTGATAGGCAAAATCTTGCAGCCACTGATTGGCTAACCAGTAGGCAATCGGCACGCTGAGGATAAAGGCGATGGCAACGGGTTTGGCGAAGTCGCGCAGCAGCATGGCAGTCAGGCCGCCGGGAGAAGCGCCGAACACCTTGCGGATGCCGATCTCCTTGGTGCGCTCTTGGGCGGCGTGCGCGGCCATGCCGAAGAGTCCCACCGAGGCGACGACGAGCGATAAAACGAGGAAAACCGTGAGGGCGCGTCCTATCAACAGCTCCTCGAAGTAAAGCCCGGCGAAAACCTCTTCGAGGGGTTGGCGCTGGATGGGTCGGTAGGGCTCAACGGCAACCCACTTATCGTCAATCATTTTGAGGGCCGCGTCGAGATGCCCAGGTTGCACCCGCACGATCATGACGCTCGGCCAGTGGGCGACCGGCGTCATGATCAGTGGCTCTATCTTGCGGTGCGGACCGTCGAAGTGGAAGTCCTCAATCACGCCCACGACGCGCAGATCCTGACCGCCGACTTTGATCCTCTTGCCCAGCGGCTTGGTCCACCCCAACATCCGCATCGCGGTCTCGTTGATGACAGTTGCGTCGGTCGCTTCGTCGGTAAAATTGCGTCCCTCGGCCATGCGCAAGCCTAGGATTTCGACGAAGTCGCCATCCACGTTATACGTTCTCATCATTACTTGATCTTCCGCGCCCTCTGGATTGACACTGTAGCTCGTCCGCGAACCTTCACCAGGTACTGTCGTAGCGAGGCTCACTGCGGCAATGCGGCTGTCTTGAAGCAGCTCTGCCTTAAAAATTCGGGCGCGATCTATGCTCAAAGCGCTATTTCTGATCACCACTACCTGTTCCGACTCAAACCCCAAAGCGGAGTCCTCGCGGAGGAGATTCTGGACGTAATCGACTTGGTGCCATATCAGCAGCGTCATGGTCATCAACGCCGCCGTGACCGTAAACTGCGCCACCACTAAACCCCGGCGCAGACGCGCACCGCCCACGCGGTCCCCGCGCACTGCGGTCGCCGGCTGAAAGCGCGCCACCACCCACGCTGGGTACGCACCCGCAACCAATCCGACCCCTACCGCCAGCACTGCGGCCCCAGCGCAGGCCGGGAGGGTCCAGCGCAGGAAGGACAATTCAAAATCGAATCCCGTAATCGCGGGCAGGAGCAGAATCACACCCTCGGCCATGGCAACGCCTAAGACCGTCGCTACAGTACTCAACAGCACCGACTCGCTCAGGAGTTGGCCAATGAGTTGACCGCGATGAGCACCGAGGGTCTTGCGCACGCCGATCTCGTGGATCCGCCGCCCGGCCCGCGCCGTCGCCAAGTTCACGTAGTTGACGCCGGCAATCGTCAGAATCACCGCTGCTAAGATGGCGCACAGCGCCAAGTAGAGGGGGTTGCCACTCGGGCCGATATTGCTGGACACCTCGGTGTCGAAGTAGATCGATTTCAGGGGTTGTAGCGCGTAGGAACCGGCAGTCTCTCGCGATCCTGTGATCGCCTCGGCCCTATCAGCGCCTGACATTCCGGTGTTCGCCTCGACAATACTGGGGATGCGCTCGGCTACCGCAGCCGGGTCGGCACTAGGCGTTAGCTGCACGAAGGTCGTGAAGGCTGAAGCGTTCCAACCAGACGCCGCCATTGGCGCTGTGGCGAACGAAAGCAGGGCTGAGAACTGGACCAATGAGCTGGTGGGCGGCTGGCCGACGATGCCGGTGATCTCGCAATCAAAATTCTCTTCGTAGCGGACGACCTGTCCAATGGGGTCGCTCTCGCCGAACAGCCGACGGGCGAGCGGCTCGGTCAGCACCATGGTGTGGGGGCGGGTCAGGGCCGTCTTGGGATCGCCGCGCAGGAGCGGCAAGCTGAAGACGTCGAAAACGCCGGTTTCCGCGGTCAGCACTTTCTCGGAGATCCCGTCCTTGGCCCCGACCCGCAGCAAACTCGGCCTAGCCCCACTGAAGCGGACCGCCTCCTCGACCTCGGGCAGTTGCTCCTTGAGAGTCGGCCCCAGCGGTACAGGCAAACTGCCCGTGTACTGGCTTCCACCCCAGAAGGCGGGCCCCAACACGCGATAAACCCGGTCTTTCTTCTCGTGGAAGTCGCCAACAGAAAGCTGATAGGCGGAGAACTGGACGATCAGCAGGCACAGGGCAAAGCCGATGGCCAAGCCGAAGATGTTGATCGCCGCATAGCCGCGCTCTCGCCACAAGAGGCGCAGCGCCGTCGTCAGATAGTTGCCTAGCATGATAGGTCCTTTCGTCTATGGGTCCGCCGTTTACGACGCTTCCTGGTCCCGCTCGATGTTCTCGCTCACGATCTTGCCGTCGAACAAGTGAATGATCCGGTGCGCAAAGTCGGCGTAGGCCGGCGAGTGCGTCACCATCACCACGGTCGTGCCGTTGCGGTTCATCTCGGTGAGCATCTCCATGACCTCGTCGCCGTGGCGCGAGTCGAGGTTGCCGGTCGGCTCATCCGCCAGCACCAGCTTCGGCTCCGCGACCAAGGCCCGCGCCACAGCCACGCGCTGCTGTTGGCCGCCGGAAAGCTGGAGCGGGAAGTGCTTCTCGCGGTGGGTGATCTGCATGTGGTCGAGGATCGACCGCACCCGCTGCTTGCGCTCTGTAGCTGGCATACCCATGTAGAGCAAGGGCAGCTCGACGTTCTCGTGGACGGTCAATTCGTTGATCAGGTTGAACGACTGAAAGACAAAGCCGATCGTCCCCTTGCGCAGATTCGCCCGCAGGCGCTCCGAGTAGGTCGCTACCTCCTCGTCCAGCAGCCAGTACTCCCCCTCGGTCGGATTGTCGAGCAAGCCGAGCAAATTGAGCAGCGTTGACTTGCCGCAGCCCGACGGCCCCATAATGGCGGCAAATTCGCCTTCGGCGATTTCGAGGTTCACATTATCCAAGGCGGTCGTCTCGACCTCCTCGGTCGTGTACAGCTTGCGCAGCCCGACGGTGCGGATCAGGGGCGCGCGGCCGTTTTCAGCATTCGCTGTCTGCTCAGTCATGATTTTCTCCTTGGTTAGGGCGTTGCTAGCGCAACACCAACACGTCCATGTCTTCACCAAAAGTTTCATAGCTCGAAGTAATCACCTGCTCTCCCGGCTCAAGCCCCTCCAGCACTTCGTACACCCGGGGATTCTGGCGGCCCAAGGCGATAGAGCGCCGCGTGGCTCGGTCGCCAGCCGCGTCGAGCACATAGGCCCAGTGGCCCCCGGTCGCCTGATAGAACCCGCCCCGCGCCACCTGCACTGCTTCATCTAGATCGCCCAACTCCAGGCGGATGTGCAGGGTCTGGCCGCGCCGGATGCCCTCGGGTGCTTCCCCCTCAAACACCAGATCGACCTGAAAGCGTCCCTCCCTTACCTCTGGATAGACCCTGCGGATTACCAAGCTGTATGACTCGTCGTCGCTGTCGAACTGGCCGCGCTGCCCCCGGCCCACGCGACCGATGTAGTGCTCGTCAATGGCGGCGCACACCTTGAAGCCGTCGATCATGTCGATCTGGCCGAGGCGCACACCCGTTCCCTTGCTCTCGCCAATCTCCGCTTTCAGCATAGTTAGCTGCCCGGACACGGGAGCCCGCACCGTCAGGTTGTCGAGCCGGCCGCGGACGATTTCGAGGTTGCGTTCCATGCGCTCCACAGCCGAGACGAGTTGTACCACCTTGCTCGTCGCCAGCAGCGAGTCTTGGGTCTGGGTCTCCCGCGTCAGGGCCATGCGGCGGACGCTGTACTGGTACTCGTCGCGCAGCCGCTCGTACTCCTGCCGCGATAGGATGGCCGTCAAATCTTCCGCCGACAGGCTCTCGTAACGCTCAAAGTTGCGCTTGTTGATGGCTAGCTGGTACTCGATCTCCATCAGTGATTTCCGCGAGCGCAGCAGTTCCTGCTCCATGGTCAGCCGGCCATTGCGCAATGCCTCCCGGCTGCGCTCGAGGTCGGCTTCCTGTTGCAGGACGGTCAGTTCCAGATCGGGGTTGGCAAGGCGCAGCAGTGGATCGCCCTCGGCCACAGACGCCCCCTCTTCGACGAACACCTGCTCCACTTGGCCGCGCTCTAAGGCGTCGAGGTACACAGTGTGCAGCGGCAGCACCGTACCGCGCACCGGGATGTACTCCTGAAACGGGCCGAACTCGACCGTCGAGATCGTCAGCCGCTCGCGCTCCACATTCAGCTTGCGCACCCCAAAATCCGCGAGCAGGGCGTATCCGAATAGCCCACCCAACAGCAAAGCAGCCGCGCCTATGGCGATGCGCTTGGGCGTGAACCGAGGCTTCTCGATTTTGCGATCCATGCCAACGCCGCCGCCGAGACGGGTGCTACCGGGGCTGGATTCGGTGTGCTCTTTGTCTTTGGAAAAGACTTGGATCTTTGCGGGCATAGCTAATTGCGTCCTTGTCTTGTCGTAATTCGCAACTCACATCTCTGAAGTAGCAAGATGTATGCCATGTTCTATATGATGTTGAAAAACAATAAGATGTGTTGAATTTACGCCGCGACAGGCCCAGTTCTACTGTCCGCTGATGATACAGAGGTGTCCGCTGGCGTACACTTGAGAGAGGCGCGGGCCGCGTCCACCCAATCCAGACCCACAACCGCGCCCCCTAGACTCTGTAGGATGCGTACATCAGCACTCTGAACAGGAGACAAGACTCTGCTAGATGATTATTGACTTTAGGATACGGACTAGTTATAAGTCTAGTCAGAATGAACTACAAACGCTTGGAGAACGTATGAGCAAAACATGGCAAGTACAGGAAGCGAAGGCGCGATTTAGCGCACTCCTTGAAACGAGCCTTGCCGAAGGGCCGCAAATCGTGACTAAACGGGGAGTGGCCGCGGCGGTTCTGGTCCCAATTGATCAGTGGCGGCGATTAGAGCAGATGACCAAGCCCGATCTCAAGGAGCTGCTACTCGCGCCCGAAGCGCGGACCGATACCCTGACGCCGCCGCGTGAGAAACGCCGTCACCGCAAGTCGCTGAACTTCGAGTAGCAGGGTGTACCTTCTCGATACCAATGTCGTTTCGGAACTGCGCCGCCCCAAGCCTCATCAGGGTGTCCTGACTTGGCTAGCGGGCGTAGCCGCCGAGCAGCTTTTCCTTTCCGCGGTAACTGTGGGAGAAATCCAAGCAGGTATCGAGATTACCCGTGAACAGGATTCGACCAAGGCGGAAGAACTGGAAACTTGGCTCGGCAAGGTGCTCGCTTCCTACAACATATTGTCGGTGGACGCGGCTGCCTTTCGAGTGTGGGCCCGGCTCAAGCACCGGCGGTCGGACACCTTGATGGAAGACGCCCTAATCGCGGCGACAGCCGTGGTTCACAGACTGACCGTTGTGACCCGCAACGTCGATGATTTTGCCCAATTCGGGGTGGAAATTCTGGATCCATTCGAGAGCGGGGAAGAAAGGCAATTTATTGAGCAACAAATTGAGGAACAATAAGATGAGTCAAATCGCCTCCTTGCCCGCCCCAGCGCCACTGTCCGCTGGTGATACACCTACTGTCCGCTGGCGTACACTAGGGAGCATATCCCATGTCTGCTGAAGCCGCCCGCATCCTCGTCGTGGACGACAATCAAGACGTGCTCGTCGCCGCCCGCTTGCTCCTCAAGCAGCAGGGCTACCAAGTCCGCACCGAGACCGATCCCCAAGCCATTCCGAGTGCCCTCAAACAGGAGTCGCCGGCCGTCGTCCTCCTCGACATGAACTTCACACAGGACGCAACCAGCGGCCGGGAGGGCTTCTACTGGCTCCAGCAAATCGGCGAGCTGGATCCGAGCGCTGTCGTCTTGCTGATCACCGCATACGGCGATGTCGAGATGGCCGTGCGCGCCGTCAAGGAGGGAGCCGTCGATTTTGTGCTCAAACCCTGGCAGAATGAGAAGCTGCTTGCCACGGTGTCCGCGGCCGTGGAATTGCACCGCTCGCGCCGGGAAACCCACCACCTCCGCTCGCGCCAGCAGCGGCTGTCCGCAGACCTCGACCAGCCCTTCGGCGACCTCATCGGCGAGGCCCCGGTCCTACAGGAAGTCTTTCAGACCATGGCCAAGGTGGCCGCCACCGACGCCAGCGTCCTCATCCTCGGCGAGAACGGCACGGGCAAGGAGCTAGTGGCGCGCGAGATCCACCGCCGCTCGGCGCGCACCGACGAGGTTTTCATCGCCGTCGATATGGGCTCCCTGAGCGAAACCCTGTTCGAGAGCGAGCTTTTCGGCCACGTCAAAGGCGCCTTCACCGACGCCCGCAGCGACCGCGCCGGCCGCTTTGAAATCGCCTCTGGGGGCACCCTGTTCCTCGACGAGATCGGCAACCTGCCGCTGTCCTTGCAGGTCAAGCTGCTCGCGGTCCTGCAAAACCAGCAGGTCGTCCGCGTCGGTGCCAACCAGCCCGTATCCGTGGATGTGCGTCTCATCTGCGCCACCAACCAGCCCATCCACGAAATGGCCACGGCCGGCACCTTCCGCCAAGACCTGCTCTACCGCATCAACACCGTGGAAATCGATCTACCTCCCCTGCGCGAGCGCCCCGAGGACATCGCGCTGTTGGCCCGCCATTTCCTCGACCTGTACCGGACCAAGTACCGCAAGGCTCTAACTGGTCTGACCGCCGAGGCGCTCGCCCACTTGCGCGCGTACGCTTGGCCGGGCAATGTGCGGGAATTGCAGCACGCAGTGGAGCGCGCCGTCATTATGAGCGAGGGGGATCGACTAACCGCAGACGACTTCCCCTTGACCGCGGCCCCGTCGCCTGAGGAGACCGTCGCCTTTGACAGCTACAACCTCGAAGACGTCGAGCACGAGGTCATCGCCCGGGTGCTGCGCAAGCACCAAGGCAACGTCAGCCAAACCGCGCGGGAACTCGGCTTGACCCGCACGGCCCTCTATCGCCGCATGGAGAAGTATGGACTGTGAGAAACCTTCCCAATGGAAAACAACGAGAAACGCGCATCCGAATTTTTAACGGAATCTGATCTGCTCTCTTCTTTTTGACAGATTGACGTATTGTAGAGTACGTTCAATCATCGCGAGAAGGAGGAATTATGACTGATCTACAGACTGAAACCGTAGAGCGACCGGCAGCACGCACAAACGACAAGACTCAGCATCAGGGCAATACCAAGGCGCGACAGCTATTATCGACTTGGTTGGCCGACGAATCCGGCTATGACGAGGCAACTTGGCCCGGTCTCAAGCAAAATTTGGCGGCCAACCGCTCTGGTCATAGAAAGCTATTTAGTGCCTGACGTAGTCTTGTTAGATGCCGGCGTCTTAGGACAAGTGTCCCATCCACGACGGAATCCCGCATTCGCTCAGTGGTTTGACCAACTGTTGGCAACTGAGACAACGGTTATGATTCCCGAAATTTCCGACTATGAAGTGCGCCGTGAGTTAATCCGCGCCCAACGTCAGGTGGGCATTGGTCGCCTCGACCAACTCAAACAAGCCCTGCCGTACTTGCCTATTACCACCGCCGTTATGCTGCGCGCTGCCCAACTATGGGCCGAGGCAAGACAACGCGGTCGCCCAACTGCCGATCCCAAAGAACTAGACTGTGATGTGATTCTTGCAGCCCAGGCTCGGGAAGTCGGAGCAACTGTCGTCACAGACAATATCGGCCATCTTTCGCTGTTCGTGGAGGCTAAGAGTTGGCGCGATATCCGGGTAGCAGAGTGAAATAGGGAGTCCCACTCTCGAAAATCCCGCACGGCCCTCTATCGCCGCATGGAGAAGTATGGACTTTAAGGGCGTCCTACACCGCCTAATACAAGGAGCCCGCGCCTTCCGCACGCGGATCGTGCTGCGCGTCGCCTTCCTCGGTGCCACCTTGTGGCTGCTGTTCTACATAATAGCCAAAGGAACCTATCATCTTGCCGTCCCCATCGTCGTCGGCCTCGTCCTGCTCTACCAACTCTATGCCCTCGTCCACTACGTCGAGCGCGCCAACCGCGATCTAGCGCGCTTTTTGAACGCCATCCGCTACGCCGACTTCTCGCAGACCTTTGTCACCGGCGGCCTCGGCTCCTCTTTCGACGAACTCAAGACCGCGTTCAAAGAAGTCCTCGACGCCTTTCGCCAAGCGCGAGCCGAAAAGGAAGAACAGGCCCGCTACCTGCAAACCGTGGTGCAGCACATTGGCGTCGGCCTGATCGTCTTTGACAACGCTGGCGAGGTGTCGTTGATCAACAACGCGGCCAAGCGCCTGTTGGGGGTGCCCCGCCTGGGCCACATCGCCGATCTCGACCGCGTCAATCCCATCCTAACCACTACCCTGCAAAACCTCGGTCCCCAGGGCCGCGACTTAGTGAGTTTGGAAGAAGTCCGACTCGCCTTGCACGCATCGGTGTTCCAGATAGGCGACCGCAGGCACACCCTAGTGGCCCTCCACGACATTGGCCCCGACCTCGACGAAAAGGAAATGGAGGCTTGGCAAAACCTGATCCGCGTGCTCACCCACGAGATCATGAACTCCATCACCCCCATTGCTTCGCTGGCCGCCACTGCGGACGGAATGCTAAAAGCCGACGCCCTCGATACCGAGACCACCGAAGACATCCGCACCGCAGTGAGTACCATCCAGCGCCGCAGCGAGGGTCTGCTGCACTTTGTCGAAGCCTACCGCGACCTGACCCGCGTCCCAGCGCCGTCCTTTGAGATTGTCCCGGTGGCCGGTCTGTTCGCCCGGGTAGAGCAGCTAATGCGGGCCCAGTTCGCCGAGTCCGCAGTCGAGTTGCACACCGAGGTCAATCCCCCCAGCCTCGAATTGACCGCCGACCCCGAGCAAGTCGAGCAGATCCTCATCAACCTACTGAGCAATGCCCGCGAAGCCACGGTCGGTCGCGCTGAGGCTCGCGTTGACTTGACCGCTCATCTGGCACACGACAAGGTCGTCGTCGAGGTCGCGGACAATGGTCCGGGCATCGTCGAAGAAGCCCTCGGCAAGGTCTTCATCCCCTTTTTCACGACCAAGCCGGACGGCTCCGGCATTGGGCTGAGCCTGTGCCGCCAAATCATGCGGCTCCACCGAGGGTCCATCTCTGCCCGCTCGGAACCGGGGGTGCGGACGGTGTTTGCGTTGCGATTTTGAGGGGGTTAGCGAGTGTGGCCGTAGAGCGTTCGCAGTTCTACTTCACTGCGAATTGGCCGTTTGGATTGTGGGTGGGGATACTTCTTAAATGAATTTCTCGGGGGACACCTTAAATAGCGCTGCCAATTTCCGGGCCGTTTTTAGACTAATCGACCGTATCCCTCTTTCCATGTTCGAGATATGCTGACGGGGAACATTGCCAAGCATCTCACCCAATTTGGCCTGAGTCAAACCGCGATTCTCCCGGTAGATCCTCAGATTGTCGCCCGGCGTCATCTTTGACTTGATATCCCGATACCAGTCGGTTTCAAAGACGTTCACGGCTTCTTCGTCGTTATCTTCCAAAAGTTGAATCTGTTCGCCGTACTCTTCCTCCAGTACAGACATTAACCTGTCGGGAATCTCTCCCTTAATATTGATCTCAATACGGGGCGTTTTCACGACTGCCTGCATAATAGACCTCGATGGTTTTTGAATTTTTCGCGTAAGACCAACAGGCCACCCAATCGCGAGAAAGGTGGCAGTGATATTGATCCGCTCCAATCTTCATAGCCTTGATTTCTGATTCCAAGTCGATGCCGTACGCATCACCTTCTTTAATACTATCCAGACAACGATACTACCCGTTCCTTGGCCAACTCCGCAGCATAGCCCACTGCCGCTTGGACGGACTCATGGGTAATCGACGGGTAGCTTGTCGTGATTTCCTCTGAATCCAATCCAGCCGCGAGGTTGTCGAGGACCGTGGACACCAACACTCGGGTGCCCTTGAAGCAGGCTCTCCCATGGCATATTTCGGGATCAACGGTAATGTAGTCTCGCCAGTTCATCGGCTTTCTCTCCATCATGGTTTCGCATAGCGCAAATAAAGGGGCTGATCGAGAGTCTATCAAGGAACGAGCATGAGACGCTACGCGATGTGAGCGCTCGACACATGCTGTCGCTGGGCAAGTACCTCTATCCCCAAACGGCGACGAAGCTTGACGGAGCATCAGCGATTCATTAAAGTACATATATTAATTAAATTCTATATAAAAATAATATAAATCATAGTGGCCCTGCTGCGTCCCCATTCCCCCACGGAGGCGTCTTATGAAGCCAATGATTGCGCTTTTTTCTCTGTTGTTCCTCGCCTCTTCCCCTCTGCTTGCCGCCGAATTAAAAGGCACAGTGCGCGATGCCGAAACCGGCGAATCACTGCCGGGTGCCAACGTCTATATAGAAGGCGTCGAGCGCGGAGCTACTACAGACCTCGATGGGCAGTTTGCCATCGCCAATGTCGGGGTCGGCAGCCACACGCTCGTCGTAAGTTTTATCGGATACAAAGAACATCGCAGCCCCGTTGTCTTAGAAGCGGATGCGGTGGAGATACTTGTCGAACTCATGCCCGAGGTATTTCGCGGCAAAGAAATCATCATCGTCGCTGATCGGGCCAAAATGCGCGAAACACCCGTCGCCTTCTCCGACGTGCCCAAAGCCGACATGCAGCGCAAACTCGGCTCGCGCGACCTGCCGCTGATTTTAAATGACACGCCGGGCGTGTATGCGACCGAGCAAGGCGGGGGGGCCGGCGACTCTCGCATCAATGTGCGGGGCTTTGACCAGCGCAATGTCGCCGTTATGATCAACGGCGTACCGGTCAACGATATGGAAAACGGCTGGGTCTATTAATCCATTGCAACCTTTACGACAACAGCCTGTACGATCCCACGTTTAATGAAAAGGTCGCTTCTTTTGAGTTGGGGGCCGGTTATTTCAAACGCGGCATGTTTATCGGCAACGCAAACTTCTATTACACCAAGTGGATAGACCGCTCGTGGCCCAAAAGTATTTATAGCGATGAGCTCGAACAGAGCTTCCGATTTTTGCTAAACGGCATTGACGCGCTGCATACCGGCGTAGAGTTCGACCTGAAGGCGCGGCCTCACGACAAATTCGAGGTGCGCGGCATGGTGTCGCTGGGCAATTGGGAGTGGCTCAACGATGTCAATACCACATTTTCGCCCGAAGAGGATCCAGAGACGATCGGCGAATTTCAAGTCTATGCCAAAGGGCTAAAGGCGGGCGACGCAGCGCAAAAGACCATGCGCCTGAGCGGCGCGGTATTTCCCACGCGCGGCCTCTACGCCTCGCTAGGTGTGCGGCGGTTCATGGATCACTACGCCAAATTTGATCCCGCCAACCGAACCGACCCCTCCGACCGAGCACAGTCGTGGAAACTCCCAGATTACAATTTGGTGGATCTACACGCGAGTTACACGCTGCCCGGCACTTCGTTTAGCAATATGAAACTGCGATTGCACGTCTTCAATTTGCTCGACGAGCGCTACGTGTCCGATGCCGATGACGGCGATGGCCACGACGCCGCAAGCGCTCGCGTCTTCCTCGGGCTGGGACGCCGCTGGAATATTTCACTGACGTACGATTATTAACTGACGTTACGCATTGTAGGGGGCGGTTTGAAACCGCCCCCTACTTGCCCCGTCTCGGTAGGGTCCCAGCCCTACCGAGAATGGGATAGGCGCACGTATAGGTAGCGGCCCATAAAGTCGTAGGTACTTGCATCGGACGTGCCGAGGAACCCATTGAAGATCACTGCCGGCGGCTGATCGAGTAGATTGTTGATGCCGACGGTCAGGGTGGAGAGCCCAAGAGCCGTCCCCACTTCATACGATCCACGCACATTGAAGACACTGTTTGGATCGACCTTGCGGCTCGGGGGTACTTCTTCTACGTCCGCGCGGTACTTGCCCTTGCAGTCGTCGTCCTCGCACTCCTCGAAGCCACCAACGTAACGCCACGTCAACCCAACGGAAAGACGCTCCTTGGCCAAGCTAACGGAAGCGGCGTGACGCCACGTGGGAAACACGCCCAAATCGTAGTAACCCAAGCCCTTGACCAGTTCAGGACCGCTGGCTGAGGGCAGCGTTTGCTCGTACTTGACGAGCATGTTGCTCTCGAACTGCGCCGAGATAACACCAATGGGCGCATCTGCAATGTAGTTAAGCCCGAAATCCACGCCGCTAGTTTCAGTCTCCCCGATATTGGTATTGGTCGCCAGGATCTGAGTGATCAGATGGCTGTCAGGATCGCGCACGACTTGATCGCAGTCGGATGGCGCGTCCTGCGAGTAGCAGTTGCTCAGGATGAGGCCGGCAGGCAGGGTGCCGATCTCATCCTCGATCTTGGTGGTATAGTAATCGACGGTCAGGTCTAATCCTCCGAAGAAATCCGGTTGATACACCACGCCCGCAGTGAGCATTGCGGCCTTTTCCGGATCGAGATCCGTGGACCCACCTAACTTGGCCAATAGCTGGGCGCGCGAGTCCTCGAAGCCGTCCGGGATGCCCTGGTCGGCGCAATTCCGCTCCTGCTGAGCGGTCAGCTCCCGGGCATTACCCGCTTCGTCCACCCTGCTACAGGGGTCGCTGACCAAGGGGAAAGAATCGCTGGTGCCGAGGAACATTTCGGCGATGCTGGGCGCGCGAAATGCGTTGGAGGAAGTGGCCCGGAAAGCTAGGCCTTGGGAAAGCTGGAGACGGCTTCCGGCTTCATAGGTGAAGCCCCCGCCGAAGGTGTCGTAGTCGAAGGCGCGGCCGGCGGCCGTTGCATCGAGGCTGACAGCTCCTGCTTGGTAGATCGGCAGTTGGGTTTCTGCGTACAGCGCCCTGACCGAGTACGAGCCCTCGGTGGGAAACGCTTTGCTGCCAGTGGTATTTCCCGATGCGGTCATGGGATCGGGGAGATAGGCCCCGGCCTCCCAGCGCGAGGAGAGACCAGCCGCCACCGCCAGCGGACCGGCAGGCAGGCGCGCCACCTCGCCGGTCAGGTTCCACTGCAAGATTTGCTGCCGGGAATAGCCTCGGCCGATGCCAGTGTACTGGATGTAGCTCAGCATCTCCTCGGTGATGGTGCCGGGGCCGTGGAGAAGGTCCAGCGGCACGCAGTCGCCGGTGCAATCCTCGTCTGGACCCAGTGCCTGCTCGACATTGCTGCGAATAAAACGGCCCTCGTTGATACTGGTCCCCTCGCTGCGGCCGTAGGAAAAAGACAAGTCAGCGTCAAAGCGCCCGAGCCGGTGATCCAACCCCAACACCATGCGGTAGGTATCGATGTCTTGGAGAAAATTGCGATTCCCCGCCTCGACAAAGCGCCGACGCACATCGATAAAATCGCGGCCGAATTCGTTGTACCGGTTAGCAGCCGATACCGAGATCCCTTCGGAGATGATGAATAGCGGCGTTGGCGCTAGCTTCTGGTCGGACTGGCGGTTGGTGTATGTCACCTCGAAATACGCCTTCGCATCCTCGGCGACGGTATGAGAACCGCTGAGAAAGGAGTTGTAGCGCGTCTGCGGAGTGTAGAGATAATTTTCCGGCTGGTAGTTGTACGTGTCGCCGCTCCCGTCCGATGAAATCCCCGCCCAATTAAAGGGACGCCAGCCAATGTTCGGATCGCGGTGATAATCACCGGCCTCGTCGCCGGCCGCCGCGACGACGGCCTGCCACGCCTCGTTGCCTTCCTCACCCGAGCGGTCGATAATGTGGCCTTCCGGGGTGGCCGAGCTGCCGTTCTTGTAGAAGGTGCCGTCGTTCAATTCCCAGTCGTAGGCCTTGTCCGACTCGCTAAAACTCCGGTCGCCGGTCCAAACCGGCCGCTGGTTGTGATAGCCCGCCGAAAAGGCGATGTGGCCTTTTTCGCTTTGGAGGCCGGTGGTTACGCTGAGGTCCATAACTTCGCCGTCGCCCGCGCCCGCAGTCCCCGTGTAATAGTCGATTTCTATCCCCTCTATCGCGGTTCTGGTAATGATGTTGACCACGCCGCCGATGGCGTCCGAGCCATAGACAGCCGAGGCCCCGTCCTTGAGCACCTCAATGCGCTCGATGACCGAGGCCGGAATGGCATTTAAGTCAACGGATGAATTCGCGCCCGTCCCACCCGGCACGAAGCGACGGCCATTGACCAGCACGAGGGTGCGATTGGAACCGAGGCCGCGCAGACTGACGCGGGTCGAGCCGTCGCCGCCGTTGTTGGCTTGGGTGTTGATCGCATTGGACTGCACGGTGAGCGTTTGCAACACGTCCCCAAGAGAGGCCAAGCCCTGCGCCCTGATTTCCTCGGCTGACAGGACGACGATCGGCGCTGGCGCGAGCGTCTCCGCGCTTTTGATGCGGGAGCCGGTCACCGTGATCTCTTCGATTTCGTATATCTTCCGTTCGTCCGCCTCCTCTTCTGCGAACGCGCCCATAGAACAGACGAGTGCCAACAAAAATGCGTATCTCGCGTTCATAATCCGTACTCCTCGCTGGTATAACCCATTTTTCACGATTTCGCCGCGCTAAAGCCAATAACTGGGGGATGCGACATAAAGGCATCCCAAAGTGGATTGTGCTGCTGGGACGGGTGCAAATAAGGGCCGACCTATTGAAAATCGGCAAATCCAACTTTTTAATCCGAAGGCTCTCACCGCTCAATACTGGCGGTAAATCCGACCGCCCTTGACTACAATTAGCGGCTCCAATTGCTGGTCGCCCGTGCGTATCTCCCCGCCCGAATCGGCCAACTGGAACTGACCTTGGCGCACATCGAGCACTACGGCGTCGCCCCAAGCACCTACTGCTAGGGTGCCGATCTCGTCCGGCATCCCGATGACTTGGGCCGGCACTGCGGTGACTTTAGCCAGCGCGGTGTTGAGATCCATGCCCAAGTGGAGGAATTTGGACGCGACGTTGATTAAGTCATAGACCGGCCCGTGGAGGTTGTACACGTGCAGGTCCGAAGAAATGGTATGCGGCGCAAGGCCAGCACTTAGCGCCGTCTCGGCCACCTCCCAAGAGAAAGAGCCAGCGCCGTGCCCCACATCAAAGAGCACGCCGCGCTCTACGGCTTCGTGTACCGCAGGGCGCACTTGGCCGGCCTCGTCGAGGACGCCGCACTTCATACCGTGGAAGCAATGGGTGAGGATGTCGCCCTGTTTCATAACGGTCAACACATCATCGAGGCTATCGCACCAAGCGTCTTGGGGGTGGACCATAATGGGCAGACCAGCGGCATCCGCGGCCTCGCGTGCCCGGTGTAGGGGCAGCATTCCCGAGCGCTCGCTGACGATGCTGTTGCGGGTGAGCCGCACCTTGACGCCCAAGATGAGGTCGCGGTGTTGTTCGATCATGCGGCAGGCTTTGCCTACATCTGCGTATTCGGGGATCTCGAACTCGCCGATTTCCTGCGTCAACATGCCCTGCGAGGAGATATTGAGCTGGGCCAAAATGCGGGTGTCACTGACGTCGATGATGAACTTGCGGAAGCCGGGGAAGGTATCGGCACCAGCCGAGCCAGCATCGACCACGGTGGTGACGCCTCGGGCTATACAGGTGGGATCAGGCTCGACGCCGAAGTGGCTGACCCCCCAATACACGTGGACGTGCAGGTCGATGAGGCCAGGGGCTACCACGTTGCCCGCGACATCAAGCGTTTGGTGCGCTTGGTCCGCAGACAGGTCGGCCCCAACCGCGGCGACTTTGCCGTCGGTAAAAGCTACGTCCTGCACTACGTGCAATTGCTGGGCTGGATCGACTAGGGTGCCGCCTTTGAGGAGTAAGTCGTAGAGCATGGTAATCTCCGAAAAGTTGTTTGAGAATTTTACACTAACCGACGAGCCAGATATACCGAGCCACGAAAAGCACGGCGAAGAGATGAATGTTTTCAGTTATGGAACAGCGGTCTCGAACAACGCCAACCAGTCCTCCACGCTTTGGGCCACCGACTCGGGGTGCGCTTGGCTGCGGGCGATAAAGCCGGGGACGCCATCGCGGCCGCTGGGTTGGGCCGGGTCGCTATAGCGCAGGTCGAGGCTCCAGCGGATGTGGTCGGAGAGGTTGGGAATGGAGCGGTGGATGGTCTTGTGCTGGATGAGCAGCACGCCGCCGGCTTTGACTGGGCAGCTAACTTGCTCGCCGGGGGGCAAGTACTGATCGGTGATGCCTTTGAAATTGGCTCCCGGTCCCAAGCCGTGCTCGTGGCCGATGAGTGGGGCGCGATGGCTACCGGCAATAACTTCCATACAGCCATTTTCAGGAGTGGCATCGACCAAGGGAATCCAAAAATTGACCATGAAGGTCTCTTCCGCGTCGGGCTGCAAATAGCCCAAGTCTTGATGCCAAGGCACCACAGTGGCGTCTTGGTTGGGCAGTTTGGCGCGCAGGTTAAATTGCGGATGAGCCAGTATCTCGGGGCCGATCACGGATTCGACAATGTCGAGCAGCGCCGGTTGGGTCAAAATGGCGAACATGCCCTCGGTTTTGAGCTTGCCGTTGACTTGGCGCAACAGCGGTTCAGGGTCCGCCAACTGGGAGTGGATGTGGACCAGGCGCTTGGCAAAGGGCAGGTCCGCGTGCAGTTCGGACAGTTCGCCAGCAGCGTGGGCCTCTTGGGCGGCGGTATCGACAATCGCGTCGATTTCAGTGATGAGGCGGTCGAAGACAGAGGGGGCAAGGACATCCTCGACGAGGAGGTAGCCTTGGGTGCGGTAGAAATCGAGTTGGTCGGGAGTGAGGCCGCTCATGGGAGTTGTCCTTTGTATCGAGAAAGAGGATCACCGTCGCTCTTCCACCACGATGTCCGCAACGCTTTTCTGTCCAGATTTGACGCGCATGGGGCGCGTGGCACCTCTCGGTTTTCCCCCTGTCCCGGCAGTGATCCCCGGCAAGGTTGTCAGCCGCTCTTCCAACAGGAGGGGCGATAGCGGCACGAGGCGGGCGATGGGCTTCCCCCTATAAGTTACGACGACTATCTCTCCCCGCTGTACTTGCCGAAGGTAGCGCGACAATCTGCTCTTCAGGTCGCGTACGGATGCGTTCATTGCGATCTCCTTGTAACTACATTGGGACAAGTGTAGTCACATTGGATTATCGAGACAAGCGCGGCCCAGCCCGGCTTGACGGAATTCGGCGTTCCGCTATCTTAGACTCCTATGATAACCCGTCAGAACGACCGCACACAGAATAATAATAACCCCCTAACCCCATTGCGCGTGTTCTGACGACTGAATCCAACCCAAGAATTCACAACCCGTCGCGAACACGCATCGCGGCGGGTTTTCTGTTTTTGGGAGCTATTGAAATGACATTCCGGCACAAGCACGCGGCACGCGCCTTTTCGCATAACAACGACGACAATAATCCCGCCATTCGGGCTCGATGGCGTTGGCCGTGATCGGATTCTACCCGCACCCCAACCCGCCGTTGAGCCTCGCGCCAACGGCGGGTTTTTCATGTACATCCAA
>JAJDVZ010000050.1:0-29064 GCA_022825835.1 Candidatus Latescibacterota bacterium
TGTTGGTTTGGATCCGACTTGAGCAGGTGGCCTACCAAACAGGACAAACCATTTATCAGGTCAAATACGGGGGGCTGGCTGACTACGTGAGACAGCAACTCAAAAATCCTGCTATTCCAATGGTGCTTGCGTAAGTCCTATCTATATGAAATAGAAGTGCTGTCTTGGCACAGCGTTCGCGATAAACTAGATAGGATCGCCGCAAATACTGGAAAGGCTTTGATGGATACAGCCTACCAAGCCGTACGGAGCTTGGCCGAATCCCGAGGAGACCTCTAAAATGAGCCAGAGTACTACTAAGAAAACGCCTAGCCGGGTGACCAAATCCATTCGTCTGCGGCCAGAAGAAGCCGACGAACTCGCACACTTGGTGGCGAATACTGCCTACTCGGAGGCGGCCCTAATGCGTCAATGGGTGCTGGTTGGTATGGAGCGGTTTCGCGTGTCCGAGGCTATCCGCTCCTATCAAGAAGCCGAGGTTGATCTGCGGGGAGCGGCCGAACAGGCCGGATTGCCCGTGGCCGTATTATTGGAAGAAATGGCGGCGCGCAAAGTCGCCGTGCTTGATTCGCCGGAAGATTTTGGCCCCGGTCTGGAGGCTTTGCGCCAGGCTTGGCCAAAGGATCAGTAGTTTCCTCGTCGTTGCTCCAAGTCAATCAGTACGGTTGCTTGGAACAAAGGTAGTGTATCCGTTTGAAATCCTAGGGTCTCATGCTTCATGGACGTACTAAAGGTGCTATTAATGTATTTCCCCGTCTTTGCTCGAACGGCCACGTGCGATACGGCATGGACCATTTTGTCCGTCTGCTTTGTTCTAACTTTGCAGGTCGGGTGCGGCTCAGAACCCCAAAGCCATGCGGTCGCAAGGATAGCGGGGCAAGAAATCACCACTGGCGAACTGCAAGCATTCGCCGCCCGCCTGCCGGACGGCATCCACGAAGGCAAAAGCGACAGTGAGGCCAATATCATGGTCTTGAATGCGCTGATCGACAAAAAAGTGCTGCTAGCCGAAGCAGAGGCCCAGCAATTGCAGAGCGATCCAAGCTTTGTCCTCGATTTATCCGCCTTCAAAGACCGGGAAATGATGAAGTTGTACAACCATCTCAAAGTGGATCGGCAAATTTCGATTTCACAAGAGGAACTGACCAAACTTTACCGGGACGAGGCCTGGGACCGAGCACTGCGCCTTGCAGCCATAGTGGTCGAGACGCGGGAGAAAGCCGACGAACTAGTAGCCGAACTCAACAGCGGCAAGGCATTCCGCCAGCTCGTCGATGCCTATTCTGTCGATGAGACAACCAAAGCCTGGGGTGGAGACACGGGACGCTATTTGTCCAGAGACACAGCCGATGAATCCCTGCAGGAATTATTGACTCTACAGGTAGGTGACCTATCGAAGCCGTTTCCCTTCGCCTATAAAGGGAAAAAGCACTACGCCGTATTCAAAGTACTGGACGAGATGCCCATTGCCTTAAACGAGGTGCAAGGAGTTCTCGAGGAGAAAATTTTCGGCTCCAAACGAATGGCCCGCAGAGCGGCCTTGACCGATTCGCTAGCAGGCGTGTACAAGCCTTTAGTAGATGCCGATGGGGTGGCATTTTTGGCCGAACGGTCAGCCGACGGCCAAATCAATGTGTCCGAGGCAGAGACCACTATGCCCTTGGGTTCCTATCGAGACGGCAATCTGACCATTGGCGAATTTCTTTCCGTCGTGCTACACAAAGCCGGTCCAGAGACCCGACACCAACTCGCCGATACTGCGTTGGTAGCGGCCAAGGTCCGCAGCCTGCTCACTGCCCAGATGCTACTACAAGAATCCTACTCCCTCGGCTTAGATCGGGATTCTACCTTGGTAGCCAGCGTGGAAAACGAGCGCGAAAATCTACTCGTGAGTCTGCTGCGCAAGATCAATGTCGATGCCTATATCAGGGTCGAAGAAGAAGAAGCCCGCGCCTTCTACGACAAAAACCCCGAAAAATTTCGCTATCTCGAAGCCACCATAGCCGCAGAGGTTCTTTTGTCCAACGAAGAGGAAGCTCAGCGGGTAAAAGAGCAATTGCAAGAGGGAGCCGATGCAGAGCAATTGATCGCAAAATACGACACTCGCGGGGTCCACGGGGAAAAAAGGGGATTTGTGCGCCTCGACGCCTACAAGCGACTTCACTATCCCCATCTATACGATCTCTCCCAGGATATGGAAATAGGCCAAATCGGCGGCCCCATCAAGGTAGCGGAAGGGTATTCCGTATTTAAAATAGTCGACCGGGAAGCGGCCAAGCTCAAACCTTTTAATGCCGCTTCAAAAAAACGCGCCACCGCCTATGTCAGAATCAACAAGGCCAAGCACGGCTATGTGGAGTTCGTCAGCGCTTTGCGGGAGAAATACAACGTGGAAATTTTCTCCGCCAATATTCCCAACATGATCAAAGACGGGAAATTTCAAGCCGACAATTAGCTGGTTATTTGCTAGTAAAGAGAACGCATTATCTTTTTGACCGCTAGTCGGCTCCTTCTAACCTTCTCAGTGCCCGCAGGGCCGTTCTTTCGTCAGGATCGGTTTTGCGGGCCTGTCTGTAGTGCCAAATCGCGTCGCCCGTTTTGTCGTTTAGCTGGGACACCGCGCCCTCGATCGAGTATTTGCGGGATCGGAGGCGGCGCTCGATGTTTTGTTTCTTCTCTTCGTCCAGACCGAAAAGAAACTCGTTCGCCTCCACCACCAAGTGCGGCAACAGGCTTGACAGAGCGGGCAGGCCCGCGGCCGTATCCCCGCGCCTGCGGTCGGTAAAGCTTATATAGGGTCGGTCGTCGGTGTTCAAAGGACCATGGCCGGCGTAGCCTAAAAAAGCGCGCTCGTCCAAGGCCAAGGTCCCTGCAAAAGAAACCGGATCGGCCAGATCTACCTCTTGCAGAGATTCTTGCAAAGCCGCGACTGACAGCCGTTGTGCCAACAATTCAAAGTCGATGTGTTGCGGCTGGTTTGCACCCAGCACAATGGAGTATTTGTCGGTCAGCCACAGGGTCGCGTGGGGGAAAACCGCGCGAAATGTTCGCAAGAGCATCTCGTAGTCGGCTACGGCCAGCCCGTGCAGGGGGAACCACTGGGCTATGAAGCCTTCTTTCTTGAGTCGTTGGCGACAGAGCTGGTAGAATTCTTCCGTGTATAGCACCCAACTATCCGCCGTACCGGGATGGGTCGCGTCGGCGATAATGATATCGTAGCGCTCTGGTGTCCGCATCACGTGGTTTCTGCCGTCGCCGTGGATTAGTCGAAGGCGGTCCGTGCCCACCCTGTTGAAGACGTAGTTGTTGTAGCGGGCAAAAAAATCCGCGGCCTCGACCACACCGGGTACGACTTCGACGCAATCCACCCGCTCGGGTTGGTGGAGCAAGACCGAATTGAGAGTAATGCCGCCTCCAAAGGCAATCACCAGGACTTGCCGGGGATCGCTGTGCAGGATCATCGGCAGATTGCCCAGCAGTCGAAAGATTTTGATTGATGCATGGTCTGTCGGCACTTCTCCCATGCCATTTACTTTGAGGATGCGGTTGCCGTGGCTCATTTGATGGACCGTTACCGTCCCAGCAGTATCCTCGCGATAATAGACAAGCTCGCTGTCTTTTTCTGTATTTGTAAACAGCGCGATAAAAAAATTGATCGGCATGGCCCAAATCAGCAGCAGTACCGCGCCGACAGGCAGGCCTATGGCTTGCAACTTGAAACGGCTACTGGCGCTTGGATGGACCAGCAGCAGCACCGCCCCCAAGGCGATGTTGGTCCAGGCCAAGGCTTGCACCGCGCGCTCTGTGCCCAGTAGCGGAATCAATAAAAAACCAGCGCCAAAAGCGCCGCCGATAGATCCCAGTGAATTGACGGCATAGACCTTGCCGATTTTTGTGCCCAATGTCTTTAAATGCGTAGTGTTGAGTTGTCCTACGAGTGGAAAGAGCAATCCCATCAGACAGGTGGGAATGAGCGCGATCGAGAAAACCAAGGTAGCTGTTGCGAACAGATAGCCCGTCCACGAGGTAAGCGCACTGAGATACGGAATGAAATGAGTGCTAACGCCGAATGCGCCGATGGAGATATGACCAAACAGGCCGAGGAGTATCTCAATAGCGCCGAATGCAATGAGCAGATCCGGCCAGCGGCCGACAAAACGAGAGGCAATAGCCCCTCCGAGCGCCAGACCGAACAAGAAGGCGATCAGGATGATGCTGAGACTTTGGGCCGTGCTCAGCCCCAGTATCATGGTCAGCACCCGCGTCCACAGCACTTCGTATCCCAGCGCGGTGAAACCCGATGCGCAGAAGACCAACAGCGTCAATTGCATCAGCCAGTTTGGTAGTGCTGGAGGATTCTTTTGCTGCGCGTTGTTTCTCTTGCCTAGACTCATCCGGTGTGGCTCGGCTGAGTCCGACAAACGGCGAGACCACATCAGGGAAAAAATCGCAATGAGGACATTGCCAACAACGGCGACTGTCGTAGTGCCGCTGATGCCCAAATACTCAATGGTCAGATAAGCTGCGATCCCGACCCCGCCGGCGGCTCCGAACGTATTGGCGGCATACAAGGTCCCCACATTCCAACCCACCTGCGACATGTGCCGAGTTGCAAAGCGGATCAGAATCGGCAGGGTGCCCCCCATTAGCGTAGTGGGAATGAGCAGGACGAGGAAACAAAGCGGGAAGCGCATGAGTGCAAAGACATAGGGCGTTGACTCCAGTTGCAGATAGAGCCAAGTGTGGATTTCGTCCAGCCCGCTCAGGATGAAGGGAAAAGTTAGGGCAAAGGCGGCGATGCCCAGTTCGAGGAAGGCGTAGAGGCGCAGGTTGTTTTCGCTCTTGTCGGCCAGGCGTCCGAAGTAGAAGCTGCCCAGCGCCAACCCCGCCATAAAAGCGGCCAGGACCGTGCTGACTGCAAAAGCTCCGGTGCCGAATACGAGGACGAGCATTCTCACCCATACCACCTGATATACCAAGGTACAGGCACCGGAAAGGAAGAACAGAACCAGAAGGAAGATGTGGGCACCGCGGCTCAAAATAGCAACCTATGCAGTTCAATTGGGCTATGGGCTTGGTAGGATGTGTACCGTTTATTCACCAGACGAATCGCTCCGCCGACCTTATTGTAATGATAAAATCAAAACGCTTAATCGCATTCCTTTGCCTGTTCTTTTTTAGCTGCGGCCAGCCCGAGACGGAGGTCATCGCCTTAATCGGGGACGAAAAAATCACGGCGGCAGAACTTCGCGACTTTGCGGAGCGGAGAGAAAAAAGAACTATAAGAGTCGGCACTGCAATCTCCGATACGAGCGATCCGCTGCAACAGCTCATCGCCAGAAGGCTGCTATTGCTAGAGGCCCGTAATGCCGGTATGGCCGCTGACTCGGTTTTTGTGCGCCGGTTGGAGCGGCGGCGGCGAGATGTAGTGATTGAATCTTATCTCGAGCACCAGATTGACGCGAAAATCGTCGTGACAGCAGAAGACATTCTGCAGGAATACTATGATGCGAACTGGAATCGCGGTCTCAAGTTCATCTATTCTGCAAGAGCGACAAAAGCCGCCGCGGTAGAGGACTTGGCCGCGGAAAAATCCATTTTGAGTCTCCCCGGTTATGTGCTCAAAGGCCAAGTCAATGAGCAAGTGGCCGACGAATTGTTCGCGCTGCCCGTGGGATCCATTTCCCCCGCTTTCCCGCTGCCGATCAAAGCAGATACAGTCTTTGTGGCTTTTAAAATTCTCGATGAAAAGCGCGTCCCTCTCATCGCCGTGCGGCAGCTTATTGAACGCCACCTGCGCTCCCGTATCAGAGCAAAGATGGAGCGGGCTCTCGGAATCTCCCTGCGCGATAAATACGCCACCGGCACTCCATCTGACTTTCGCACATTCGATTCCTCGTCCGTTGGACCCGACAGTGCCCGTATCTCCGATCTCTATTATACCGCAGGACTGCAAAGTGGTATCGACAAAGAACCCGAGCTACAGGCAAAACTCAGAACCATCGCCGAGGATGTGCTCCTGAGCTATTATCTGGAACAGATCTACATATCCCCAACAGAGGCGCGAAGTTATTTTACGCGTCATCCCGATCAATTTCCCGCCTATGAGGCCATCACCATCACCGAGATTGTGGTCCACAATCGCAAATTGGCCCAAGACTTGCGCCTAGCAATAGCGCAGGGCGTCGATCCAGAGCTACTGGTCCCCATATTCTCCCAAGACGTCGGAGCAAGCGGGGGGCGCGTAAAGCTCAGCCCATATACCATGCCATCAATGCGCTACGAGCGCGCCAAAGGTATGGAAATCAACGCCGTCGGGGAGCCGGTGGAGTGGGCCGGAAAGTTCTCCGTATTTGTCGTAGTAGAAAAAGTGCGGGAAGGGGGCCAGTGGGATCGGGCTTCGCAACGGCGGGCCGAGCGGCTGGCTAAAAAGGAAAAAGAGCGTCGGCACTTGGATGCACTGCGACAGAAATTCTCAGTCCGGGTATTGGCTCCCGATGGACTCTAGGACCTAAATCCCCACCCCGAACTCCACCTCAAAATCGCGCCATATCTCGGGAGCAATATCCGCCGTAGCCGCCTCGTAGGCTTCTTCGACCTGCGTCTTTGAGGCTGCACCGGGCAGGACAATGCTGCTGATGGGTGCCGCCAGACAAAACTGGATGGCCAGATGGCGGATGTTCACGTCTCGTTTCCGACACCAGTCCCACATGGCCCGGGCGCGGACCGCCGGATGGAGTCCGCGTTCGGGATATTCGCGGTTGTCGAAGTAAGCCGCCGAGCGCTCGAATACTTTTTCATCGCCCGTCAACAGCCCCATGCCGAGGGGACTGGCGAGAATGAGACCTACTTGGCGCTGGTGGGCGTGGGGAAATAGCTCCACAGCGGCGTCCGTATTGAACAAGTTGTATTCCAGATAAGTGAGGCAGATTTCTATTTGGCCGGTCTCGATCGCCCGGCGGTGCACGGCCGAATTGCGCGCTCCAATGCCGATGTGGCGGATTGAGCCCTCTTCTTTCATCTTGACCAGTTCTTCTAGGGCATGGCCCGGAGCCAGCGGATCCACCATGCCCTCTTTGCTGCCAACGTCCTCGGGCTCGTCGTAGCCGTGGATGAGGACATTGTCGAGATAGTCCGTTCTCAAGCGCTTTAAACTATCTTCCACGCTGCGGCGCGTTTGCGGCCCCGAGTGATCTGAAATCGTCTCTTTGGGGCCATTAGTAGTGACCTTGGCTTGCAGGTATATATCGTGCCTTCTGCCGCCGGCTAGGGCCTTACCCCACCACGTTTCCAGTTCGGGGTATGTATCCAAGTAATTAAAGCCCAGTTCGAGGGCCCGGTGGATACCGGCAATGCACTCGGCCTCAGTCCCGCTGCCCCACCAGGCCCCGCCCAGTCCCAGAGATTTGGGCTGCATCCCGGTTTTGGCAAAAGCTCTCGTTTCTAGCGCTGGCATATTTCGCTCCTCATAGCATTCCTCCTGTGAAAATTCCTACGGCTGCACTAGGCGCAAGATCTGATCGGCCGCGACATCGGCAAGCGTCTGCACAGTGCCATCGGGCCAGCGCACCTCCATATCCACCCTAGCAACTGCACCCAAACCAAAGTGCAGGCGGTGGTCATGGCTGGAAAGGTAGCTGCCGCCGGACTGGCGTTCCCGCACTTGGCGGTGGCCCCCAGCCGTGACGGCGACTAGGGTGCCGATTGCGTCGCGCTGATGGCGGCCGATTAATTCGACTAGGAGCCAGTGGTTTTGTTTGGCTACGTCATTGCGCAAGAGGCGCGCGGGGCTAGCCACAGAGCAAACCAGCAGATCGAGATCGCCGTCGTTGTCGTAGTCGGCCAAGGCCGCGCCGCGACCGACGTTAGGGGTGGCAAAACTGGGACCCAAAGTGGAGGAAATATCGACAAATTTTTTGGTATTCGGCTCGGTGGAGACGGCATCCCAAGCGTTGGCCTCGTTGCGCAAAATCTGGTTAGTCTGGGCATAACTAAGCGTAGAGTCGATCTGTTCCACGATGTCGAGGACGTGGCCGTTGGCGACGAAGAGATCGAGGTCGCCGTCTAAATCAACATCGAAGAATTTAGTGCCAAAACCGAGGGGATTGTAGCTGGGCTCGAAGAGGCCAACCTCAGCGCTGATATCGGCGAATTGGCCCTGGCCGTCGTTGTGGTAGAGCGTGTTGGTCTCGTGGGCGAAATTGGTGACGAACAGGTCCTGGTTGCCGTCGTTATTCCAGTCGCCAAAGTCCACGCCCATGCCAGCCTCGGCGCGGCCGTCCTGATTGTAGCGGCCCCCGGCCGTCAGACCTGTTTCGACGAAGTGGGTCTGGCGGTTTTCATAAAGGAAGTTTAGCGTGCCGTCGTTAGCCACGTAGATATCGGTATCCCCATCCCAGTCGTAGTCAGAAAAGGCCACACCCAAACCAGGGCCCTCTAATGTGATGCCCGCCTCATAGGTGATGTCGGTGAATTGGCTTTGGCCGTCGTTGCGGTAGAGCAAATCGCTCGTTGGGCCGTATTCGTCCGGGTCGCAATAGGTGCGGATATCGCCCCGCTTGCAGACGATGTTGTTGGCCGTAGTAAAGTCCACGTAGTTAGCGACGAACAGGTCGAGGTCACCGTCCAGGTCGTAGTCTAGAAAACCGCAACTGGCACCCCAGCGGCCATCGTCGACGCCCGCCCGTTTGGCGCTGTCGCCGTCGGCGAATTTCCCCGCATCGTTGCGGTATAAAGCGTTGGGCCCAAAGCGAGTCACGTATAAGTCCTGGTCGCCGTCGTTGTCCCAGTCGGCGGCAGCCACACCCGTGCCGTAGCCACTATCTCCGCTGCCGGGAGCGGTGTCAAAGCGGCCGTCGCCCCGGTTGCGGTAGAGTTTATCGGTCGGCAGGGGCTCGGGAGCTAAGCCGGTGAGATACGTGGAGTTGACCAAATAGATATCCTGCCAGCCATCGCCATCGTAGTCCAAGAAAGCAGCTCCCGAGCCAAAAGTCTCTACGTAGAAATAGTCGCCTTGGGCACCGTTGTAGTGGACAAAGTCAAGACCAGCCGTCTGGGCGACATCGACAAAGTGCAGGGACGGCGTCGGTTCTTCTCGGATACAGGCCACCAGCAATGGGAACAGGAAAAGGACACAGACGGAGCGGCACATGAATCAGCGCAGTAAAAAGGAGAGCAGGACGGCCGTGCACAGGCTCCAGAAGAGCCAGCCGGAAAGGGCCTGAAACAGGACCAAGAAGCGCACTTTGCCCTGGGGACGCACGGATGCCGCGCCCACCATAAAAAAAGTATGCAGGCTGAAAAGCAGGCACTCCACCAGATCATCTATCATCAACCAACGATACAGCAGGGCAAAGAGCGCCACCCAAGCCAAAGCGACTAGGGCTAGGCGTCCCAGGTCGGTGCCGTAGCGCGAGCTCAGGTCAAAGGCGATGAGGGCGTAGCGCTCCATAGAAGTCCAAGGCAAGTAGTGGCGACGGCGATCCAGCGACTCTATATAACAGCCGCGGGCATCGGCGGCCATGCCAGAGAGGAGGAACTGGTGGCGCAGACCGGCATAGACGCGATCCAGATCGTAGTTGGCCTGCTCTGGGGGCTGGGCCAAGTGGCCGCGCAAGTGATCCCAAGTCGAAAACAGACGCTGGAAACGCGCGTTTTGCAGCAAGAGCTGGGCCTTAGGGCCCAGCAGCGAGTCGGGCATGGCGGCGGAAGGCCGCAGATCCAGGCTGGGAGTAACTAGGTGGCGCAAGTCGAGGCTGACGCGAAAAAGAGCATTGAGCAGGAGATCGTTGTCGCTGTGGACACCGGTAAAGACCGCTTCTTTTGCGAAGATGCTGCTGTCGAAGACGGCTCCGTCGTCAAAACGGGCTTGTTCGAAGTGGGCAGAGCGGGCGAAAGCGATATTTGCAAAAGTCGCCCGCTGCGCGAAATCAGCTTGCTTAAACGAGGTTTCCCCGGCAAAGCGGGCGCTGGAAAAATCCGCGTCGTCGAATTGGGCTTGCCAAAAAAAAGACCGGTCCAGAAAGCGCGCGCCGGCAAAGGAGACGGGAGCGCGCCAGCGCGCTGTCTTGAACGAGGCCACACCGGCAAAGCGGGCGTCGCTGAAATCGACTTGGCCGGTAAAAAGAACGTCCTCAAAATAGGCCCCGCCCTCGCAGCGCAGGTGTGCGAAAGTGGCGTCGCTGAAATGGGCTCCGGCGCAGGAAAATGCGGCTGCGAGGTGACTTTGGGTGAAGTCGGCCGTGGCCGTGAAGCGAGCATCTCTAAGGTTGGTTTTTTGCCTTATCTCGCATTCTCGCAGGGCAAAGGATTGCAAGAATTGCGCTTCAGCTAGCGAAAGGTCAGCGGCAAAGGTAGTGCGAGAAAAGATCACCGGACCGAGAAAAACAACCTCGGCCAGCAAAGCTTCGTCGAGGAAAAGCACATCAACCAATTCCAGCGCCGCCCGCACGGTGTCGAGATTGGCCGCTAAGCTGGACAGGCGACCCTTTACGGCTGTTTGCTGTAAAACAAGACGACTATGATCATTGGCCGAGCCTAGGAGATCCATTAATTCCCCGGCCTCAAGCAGGGTATAGCTGCGGCCCGCGATAGTGGTATCGGTCGGAGCGCTCGGCTGGGCACCAACGGTCGTAGTCAGAGCGATTATCAGGGCGAGGACGGCCCACTTCGATTTAACCCAGTTCAATATCGACATGAGAAATATAGATACTCTGTAGAGGTATATGGTGCAAGCGGTCGGCTCTTTAACAGCGCAGCGCGTCGACCTTTTGAGCCGACCGCCGGAGTCTTTAAATTTTTGCGCTATATTGTCGAGCTAAGTACACGCCAGTACTACAATGGACGTTCGGCATGAGCGGTTTGAGATGCTTCGACTCCGCTGCGCTCCGCTCAGCATGACCGGTGCTGACGCCTCATGTTGTCATGCTGAGCGAAGCGAAGCATCCCATACCGCTCTACTGTCTTGTACTAAGTTGTCGAGTATCAGGAGCGTAAACCTTGGCGTATCAGCAACGGCTTCTAAGCGTATCGCGGAACCATACCGGGCTGGCGCTGCTCCTAGCTCTTTTCATGGGCAGTTGGGGATGGATCGGCTGCGGGCAAAAAGAACAGCAAACACTAACTGATGAGCCGTCACCCAACGCGCAAAAGGAAGGCAAATCCCAACCGCTAAAGGTCGAACAAAAGGAGCAGATTGCTGCCGAGATTCACTATCGTCGCGGTCGTCGCTACCTACAGAATGGTCAGTATGAAGAAGCGGTCGGAGAATTCAGCCGGGCCGTGCATCTGAAGCCAGATTTTGCCCTGGCCCTGGACCAGATCGGTTTGGCCTATACGCTGCAACTAAGACCGGGGGAAGCCATTCCGTACTACAAAAGGGCCATCGCCCAAGCACCCGAGAATGGGATTTTCCTCATGCATCTCGGAAAAACCTACATGGACCTGCGCGATTATGCCGAAGCCAAGAGGGCCTATCGACGCGCTCTTGAGTTGGGAGTAAGACGGGCAAAGATCTACTACGATCTAGGGGTGGTCAGTGAGCGAGAAAACGAATTGAAAGCTGCCAGAAGCTATTTCCAGCAGGCTATTCAGGTGAATTCCGACTTTGCCGACCCCTATTGCCGTCTAGGCGCTGTCCTAGAGAAGCAAGGAGAGCCAACAGAGGCCGCTTATCTCTACCAGCAAGCGCTCAAAAAAGATCCCCGCCACATTCCCACCCACTACCGTCTAGCGCAGCTTTATCTCAAACAGGGGCGTCGGGAAGAAGGTCTGCGGTTACTGCGGGATTTTCAACATCTAAAGCAAGCCGAGCGCGAACGGCCATAGGCTGAGCCGCCCTTGCGATCGGCAAGACTTGACACCCGATAGACAAAAGGGATAGGTTGGGTCGCAATGACCAAAAAAATGCGGCGATTCAAATAAATAGAATGTTTAGCCCCCATTAGGAGAGTCTAATGCCCCAGCAATCAGCACTCAAGCCCATCAAGCGCGGGGCCGAAGCCCACAGCAGCGAAGGCATCGTGCCTCCTCTCTTTCCCCGCACCATAGGGCCCAATAGTCTAAAGTACGTACAGGAGGTATTGGATTCGGGGCTAACCCTCGATTCAGTGGGCGAGTTCGAGCAGGCGTTCGCCGCAGAACTGGGCGTCAAACACTGCATCGCCACCCCCACCTGCACCACGGCCATGGCCGCCCTAGCGCTGGCCTTTGACTTCGATCCCGGCGACGAGGTCATCATCAGCCCGCTCACCGATTACGGCACCGTGTACGGCGTGCTCATGCACAACTATATTCCCGTTTTTCCCGACACGGCCCCGGGCACGGTCAATTTCAGCGCCGAGACCATAGAGCCCTGCATCACCGATCGCACGCGGGCAATTTTGGCGGTGCACAAATGTGGCCTGCCCAACGATATGGATCCGATCAACGAATTGGCCGCCAAACACGGACTGATCGTGTACGAGGACATCTGTCAGGCCATATTCAGCGAATACAAGGGGCGCGTCGTCGGCACCTTGGGAACGGCCTCGGCCTTCTCGCTGGATTCGGAGAAAACCTTCAGCTCGGACAAAGGGGGTTGCATCGCTACTGACGATGACGAACTAGCGGAAAAAGTGCGCTTCCTCAGTTCGGGCCGCGCCGGGGTGGATGTGCCCCACTTCGGCCGCACCCACACGGCCTTTGGCCATGCCTACGATATGAGCCGCATGACCGCGGCGCTGTGCTTGGGTCAACTGGAAACCATCCGCGCTCAGGTAGATAAAATCGACCGCACCGTGCGGCTGATCACGGACAAGCTCTCCTCTATTGACGGCATTACGCCACTGCCCATTCCCGACTACGTCACCAAATATTCCGCTTGGATGTCCAGCTTCAGCATCGACCCAGCGGCCTTTAAATGCACGGGCGAGGAGTTTGCCGCCCAGGTCCTAGAAGCCGGAGTAAATGGAGCCGGCCAAGGCAAGTATTACCTGATGCCCGCCGCCCTCCCCTTTCTCCAGGAATACGTGGACGCCAACAAGTACCCGTTTTCGCGGCCGCCGGCCTCGCATGTGTACCACTACAGTTCCGCCACTTGCCCCACGGCCTGGGCTTTTCTCGAAAACTGGGTCCGCACCTGCTCGATTTCCGAAAAATGGGAAGATGAACACATAGAGATGATCGCGGCCATCGTCGAAGAAGTGGCAGACCGCAATCGGGTGGGATAGGCCGTTGAGTAAGACGCTTAAACTCAAGACTCGCCATTACCGCGCCCTACCCATAGACAAAGCCGGCTACGCAGAGGACGTCTTTGAGTTGCCAGTGGAACGCACAGCGCTCATTGGTTTGCACTGCTGGAATGTGGGGCTGCCGGATGGCCCTGAGATCGACGTCAACTACGTCACGGGTATGGGCTGGCCTCAGGCCACCAAAGAATCCTGGCGCGTTATGAAAGAAGTAATCCGGCCGGCCATGGATATCGCCCGGCGGATCGGTATGCCGGTGTGCCACGTCGAGCCCGATGATTTTGACAAGCACTACCCCCAAGTGCCTTCTCGCCGCACCCCGGAAAACCAGCGCCGCGCGGCCTCTCTGCAGACCCAGTCGGACCGCTGGACCATCGTCCGCACCGGCGAACTCCAAACCATCGAAAAAAGATCGACCGGCGTCGATCTGGCCAAATCGCCCGCTGCGCGCATGAAAAGGGCCAAAATCGTCGAGCCAATGGGGGACGAGCCCCTCGTCTTTTACACCAACCAGCTCGACGCATACCTGCAAGAGCGCGGCGTCGAGACCCTCATCTATACGGGTTTTGCCGCGGATATGTGCATTCTCAACTCAGAGGGAGGGGGCCGCCCTATGCTGCGGGCGGGCTACCGCTGCATTCTCATGCGGGACGGCACAGTGGGCGTGGAAACGCCCGATACCTTTCCCGAGCGCCTAGCCACGCGCTATGGCATTCACCGCTTTGAAATAGCCGTAGGTTATTCCACCACATGGGCGGATTTCCAAGCCGCCGTTGCAACGCTAGACAAATAAAAAGGCAACAGACCTATGGCCCTGTGCATCTGCGACTGGAAGTACGGCAAGAACTGGGTCTATTCGATTACCTACGACGAGGCGCTGGCCGACCTATACCGCTTTGCCATTCCCCATCACGAGGAATTCGGCATTCCCGGACACGTAGAGGTCGTGGGCCAGCAGATCGGCGAAATCCGCAATATCGGCACTTCGAGTTTCAACGGCTATCGACACATGAATGGCGATGAGCTCAAGGATTTGCTCGCCCGCGGCTGGGGCGTGGGCAACCACGGCTGGAGTCACCACTTTATCAGGCCCGATATGGTCGATCAGGAAATCCGCCTGTCTCGCGATGTTATAGAACAGGCTATCGGCGCTCCTGTGCTGCTGTACTGCGCCCCCAACGGCATTGAAAATATGTCCGACTACGTGCTGGACGCCTGTCGCCAACTCGGTTACTTGGGTGCCATGAGCATAACAGATTGGGTGAACGCGGCGCGCGATGAATTGTACTACCTCAATCGCACGCCGTTGCACGAGAGCTATGAGGAGCCCTTTTACAGCGCTTACGACCCGTTCCGCCATATTCTGCTGGCCCAAGAGGCCAAGGGCTGGATTATCGACTACTGCCACTGCCCATTGGAACAGGCCGTTCACCCCAACAAAGACTGCTCGGAAGCGCAATTGCGCCTGCGTTTGCAGACGATCATCGAAGAGGGCGGTGACCAAGTCTGGTGCGCCGTGCCCGAAGAGGTCATTTCCTATCACTTGTGCCGGCGGCACGCCGTGGTCGAAACCGTGGCCGCAACGGCGCGCGAACAACGATACCGGATCCGCTATGAGGCGTTGCCTGCCCGGGTTGAGCGCCGGGAGTTGACCTTTGAAGTAGAAGTGCCGGCGGCCTGGTGCAATGCGCCCCGAGTGTGGGTAAACGGGGTGCCCCAGTCGGCCTCTGTGGTGCGCCCTCGCCTGCTGCGAACGACAGTGGAGGTAGAGGACGGGACGGAGTTGCAGTTTCGTCCTTCAACTTTCTGAGTTACTGACGTTACGCACGCGTTTGTCATGTCGGCGCACGTAGGGGGCGGTTTGCAAACCGCCCCCTACAGGGTGTCGCGCCAAATCCGCATCGCGTACAAGACTGGTTCCCGCTTGCGCGGGAATGACACCGGGCGGGGCGGTAGGAAACCGCAGATAACGATAGCTGCGTAACGTCAGTGAGTTAGACAAGCAGTTGGTCGCAGTACAACAACTCGACGCGAAGGATTGATTATGTCGCTGCGCATTTGCGATTGGAAATACGGCAAACGCTGGGTCTATTCCATTACCTACGACGAGGCCCTGATCGATCTGCACCGCTTTGCTGTGCCCTATCACGAAGAATTCGGTATTCCTGGGCACTTGGAAGTAGTCGTCGGGCAAATAGGAGAAGTGCGTCAGATCGAAGGGTCGAGCTTCAATGGCTACCGACATATGAATGCCGATGAGCTCAAAGACCTGATGGCTCGCGGCTGGGGCGTCGGCAATCACTCGTGGACGCACGTTTTTATCAAACCCGAGATGGTCGATCAGGAACTGCGCGTGGCTAGGGAGGTTTTAGAGCAAGCCATTGATGCTCCGGTGCCGCTGTATTGTGCCCCCGGCAGCAACCGCAATATGGCCCCGCACATTCTCGAGGCCTGCCGCCAGCTCGGCTATTTGGGCGCGATGAGCATCAGGGAGGGAATCAATCGACCCGCAGACGAGTGCTATTGGCTCGACCGCAGTCCGCTGATCCACGAATACCCCCCGCCTTTCTTCAGCAAACACGATCCCTTCCGCAATATTCTCCCCGCCCGCCAGTCTCGCGGTTGGGTCATCGACTACTGCCACTGCCCGATCGAAGAACCCATCCACATCAATAAGGATTGCTCCGCAGCCCAGCTCCGCAAGCGCTTGGAGACGGTACTTGCAGAGGGCGGCGACGAAGTCTGGTGCGCCGTGCCCGAAGAAGTCGTGTTCTATCATCTGAGCCGGCGTCACGCCACCATTGACGTTGTTGGCGACAGCGTCGATGAGCAACGGTATCAAATCTCTTTCACCGATCTGCCGGCAGGCGTGGCTTGCAAGGAACTGACCTTTGAAGCAGAAGTGCCAGCGGCCTGGTGCAACTTTCCCCGCATATGGGTCGATGGCGTAGCGCAGACCGCGGAGTTAGTGCGGCCCCGAGTGCTGCGAGCCACGGTCGATGTAGGGGATGGGATCGAAGTGGGGTTTCGCGCTGGATAACGCTCAAAACAGAGATTTGGCAAAGGCCAGGTCTTCGGCGAGGAGTCGCTCTGTGGAGGTTGCATCGTGGTATTCGGCATCCATGCAGACGACACCGCTGAAGCCCCTTCGTTTCAGTTCCGCGACCGACCGCGGCCACGAAGCCAGGCCCTGCCGTCCGGTGGTCCAATAAGGACGCCATTCCACGTTTTCCGCTTCCGCTCCGGTCTGCCGCCGCCAGTACGCATTCTTGAGCTTGAACTGGGACAGATGCGACCAGACGATATCGATCGCCATCTCGGGAGATTCTCCGTTGAGAGCCGTGTGCCCGGCACAGGGGATGGCGCAGATATGGCTGGGATCGTAGCGGTCGATTAGGTGTTTAATGCCCATGGCATTGCACACCCATTGGCCTTCGTGATTTTGGATGCCCAAAGCCACCCCGTGTTTGTCGAGCAAGGGAATCAGGGCGTCAAAGGCTCGCCGGTGACCTTCTACGCTGGCCAAATACCCTTCGGCAGTGATGGCTGGACAGGTGCGAATGACCGGAACGCCGGCAGCGCCGCAAGCCGCAATGGTTGCTTCATCCGTCGGTCCAGCCACACTGGTAATGGCGACACCCAAGGCACCGAGTTCCTGTGCCGCTTTGGGCAAATCGCGTCCAACACTTTCGGGGGGCACTGGATAACCCGCGCGCACGGGCAATTCAATGCCGTCGAAGCCCAGATCGAGTACAAACTCTCCGAGTTCGGTTGGAGATTTGTCCTTCCACATTTTGGTGAAAACGGAAAAGGAAACGCCTTTTCTTTGCATTAGAACTCCTCCACCGCCTGCAAGGCCGCGTGGATATAGCCAAAGGTATAGGCAAACCCGACTTTGCCCGGCTCAGGGCCGCTGATCCCAGGAACGTGGTCCGGCATGATCATGTACTCGTAGCCGACCTCCTTGTACACCTTCAGCGCCCGAATCATGTTGATGTCTCCCTCGTCGGGAAAGACCTCAACGAAGCTCCCCAAGCCCCCTTTGATATTGCGGAAGTGGACGTTGAAGATCTTCTTGCGCTCGCCGAAGTAGCGGATGACAGCAAAAATTTCCTCCGCCGGATTGACCAGCGCCTCGGACATGCAGCCCTGGCAAAAATTCAGACCATTGTACGGACTATCGTAGAGCGCGATGAGCTTTTTGAAGCCCTCGGCCATCCCCAGCGGGCGCGCCACGCCCCGATACGTATTGCCCACGCCAATGCCCGGGTCGGACGGATGGCAGGCCATCTGGACTTTGTACTCTTCGGCTACGGGTATGATCTCCTGCAGCCAGTGGTCAATGCGCTCCCACATTTCGTCTTCATCGGCCGGTCCGTCTTCAAACTCGCCCAGCGATTGGTCCAATTTGTCCAACTCAAAGGTCGATACTGTGGCTCCCCCGCGCCCCGTCTTCGAGGGCGTCCGCAGGTGGCCCAAGATGGTGATATTGTAGTTGAGGCCGCGGATGCCAGCCTCGCCCGCCATCCGCACCGTCTCTTTCATCCAGTCGAGCTGGCGGTCGCGCTCGTCGCTCGGTTTGAGAAAGATCGCCCCAGCCTCGTTTTGGTAGGCGCTGCGCGAGCCTAAAGGGATGTGGATCATCTCCATGCTGATGTCGTGTTTGGCCCACCGCTCCTTCATCTGTAGTAGCATCTCCGTGCTCCACTCCCGCCACGGCGCGGCAGGAGTCTGATCGACGTTTTTGATGCCGAGTTGCGACAAGACCTGCATTTCTTCGTCGGTCTGTTCCCCGAATTGCGATCCAATGTACATAACGTATCCTCCGAAAGGTCGGTTTAGTAATAGACGATTAACATACGGCTACGGCCACAGGTTAGCTCGGCGCATCCCCCTGGAAAAGCGTAAACCCCATCTCCAGATACTTGTTGCGTTCTTCCGGGCTAGTACCCGTTCCCATGGCTAGGCTGATGCCAGTACCAGCCAATTGCGCGGCGACATTGCGCATACAGTCATCGACCGTGCGCAGCGGATAGTCCGGGTGATCCTCCAAGCTGAAGGAAAGGTCGTTGGGCCCAAACGTGACCACACTCACGCCCGGCTTGGCCAATTTGCGGATATTGGTCACCGCTTCGACGGATTCCACTTGGATCGCCAAGATCACGTAGTCATTCCACCACGCCGCATAGGCGCGTCGGTCCACCCCTTGAGTTGAGCCGCGCAGGCCGCGGCGATGCGCACCGCCCCAACTGCGCCGCCCAATGGGGCCGTAATAGGCATAGGCAATGGCGTCATCTACAGTCTCCGGCTCCATGACCTCGGGGATCAACACCGCGCTAGGACCCAAGTCGAGATAGCGCCCGACCATGTAGGCCTGCCGGGTGTGCGGGATGCGCAATTGCACGTCGATATCCAACTCTTCGGCCGCCCGGCAGTAGGCGACCAATTGCTCTTCGCTGAAGGGAGTGTGTTGGCTGTCTATCCAGATGTAGTCGAACTGGCCGGTTGACCATATATCGGCCAATTCCTCCTTGGTCGTGGTCAGCGAGCCGCGCAGGGCGGTTAGCACTTCGCCGTCTTGCATCCGTTGTCTGAGCGTCTTCTTTTGCGCCATAATGACTCCTGTCTTAGTGGTCTAATTGAATGGGAAAGAACCCGTGGTTAGATTGGATAAAACTAAACAGGAAGGTGAATAAATTGACATGACCGCGAAAGAGCTTTCTTCTGCCCCAGCCCAACTAGCCTACAGCGAGCCAGACCAACTAGTACAGGACTTCGCCAGCCGAGGATTAGTCGTCCTAGCCCCGGAAAGCCTAGGCATTCCAGCCGCAGTTCACGAGCGAATCTACCAGCGCGAAAAGCAGGCGGTCGGCGCTGGTGAGCGCGTTACGCCCGAACTCATTCCAGACGTACTCGAGGTCATCAACGCCCCCAGCGTCGTCGCGGCCTGCAACCAACTGGTCGGCGAGAACTGGGCCATTGTGCCGTTCACCCACAATGCGACCTTCACCAGCGGTGGCCGCGACCAGCACTGGCACAAGGACGACAACGGCCCGTTCAACGGCCGCAAACAGCGCCACCACCAAGCCGTGCAAATCGAAATGCTGTACTATCCGCAGGCCGTGCGCGAGGACATGGGCCCGACGGCGACCGTGCCCTACTCGCACTACTGGACCTTCAACCACGAAGAAAACCACGACAATTTCGCCGGGGCCGACCACCTCGATTTCGCCTACCAACTCAGCGGCATGGAGGGCCAGCCCGTCAGCGGCCCGGATTCCCAATACGACCCCAGCGATATTGTCTATCACCGCACCGCGCACGACGTGCGCATGAGAGAAGCGGTCACCAATCTAAAGTGGCCGCTCGTGCAGCCTTTTGAAGCGGCCCCGCTGCGCGCTGGCAGCGTCGTGTTGTACTCGCACAATACCTTCCACCGGGGCAACCACCGCCGCGACGATTGGCTTACCTGGCAAGACAATCCGCGCTTCATGTGGCGTTTCTGGCTCTATCGCACCACCGATCCCGCCGGCGACAATGGCTCACCAGCCGCAGTGCATTGGAACGGCCTTGGCGTGGACCCACTGACCCACATCGATCGCTCCGCCGCCAGCGACGACGTCACCTCGGTCTGGCGCTATCACCACCACTGGATGCAGACGGGCCAAACGCCACCGCCGCGACCCGAGGCCGCCGCCCTATCGTCGGCAGACCGTGAAGCGGAGGCCGATAGCCTATTCACCCAGCTACACGCCAAAGGCGAAGAGGCCGAGCCAGCGCGCATTGGCGCGGCGTACAAACTGGCCTCCATCGGCGACTCGGCGCTGGCGGCGCGGTTGCTCGGTCAGGCTCTGTACACCGACCGGGAGAGCGTGCGGCGGGCCGCCACCTATGGCCTCATTGCCGTCGGCGCAGAGGCTACCGACACCTTGCTCGCAGCAGCGAATTCCCCCATCAAATGGGTCCGCAAGGCCGGCGTGTACGGCTTGGGCGATGCCAGCCCCCTCAACGAAGAGGTCTTGCAGGCCGTGACGACGCGCCTGTGCGAAGATCCGTCGGTATATGTCCGAGCCGTCGCCGCTGGCACTCTCGGCTGCCTCGGCCGCCGCGCCGTCGCCACCGGAGTCGGCCAAGCCCTGATTCCCGCCTGCCTCGAAGCGCTGGTGCAGAGTCTGGGCCGCGAGGAAAACCGGCTGGCCATGGACCGGGCGCAAGGCCGGAGCATAAAGTTTGTGCGGCCCACCGATGAGTGCGATGTATGCGAGGGTGGCGGTGTCGATTTTGGCTTTGAGCAGTTCAAGCCAGTGCGCTCGGCCGTGCGCGAGAATGCGCTGTGGTCCATGGTCATCCTCTGTTCCCACGGCACCGCGATTGCCGGCCCGGCGCTAGAGCCGACCGCCCGGGCCTTGCAAGAGATCATCCGCCGCGACGAGAACGCCATCTGCGTCGGCTTTGCCATGGATGCGCTGGGCCGCTTAGCCCACTTGCGGCCCGAGGACGAAACCGCGAGCGACCTCCAAGCCGAGGTTTCGGCGCTACTCGAAGAAGCGCCCATGCGGTGTTGGGAATCCCTGGCCCGCAGCGGCCTCAGACCCAGATAGGGAACCTATCAAATAGTGGGCTAAACATCGACTTTTATAGCTAAGCGATGGCCCTCTCCTTATATTATTGCCAATACCGACAATCACTGCCTGAAAGAGAGTCCGCACAATGGCCGCGATCCTCAAACTCCAAGACGCCGGTAGAACGTGGCGTCGATTCATAACGGGCCTACGTACCAAACCTCAGAAAGCCATCATACAAGACGAGCAGAACCGCAACTTGGGTGTGGTCTTGCCAATGGAAGAATATCTCCTATACGAGCAGGAGTGGGAAAAAGACTTTGCGGTAGCCGATCGCATCCAAGAGAAAATGAAGGGTTATAATTCTGCGTACGTCGAGAAACAGATCGAGAAAGCCGTAGCTGAAGTAAAGGCCGCCTCAAATTCCGCTAAGCCTCTTTAGACGATGCTGTGCGTTGTACCAGATGTCAACGTACTGGTCAGCTCGATTATTACTCCCTCTGGTACACCGGGCCGTATTTATGCAGCTTGGAGACGGCGGGATCTCGTATTCATCACTTCGCCAGCTATCATCGACAAGACCGTCGAGGTCTTGCGCCGTCCTCACATTATAGACGAATTTCCAATTGACGAAGCCGATATCCAAGCACTGCAATCCCTTCTCAGACGAAGGACGATTTCCACATCTGGTGCGCTTGATCTACAGGTCATCAAAGAGGACGCCGAAGACAACACGATCCTCGCGGCGGCAGTTGAAGGGCGGGCGGATTGCATCATCTCGGGCGACCGGCACCTAAAAAATTTAGGCGAATACCAAGGCATTCCCATACTATCTCCGGCCGAATTCGTAGCACAACACCACATTCCATAATATTTCACAAAATGCGCTGCCAAAGTCGGTATATCTGCGCGCCGCTGGTTGCAGGATCAGTATTGCGTTGCGCGAGAAAGGGCTGCGCTGGCTTATTGCTGCTGCAGGAATTCCTCTGCCCGCTGCTGAAAAGCACTCCGCTCCCCTGCTTTGAGCGTATTCCAGATCAGCAACTCTTTGCGGATCGCCTGCAAGAAGCTGCGGTTGGCCCGACGCCACGAATCATTGTCGCCACTGAGGCAGCGCAGATAGAACACTAGGCCGTGAATATTGGCTTGGTCCTCGGGGCGGATGCACAGTATGGCGTGCTGGCTCACGCCCAAATCCAGCGGTGCCAGCCACACCTTGGCTTCGATGGCATAGGCCGTGCCTTGGGGCGTGGCAAAGGACTGAAGCAGGGTGCCCTCAGTGTAAAACGAGCCAATCGACGCCTCGCCGTAGGACGCTAGGTAATCCAACAAAAAGCCGCACAGGCCCTTGGCCTCGGCCGCGGACACCAAGAAGGGAAAGCGAAATTCCCACTCGGCACCCACCGGCGGCTCGGGCTGCCAGCGCCGCGCTAAATCAGGAACCGCAGTACGAGCGGCCACCCGAGCCGGATACACCGTCGATAGCAAGACCACGCCCATGACGATGAGCGCCGAAAACACAGCCGCCAAAGACGAATAGTTCAAATTGAGTCCACCCAGCATGTCCAAGTAATTCAGCACCAAACCCATCCCTTGTCCCCCCAAGTACCCCAGCGTAATGCCTAAGACCGCATAGGCGCAGGCTTCGGCGATAAACAGCAAGGCGATGTGGGACGGAGCCAATCCTACGGCCGCGTAGATCCCAATGTCCTTGAGGCGCTCGTACACCGTCCCCAGCATGGTATTGAGGACGATGAAGGCGGCGATAAGCATGGGTACGATCAGCACCCCCAAGCCCTTTATCGCCGTCGCCCCAATCGACGAATAGGCCCAGACGCCGATGGTCGAAGTCCCGTCCTGCCGCAAACCGACGAACAGGCTGACGGCCACCCGCAGCAGAAAATCTTCCAACAGCGCTTGGGCCGCCCCAGGATCCAAGCGCTCCCGATCAAAGGTAACGGCCACCGAGCGCAGCCTCCCTCCCATTTGGCGGACGATCTCATAGGGCGCAATGAGCACATTGTCCGGCAGTATGTGTACATAGGGGCGGTACTGGGAGGCGGTGGCTGTCGTAGCCGCGCTCTGGTTGAGCTGAAAGGTGCTGCCAGCGGTCTGGGACAGCTCAAAGTCCACCGGCGTCAGCGGCCCGTCGTCTAGGTCGTGGATGTCGTTGAAGACCTCTGGATCGAACAAGCCGATCACGGTCAGTTCTTTGCCCATCACCTGCACTTGCGCCCGTCCCAAGTCGCCAGCGTCCAAGCCCAAGGACTCGGCCATCGGCAAGGGCAGCAGACAACTAGCCTCAGTCGCGGCGGTAAAAAAGCGACCAGCGGTCAGAGCTTGGTCAATCCCTGTGATGTCAGTTTCCTCGGGATTTAGGCCGAGCAAGCCGTAGGTCCGCACCAATTGCCGGCCGGCCGCAGCTTCGAGGTACGTCTTTTTGTCCTCTTGCAAAATGAACCAGTTGCGCGGACTGATCGGGCCGACCGCGGAAAAGTGAGAGCGAATGTAATCCAACATGGGCTGGCCCAAGGGATTCCAAGCCCGGTTGCGGACCAAGATGCCCTCGTACTCGCCCTCGTGTTCGAGCGGCAGCGAGATAAAGCGCGCTCGGCTCTCGTACGAGGCAAATGAAAGCACCGTAAACGTCAGCAGCACCAGAGTCGTCAAGGTCAAACCCGTGCGCAGTTTGCGCCGCCGCATATTGGATATGCCCAGCATGAACGCGGCATGGGCGACGCTGAAACGCCGCATCTCAACGTGATGAATCCGGTCGCCGCGTTCCTTCATAAAACTGTTGAAGCGGCTGCTAATGAGGACGAGGACGAGACCGGCCATGGCCATGATGGCAAAGGCCAGCAGGATGACCAGTGGATGAGCAATGGCAAAGGCGGGATGCACCTGCGAGACCGCGAGCCAGACCACGGCCAATAACGCGCCAAAACCAGCCAATTGCCGCGTGATCTGCACCGCTCCCAGCAGCAGGCGCTCGCCCAAAAAGGCCGCGGGAATGAGCAGCGCCAAGAAGAATACCATGCCCTTTATGACGTCGTTTAAGGTCGCCATGGCCTGTGGATAGACCTGATTTTCCAGCCCCAGCGCCACCCGCAGATGGGCCACGTACCTGCTCCACTCTTTGCGTTGGGCGGCCTCTTGGGCGGCTTCGAGGACTTGGGCGGTGCGCTGGTGTAGGCGCTGCAAGTACTGGTTTTCAATGGCGTGGTCGCGCATAGTCTGCAACCGATCTTCGTCGAGACGCCACATATCCCAAGCGGCCTGCAACAACGTCGGCACCAGCCGCTCCTCGGCTAGGGCAAATCCCTCGCCGTTGGGACGACTGTCGGGGATGCCGTTATTGAGCAGCAGCAGTTGGCGGCCCGCCAGTATTTTGATGCGGTTTTGCGGATCGGCGTCCTGCGGCCCGAATACCAGCCCAGCCGCTTCGTCGAGGTCGCTGCCCAGCGCGTAGCCGTATTGGCGCGGGGCGGTGTCGTAGCGGTTGAACACGGTAATGCCGCCCAAAAAATTGAGCGAACGCGGATTGATGAGGCCGTAAAAAGGACGGCTCAGGCAGGGGAAAACCACTACCGATTGTTCGGTGAGCGCCCACTGGACAGTGATTGGGATGGAGCCGTCAGGCAGCGGCTTCCCGTGGAATCCCTCCGCCCTTTTGCTCAGGTCGGCGGCGTAGGTAATGGCCCCGTCTTGCGGGTCTAAGACGTACACGTTGGTGCGGTACTGGGCCTGCGGCAGCCCCGTTATGAGCAACTCGCCCTCGTCGTCGCTCAGATGGACTTGGGCCGTGCGAACCCCTTTGACGGCTTTGCCAGCGGTCGCCCGTTGCGAACGCACCACGACTACCGCGTCGGCCACTGGCCGGTCCGGCGTTTGCGAGCGGCGCGGAAAGGTCCGCACCTTGAGGCGCAAGTCGCGCAAGCGATCCTGCAACACCGGCCCAAAGGCCGCTTTCTCCTCCAACAGTTGCGGATCGTTGAACGCCTGTTGCAACACGCCGTTTATCAAGGCGACTTGGCGCGCCAGATTGTCGTAGTTGACCTTGGCTGGTTGGTCCAGCGGCGAATCGATCTGCAGGCGGACATCGTTCACGGTGATCAGACCCAAGGATATCAAGCCGCCTTCAAGGGCGAGCTGACTGTTGGCGGCGATGCCGCCGGGCATGTACGCCGACCAGTCCAAGCCCTTGATGGGAGTGATGCCGTTGACCAAACTGCCGACTGTGGCTGAGTCCAAGGTGCTAGCGTAGCCACTAAAGCGGCGACCGAAGGGGGCGAAAAAGCGCCGCAATTCGGGTCTGGAGGTATTGTTCCAGAGGCCGACTTGATCGGTGCGACTCGACAGATCGAGGCCGATGAACAGGTCTATGTGGAGCGGTTCCTCCGAGCGGCGGGCGTGGCGAGCGAGAAAGTCGGCCATGCCCTGGCGACCTTGAAAGTGAGCCGAGGTCGCCACTAGAATGATGGTACGCGCTGGTGGATGGATCGCTAGATGGCGGGCCAATTCCAATAAAGCGGCAATGCCACAGGCAGTCTCAGCGCTCGGTGCCCGGCCCGGCACCACGGAAATGCCGTCGTAGTACGCCTCGATAGCGACGCGCTCGGCGGCCAGTTCGGGATCGGAGCCGGGGATCACGCCCCAGATATTCCACGCCGTCCGCTGTTGCCAGTCCATGCGGCCCTGCAAGTGAACCAACAGCTCACCGTCCCGCAGACGCTGGCGCAAGTCTATACCCATTTCCCGCTCAATCCAGAAGCGGGGGATGTCGAGCGGCACGTGGGCGTATTTGGCCGCGGCTTGGTGGCGATTGGCCTGTTCAGGCGCGATAAACACCACGGCCCGGGCACCCAGCGACGCGGCGCGCAGCCAGTGGTTCCAACTGTCGAATTCCAGCAGGACAACGCGCCCGTCGATGGCGTGGCCGTCGAAGTCTCGCCACTCGCCCCGGCCGCCGTAGATCATCGGCGCTTGCAGCCCCTCTGGCGGCAGCGTGACCGTCCGCGCCAGATTGGGCCACAAGCCCCACAGCGGCACCTCCTCCCCGCTCTGCTCCAAGCGCAGGCGACCGCCGCGCTCTATGGGCACCACCACGGCAAATGAGTCGCGCCGCACCGCTTCGACGCCAGCCGCGACCAACGCGCGCTCCACCAACGCAGCACCCGCTTCAGCACCGGGATAGCCAGCCAAGCGCGATTCGACGGCGCTTAACGCTTCGATGGTGGCGCGCAAAGCAGCCACCTCGCCGTAGCAGGGCGTCCCCAGCAACCCCAACCAGAAGGCGAGACCTATTTGTAGGATAGACCGACTGGGACCGCGGACATTGGGGAAAGGGTTGGGCTTCAATTCATGGCAGATACTTAACAAGAGCTGCCACAGCAGCAACGGCCCCTATTGTAATATAGAGGTTGCGGTTCAAGCCTTTGTGTAACTCGGTTTTGAGTTCATAAATCGCAGTCTCCATCTTGCCCTCTAGCCGGGCCGTATCGGCTTTGAGCTCGGCTTTGAGCTCGGCAAGATCGGCTTTAGTAGCCAGATGATCGTACACGCCTTCAAGCCTAGCCAAACGTTCTTCAGGAGTTAAAGGGGTGTTGGTCATAGCATTCTCCTTTGGAGTGAAAGTACAGGACGGTATAGAGAGGTGTCAACCGCGCTCATTTTCAGCTTCTCAGGGCTATTTCAAAGACGAACCTACCCCTTCTCGGCCGGCAGTAGCTAACCCCAAAAAATCACATTGCCGACTGTGCCGGTAAAATGGTCAATGACTAAGAAAATGCCGCCCGGCAGCAGTTGCCCCAAAATCAGGCCCATAAAAAACGGCCTAGTCCGGTGGTAGCGGTCGGCACCGCCGTACTTGAGCACTAGGACTTTGATAAACCAAGCCAAAAACATATTGAACCACAGGTGATCCATAATCCACGTCGGCCCAACAGGATAGCCCAAAGGATGCAGAGGCCACCAAGCGTAGTGCCATCGGGCCACGGTCAAGCCCAGCATGATGGCCGCGCCCAAACCCATGTTGATCCAGCCCCACAGGTGCGGCTCGCTCGGATAGCGCAACAAGCCCTCGACATAGCGATAGGGCGCTTCGCGGCTGACCGTGCCCCGCAGATTGAGGTTGCCGTGCTCGTAGCTCAGCTCCAAAATCATCCAAGTCGAAGCCGCTAGCGCCACGGCTATAGCCACGACCATAGCCCAAAACAAAGGCCGCCGCCCTCGGTTCAATTCTTGGCCCAGCTTCAGACTGTTGGCGCAGGAGGCCATAACAAAGCTGCGGACATTGGCCGTCCAGATATAGGTGCTAGCCAGCAAGACCAAGCCCGGTGCTCCCAGCGCCGACGAGCCGACCGCGGAGATGAGGATGCCAGCCGGCACCACGGGCGGCGCGCCGTCGGACAGACCGCCCTCGGCGACCACCCGAGTAAAGGCGACAAAAAGGGCACCGGCCAGAAACAGCAACGCCGCGCCGGCCCACAGCGGCAATCCAGCCAGCCACAGCCAGCCGACCATGATCGCCGTGCCAACGACGAGAATGATCACCGCTGCCCGGTACGACAGGATTTCGTCTGCGTCGTCAATAGCCGGATCGCCGGACCAAGCCTTGCGCCAGACCGCAGCCAGATGGCGGCGAGCGGCCCACAAGCCGCCGAGGAAGAGGACCAGCATGGCCCCCATGGCGTGATAGACCTGCAGCGTGTGCCCGATGCCGTGGCCACTGCCCAAGCTGGGCGCATTGCCTACGCCGAGGATGGCGAAAGTGCCGCGCAAAACATTGGCCAACAAATTGAAAACCCACAGGCTGAGCGCGACTTCGGTCTTGAGGAAGTAGAAAAAACCGAGGATGTGGAAGCGGAAGGTGATATACAGCGTAGAAGTGCCGCGCATAATCGGCAGTTCTTGGCGGAACAAATCGACGTCGCGAGCAAAATGCACGCCTTCCGGGAAATAGGCGTACAGGCCGTGTAGCGTACTCCAAGTAGCGGCCAGCGCAAAACCAATCCACATCCCCCGATTCTTGAAAAAGGGCGGCCAGCGTTCATTGCTCTCTCCTATCGCGGTCATGGCCAGCGGCACTTGCACCAGTGGATAGACGAGGCGCTCGTTGTCGATCCACTGCCGCCGCAACACGACCATGACGGCGATCATCACCAAGAAGAGCGACCAGACAAACGGCTGCCACGCCGCCAGCGCCATTAGCCAAGCCTTCCACGGCACCACGTAGGAGGCACCCATCCCCTCAAAGAAAAACTGGGCGTCGCCGAGCTGGCGCGGCATCATCCAGTGGGGAATGTGGGGGTGGATGAGGCTTTGCCAATCGTTTTCGGGCGTGGCAAAGTAAAAGGGAGCGGCGAGTTGGCTGATGATCTTCGAGGTAAAAACGATGGGGATGGGCGAGGCCATCACCATCATTATATAGACCAGCAGCAATTCGCCTCGGCGCAAACCCGGCGTCCCGCACAATTTGAGCAGGGGATTGATCAGCCCCGTCAGCAGGGCCAGCAGGCAAACCGCGCCGACCGTGCTAAAGCCCAAGGCCATGAAGGAGCCTTGCAAATACAGGGTGCTATAGGCCACGCCACCGCCGATGAAAGCGGCCAAAAAGGTGCCCAAGGCAAAGGCCCTAAGCGTAAAGGCCGAGCCAGTCTCTTCTACGGCAGGCTCCGGGTCGGGCGGCTCTAAGTCCAGCCGCGAGCGAAAGGCGGCGGGCAGCAGCCGTCCGACTCTGCCGGGGTCAGGTGTGGTAGAATCGGTCGCCGACATGGCAGACGCATCGCACGGGAAGGCCGGCCGGAGTCGCGGTTTTAGTTTGGGACGGTGGAACGAACATGGCTGCAATAAGGCGAGCTATCTTTAGGGTGCCCCTTTTCCCGGCCGCAGTACTAGCAGAAGACCTAAAGTACACGCCAGTAACCCACTGGACGTTAGGCATGGGAGATTTGAGATGCTTCGACTCCGCTTTGCTCCGCTCAGCATGACCGGTGATAACGCCCCATGCTGTCATGCTGAGCGAAGCGAAGCATCCCAGACCGCTCCACGCAGCAGGGCACTTTAGCCAATAGACAAGGTACTGTCAAGAATTGGCCTTAGAAGCCGTCTGAAAATTCCGGTTTCCATCTCTTGTAACTGATATTACGCAGCTTTTGTCCCCAACTTCCCATCCCTGTATCCTTTCCGCTACACTCCAACCCCTCCTATTCCCCTCCTCCCCTCTGAACCGCCGCCTTGGCACGATTTTTGCCTGTTGCAGGGACCTCCCTACCCGC
>JAJDVZ010000080.1:0-16175 GCA_022825835.1 Candidatus Latescibacterota bacterium
CTATAAAAAAACATGGACGAAAAGCCATAAGCCTCTTTCGAAAAGGATTAGACCAACTCACACAGATCATACACCAAACACGAGACCAACCTAAACGCGCCCGACAATATCAACCCATGTTACTGTCGTGTACTTAGCTGAATCTATATAGCCTATGCTCTTGTCCTCAATCAGTATTCCGATCAGCCGTTGCTCACCACACTCACAGACGACCAAGCTCCTTTAAGGTCGCCCGATCTTCCTCGTAATCCTCCACGTCATAGTGGACAGGGATATTTCTGCTCCCTAGCACGAACTGAAAATCCCAAGCGCTCATGTCGGCCATTTCTCGCGCTTTGCCGAAAGACAACTTGCCTTGCTGGAACAGATAGACTGCTAGCTCTCGCTTCAATTCTGCTGGGGTCATATGCGTTATATTGAGTATTTCACGCGGTATTTCTATAGGCACGGTAGAAGACATCGGTATTCGGCTCCTAAGCATGACTGCTTAAAGGGAAACACCTCTACACGACAGCAGTCTAAGTTGTGATGCAGCTTGCAACTAAATCCTGCCTCCAAGCATTGCATCATGTTTATTCATACGAGGAGAAAAGCCCTCGCGCAAGGGCCGATCCTCCTCACGCGCCACCGTATCGACCTTATCCGTCGCTTGGTCTGCATGTGGGTGGGATTACCCGCGTCTTGACCACTTCCCAGCGGCTGCCTGTATATTACGATCCAAGAATATCCGCTTAATCTTGACCCGACCAGCCACGCCGCGCGAAAGGAAACACTATGAACAAGGAAAAATTTGATTTTACTCAGGCCAAACAAGGAACACTCGTTCCGGCTGCTCCCAATAAGACGCGCATCACCATACGCTTGGATAACGATGTGTTGAATTGGTTTAGAAACCAAGTACACGAGGCCGGCGGAGGCAATTATCAGACCTTGATTAACGAGGCTTTGCGTCAATATATCCAAGTTCAGGATGCTGTCCTAGAGGAAACTTTGCGCAAGGTGATCCGTGAGGAGTTAGCGAGGTGAATGATGAAAGCCTACCGCGTCGAGAAACAGATCGCCGCAAATGGGGAACTAAAGCTGAGCGCCCTTCCTTTCAAAGAAGGAGATAAGGTAGAAGTAATTATATTGTCGCACGAAACCGGCCCCCATCCTGTGACGCCGTCGCCGCTGCGCGGCAAGGTCATTGAATATCTGGCTCCGACGGAGCCAGTAGCTGAAGAGGACTGGGAACTGTTGAAGTGATCTTGCGTTGTTGCTCACACAGACCTAAAACAATCCTCCCAAAGTGAAGCTAAGGGCTCTCCAAGAATCACCTTCTACTTGCCGCAAGCTGCCGTTGACTTGGAAGGTCAAACGGGTACCGCTGGTAATTGGCTGAGACCAACCTGCACCCACTAACCCTCCCAATCCCAAATCGCTTGTCTCGTCAACGGTATCATCATCTGAAGTGACAGCCATAAAAGCAGGCCCAACGTCGGAACGAAAGAAAAAGCCTTGTCCGATATGTCGTTGTGGAAAGTATTGAAGGCTTAATCCATATGTTACGCCGATTATATTAAGCCCTTCTGAATCTACTTCGAGACGGTCATTAAAGCCGTTGATCACGCCGCCCAAGAGATACCGATCTTTGATCGGCCAGTAAAACCCAAGAATATCCAAGGAAATAGCAGTTCTTGTGATACCTGGAAGGGCCTCAAGAAAATCAAGGACATCTGCCAATTCTTTAGGATGAGACGGACTGACTGCACCTATGCCCCAATAAGTGTACCAGCTTTCCAACCTTGACTCAGCACCTTCAGATTGAGTGGCTAAAAATAGCGGCAATAACGCTGCAAAGATCATTCTGTTCATAACAGGAACTTCTCTCCTTAATTGTTTGAACTGATTCCGCTGTGGAAGACTTTGGGTGGGTACATACCAAGTAAAGGCTATTGTATTCAACAGATAATCCGATGTGGCAGGTATCTGCTTAATGGAAGCGTAAAAGGTATAGAGGCTCTTCCCGCTGTCAAAAAAATAGCCTTGCTCTCGAAAGCGGACGGCTCTCAGAGAAACAGCTTCCCTATCCTTCATATCTTATAATATGGCGATATATAGCGGCTCACGGACGCCTTCGGAAGACGCCACACAGTTGGGCCGTACGATACCTTGACAACTACACGTATGTTCAGTATATTTTGTGCCGTTCGCACGTTAGATTTCCTCGTCAGGAACTGCCATGTCTCGGTCGCAACAGGGCGTCCAAGAGCGCTATCGCCGGGCGCTTGACGCCTTGACCCAAAAGCTCCAACAAGACCGCACGGTTTTGGCCGCCATCGTCTATGGCTCCTATGCGTACGATCAAGTTTGGGAGAAGTCCGACATCGACTTGTGGATCGTCATGGCCGACGACCCCAAGGTGCGGCGCTACGAGGACCACTGCCTGACCGAAGAAGGCGTCATCATCCACGCCAATCTCATCCCGCGCAAGCGCTTCCAGTTGAACATAGAAGGCTCGCGTCAGGGCGGTTGGCTCGACTTCACCTTCGCCCACAGCACCCTCCTGTTCTCCAAGGACGAGTCCATTGCCGCGTGGTACAAAGACGCCGAGCGCATTGGCGCGCGCGACCGCGACTACCAGTTGCTGCGGCGCGCTCTGCCGCTGTTGGCCACCTTGACCAAAGCCCAGAAGTGGTACCAGGTGAAGAAGGACTACAACTACAGCTTCCTGTGGCTGCTCAACGTGGCCGACCAACTCGCCAGCGTCGAGTGCATCCTCAACGGCCAAGCCCCGGGCCGCGAGGTTATTCACCAAGCCCTCGCCTTCAATCCCGAGTTCTTCAACGCCATCTACACGGATCTCATCGCCGCGCCCAAAAACGCCCGCACCCTCAAGGCGGCCCTCCAGCGCGTAGAGACCTACCTCGACGACCACCTCTGGGACATGTTCCGGCCTCTGCTCGACTATTTGGAGGAGGCCGAGTCCATGCGCACGGTGTCGGAAATAGAGGAGCATTTCAAGATGGAAGGCGCGGACTTCGCCTGCGAGTGGCTGGTTGAAAAGGGCCTGCTGCAAAAGATGTCGGCGCCGCTACGCCTTACTGAAAAGAGCCGCGTAGAGATGCAGGAAGCGGCCTATTACTACGACGACGATGGGGCCGATTGGGGGCTGCATTAGCGTGAATTAGGAATTAGGGGCTGCACTAGCACAACAGGACACACTATGGCTATACGAGACTCAATCGCCATTAAGGGCGCACGCGAGAATAACCTGCAAAACATCGACGTCAGCATTCCGCGCGATAAACTGGTCGTCATTACCGGCATTAGCGGCTCGGGCAAATCATCGTTGGCCTTTGACACGGTGTACGCCGAGGGCCAGCGGCGCTTCATGGAGTCCATGTCCACCTATGCCAAGCGCTTCGTCGAGCAGATGAAGAAGCCGGATGTCGATTTTGTCACTGGGCTTTCGCCGGTCATTTCCATTGAGCAGAAGACCATCTTCAACAATCCGCGCTCGACCGTCGGCACTATGACCGACCTGTACGAATATCTGCGGATGCTCTTCTCCACAATAGGCCAAGCTCACTGCCCCTATTGCCGCCGCCCCATCGCCTACCGCACGCCCTACCAGATGGCCGAGCACTTGCTGTCCCTGCCGGACGGGGCCGAGGTGGAAATCCGCGCTCCGGTTTTTAAGATCTACGGCGAGGACTACGCGTTTCTGTTTGACGACATTCGCACCAAGGGGTATCGGCGGGTGCGTATCGAAGGAGAGCTATGCGACTTGAGCGAGGAGCTCGAACTCGACGAGAACGAGGATTTCCACATTGAGGCGGTCATCGACCGTTTCGTCATCCGCGGCGATCTGCAAAAGCAACTCCTCGCGTCCATTGAGCACGGCCTAGTGGTGGGCGAAAACTTTCTCAGCTTCCACTTGCTGAACCCCCAAATCGCTTCCGACCAGGAGGTGGAGGCTTTCTACGAAGGCTTCGGCTGTCCCGAGCACCGCCTCAGCATGGCCGAGCTGACTCAGGGTTACTTCACCTTCAACGAGCCGCTCTCGGCCTGCGTCACCTGTTCGGGCTTGGGCACCTATCTACAGGTCCATCCCGATCTGCTGGTGCCCGACAAGAGCCGGAGCATTCTCGACGGCGCTTTTGTGCGCGAGGCGATTAACTGCGACCGCAATGGGTGGGGCGGCCGCATCTTCTACAGCTTGGCCGAACACTACGGCTTTGACTTGGACACGCCCTTTGCCGAGCTGTCCGACCGCATCGTCGATGTGTTGTTCTACGGCACCAAAGGCAAGCGCTTCACTATTGTCCTGCCGCCGGGCGCGACCGAGGGTCGGCGCTACAAAGGGCGCAAGGTTGCTTTCGATGGGGTCATCAACCAAATCGAGCGCCGCTACCGCCGCTACCGCCGCCAAGGGGTGGCGCATTCGGGCATGGAGGACTACCTGCGCAAGGTCATGGTCGAGTACGACTGCCCGGACTGCGGCGGCACGCGCCTCAAAGCCACGCGCATGCTCGTCACTGTGGCTGGCCGCACCATCCACGACCTGTGCGAAATGCACCTGCAAGAGCTGCGCGATTTTCTTAGCGACGTTCCCATGCCCGTACAGAGGAAGCAGGCCGGTGAGCAGATCGTGCGCGAGCTGGTACTGCGGCTCGACCTCATCATGGGCATTGGCTTGGATTACCTCAGCCTCACGCGCCGAGCGGGGACCCTCTCCGGCGGCGAGGCCCAGCGCATTCGCCTTTCTACGCAGATCGGCTCCGGCCTGATGGGCATGCTCTACGTGCTCGACGAGCCTTCCATTGGCCTCCATCCCAAAGACAACATCAAGATGATTGAGACGCTGCGCCGCCTGCGCGACGTTGGCAACACGGTCATTGTGGTGGAGCACGACGAGGAGACCATTCGGGCGGCCGATCACGTCATCGAGCTCGGCCCCGGGCCGGGGGTGCACGGTGGCCGCATCGCCGCCGAGGGCACCATTCGCCAGATATTGAAAAACCCCGACTCCCTGACCGGCCAGTTTCTCACGGGCCGCCAGCGCATTGACGTGCCGGTCGAGCGCCGCCCACTCAACGGCTGCAACCTGCACGTTCGAGGTGCCCGCGCCAACAACCTCGACGACCTCGACGTCAAAATTCCCTTGGGAGTCTTCGTATGCGTCAGTGGAGCCTCTGGCTCGGGCAAGAGCACGCTCGTCCACGACATTCTCTACAAGAAGCTCTACTCCATCTTCCACGACAGCCGCGTGCTATCGGGTGCGCACGACCGCCTTGAAGGGATCGAGCACGTAAGCGATGTGATCAACATCGACCAATCCCCCATCGGCCGCTCGCCCCGCTCCAACCCGGCCACGTACATCGGTTTCTACGACAACATCCGCCGCCTCTTCGCCGAGACGCCCGAGGCCAAGAAGCGCCGCTATACAGCCTCGCGCTTTAGTTTCAACGTCAAGGGAGGCCGCTGCGAGGAGTGCGGCGGCGAGGGCACAGTCACCACCAAGCTGCACCTGATGGCCGACGTGGAGGTGCCCTGCCCTACCTGCAAGGGGGCGCGCTACAATCAGGACACGCTCGATATTACCTATCGGGACAAGAACATCGCCGAGGTTTTGGCGATGACCATAGAGGATGGGGTAGATTTCTTCGCCGACCACCGGCTCATCGCCCACAAGCTAGGCGTACTCAACGATTTGGGGCTGGGCTATTTGCAAATTGGCCACCCGGCCCCTTTGCTGTCGGGCGGCGAGGCCCAGCGCGTCAAGCTGGCCGACGAGTTAGGCAAGCTCAAGCGCGGCAAGAGCAACCTCTATCTGCTCGACGAGCCTACCACTGGGCTGCACCTAGCAGATATTCAGCGCCTGCTCGACAGTCTCAATCGCTTGGTCGAGGCCGGCCATACAGTCTTGGTCATTGAGCACCACCTCGATGTCATCAAGACCGCGGACTACATCATCGACTTAGGTCCCGAGGGCGGCCACAACGGCGGCCAGATCGTCGGGCAGGGCACCCCGGAGGAACTCGCCGAGGTGAGCGAATCGTACACCGGGCAATTCCTAAAAAACTTTTTGAACTGAGCTAGGTACGCGGTTTCTCTTCTAACCTAACTTTGCGTAGAGGCTATTAGGTATAGGATGCTTCGACTCCGCTCCGCTGCGCTCAGCATGACGTCATACTGAGCGCAGCGAAGTATCTCCTACCCAAGGGGCCGGTGCGCAACACCTCTCGTCAAATTTCGGACAATCTCGGCATCAGATCGACGAGGTTGCAGGGCTGGTTGGTGGAATCTAGCTGCGGCCCGATGAGCTTGTCCCAGCCGGTGGCGCAAGCGCCCGAGGAGCCAGGCAGGCAGAAGATATAGGTGCTGTTGGCGACGCCAGCTACGCAGCGCGACTGCAAGGTTGCGGTGCCGATCTCCTCATAGGAGAGCACGCGAAAGACCTCGCCAAAGCCCTCGATTTCCTTGTCGAAGAGCACGCTGACGGCCTCGGGCGTGCCGTCGCGGCCGGTGAGGCCGGTGCCGCCGGTGGTGACGATGGCTTGGACGCGGGGCTCGGCGATCCACTGCGAGACTTGGGCGCGGAGCTGATAGATGTCGTCGGGCAGGATTTGCTTTTCGTGCAAGACGTGGCCGGCCGCTTCGAGGCGTTCGACTAGCAGCTTGCCGGACTTGTCGGTTGCTTCGTCGCGGGTGTCGGATACCGTGAGCACGGCGATGCACACGGGGACGCGGTCTTGAGTCATGGTGTACCTTTCGGTGAAGGGGATACAAGTTCGATTTGGTAGAGCTTGGGCCACCACTTGCCGGTGACGAACAGCCGCTCGCCCTCGGGGTCGTAGGCAATGCCATTGAGCACCTCGGCGTTAGAGCCACGGCGGTCTGCGTCGCTCAACAGTCCGGTCAGGTCGATCCACCCCGCGACTTGGCCGGTCGCTGGGTCGATGCGGGCAATGGTGTCAGTTTGCCAGATGTTGGCAAAGACCTCGCCGGCGACCCATTCGAGTTCGTTGAGCTGAGATACGGGGCGGCCTTGGGCTACAACGGCGACTCGGCTCACCTCAGCAAAGGTAAATGGATCGCGGAAGTACAGGGTCGCGCTGCCATCGCTCATAACGAGTAGTTCGCCGTTGTACGTCAGCCCCCAGCCCTCGGTGGGATAGGCGAATTCCGCTAGCGGCTCGAAAGAATCGAGGCGATAGGCAAAGCCCTTGTTGGCCCGCCAAGTTAGCTGGAGGAGGCGATTGCCAAAGAGGGCGAGTCCCTCGGCGAAGAAGCGGTCGTCTAGCTGATGGAGCTGCACGACGGCTCCTGTTTCGAGCTCGACCTTGCGCAGGGACGATTGGCCGTACTGGCCGGTGCTTTCGTAGAGGAAGCCGTTGTCGTAGAGAAGCCCTTGGGTGAAGGCTGTGGGGTCGTGAGGGAAGGAGTGGACGACTCGGTAGGAATACGTGGGGATTTCAGCGGGTTGTTGCGGCTGGAGGGCAGCGGGTTCAGCACCGTCGTCAGATGGGGCTAGACAACTGGCATTGGTCGCCAGGAGCAGGGCGATGGCAGTGGACTGTACTTTGCGGATCATGTAGGGTAAAATACGGGGCGCAGTAGGGAGGGCAAGGTGGGGGCAGCTTGCTTGTCGAGGTGCGGAGTGTCTGTTAGAATTACGCAGCGAAAACGAGGAGGAAGACCATGCAGCATGGCGAACTCAATTGGATCGCCAATTACATCTGGGGCATTGCCGACGACGTGCTGCGCGACCTATACGTACGCGGCAAGTACCGCGACGTGATTCTGCCGATGACCGTGCTGCGCCGCTTGGATGCAGTGCTCGAAGATAGCAAGGCGGACGTTCTGGAGCGGCGGGACCTGCTCGACAAGGCGGGCGTGGTGGAGCAGGAGGGGCCGTTGCGCGACGCGGCCGGGCAAGCCTTTTACAATACTTCCCCGTTCACCCTGCGGGATCTGAGAGCCCGCGCCAACCAGCAACAGCTCCGCGCCGATTTTGAGGCGTATCTCGACGGGTTCTCGTCCAACGTGCAGGACATCCTCGACTGCTTTGAGTTTCGCAACCAGATCCCGCGTCTCTCTAGCGCTGATGCGCTCGGTACGCTGATCGAGAAGCTGACGTCGCCCGACATCAACCTAAGCCCGCATCCGGTCAAAAATGTCGATGGCTCGGTGAAGCTGCCCGGCCTCGACAACCACGGCATGGGCACGGTTTTTGAAGAGTTGGTGAGGCGCTTCAACGAGGAGAACAACGAGGAGGCGGGCGAGCACTGGACGCCGCGCGATGCCGTCAAACTGATGGCCAAGCTCATTTTTCTGCCGGTCGCCGATCAGATTGAGTCTAGCACGTACCTACTCTACGACGGTGCTTGCGGCACCGGCGGTATGTTGACGGTGGCCGAAGAGACGCTGCAAGAGATCGCCCGCGAGCGCGGCAAGCAGGTGGCGACGCATCTCTACGGACAGGAGATCAACGCCGAGACCTACGCCATTTGCAAGGCCGACCTGTTGCTCAAGGGCGAGGGCGACGCGGCTGACAACATCGTTGGTGGCCCGGCGCACTCGACGCTGTCCAGCGACGCTTTTCCAGCCCACGAGTTTGACTTCATGCTCTCCAATCCTCCGTACGGCAAGAGCTGGAAGAGCGACCTCGACCGCTTGGGTGGCAAGAGCGACCTGCGCGATCCGCGCTTTCTCATTGAGCATGGGGGCGATCCCGAGTACTCGCTGATTACCCGCTCTAGCGACGGCCAGATGCTGTTCCTCGCCAACATGCTGAGCAAGATGAAGCAGCACACGCCGCTCGGCAGCCGCATCGCCGAGGTCCACAATGGCAGCTCCCTGTTCACTGGCGATGCCGGCCAAGGCGAGAGCAATATCCGCCGCTGGATTATTGAGAACGACTATCTGGAGGCCATTGTCGCGCTGCCGCTCAATATGTTTTACAACACGGGCATTGCCACCTACATCTGGGTGCTCAGCAATCGCAAGCCCGAGCATCGGCGCGGCAAGGTGCAGCTCATTGACGCCAGCGAGTGGTTCAAGCCGCTGCGCAAGAACTTGGGCAAGAAGAACTGCGAGCTGTCGGAGGACGACATCCAGCGCATTTGCGACGCCTTCTTGGCCTTTGAGGAGACCGAACAGTCGAAGATTTTCCCCAACGAGGCGTTCGGCTACTGGAAGGTCATTGTCGAGCGGCCGCTGCGGCTTACTGTCGATCTATCGCCGGACCAATGCCAGTGTTTCCGCGCCGTCTGCCAAGATGCAGACGAAGAGCCGCTTGCCAACGTCATCGACCGGGTGGCGACCGTGCTGGGTGCTGGGCCTCACCGCGACTTTAACCGATTTATGAAAGCTGTTGATGCGGACGCCTCTGAGCGGGGCGTCAAGCTGACGGCTAAGCGGAAGAACCTGTTGCGAACGGCGCTGGCGTCCCGCGACGAGGCTGCCGCGCCCGTTATCAAGAAGATTCACAAGCTGGGCGCGGTGTCGGACTCGATTCGCGGGCTGGTCGAAGCTACTATGGATGGCCGGCGTCGCGTCGTCGAATACGAGCCAGACAGCGAGTTGCGCGATACCGAGCAGGTGCCACTGCTCGACGAGGGCGGCATTGAGGGCTTCCTGCGTCGTGAGGTGTTGCCCTATGCGCCCGATGCTTGGTACGATCCGGCGAGCGTCAAGATCGGCTATGAGATCAGCTTCACGCGCTACTTTTACAAGCCGCAGCCGATGCGGACACTGGATGAGATTCGGGCGGATATTTTGGCGGTGGAGAGGGAGACGGAGGGGTTGTTGGCGGAGATTATTGGGGATGGAGGCGAATGACGGAACCGCAATTCGACATCACGCCGTTTCTGGACCAAGACGAGGGTCAACACTTCGACCGCAAGTCGCTGTTTGAAGGAGTGGGAGGTGCCAAACAACTGCGCGACCGCCGTGCTGTGCGGGACCAAGTTGCGGAATACGTCGCTGGCTTCGCCAATGCCGAAGGCGGCGTCCTAATCCTCGGGATCGAAGATGACCGCTCCATTACTGGCCACCGTCTTCCTGCGAATGCGTTGAGTAGCCTGCTCGCTACGCCGTGTGCTCGCTTGCGTCCTGCACAACCTAGGGGCTTTGTCATTGCCGTCGAAGGCCGCGACCTGATTGTCTTCGACGTGCCGGCAGCGGATAGGCCCGTGCAAGTAATAGGTAATGGCTTTCCGCTGCGGATTGGCGACCAGACCGTACAAGTCAGTGAAAGCCATATCAGTGCGCTCAAATGGCAAGGCATGGCCGAGAGTTGGGAGAGTCGTCCAGCGGACAGCAAGCTGGACGAGCTAGACGACCAATTGCTGGCCAAGGCTCGGCAGGGGGCGGGTCTATCCGCGTTGAGCGATGAGGAGTACCTGCTGCGGCGCAAACTGGCCGATCGCCGGGGCAGGGAGATCGTCTTGCGGAAAGCCGCTGAATTGCTGTTCGCCCGCTTGGGGCCAGATCATCCCAACGCTGGTGTGCGTCTGTTCCGCGTCATCGGCACCGAGCGCCGTACCGGATCCGAGCATAATGTCGAAGAGCGCCCGCGTATGGAGGGCAACCTGCCCGCCGTCATTGAGGAGACAAGCAACGTAATCAGCAGCCTGTTGCGCCGTCCGTCGCGGCTCGTAGGCAACCAGTTTCGGGAGGCGTCCGAATACCCGGACTTCGCGTGGCGTGAAGCGCTACTCAATGCCATAGCGCATCGCGACTACGGTGTTGAAGGAGCCGGTACGGAAGTCTGGTTGTTTGAAGACCGTATGGAAGTGGTCAGCCCCGGTGCTCTGGCTGGCAACTTGACCACAGACGAATTGCTAACTCTTCGGCGGGTCCATCGCAGTCGCAATCCGCGCATCGTGCGGGTACTGGTGGACCTCGGCTTTGCACGCGACCAAGGTGAGGGCATTCCGCGCATGTTTACGGAGATGAAAGACGCTTTCTTGCCGCAGCCGAGCATAGAGGCTACCAACCGCAACGTTACAGTCGCACTTCGCAATACTCTTACGCTGAATGCGGGGGAGTCAGGCGCGGATGCAGGGGAGTTAGGCGCGGATGCAGGGGAGTTAGGCGCGGATATAGAGGAGGAGCTTCCCCCTACCATTAGGGCAGCCATTGACCAACTTGGCCCGCGTCCTCGCCGTGAGCGCCTGCGTCCCCTCATCCACGCGATATGCGATCAGGGTAGATGGATGACTTCGGCTGAATTGGCCAAACTCCTCAACTTCCATCAACATAATCTAACGGAGGGTCATCTCGCCCCGATGGTGGAAAGTGGACAACTTGAGCGTCGTTTTCCAGGCCAGCCTAACCACCCTCGCCAGGCTTATCGGGCCGTTGCTCAATCGTCAGTTTGACGAGCCGTCGCGTGGCGCGGCGAAAGCGACACCGAGCAGGTGCCGTTGCTCGACGAGGGCGACATTGAGGAAATGAGTCGCTACTTTAAAATGAACGTACCCACAAATCGAATCGCCACCCATCCCGGTGCGTTTCTTCTGGAGCAGATCGAGGAGATGGGGTTGACCGTCAACGGATTGGCGCGAGACATCAACCTGCCCGCCACGAGGCTCCATGAAATCGTTCACGAGCGGCGCGGTGTGACGGCTGAGACAGCGATTGCCCTTGGCGAGTATTTCGGCCAGACTCCAGAGTTCTGGATGAATGCCCAGAAGATTTATGAATTATCGAGAGCGTTGGTCGAGAATGGCGAGGAGATTCGTTCGAGGGTTCGCCGTCGTGCCAAGGATCGGACTACGGCAGTATGATCTTCTAGCGTTTAAATCCGACTGAGGGATTTGGAGGACATCGATGGAGAATAGAGCATGGACCCGGTGCAATTTGTGGAGGCATTGAGGAAGCTGAAATTTAAGAATTCCTTTAACCCTTATTCAAATCGCTGTGTCGTTCACGACCTAGATGATGCACCGCAACGTCGCTTACAAACGCTATTGACTGTACTTGAAGCTGCAACAAAACAAGATATTGATTCTATATGGATTGGGCGCGATCTTGGCTACCGCGGCGGTAGGCGAACAGGACTTGCCTTAACAGATGACGTGCATATTCACGAATACGCCGCCCGGTGGGGGGTATCTATTCAGAGACCAACGAAAAGTGCCGTAGCTGTCGAAAGAACGGCTGCTGTTATCTGGAGCGTTCTATCACAAATCGAAGTATCCGTCTTTCTGTGGAATGTATTCCCCCTACACCCTCACGAACCCGGTAATCCTTTCAGTAATCGATCTCATAATTCTCTTGAGCGCCAGACCGGAGAGGAATTCCTCTCTCAACTCATTCTCCTTCTGAAGCCGCGCCAACTAGTTGCAATTGGGAATGATGCAGCACGAACAGTACGTCGCTTAAGATATGAGCATAGAGTCTTTCAGATACGACACCCTAGCTATGGCGGACAGACACAATTTTTCGCACAAATGTGTGAATTGTACAATCTGCAATTGGATCTTTTTCAAACTCCGCAACATTCTGTTTAGTTGACTATTCCTCGGATATTGAGAAGAGGAACATAGAACCTAATGATTGACTCCAATATCAAATCCTACTCTAACTATAAACCCTCTGGCGTCGAATGGCTCGGTGACGTACCGGCGCATTGGAAGGTTCAGCGGCTGAAGCAGGCAGCAACGCTGAATCCAAGCAGGACCGAAGCGCGTATGGCACTCGAATCGGATACATCCGTAGCGTTTCTTCCGATGGAGCGTGTGGGAACGGATGGTAAGATAGAGGAAGAAATACTTCACGTATCGGCAGCTTGGAATGGATTTACTTACTTCCGACGAAATGACGTTATTGTCGCCAAAATTACACCTTGTTTTGAGAACGGCAAGGGAGCATGTCTTGATTCTCTATCGACCGAAATCGGTTTTGGTTCGACCGAATTTCACGTTTTGCGGGCCAAGTCATTGCTTGCGCCGCAATTTCTATATTATGTGACCACTCTGACAGAGTTCAGGCGACTTGGTGCCGATGCAATGACAGGAGCGGCAGGACAGCAGAGAGTGCCACAGGAGTTTGTGTCAAACTATCCGATAGCCATTCCCTCCCTCCCCGAACAAACCGCCATCGTCCGCTATCTCGACCACGCCGACGAACGCATCTGCCGCTACATCAATGGCAAGCAAAAGCTCATCCGGCTGCTGGAGGAAGAGAAGCAGACCGTCATCCATCGCGCCGTCGCTCGCGGCCTCGACCCCAACGTCCGTCTCAAGCCCTCGGGTGTCGAGGGACTCGGCGATGTGCCAGCACATTGGGAAGTACGGCGACTTAAGACACTTTGCAGCATGAAAAGTGGGGACGGCATTACCGAAATGTCGATTGAGCCTGAGGGTGAATATCCTGTCTATGGTGGCAACGGGATAAGAGGTTATACATCGAGATACACCCACGATGGAGACTTCGCATTGATTGGCAGACAGGGGGCGCTATGTGGAAATGTTCATATCGCTTGCGGTCGATTCTGGGCTTCGGAGCACGCAGTGGTTGCGACTCTCCATCCTAGCCAAGTCCTTGAATGGTTCGGCGCGATCTTGGGGGCCATGAATCTGAATCAGTATTCACTCGCCGCTGCCCAGCCGGGGCTTGCAGTTGAGCGAGTACTAAACCTATGGTTGCCCGTACCTCCCTCAGAAGAACAGGCGGTCATTGCAACGCATATCGAGCAACAAACAGCCGACATCGACACCGCCATCAGCCATGCCCGTCGTCAAATCGAGCTGCTCCAAGAATACCGCACTCGCTTGATTGCCGATGTAGTCACCGGCAAACTGGATGTGCGCGGGGCGGCAGCTAACCTGCCCGGTGTGGTGAACGCGCCGGAGCCACCGGAAACGATGGGATATCTAAACAGAGGAGATTATGGATGAAAGCCATTCGCTTTCGGGTTAAGAATTTTCGCAATATAGATGACAGCGATTGGATAGAACTGGAGAAAGTTACGGCCTTTGTTGGACGTAACGAGTCGGGTAAGACCTCGCTACTTAAGGCGCTACACAAATTCAATCCTGCCACGCCGGAACTCTATGATGCACAGCGCGAATTTCCGCGTGACCGCTACACGCGGGATTACGTTTCCAACGGATCGAAAGGCGAGGACTGGCCAGTTTGCTCGGTCGAGTTCGAGATTCCAGAGGAACTTCGGATTGAAATTGGCGAACTACTTGAGGAAGACGGGAAGCCTCCTGAGAAGGTCCCCCCGACCCGCTACTACGATGGTTCCCTCAAGTTTGAGTATGCGTCCACAATAAAGGAGAAATCGCTCAAACCGGAACCGGTGCTCAACGCACTTGATGCGTTTACGTCGAGTGCCCGTAGGCTTGAGGCACCAGACCCAAGTCAGGAGGAATACACGGCACAGCAGCGCACTGAGCTGGCTAATTGGGCGACCGGATGGAAGGACAAGCTGAAGGCTATAGGAAATCTCCGTGTCGGAGAGGGAGCGAATTTGCTGACTAAGCTGCGTACAGAGGTGGAGGATTGGAGTAACCCGCAAACCGCCGATATGATAGAAGCACTTCAGCAAGTGGTTGAACCAGTTTTGGACGTTGCCAAGAAAGGCCCAGTCATTGACCAGATTAACGAAAAAATCAAACACCATCTCCCCGTTCTGATCTACTTTGAAAATTACGGTATCCTCGATAATGCCATCTGGCTGCCGCGCTTTATAGAAGACCTGAATCGCGATCCGAACGATTCTCGTGTGCGTACGATCAACGCGATATTCAAGTATGTCGGGCTCGATCCCAAGGAGATTACTGCGCTTGGCGACAGAGAAGTGAGGCGAATGCGGGAACAGGGCTATCCGCCGACGCCGGAGCAGGTCGCCGCTGATCAGCAGCGCAAGGACAAACGCTCCATTCTCCTGAGCTCCGCCTCTATCGACATTAGCGGCAAATTTTCCGAATGGTGGTCACAGCGTCGTCACAAGATTCGCTATCAAGCCGACGGCGACTACTTCCGAATCTGGATTGCCGACGACCGTCGCCCAGACGTGGAAATCGAGCTTGAAGCCCGCAGTAAGGGGTTCCAGTGGTTCTTCTCGTTCTACCTTGTCTTTCTTGTCGAATCCAAAGGCGGGCATAAGGATACAATTCTCCTCCTCGACGAGCCGGGGTTACACCTCCATCCTACCGCTCAGCAGGAGTTAATCGCGTTCTTTGAGAAACTCTCCGAAACGAACCAACTTGCCTATACAACCCACTCGCCCTTCTTGATCGACGGTGAACATCTGCATCGAATCAGGCCGGTCAAGGAGGACGACACCGGCCATTCGCGCATCACGGCTGAGACATGGCCGGAGGATCGCGAGACGATTTTCCCGCTTCAGGCCGCCGCCGGATACGCGATGATTGGCGGGCTTTTCCAGCATCGCAAGAACGTATTGGTAGAGGGAATAACCGATTTCTACTACCTGCAAGTGCTGTCGCAGCAGTGCGCGATATCAGATCGGCCGTCGTTACCGGACGATATTTATATCGTGTTCTGCGGCGGAACAAAGAACGTCGGGTGGATCGCCTCGCTGTTCCTGAGTGAGAAAGTCCGGCCTTTAGTCCTTCTTGATGGCGACGAGGCTGGACGGGCTCGTCGAAACGCGCTGATGAAAGAGCTTTATGCCGATCATAACTCTAGGATTCTTATGCTGGATGACGTACTGAACCAACCTGGGAAGGAGATCGAGCTAGAGGATATCTTAGGCGAGGCACTTATCATTCCCGGACTCGAAGCAGTCTTGGGCAAGGCTTTGCAACTCGATCAAGGGGACCGCTCGGCCGGAAGCCTGCCGAGTCAGATTAAGGCTGCTGCTAAACGTCAGGATATTGACCTACCGAAGGGTTGGAAGGCTTCGGTTGCCTTACATCTTGTGGCGTCATGGGCAGAAAAAGGAACTACTCTTGCGGACGAAGTTCTCGACACTGCGGCGTTGCTGTTTTCCGCACTGAACTCGGGGTTTGAAGAGCGGGGGACGCATATATAAAATTGGAGCCACGAGGGCCGCTCGCTGGTACCTAAGTAGTTACCAAAAAGTCCGTTGACACTTTTCCCTTGTCCTCTCAGCTTAGTTGTATGCTTGGAGGCCACTTATGACTCAGTTTTCTCTTACCCGCCGCGAGCGCCGCTTGTTAGAGGCGTTGGTCGTCCAAACCACG
>JAJDVZ010000142.1:0-102776 GCA_022825835.1 Candidatus Latescibacterota bacterium
AGATCGGTGGCATATTGCCTACGCGGCGTACTCATCATACAAGCCTTTCTGTTCAGAGTTTGTGGTCAAACCTGAATATGGCTCGATGAGTACGCCCGTTCAAATAGCGCCTACATCACAGGGCTTTCAGACGGCTTCTAACGCCGCCTGCTCCTCACGCTGCTTCTCCAACGCTACCTGTTCGGTATGATCAATATATATTTTGCCCCCAACGACCAAGAGAACAACCACGCCCAAGACTACAGCAAGTCGCTTAAATGGGGGCTTCTTCTGCGGTTCCGATAGCGGCTCGTCTTGCTCCATACGCTTCACGATTGTCGCGTCACCCACCTCATCCTTATGGGTTTCTGCCTCATCCACCTCCAACGCCTCTCGCCAAGCCCCAACACTCTGCGGACGATCCCCCTCATCCACCGACAACGCCGCATCTATCGCCGCAAGAAACCCTCGGCTCGCCCAACCCGCACACCGCTGCGATACCGGAACCAACGGATCATTCCGCATCCTATCCGTCGCATCGTCGGGCACCTGACCCGTCAACGCCCGATAACATACCCCACCCAACGCATAAATGTCCGTCCAAGCTCCCTGATGCCCACGACTCGAATACTGCTCTATCGGCGCATATCCCGGCGTCACGATAGACGTAACCGAGCGGCTCTTGGCACCAATCGCCTGACGCGCCGCACCAAAGTCCAGCAACACCGGAGAACCATCCACATCGCGCAGGACGATATTGCCCGGCTTGATGTCCCGATGCAGAAAATCAGCCCCATGCACCACTTCTAAGGCACTCAACAGTGGATACAGAATGCCTTTAAGCTCGTCTTCGCTTAGCGCCCCCTTGCGCGTCAGATACGCCGATAAGTCCTCCCCCTCCACATAGTCCATTGCGATATACGCTGTGCCATGCGCTTCAAAGTATTGATGAACGCGGACGATGTTGGGATGCTGTAATCGTGCCAGCGTTCGGGCTTCGTCCAAAAACCGCTCCAAGCCCCATTGGAAATCGGCCACCACCTGCGACGCCTGCGGCACCACCGATTGGTCTCTCTTGCGAGCAGCCAAATCCGTAGGCAAATACTCCTTGATCGCCACCGGAATATCCAAGGTGATATTCCAGCCCAGATAGGTAATGCCAAACCCACCGTGGCCGAGGACCCGGTGAAATTCAAAATCCCGTATCCGCGTCCCCTGCGGCAGGGCTAAATGGTGCTGCTGTTCCTCACTCATTCGCCACCAGCCTCGCCTGCTCAGGCGCGTTCCACGTCAAACGCCGCGACATTGCGCTCATCCTTGCTGAACTCCACGCCAATCAGGTATATCGGCTGTCCCAAACCGCGATACTTGTCCGCGTAGCGCCGCTCCTGCAACTGCGCCAGCGCCGCTCCCGCTGACGAAAGCTCAACTACCTTGAACTCGAACAGATAGACGTGGCCGTTAAACAGAACCGCCATGTCCAGCCGGCCGTGATTGCTGCTATCCTCCACTCTGACATCCAGCCCCAACGCCGCAAAATACGAATAGAACACACTCGCGTAGTAGCCCTCGTACCGGGCGATGTCGTTGTTGGTGTACCACTCGTAGGGAATGCTGGCGAAGAAAGCGTGGAACAGCGTCCCTAGCCCAGCGAAGTCGTTGGCCTCCAGCAGCCGATAGAGCCGGACGCTGTTGGCCATCTGCCGCGATGGCTCCTGCACCAAGTAGCCCAGCAAGCTCTCGTTGAGGCTCTGGCGCACCTCGCGGTTGGGATAGCCCAAGCGATAGAGCCGCTTGCCGCCCAAATCCTCGACGTCGATTATCGTCAGGTAGCCGGTCTGGAACAGCAGTGCCTCGGTCGCTATAGCATCCACGTCAAAGGTCGAGAGCAACTCGTCGCTGCCGACCATCCCACCTAACTCCAACGAACTGATGTGGCGCTTGCAAAGCGTTTCGATCAGGAACGTCGGCGTCCCGGTCTCAAACCAATGCGCTTTGAACTCGCGGCTGTCGAACAGCAGCAGGATGTCGAACGGGTTGTACACCTTCTCGTCACCTCGCCAGCTATAGCCGTTGTACCAATCGCGGATCTGCTCCCGATCCAAGCCCGGCAGTTCCGGCCCGAACACCGTATCCAAGTCCGCCTCGGTGTAGCCGCAGAGAGCCGAATAGCGCCCATCTAAGGTGATGTCCTTCAGATTGTTGAGGCCAGAAAACAGGCTGACCTTGGAAAACTTGCTCACCCCAGTGATAAACGTGAAGCGGATGTGGGCATCGGCAAACTTCACGGTCGAATACAGGCCGCGCAGCAAGTCGCGGTTGGCGCGAGCGACCTCCGGCACTTCCAAGGCATCTAAAATCGGCTTGTCGTACTCATCAACCAGCACCACAACGCGCTGACCGCTGCGCTCGTGCAGCACCTTCATCAAACGGCGGAAGCGAGCCGAAGCGGTGTCGTTATCGCGCGGGACGACCTCCGCTTCCTCTTCCATCGCGTTCAATTGCGCCGCCACTTCCTTTTGCAAGTCGTCCGGCCCTTGGTAGGTGCCACTGCTGAAGTCGAGCCGCAGCACCGGATAGCGAACCGACCAATCCCAATGGTCGTGGATGTGCAGCCCGGCAAAGAGCGGCTCGTTGCCCTCGAACAGCTCCTTGAGCGTGTCCAAGAACAGGCTCTTGCCAAAACGCCGCGGACGCGACAGAAAGTAGTGCGTCCCCTCGTCGAGCAGCCGCTGAATGTAAGCCGTTTTATCGACGTAGTAGCAGTCCTCCTCCCGAATTTTGCGGAAGGTCTGAATGCCAATGGGCAGTCTGCGTTTACTCATGGACGCACCTCCTTCGGTTTCATTCCCCACCCCCATAATGGCGCAACAACCGCACCATCCTCGTCTCCAGCCCAAAGAAACGGCAGACCGAGCTAACCATATCTTTTTTGCGTATGGCGAGCGACAACGACGTCCAGCCATCGCTGGTCTTGGCGTTGACATCTGCGCCGTTATGGAGCAAAAGCTCGGCGATCCGAAACATATTCCGCATCGTCGCAACATGCAGCGGCGTCAGGCTGTCGTGGTAGTTCTTGGCGTCGATGTCTGCCCCGTTATGGAGCAAAAACTCCGCCGCCGCCACCTTATTCCGCATCGTTGCAAGATGCAGCGGCGTTAGGCCGTGGTAGTAGTTCTTGGCGTTGATATCCGCCCCGTTATGGAGCAAAAACTCCGCCGCCACCACATTATCCCGCGCCACCGCAATATGCAGCGGCGTCAGGCCGTCTTTATCTTTGGCGTTGATATCCCCGCCGTGCGCTAGCAAAAGCTGCGCTACCGCAATCTCGTTGCCCATCGCAGCACTATGCAGCGGCGTCATTTTTTCCCGGTCCTCGGCGTTGACTTCGGCCCCGCGATGCAGCAGGGAGTCAGCCAAGCAGGGCAAGTGCAGGGTCGCAGCGTGGTGGAGGTCCGTATGCCCTTTATCGTCCACTGTTTCTAAGGACGGCTCGTGCCCGATTGCCGCGGCAAATTTCTTTTCTTCTTTTGCTAGCTGTTTTTTGTCGTCCATAGTTTCTCCTCGCACTCGCATCACACCGCCACATTATTTCGCGGCCGTCCCTGCAAAAACGCAATCACATTATCCACCGCGCCCTCGTTCAGTAAATCCACCCCCTCGGGCGTCTGATCCGCCGCATGAGGCGTCAGCACCACCTGATCGCAATCGAGGATGGGATCGTCGCTCGGCAGCGGCTCCTGCGGAAACACGTCCAGCCCCGCCCCACCCACATGCCCAGACAACAGGGCATCGCGCAAAGCGTTCATGTCCAGCACATCGCCGCGCGCGCCGTTCAACACTATCGCTCCCTCCTTCATCAGCCCAAACTCGCGCACCCCAAGAAAATGTCGGGTATCCTCAGTCAATTTCACGTGCAGACTGACCACATCCGCGGCCTGTAACAGCTCGTCGAGTTCCACAAAGCGCACCCCGTATTCGGCCGCGCGCTCCGGCGACGGATTGAAAGTCCACGCAATGACCTCCATGCCGATGGCCCGTCCCAACCGCGCCATCTCCGCGCCAATCGGCCCCGTGCCGACCACGCCCAACACCTTCCCTTGCAGCATGGTATTCATCGCGCGCGTCCAGCGCCCAGCCTTCAACTCGGCGGTCTGGAAATAGGCGCGCTTGGACAGGGCAAACATCAGCCCGAACATGTGCTCGGCCACCACCGGTGCGGTGCGGCCGGGCTGGTTCGACACCACGATCCCGAGTTCCTTGGCAATCGCCAAGTCGATCATATCCGTGCCGATGGAGCAGGTGGCAATCATCTTGAGCGCAGGCAAGCGGCGCATTTCCTCGCGCCAAGTGACGACTCCGCGCGTATTGATAATAATTTGCGCGCCCTCGGCCCGGGCGATTTTCTCGTCCGCGCTTTGCGGCGTATCCTCAAAGAGCGTGACATCCCCGTAGGGAGCGAGCCGCTCTAAATGCGGCGAACCGGCGATCTGGATTGGATTGTCGCCGGGCACTACGATCTGTACGCGTTCTGACATGGCATATCCTCGCTGAGAAGTGTATATTTTGGCCCGCTATAAACCCAAAAAACGCGCCCAACGTCAAGCGAGTAGCCCCCATGCCCCGAGCGCTCATCGCCCCGGCTGCCGAACAAGTGGCCTTCCAAGAATGCGAATCGCCACCACTATCAGAAGGCCAAGTCCGCGTCAAAAGCCTGTACGCGGCCGCCAAGCACGGCACTGAAATGTCGATGTTTAAGGGATACGCCAGCCCGCGCGGCCGCTTCGACTCCGAACTTCGCATCTTCGACCATCAAGGCGAGGGCGTCCAATACCCTGTGCCGCTGGGCAACATGGGCGTCGGCGAAGTAGTAGAATTGGGTCCGGGCGTCACCCAGCTCAAAGAAGGCGACCGTATCTTTGCCTACGGACCATTCCGCGAGGAACACGTCTGGCCCGAAACCGCGCGCCGCTTGCCCGCAGACGTCCCTTGGCAAGCCGCCGTCTGCCTCGACCCGGCGGATTTTGCCCTCGGTGCCGTGCGCGACGGACACGTCCGCATCGGCGACGCCGTAGCCGTATCGGGCCTCGGAGCCATCAGCCTGATGGCCGTGCAATTCTGCCGCTTGGCCGGTGCCCATCCCATCATCGCCCTCGACCCATTGGCCAACCGACGCGAAGCAGCCCGCGCCTGCGGAGCCGACCTCGTCCTCGACCCCACCCAATGCGACGCTGGCTTGGAGATCAAGAAAGCCACGGCCAATCGAGGCGCAGACGTGATCATTGATTACAGCGGCCATCCCGCGGCCATGCAGCAAGCCCTGCGCGGAGTCGCCTACCGAGGCACGATCGTGGCCGGCGCGTATCCTGGGGCATGGACAACGGGAATAGACTTAGGCGCCGAAGCCCACATGAACCGACCGCACATCGTGTTCTCGCGCGCCAACAGCGAGCCAAACCCCGACCACCCCAATTGGGACAACACCCGCATCTACGACGTCTGCTGGCGCATGCTCGCTGAAGGCCAAGTCGATTGCCTGCCCATCGTGCAACCCATCGTATCCTTTGACGACCTGCTCGACGCGTATCCCAAAATCGCTACCCAACCCGAAACAAACATCAAGCTCGGCGTCCAGTTTTAACGCTGGACCGCCGCAAGAAAGGACGCCATGAAAATCGCCTTACAGGAAGGGCTGCTGCCCGGAGAAAGCCTCGCGGAAAAGCTCGACTTCGCCGAATCGCTCGCCATCGAAGGACTAGAAGTCGGCGGCCGCTCGCGCCTGTACGACCACGTCGAAGAGTACGAAAAAGCCCTCGCCGGCCGCTCCATCAAGATCGCTTCCATCTGCGGCCAAGAGACCTTTGAGTGGCTCGACCCAGACCCGGGCAAGCGCGCCAACAGCCTCGCCGAGACCCGCCGCCAGCTAGAAGCCTGCGGACATTTCCAAGCCGTCGGGCAGATCGTCCCCCCTATCTTTGGGCCGCCGCGCATTCCCGACCTGTCGCCGCTGCAAGACGCCATTTCCCTAGAAAAGGCCCTGCTCGTCGAACTGGTCAAAGACCTCGCCGCCCATGCCGCTAGCCACGGCACCCTACTCCTGCTCGAACCCCTCAACCGCTACGAGCAACACCTCTTGCGCCGCCAAGCCGACGGAGTCGAAATCATCGAGCGCGCTGGCAGCCCCCAAGGCGTGGCCCTGCTCAGCGACTTCTTCCACATGCACATCGAAGAAACCGACACTCCCGCCGCTTTCCGCCAAGCCGGTAAACACGTCGCCCACGTCCACATGGCCGACAACACGCGCATGCAGCCGGGCACCGGCGACATCGATTGGCGCGCTGGCTTGCAGGCCCTCAAAGACATCGGCTTTAGCGGGTATTTAGCCTACGAGTGCGGCATCGAAGGCGAACCCAAAGACGCGCTCACCAAGTCGGTGCAATTCGTGCGAGAAACCATCGCCCAACTCGACTGATATAGCAATGCGGCATAATTGCGGCTTATCTTCTTGTGCATCCTATTCTGTGTCTATCTGCGTCCATCTGCGGATCACCTTGTGGATTGCTATATGAGCGAAACCGCCCCCCCGCCCACGTACGAGCGTCCCGAGCTCTACATCAACCGCGAACTCTCGTGGCTCGACTTCAACGCCCGCGTGCTCGAAGAAGCCCAAGACCCGCGCAATCCCCTGCTAGAGCGCGTCAAGTTCATGGCCATTGTCGCCAGCAATCTCGACGAGTTCTACGAAATCCGGGTAGCTGGCTTGCTGCAATTGCACGAGTCCGGGGCCAATCCCAGGCGCCCCGATGGCCTGACCCCCGCCGAACAACTCGAACGCATCGCCCACCAAGCCCACGAGCAAGTCGCCGAACAGTATCGCTGTTGGAACGAGGACCTCATCCCGGCCCTAGCGGCCGAGGGCATCCACTTCTGGGAGGCGCGCCAACTCAAAGACGAGCACCTCGACTTCGTGCGCCAGTACTGGGAGGAAGAACTCGAACCAATCCTCACACCCATCGTCGTCGATCCAGCGCACCCCTTCCCCCACGTAATCAACAAGGCCCTGTGCATCGGTGCCTTGCTCGAAGAACAGGGGCAGACGATGATGGGCGTGGCGACCGTGCCTCGGGTATTGCCGCGCATCCTGCGCATGCCTAGCCAAGACGACGGCCTCCATTTTGTGACCTTGGCCGGGATCATGGATCTACAAGTCAACGAGCTGTTCTTCGGCTATGAAGTCATCGGCTCGGCCCCGTTCCGCATCACCCGCAACAGCGAGCTGTACGTCAACGAAGAAGACGCCGACAATTTGCTCGAAGAAATCGAAGAGCAAGTAACCAAGCAGCGCCAAGCCGACGCCGTGCGGCTAGAGATCGCTCCGGGCGCACCCGACCAGCTAGTATCGCTTTTGCAACAGCAATTCGATCTCGACGACAGCCTAGTCTTTCGGGTCAATGGGCCAGTCAACCTCCATCGGGTTATGACCCTGTACGGCCTCGTCCCGCGCCCCGCCCTCAAGGACTCCCCCTTCACACCCGTCGAGCGCGATTTCCCCGCAGACCCCGACGCCTTCTTCGACTCCATCCGCGCCGGCGACATCCTCCTGCATCACCCCTACGAGTCGTTTTCTACGGTGATCGACTTCATCCGCATGGCGGCCAACGACCCCAAAGTGCTGGCCATCAAACAGACCATCTACCGCACGGGCGACGATTCAGAGGTGGGGCAGGCGCTCATCGACGCGGCCGAGCGCCGCAAGGAAGTGACCGTGCTCGTCGAACTAAAGGCCCGCGGCGACGAAGCAGCCAACATCGAATGGGCCAAGCGCCTCGAAGACAGCGGCATCCACGTGATCTATGGCATCATGGGCCTGAAGACCCATTGCAAGCTCTCCATGCTGGTGCGCCGCGATCAAGATCGCTTGCGCCGCTACGCCCACTTGGGCACCGGCAATTACAATCACACCACTGCGCGGCTCTACACGGATCTGGGGCTGATTACCGCCGAGCCAACGATCACCGCGGAGGTAGCCGAGGTTTTCAACATGCTCACCGCCCACAGCCGCATCAGTCAATTCGAAAAACTGCTAGTCGCCCCCTCCGGGCTGATGCAGGGTATGCTCGACCGCATCGAGCGCGAAAGCGAACACGCCCGCGCTGGTCGGCCAGCCGCCATTATCGCCAAGATGAACGGCCTCATGGACCCGGCGATCATCAAGGCCCTGTACGCAGCCTCGCAGGCCGGCGTCGAAATCGATCTGATCGTGCGCGGCATTTGCTGCTTGCGCGCCGGCCTCGACGGCACCAGCGAGAACATCCGCGTGTACAGCATCATTGGCCGCTTCTTAGAGCACAGCCGCGTCTTTTACTTTGCCAACGGCGGCGACGAGGAAATCTGGCTCGGCAGCGCCGACTGGATGGATCGCAACCTGCGCGCCCGGGTCGAGGTCGTCTTCCCCATCTTGGACCCGGGCCTGAAGCAGCGCGTCTATCGCGAATTGCTCGCCTTCGCGCTCGCCGATCATGCCAAATCTCGGCAGATGCGCCCAGACGGCACGTACATCCGCCGCCAACCCGAGTGCGATTCTCCCGGCCACAGTATGCAGGAATTGCTCATGCGCACGGCCCTCGGCGAGGATCTCGACATCTTAGACGCATCTATGTCGAACCGGTAGGGGCGGTTTGCAACACCGTCCCCTACATGAACAGGAACCCGCCGCCCGACCATTGCGTTCTGTACGGGTGATCGGCCCCCTACAACGAGAAAGAGACTCAATGCACGACCTACTCGCAGAAATCAATTCGCCAATCCTAGACGACATCCACCGCATCGGCATTGTTTTGGCGGCTGGCCACGGCATGCGCATCCGCTCGGAGACCTCCAAGATGCTGCACGAAATTTGGGGCCAGCCAACGGCCGTGCGCGTGGCCCGCGCCGTGCAAGAGGGCCTCGACAGCCCCAATCAGATCATCGTCGTGGGCATCAAGGGCCTAGACGTCGCCCGCGCGGCCGGCCCCCAAGCGGGGCGTCTTTTCGCGTACCAAGAAAACCCGGTCCTCGGCCAGCCAGCCGGAACCGGCGACGCCGTGCGCGTCGGCCTCCAAGCCTTTCCCGCAGCGGCTGCCGATCGCGACGTGTACATCTTTTTAGGGGATATGGGGCTATTGACCGGGCAGGTAGTAGCCCAATTCCGCGCCAGCTTTGAAAACGCCGACTGCGACATGATGGTGCTCACCGGCCTGTACAGCGGCCCGGCCGAGACCAACTCCTATGGCCGCATCGTGCGCGTGCCAGCCACCGACGCCTCCGGGCAGCCAGCGGGTGCCGACCACGACAAGGTCATTGAGATCAGGGAACACAAAGACATCCTCAGCCTCGACGCGGCAACGCCCTACGAAGCCGATTTCAACGGCCGCACCTACGCCTTCACGCGCCAAGAGCTGTTGGAAACGCGCGAGATCAACACCGGCGTCGTCGCCTTCAGAGAAAGCGCACTGCGCACGTACATCCAGCATCTCGACACCGACAATGCCCAAGGCGAATTGCTGCTGACCGACCTAGTGCAAATTTTCAATCAGCACCAGCTCGTAGTGCGGGCCGCCACGGCCGACAGCGAAGAGGAACTCCTCGCCTTCAACGTCAAAAGCGTCTGGCGTCAGATGGAGGCCATAGCCCGCCGCTGGGCCTACGACAAACTCAAGGACACCATCACCATCGCCGACGAGGAGGACTTCTTCATCGCCGACGAGGTCATCGAGCAGATCCTCAACATGGACGCAGAGTGTGGTCCCCTAGACATCGTCATCGGCAAGGGCACCTACATCGGCCCTGAGGTCCAACTCAACCGTCGAGTCACCATCGGGGACCGCAGCCATCTGAGCGGTCGTGTAGTGCTAGGCGAGGGGGTACAAATCGGCGTCGGCGTCGAACTAAGCACGTACCCAGATCAAACCCTCGCTCTTGACGACGAGGTCGAAGTGCTCAGTCGCAATATCCTCAAGGGCAACCTGCGGATTGGCGCACACAGCCGCATCGAGTCGGGCGTGCTCATGACCGGCAGCGACAAACACCCCATGCGCGTCGGCGAGCGCGTAACCATCAAGGGCACCAGCTACCTCTACGGCTGCCAAATCGACGACGACCTGTTCATCGAGCACTCCGTCATCAAGTGCAAGCGAGTCGAACAGGTGCGCCGCCGCGACGGCACCATCCAGCCCGTCCGCTACGTCCTGCCGCAACCCGAGGGCCTCGACTCCATCGCCGATTTGTGAGCTGGCTGAGAATTCCAAATTCGGCTCCTCAAGGCAGCTTGGTCGTCTTCTTGGCTGCTACCTGCCCATCCACCGTGACCTGATAGACATACACCCCAGCCGCCACCGCCTTGCCAGCCTCGTCGCGGCCATCCCACACAAACCGATGCCCACCCGCCCCCAGCGGCCCCTCCCACAAGCGGCGCACCCGACGACCCAACACATCATACACCCGCAGTGATACTTGCGCCGCGTCGGTCGCCAAATCGAGGGGAATCACCACAGCCGGGTTGAACGGATTGGGATAGCTGTTGCCCAGCCGATGGTGTGCCGGAAGTGCTGCCGCCGTTGTCTGCACCGCAGTCGGCTGTGCACCAACCAAACTCTTGAGCACATGGACGCCGTCAAAAAGATGATCCAACACCACCAAGTCTAGATCGCCGTCGCCATCGATATCCCCGGGCAGCACCTCGACCCCATCGCCGGCCAAGCGGTGAGTCTCCACTTGATGCGGGATACCCGCAGCGCCCCCCCAAGCGACGAACACGCCCACACCCGAAGCGCGATCCCCGCCGACAAACACCCAATCATCCACCCCATCGGCGTCCAAGTCCTGCACCAACACCTGCGAGCGCACAAACAGCCGGTCGTCATACAGCACTTGCGCTTGGGTGCCCCCGTCTTGCTGGCTGCGCCGCAGCACAAGCCCCTTTCGCCCCTCCGACGTCAGGCGCAGCGATGTGATTAAGTCCGCCTGCCCATCGCCGTCGAAATCGCCCGCTACAACGTTGTCGAAGAGTTGATACCGAGCTAGCGGAACAAAGTAATCGAATTCAAACAAGGTGCTTCCTTGCAAATCCGGCACGGTGCCTACGGGAGCCACAATACATGGGTTCAACCCGCCAATGGATAGGGGAGTCCACAGCACATCCAGCATCCCATCACTGGTAAAGTCGCCCACCTGAGAGGGCCAATAGTTTTCGGGCAGAGCCGACTGGGAGGCGGTCCACACCCCGTGCTCTATATCCCAAACCTCTAAAAAGAAGCCGGTTTCAGTATAGTCTATTGCAAAGAGTTCGCCATCGCGGTCGCCATCAACATCCGCTATATCTACCAGCGAGCGATCACTCACCTGCATGAGTTCCTCGATCTGGAAGTCCGACCCGATGGACCAAACCGCCACCGCTACGCCGCCATCTACCATATACAGGGCGATCTCGTCTTGGCCATCTCCCGTCACATCGCCGACGAGCACCCCCCAAATGTCTTGTTCGATCGCCTCGGAGCGCACCGTTTCAAAGGCTCCTCTACCGTCGTTGAGAGCCATTACCCAGCTAGCACTACGGTCAAAACCTCTCTGCCAGATAGAGAACAGGTCAAGGTCGCCATCCCCATCTAAGTCCGTCAAGACGCCGGAGCTGTGACGGCCATCGGCGGTACCCCAACTCCCTAACCCCGGGGTAATCGGATAGAAGACCGGCGGCGCAAAAAGACCGGCCCTATCAAAGCGAAAATAGTCCACATAAGGCGGCGGTAATTCCCCCTGTAAGCGCTCTTCCACGCCGGTCAACTCGATCCAGTCAATCTCAAAAAACTCGACCCCATCGGCGTAATCGACACTAAACTGCAACCGGATATCCTGTAGCATACCCTCCCATATAACCTCGTCTGCTGCTAGATCCGCTATCCCATCTGATGCAGGTAGGGTGATCTCCACTTCTTGCCATTCGGTGGTGTAAACGAAGCCGCGCGGTCCGAACAGGTAAAACCGGGTGGAACCGCCGCCTGCTGGATCATTTCCCGGCGTGGTGAGGTTGTGCTCGTTGGTCCAAGAAAGCCAAAAGCTACCTTCCGTCGGGTTGTGGTGAACGGTGCGGAAACGGACCCGCACTTGGTCGAACAAGTGCGAATCGTAGCCGATGGAAGAGGAAATCACTTCGACCGTCGAGTTGGACGAGACATCGATCTTCCACACGCCGTCTACGACCCCTCCGGGGTATAGCTTAAAGTCTGCGCTCGGACCCCAGCTCATACCAGATTTGGCCGCCCATCCTTGCGTTGTCCCGTCGTCGAAATCCCACCGGATTGCCTCGGCAGGGACGCTCCACAGCACGACGCATACAATAGCCAATGGTAACATGATATAGATCCTCCACATCGCTTCAAGGCAGCTTGGTCGTCTTCTTGGCTGCTACCTGTCCATCCACCGTGACCTGATAGACATACACCCCAGCCGCCACCGCCTTGCCCGCCTCGTCGCGACCATCCCACACAAACCGATGCCCACCCGCCCCCAGCGACCCCTCCCACAAGCGGCGCACCCGACGACCCAACACATCATACACCCGCAGTGACACTTGCGCCGCGTCCGTCGCCAAATCGAGGGGAATCACCACAGCCGGGTTGAACGGATTGGGATAGCTATGACCCAGCCGATGCTGCGCCGGAAGTGCTGCCGCCGTTGTCTGTACGGCAGTCGGCTGTGCATCAACCAAACTCTTGAGCACGTGGACGCCGTCATACAGATGATCCAACACCACCAAGTCTAGATCGCCGTCGCCATCGACATCCCCGGGCAGCACCTCAACCCCATCGCCGGCCAAGCGGTGAGTCTCCACTTGATGCGGAATACCCGTAGCGCCCCCCCAAGCGACGAACACGCCCACCCCCGAGGCGCGATCCCCGCCGACAAACACCCAATCATCCACCCCATCGGCGTCCAAGTCGTGCACTAACACCGACGAGCGCACAAACAGCCGGTCGTCATACAGCACTTCGGCTTCCACGCCGCCAGATCGCGGACTGCGCCGCAGCACAAGCCCTTTTCGCCCCTCCGAAGTCAGGCGCAGCGACGTGAGCAAGTCCACTTGCCCATCGCCATCGAAATCGCCCGCTATGACATTACTGTCGTAGAGATCAAACCGGGGAAGCCGAATCCAATAGTCGAATGTAAATACGGCGTCTTGCTGCAAATCCGGCGCGTCGCCTAAAGGGGCCACAAGCAGCGTATTCTTTCCCCCGCTGATTCTGGGAGTCCACAGCGCGTCCAGCGTCCCATTGCCGGTAAAATCGCCTACCCGAGAGGACCAATGATACTCGGTACTAGCCTTCACCTGCGAGGCGGTCCACACGCCGTTTTCTACATCCCAGACCTCTAAAAAAATCTCATCGTCCGCCGAGCGTCTGCCAGCAAAGAGTTCGACATCGCCGTCGTCATCCGCATCCTCCATGCCGATTAACGTGCCCTTTACCTGCGTATGTTCCTCAATCTCAAAGTCCAACCCGATAGACCAAACCGCGAAGCTGCTATACATCGACAGCGCGATCTCGTCTTGGCCATCGCCGGTCATGTCGCCGACGAACATCCCCCACAGGCCGGGTTCAAGCTCCTCGGAACGCACGGTTTTGAAGGCTCCCGTACCATCGTTGAGCGCCATAACCCAACTCACGCTGGGGTTGAAAATGCCCTTTATCCAGCTAGAAAAAAGGTCGAGGTCGCCATCGGCATCCAAGTCCGTCAAGACACCGAATCGCCTGTCGTAAAATCCCACCCAATCCCCTAACCCCGGGGTAATCGGATGGAAGACCGGCGGCGCAAAACGCCCGGTGCCCTCAAAGCGAAAATAGTCCACATAAGGCGGGGGTAATTCCCCCTGTAAGCGCTCTTCCACGCCAGTCAACTCGATCCAGTCAATCTCAAAAAACTCAACTCCATCGGCAGGACCACCGACGACAAATCGTACGCGGATATCCTGTAGCATGCCATCCCAAATTTTCTCGGTTTCATCGTCCGATGCGGGCAGGGCAATATCCACTTCTTGCCACTCGGTAGTGTAAACGAAACCACTTTGTCCGTGTAGGGAAAACCCGATATAACCATCATTTGCTGGCCCCGGCGTCACACGGTTATGCTTATTAGTCCAGTAAAGCCCAAAGCCCCCTACGGTTGGGCTGTGATGGACGGTGCGAAAGCGGACCTGCACTCGGTCGAACAGATGAGAATCATATCCGATAAAAGAAGAAATCACTTCGACACTTCCAGAGGACGAAATATCGATCTTCCACACGCCGTCTACCACCTCTCCGGGGTATAGCTTAAAGTCCACGCTCGGCCCCCATCCAATACCGGTTTTGGCGGCCCATCCCTGTGTCGTCCCGTCTTCGAAATCCCACTTGACTGCCTCGGCAAGGCCGCTCCACAGCACTACACATACGATAGCCAACGGTAACATGATATGACTCCTGCTCTCGATAAAAGAATCACTTGTACAAGCCAATGGTTCGGCGTGAGTCTTGCGCCGAACCATTAGACAAAAAAGCAAGCTGTATTCCCAGCTAGTTGTATATGGACATCAGGGTATGCAGCCCGCCCATGCTATGGTTTTCCTGCCGTCACATTTTACATCGTAGGCTGTGACCCAAGTCGGATAGTACGGATTCTTGCAGCGACTGTCGTGATAAGAGAAATCATACTCGCGCGTCGACGGATCGTCGCAGGGCTCCGGGATTGCTCCGGCGTCGTCCGCGCCCGGCAGGGCGGCCATGGCCAGTAGCAACAGCATGCCGAAGATCAATCCCAACGTGAGCCGTTGCCGAGTTGGGACCGATCCGTTGGTGGCTCCGATAAACCTCCTCATAGTCTTCATTCTTATTCCCTCCTAAATAGCCCAGTACTCCCGAAGCCCGGTGCTGCGTTGGTACTGGAAGTGAGTTGAAATAACGATTACGAGTTAAAACATACATGCTAATGCCCGCCAATACAAACGTCAGTCCGCATCGACTAATTGCCGTGTCAAGGCTCCCTCACGCGTCAGCGCATACACCACCATATTCACCCCCAAATTATAGACCAACTCTTCCTCAGCACCGGAGCGAAACGGACTATTGACCACATTAAGCGCCGTAGCCCAATCCCGCTCCTGCCCGGCAATTCCCGCCCAGAAATCAGCATAGCCCCGCAGCGAGTACACCCCCACCAACTGCTCCCCAACCACAATGCCCTCCAAATAGTCCGGAGTTAGCGGTGCGGCTTCGCCTGTTATAAAGTGCATATCGCGCATCCCCCGTGGGAGGCTGTCCACATCGTAGAAGCAATGATAGAGAGGATGGCTCATCGCTAATCGGGTAAACCGCCAGTCCTTCCCTTCTTGATAGCCAACCGACTCAAAGCTAGCTCGAATCAGGGAACGCACCGCCGGAATATCCAATTCGGCGTCGCTGTAATCGGGCCGCAAAAAGCGCACAATATCTGCGAACAGGAAGCCGCCCGAAGTCAAATACGCCCCTAAATTGGCCGCTTCCACCTCGGTAAACTCAAAAGGCGCGTTCGCCGTAAACAGCACAAAGGGCACCTGCAAAAGCTGCGGCTCGTCCAGCGCCACCGCGTCGAGCACTTCGACGTGGACTTGCGTCCGGGCGACCATCTTATCGGCCAACCCGTGCAGCATCCTTTTTTCTACCATTTGGCGCGTCTGATACCGCTGGCGCGTCTGATACAGTCGGCTTCCGCCGGTGTCGATATTTTCCTGTTCAGCCTGTTCGATGGACGGGCTGTGGACATTGGACAAATAGAGAAAGCCTTTGAGCTTGCGCCGATCGTTTGGATTGACGACTACCATCGCCCGGTGCCGCCCGGTGTCGAGCGCCTGCACATCCATCAGTTCCAAGGCTAAGTCGATCTCGTCCGTGCCCTGCCGCACCCCTTCTAACGCTCCGGTACGCAACTGCGGGCCAATCTGCCGAGCCGGAAAATCCGGGCTAGGCAACACCGGCCAGTCCGGCAGCGACGCCGTCGGCAGTCGGGGCACCAATGTCTGGAATACAGGCAACGGACGCATCGCCGCGGGAGCCGGCCGCATGGCAGCGACCGGGGCGGCTTGGAAGGCCGGGCGGCGCACTAAGGGACGCTGGCGGAGCCGTTGGCGGCGGGTGAGGGTGCGCTGAGGGGGCGGCTGTTTGGCAAACTTCACCATTACCGGCGCTTGGACGGGAAATTGCGTAACCCGCTCGCGGTGCGTTACTCCGAAGATCACCAGCAGATGCAAGGCCAGCGACAACGCCAAGCAGCTTTGGAGTATTCTATTTTTGCGGAATGGGATTTTCATCTGCTCTCGTCTCTTTGCAAAGGGCGGCTTTAACAATCGAGACAGTTGCTTTCCCCACTCCGGTGGTGCTCACTGGTCACTGACCACTGCCGCAAGCAGCGACTTGGCGACCTTGCAGACCATCGTATAGGCCGGGTCGTACACATTCCCCATATCGTATTCTACACACTGTCCCAAGAGCGCGTGGGCACTCAGCTCAGAGAGTCCATAGTCCTCGGTAAGCCAATTCACCAACTCGGTAGTGGCGTGCTGCACGCATTGGTCCAAAGGACGCGCGTTGCCGACCGCGAGAATGTGCGTGTCGTTTTCAGCGCGGGGCCAGCCGATCTGCTTGCCCTTGATCACATCTAAGCTAAACGTCGTGTCAAAGGAAATTTCCACGCCTGTACCGACGATCTCGCCGTCGCCTTGGACGGCATGTCCGTCGCCTAGATGGAAGAGCGCTCCCGGAGCCTCGACCGGCAGATACACGGTCACGCCGGTGACAAAACCCCGGTAGTCCATATTGCCGCCGTGGGTCGAAGAGGTCGCCGTGGAAATGGCCTGACCGCGCGGCGGAGCCACCCCAAAACAGCCTACCATCGGGTTGAGGGGCAACACTAAACCCGGCAAGGTATCTGGCTGCGTTGTCGTACCGGCCGCTAGGTCAATCGGCCACCGCAGCGGCTGTTCTTCGCGCTTAATCCCTGTTGTAAAACCCGGGTCCAGCACATTGGGCGCGATTGCCCAACCCGTCCAGCCCCAATCGCGGTTGGGATAGAGCTTGTCGAAGTGAACCACCAAGGTGTCGCCCGGCTCGGCTCCCTCTATGTAGAAAGGACCCGTCATGGGGTTCCCGCGCTCAGCGACCCGCTCGCCGCGCTGATCCCAGCCGCGAGCATCCACCGTAGTCGTCGAGACGGTATCTCCCGGCTCTATCTCCAGCACGGGCTCGTGCCAACCGATGGTATTGTGGTAGTGGGTGGGAATGAATTCGTGATGCGCCATAAGACCTCACAGAAGGTGTGGAGTGCATGGGAAAACTGTTAGCTAAGAACTTGCAAAGCTACTCAAATTCCCCAAGCGAAAAAAGCGGCACCGGATGGGACAAAAAAAACGCCGCTAAGTCACCACGGTCCGCGGCCTGTTCTAGCACCTCAATTTCCGCGCCCAACTCGTCCGCAATCCACACCCGCACGTCTGCATCCTCCACCGTATCTTCCAAGTGCCCGCCGAACTGGTCCAACACCTGCCGCCGCACGTGAGGGCGCAGCCCACCCGCGTCAAAGCACTCGGCGCAAAAGCGCGATACGTGCTCTTTCTTGGCAATGAGTTCGACGCGCCCCAACGCCAACGCCAAAATGACGCGGTGCAGCACACCAGCGAAATCCACATCGACCTGCTCAAGCAAAGCGGCCACCGACGGCTGCGGCAGCGAGCGCACAAAGGCCACTTTGCCGGTTAATTCTTGCAACATTCGACCGTCGGCGCGTAGGTCGATGGCGCTGGGACCGGCCCACGTCTCGGGCACGAGCTTTGCCAAAGCTGCGACTTTGGGCTGCCGATCGGGCCAAAAGCCCAGTTCGGAACAGCCGACCAAGGCGCGGGCCTGCTCGCGCATCTCTTCCAAACGCCGGAAAGCGCGCTCCCAACCCTGCTTGTAGAGCGCGTCAAACGGGTCGCTAACCAACTTGGCGACGGCCGCGTTGAGGTCGCCGTCGCTTACCTCCTCCAGTGCCAAGTCCATGCACGCCAAACCCCGCTCCATGCCTTGGCGCAACTGGTCGCGGCCAAGGGCAATGCCTGTGCGATTGCGCTGGGCAAAACCCAACCCGTGGATCCGCAGATAGGCCCGCAGCGAATCCATAAAACGCGGCGACAATTGCTCGTATTCGAGACCCGCAGCGACCACTTGGCCAATGAAACTATTGTGGTCGAGCGGGACTTGGTTGAGATCGACGCGCGCTAGCCGGGTCACGAGGCCCCTCCGCCGGCCCGTTCCCAAGCGCCGCGCAGCACCTTTGCCAGCAACTCAGGCGCGGCTTGGTGCAAGGCGTAGATGACCTCGCGAATCTCCGGGTCGTTGATCGGCGGCAACATCACGGCCTGACCTGATTCCGACAACAGGCTGAAGGCCGACACTGTACCCACATCATCTAGGGCGCTGACTTGGGCGTGCATGTCGATGCTATCGACCTTGTCGAGGAAAGCGTCCTCTAGCAGGCCCTGATCCACCTTATACAAGAGCGCGGCGCGCTTGCTGTGATCGTCCAGCGCAGCGACCGCTTCGAGCCATTCCCACGACACCTTGGTGCGGTTGCCGTGGTAGTAAACCGGATCGAGCGTGTCTTCTACCGCGCGCGCAAACGACTCTGCCGACATAGTCTGCAACAGCGCGGTGTTAAACCTCGCCAGCTTGTACTCGCCGGGGGCGACCAACTCGGCGATAACCTCTGACGGCAGCTTATCGACGACAGCGGGCAAGTACCCCGGGCGTCCTCGGGCGTCCATGCCGGTCAGCGAGAGCACCTCCTCGGGATTTTCGTCTATGGCCACCAGCGCGGCTTGTTCCTCCACGGCCTGCTTCTTGAGCAGCGCACGGGCCTCGTCGGCGCGCCCTTCGCGCAGCATCTGGCGCAATTCGACATTCTTGGCGATCAATTCTTCCAGATCGCCCGACCACTCCCCTAGCACCACCCGGTCGCCCTGCACTTGCAGAGCATCGTTCTCGTGCTGGGACATCGGTCCTCCTGTGTGGAATGAATTGGAATTGAGGGCGGTCTTAAGGTAGGTTAAGCAGTGGATCGCGTCAAGATAAAATTTGTTATAACCCATTATTTATATTCTACTTAAATAAAATTTTTTGACATATTCTTTCTTTTTTTGTACATTATATGTCACGATAAGCGCGGGGCTTGTAGCCCGGCGCTTTTTTGTATGGACAAGTCATTTGACGAGAAATGGGTTGATTAGTAGCGCAGTGCTAGGTTCTGCCCTATATTGTCCCTTGTGCTCCCCCAGCCTCCTTGGGGCCGGGATTCTTCATTCTATTTTCTGTCAGAGAGCGCGCCCATGAATTACGATATCGGCGACTTGCTCAACAGTTGGGAATTCAAGCCCGACGAGTTCCTCGCCCGGCGCATCCGCACCAGCAAGGGCGAGGAAAAACTTCAAATCCGCATCGACATGGGGCTCCTGCAGCTCGAATTGGATGGCCGTCCCGATGGCCAACAACCGCACGGCTGCTCTTCGCTGCTCGATTACTACCAAGACCTCATCGAATCGCGCGACCCCCCGGAAGGCTTCATGCTAAACGAGGACGAGTGCGAAGAACTCTTCCAAGAGGCATGGCAGTACTACCACCGCTACTTGAGTCTGTTCAACCTAGAGGACTACGAAGGGGTCGTCGCCGATACCGAGCACACCCTACAGATTTTTGAATTGGTCGATCAGTGCGCACCCAACGACGAGATCCGCTGGTACTTTGAGCAATACTACCCACACGCGATTATGATGCAGACCCGGGCGTACGCCATGCTCGCGCTGCAAAGCGACGACTATCCAACGGCCATGCGCGCCGTGCAAGAAGGCATTGCCCACATCGAGAGCTTTGTCGAGGAATGGGAAGCCGAGCTAGAAGAGGATTTGCCCGAGATTTCCTTTTTGCGCGAATGGTACGAGGAATTAGAGCAGGAGCGCCCGCTGTCCGAGCGCGAAAAATTAGAGCGCGACCTACAGGCGGCCGTGGAAGCGGAAAACTTTGAGGAGGCCGCGCGGCTGCGCGACCAGATCCAGACCCTGTGGCCGACGCCACAGCACCTCCTCCGCCCCAAGCGCTGAACTGTCAGCCCAGCCCCAACACATCTCCCATCGAGTACATCCCCGGCTCGGCCTGTGCTGCAAAGCGAGCGGCACGCAGCGCGCCCAAGGCAAAGGAATCGCGGCTCGTAGCGCGGTGCTGCAGTTCGAGGCATTCGCCTAAAGCCGCGAAGAGCACCGAGTGCTCGCCCGCCAAGTCGCCGCCGCGGATCGCGTGCATGCCAATCTCTTGGCGCGAGCGCTCGCCGACCACGCCCGACCGCCCGTGTACGGCTACCTCGCGCAAGTTGCGGCCCAAACCGGCCGCGGCTCGCTCGGCCAGCGTCAGTGCCGACCCAGACGGCGCATCGACCTTGTGCCGGTGATGCGCTTCAATGATTTCCACATCGTAGTCGTCACCCAAGATCCGGGCCGCTTCTTCGACCAGCTTGAACAGCACGTTCATGGCGGTGCTGAAATTCGACGCAAACACGCAGGTAATGTCCGCTACCGTCCGCTTGAATTCCGCGAGTTGCTCCGGGGTAAAACCCGTAGTCCCCACCACCATAGGCACCCCGCGCACCGCGCAAAGGGCCGCGTCTTCAAGGGTCGCCTCCGGGGTCGTAAAACAGACCACTACTTGGTCGGGTTCGACGATACCCGACAGCGTGTCGCTGACCGTTAGGTCGAGACGCCGGGTGCCGACGACTTCGCCGATGTCGCGCCCCACAGCCTCGTGGTCCGGGCGCTCCTTGCCGCCGCACAACTCCAAACCAGAAGCCGCCAAAGTCAAATGAGCCAGCCGCTGGCCCATGCGCCCGGCCACTCCACAGATTACGATTTTGGTCATCACTCTAGCCTCGATTAATACGATGGATACACCGCGCGCTCGACCAGCGAGTCGTCGTGCAGACGCGCTTCCACATCCACCCCGAAAAACTCGGCGACCGGCGCAAAAGCCGTTGGGTCGTTGGCTGCTACTTGGCGCGCGGCATCCAGCACCACTTGCACACCCGCGTGCGTCATCTTGCCCAGCGGTTGCCGCACGGGTCCAGCCGGCATGCCGAGAATATTCATCAGCGTCTTGACCGGCACCGGGTTGCGCGCCTTGCACTCGACCGGGCCATAAGCACTCTGCTCAGTCGTCGCAACGCCGACGATGCCAAAAAGCGGGGCCAGCTTCTCAGCCAAACTATCGGCCTCGTCCTCTTGGCCAGCGTTGAGCAACTCGGTGAGCCGCTGGATGGGACCCGGAATGACGTTGGACATCACCGAGATCACGCCAGCGGCCCGGATATCCGCACTCTTCATCATCGGCACGGTCTTGTCGTCATCGCCCGAGAGGATGGTAAAATCGTCGCCGCAGAGCCGGCGCGTCTTGGCCATGTTGTCCAAGTCGCCGGTCGCCTCTTTGACTTGGGCCACGTTGGGATATTGGTGGGCGAGGATGGCCAAATCTTCCACCTGCATCATGCAGCCGGTGCGCCCGGGGATGATATAGGGAATGATCTGCACCTCGGGAAAGGCCCGCGCCACCGGCTCGACGTATTCGCGGCGGATCTCCAAGGAACTAGGCCCGTTGTAATAGGGATCGACCAGCAGCACGGCGTCCGCGCCGATGTGGGCGGCATGCTCGCTGCCCGCCATGGTCTCCTTGGTGGAGTTGCTGCCCGTGCCAGCAATCGACAGAGTGCGTCCCTTGGCCAGCGCGACCGTGCGCTCGATGACTTCGTTGTGCTCCTCCCATAACAGGGTCGGGCTTTCGCCGGTCGTGCCGACGGCGAGCACCGCTTGGATACTGTTGGCAATTTGGAATTCTACGAGTTGCTCCAAGCCGCCGTAGTCAATGCTGCCGTCTGCGCTCATGGGCGTTACTAGGGCTGTACTACAACCTTTGAACATGGCCGATTTACCTCGCCTTGGCTTGTCAAAAATGGGTTGATTGGCGATTGTCTTTTCACTGCGATTGCCGAACATAATACGCCGCCCCAACTTTTGCAAATAGTCTCATTGAGGAGAAGCTATGCCCGCTACAATTGACATGCGCTACGGATGCAATCCCCACCAAGCAGAAGCCCGCTGCTCTATGGCCGATGGCCGCGCCCTGCCCATCGAGCCGCTCAACGACGCTCCCAGCTATATCAACCTCATGGACGCGCTCAACGCTTGGCAGCTCGTCCGCGATCTCAAAAGCGCCCTCGGCCTGCCGGCAGCGGCCTCGTTCAAACACGTCTCTCCGGCCGGTGCCGCCATCGCCGCACCGCTCGACGAGACCCTGAGCGCGTCTTACTTCGTCGCCAACCGCGACCTCAGCCCGCTGGCCACGGCTTACGCTCGCGCACGCGGTGCCGACCGCCTCGCCTCCTTCGGCGACTGGATCGCCCTGAGCGATGTGGTCGATTTCCCTACGGCCGATCTCATCCGCGTCGAGGTCTCTGACGGGATCATCGCCCCCGGCTACGAGCCAGAGGCTTTAGAGATTTTAAAAAAGAAAAAGGGCGGCCAGTACCGCATCCTGCAAATCGACCCCGATTACGCGCCTGCCGCGACCGAGCAACGCGAGATATTCGGCGTCCAGCTCGCGCAGCAACGCAATGATTTTATCCCCGACGACGCTTTTTTCCACAACATCGTCACGGCCCGCAAGGACTTGCCGGCTAGTGCCCGTCGCGACCTAACAGTGGCGACCATTGCCCTCAAGTACACCCAATCCAACTCCGTGTGCTTAGCCCGCGACGGCCAAGTCATCGGCACCGGTGCCGGCCAGCAGTCGCGCGTCCACTGCGTGCGCTTGGCCTGCGCCAAGGCCGACAACTGGTATCTGCGCCTGCACCCCAAAGTCCTAGGCATGAAATTCGCCAAGGGCCTCAAGCGCCCGGAAAAAATCAACGCCATCGACATCTATCTACAAGACGACGTCACCCCGGCCGAACTCCGGGCATGGGAAGCCAATTTCCGCGAGGTCCCAGAACGGCTCAGCGCCGAGGAAAAGCGGGCATGGCTGGATCATCTCAAGGGCGTGGCGCTGAGTTCAGATGCCTTTTTCCCCTTCCGCGACAACATCGACCGGGCGCAGCGTTCAGGCGTGGAGTACTTAGTCCAAGCTGGCGGGTCAACGCGGGATGATCTGGTAATTGAGGCGGCAGACGAATACGGAATGTTGATGATTAATTCGGGGGTACGGCTTTTTCACCATTGAGGGAATATGTCTATCTTTGAAAAGGAGAGCACTAAGAGGAAATGCTATGACGCAAACAACCAGGAGTTCGCACCATGACGCAAACAAACGAAAGCCTGTCTATCGCAATCAAGGACAGCGTTATTCACAGTCGCAAGGACACTATGAGCGGTATGCCTGTTTTTAAGGGAACCCGCGTAGTTGTAAAGAACCTCTTTGATTATCTAGCATCTGGGTACAGCCTAGACGTTTTCCTAGATGACTTTCCGTCTGTAAGCCGCGAGCAGGCGGTGAGGGCACTTGAAATGGCAAAAGAGGCTCTGGAGAATTACGCTTATGAACGCATCGGCTAATCACAACAGCAGAGCCTATCATGAAACGCACTTTTACAGTCAAACGAGTCTATATCGAAACGACGATTCCCAGCTACCTAGCTTCACAGCCAAGTCGTGACCTGCTTCAGGCAGCTAGGCAACAAATAACTCACGCTTGGTGGAACGACGTGCGTCAAAATTACGATCTCTGCATTTCGGAGATTGTTCTAGACGAAGTGGCTTCGGGAGATACTGACGCTGCACAGAGACGCCTATCTTTCCTGAACGATCTTCCACTTCTTGATCTGACTAACGCCGTCAACGACATTGCAAAGGCTATTATGGATTCAGGACTGCTGCCGCAAGGAGCAGCACGTGACGCCATCCATATTGCCGTCTCATCGGTTCACGGCATAGATATTCTGTTGACTTGGAACTGCCGACACATTGCCAATGCGGCAATTATGAAGGAACTCCGCGCAATCGTGTCAGGTTGTGGCTATGAATTACCGATCCTCTGTACACCCGAAGAACTGCTTGGAGATTGATTATGATGAAACCAATGAACGAAGAAGAAACCACGGATGAAATCATCCAAGAGACAAGAAGGATTAAAGAAGCCTTGGCAAAATCTATGGATTTCGACCTTGATCGCATTCTAGAAGATGCAAGGCAAAAACAAGAAAAAAGCGGCAGGGTTGTTCTTTCTCCTCCAGTTCAACCAACTCTCTAACAACGGTATGGCATCAGACGGCCAATCCGATTCGTCGGGCGATTACCGAGCGTTTCGTCCTGCCCGTCGATGTGGTTATCTCCTCTCTAGAAGTCCTCGCCGAGCAACGCGATGAAACTTTTTTCTAAAATCAGAGATAATCTTTTTTCGATATTTCAGACTGCTCTCATCGGCCTGCTCGTCGTCTTAGTAGTGGTTTTTGTGGTCGTCATGTTCTCCGAAAATCCCGATTGGATTTCCAATCTTTTAGGCGTAGCTCAAAACGGGGAATCAAAATACGAGGCTCTGAAATTCCTAGGAATCGGCATGGGCGGCGTGTTGGTCGCCCTGCAAGCCCTGATGTCCTACAAGCGCGCCAAGGCGATGGAGCAAACCGCAGAAGCGCAGGCCGACGACGCCAAAGCGCAGGCCGATGCGGTGTCGAAAACCGAGCAGGGCCAACGGCAGGATCGCCTGAAAAACGCTATTGAACACCTAGGGCACGAAAAGGACTCCGTGCGCCTAGGCGGGGCCTACGAACTCTTCCATTTAGCGGAAGACACGGAAAATTTGCGTCAGACGGTGCTCGACATTCTCTGCGCCCATATCCGCCAGACGACGGGCGAGAGCAAATATCGGGAAGCGCACAAATCGAAACCCTCGGAAGAAATCCAAAGCCTGTTGACGTTGCTCTTTGTGCAGAAGCACGAGGCTTTCAAAGGTTGCCATATCAACTTGCAGGAAAGCTGGCTAAACGGTGCAGATATCAGAGGAGCGCATTTAGAAAAGGCTATCCTGACCAAAGCACACCTGCAAGGTACTATTCTTTATCAGGCGCACCTGCAAAATGCGAATTTTCGGGATGCTTATCTGCAAGGGGCTAATCTTGAGATAGCATACCTGCAAGGGGCTGAGTTTATACAAGCACAATTACAAGGGGCTCAGCTTTACAGGGCGCGTATGCAAGGGGCTGAGTTTTTTGAAGCACATCTGCAAGGGGCTAGGCTTGTCCTCGCGAGTCTGCAAGGGGCTAGGTTTGTCTATGCATACTTACAAGAGGCCGATCTTTCCTTGGCAAACCTGCAAGGGGCTAGCGATATGCTGCCCCCCGACGCATTTGCAGATCGCATCCGACAGTCAATTGACAAAGAAACTGAGCTGGGGGGAGTAGTTTTCGCAGAGGGGCTAAGTCAGGAAGATGTGGATTCCTTCGTCAAAGACTTACCTGATGAAAAAGCAAAAGGGTTGCGCGAGAAACTGGAATCGCATATTGGCGCACCAGAAAGCAAGGAGCTGCCGCCGAGACACAACGGTCCCATTACCGGCTCCTACACCAAAGAAGAAGCCGAACAATGGATCGCCGAATACGAGCAAGCCATGTCAGAAGTCCCAGAGGACGATAGCTAATGCCGGCCCTGCACTGGCTAACGCGAGACGCCGACATCCGCGCCGCTGCCCGCGATGACCTGAGTCTGGCGAATAAAAAGGTGCTGATAAGGCTAGTGGGAACGATCAAGGAATGGAAAAACCAAATGACAACGGAACGAACCCCATTGGGTCGAGAAATCGAGACGGCACTGGGAGAAGTGCTCGCCCACGTGCGCGGCGAGATCGATCTTCCCTGCCGAATCGTGGATAATCCGAACCCAAAACGGATTCGCACACTTCGTGACGGCATTGAGGATGAGTCGCAAGAAATTCGTCAAGCGGTGCCGCAGCAGTCACAGGAGAAAGCCAAAGATTCTTGACTTCGCGTTATCACCCAATCTACGCGGGCGATAGCTCGGGCTGGGAACAATTATTCGGGGGAATAGATCCTCCTGGCTTGCCCTGACTGAAGCGAATCAAGCATCCGCTCAAGCTCGGGCATCAGCTTCTGGATCTCTGTGAGACTCTTGTTCCGCGCACGCAAGACCACGACCGCCAAGTCAAACTGTTGGAGAGATTGCTGCTCAGGAAGGTGGTTATCCATTGTAACGAGCACATCGAAATGCTCTTGGGCAGCGCGTAGTAGCGCACCGTTTTTCAATCCCTTCCAGCCCCGGTACTCGACCGTCTCGACATCAGCCGCTTCTCCGAAATGAAGCCTGAGTCGGGTTGGAATATCCTCGTCAAGAAGTACTCTCACCCTGTGACCTCAAGCGATCCAATCCATCGGGCGAAAGGTCGAGATACGATTCGATCTGCCAGCGTTCGACGCTAGGGAAATCAATCAAGAACTCTTCAACTGAATGATCGGCCTTGAGGTAATCCACAAGTGTGTCGACTGGAACCCGAGTGCCAGCGAATACCAAATCGCCGCTGTGTACCTCTGGGTCCCGAGAAACTACTTTTCTGAGTTCAATCGCGTTGTGTTTCGCTTCTGCCATAGGATGACCTCGCTTCGATGGCGATAGGTGCCCACCTGTCGTTAGCAACTATGTCATAGCTGAAGCAAGATAACGATACACCTGAGATGAACAAGATTAAAGCGACTTCTGCGCTTCCGACAGCAACGCCCTCTCCCGCGCCTTAAGAATGTGCCCGACAATCGCCTCCAGTCCCTCTCGATCCTTGATGCAAGCAAAAACCGTCGGCCCCTCGCCGCGCATCTTCTTGGCATCGCGATCCATCACCCCCAGATCCGCCCCCACCATCTCGGCCAGATCAGTTTTGTTAATCACCAACAAATCCGACTGCGTCGTCCCCGGACCGCCCTTGCGCGGAATTTTGTCGCCGCCGGACACGTCGATAACGTACACCGAATAATCGACGAGCTCGCGGCTGAAATGAGCCGCCAAGTTGTCACCGCCACTTTCGACCAACAGTAAGTCGATGCCCCCGGCGAAACGATCCATCAAGTCTTCGAGCGCATTCAGATTCAGCGAAATGTCCTCGCGGATCGCCGCGTGCGGACAACCGCCAGTCTCGACGCCGACGATGCGCTCCTGTTCCAACGCCTCGTGCCGCAGCAGAAATTCGGCGTCCTCGCGGGTGAAGATGTCGTTGGTGACCACCCCCAAGCTATACTCGTCGCGCAGCCTTTCGCACAAAGCCTGCAACAGCGCCGTCTTGCCGCTGCCAACCGGCCCGCCAATCCCCACCGTAAAGGCTCGGTCGGCAAAATCGCGGTGCGAGTTCGGACCTTCGCGCTCGGCAAAGAGTCCGGGCGAGTCAAACGGTTCGTGTGTGTGGTCGTGGTCGTGCCCCATACATCCCTCTCAACTTTGAAAAAGGCGCGAATAGAGATCGTCGTGTACGCTCTGGGCAATGTCGAGTTGCGGCGCACAACGCGTCGCTTGTGAGTACGGTCGCCCGGCCACTTCCGCCAGGAATTCCTCGCAATACACATACAGACCCAATTGCCGTCGCGTGGCCTCCATCGGCCCGACGATCCCGAGACGCACCGCAGCGCTCATCTGATCCCTGAGCACTTGAAACATGTAGAGCTGTTGGGCATCAGCTTGTGCAAAGCCCGTAGCCTTCAACGCCAGCCCAAAAACCACCGTGTAGTGCGCATGCGTCCGACGCAAGTTTGCGAACTTGACCTCTGGATACAAACCAGCCATCAACCGCAACCAGTTCTTGCCCAAAATCAAACTCGCCCGACGCATCGCCGGAGCCGCGATCATCGCGTCGTAAAAATGCAACATTTCCGCCACGGCATTTTCGTCAGATTCAGCATAACAGGAATGGATAAAGGGAATCTCGCCATAGGCCGCGGCCACCAGCGCCGAATGCACGAACTCTTCCAGCGTCCCAGGCGCATCCAACAAGCCCAACTGATACGCCCCCTCCAAGCCATTGGAAAAGGCGTAGCCACCGGCCGGCAACGCACTGTCGGCTAGGTGCATTAACGGATAGAGATGTTCCATTTAGGCCGTCTTAAGATCTAGGCGCACCTCAAGCACCTCTGCGCCCATCTGCGTTCATCTGCGGATACCCTGTCCCCACGGATCTCAAAAACGCATCTTAGAACAGGTGATACAGTTGCGCCAGCGGCAGTTTCTCTGCCGGTTCACAAGTAATTTCCTCGCCGTCAACGTTCACCTTATAGGTCTCTGGATCAACCTCGATATTGGGCACCACGTCGTTGAGCCGCATGTCGGCCTTGCCAATGTCGCGGCAATGCTCGACAGATACGACCTCTTTCGCCAACCCGTACTCGCCCACCCGCTCGCGCGACGCCTGCGAAACAAAAGCTAGCGACGTCGGCCCAACCGCGTTGCCGTAGGCCCCGAACATGGGACGCGGATACACGGGCTGCGGCGTGGGTATCGAAGCGTTGGCGTCGCCCATCTGCGCGTAAGCAATCACCCCACCTTTAATCACCAACTCGGGCTTGACGCCAAAAAAAGCCGGCTGCCACAACACCAAATCGGCCAGCTTACCCGTCTCTACCGAGCCGATCTGGGCCGAGAGCCCATGGGCAATGGCTGGATTGATGGTGTATTTGGCGACGTAGCGCCGTGCGCGATAGTTGTCGGCACCGCCCCCATCTTCGGGCAACAAGCCCCGCTGCTGGCGCATCTTGTGCGCCGTCTGCCAAGTCCGGCACACCACCTCCCCCACTCGCCCCATCGCTTGGCTATCCGAGGCAATGATCGATAGCGCGCCCAAGTCGTGCAAAATATCCTCGGCAGCAATGGTCTCTTGGCGGATCCGACTCTCGGCAAACGCCACGTCCTCGGGGATATTCTTGTCGAGGTGGTGGCAGACCATCAGCATGTCCAGATGTTCGTCTATGGTGTTGACCGTGAAGGGCCGCGTCGGGTTGGTCGAAGAGGGCAGCACATTGGCCTCGCCGCAAAGCCGCATAATGTCGGGCGCGTGGCCGCCGCCCGCGCCCTCCGTGTGGTAGGTGTGAATCGTCCGCCCTTTGAAAGCCGCCCGCGACGCCTCGACAAAGCCCGACTCGTTGAGCGTGTCGGTGTGAATGCAAACCTGCACGTCGAATTCTTCAGCGACTGCCAAACACGCATCAATAGTCGCTGGCGTCGTACCCCAATCTTCGTGCAGCTTGAGGCCGCAAGCCCCAGCCTCAACTTGCGCCGCCAATCCTAGGCGCAGCGACGAATTGCCCTTGCCCAAAAAGCCAAAATTGAGCGGCCAAGCATCGGCCGCCTGTAACATCGTGCGAATGTAAAAAGCCCCTGGAGTACAAGTAGTGGCATTCGTTCCAGTCGCCGGACCAGTGCCGCCCCCGAGCATTGTGGTGATGCCCGAGGCGATGGCCTCTTCCACTTGCTGCGGACAGATAAAATGCACGTGTACGTCCAGTGCCCCAGCCGTCAAAATCAGCTTCTCCCCGGCCACCACTTCGGTGGTCGCGCCGACGACCATCTGCTCGGCGACGCCCGGCATAATATCCGGGTTGCCAGCCTTGCCAATCCCGGCGATGCGCCCGTCCTTGACGCCAATGTCGGCCTTGTAAATGCCCGTGTAATCGAGCACCAGCGCATTGGTAATTACCAAGTCCAGTGCCTCTTCCTGGCCCGCGCCGCTCTGCTGCCCCATGCCGTCGCGCAGCACTTTGCCGCCGCCGAACTTGCATTCCTCGCCGTACAGGGTGTGATCCTTTTCGACCTCGACAATCAAATCCGTGTCGCCCAACCGCACCCGGTCACCCGTAGTAGGACCGTACATATCCGCATAAGCGCGTCGATCAATCCGCATAGCTAATCCGCTCCTAAAAAGCCGCGCTCTTTAGCGCGTTCAAGGGCTGCGTCCTTGTTGTCGTCACTCAAGGCTCCGCCGATCAAACCACTGCCGCCTTGGACGACGCGCCCGCCAGCTACGGCAACCAGCGTCACCGTCTTGGTCTCCCCAGGCTCAAAGCGCACCGCCGTCCCCGAGGGAATATCGAGGCGAAAGCCATAGGCCCGCGCGCGGTCAAAGCGCAATTCGGCGTTGGCCTCAAAAAAGGGAAAGTGCGATCCCACCTGCACGGGGCGGTCGCCCATGTTCGCCACTTCGAGCTCCACTCTTTCGCGGTCGGCATTGAGCGAGAGTTCCCCATCCACCACCAGTGCTTCCCCTGGAGCGGCACTAGACGCGTTGTCCGGCGACCACGTTTCACCCACCCGCACCAGCCCCGACCCATAGAGCGCCAACTCGGCGTTGCCGTGCGCCCGGCAGATCGGCTGATGGACCGTCACCAGTTTGGTGCCGTCGGGGAACGTGCCCTCCACCTGCACCTCGTGCACCATCTCCGGCACCCCCGGCAACACATCTTCAATACCGAGCAATTGCTTGCCTTTGTCCATTAAGGTGGCTACTCGCTCGCCATCGCGGATAAATTCGAGCAACTGCGCCGCGATCAGCGCGGTCGCCTCCGGGTAGTTCAGCTGCAGACCCCGGGCATAGCGCTTCTGCGCCACAAACCCGGCGTTGTGCAATACTAGTTTGTCGATTTCCCTCGGTGCAAGCCGCATGAATCCTCCCTCAAAACGTCAGGTGGGTCTTGATACTTTCATCCGACAACTCGTCGGCGGTCCCCTGCAATAGAATGCTGCCGCGGTCCATCAGAAAGAAGTGATCGGCGATCTGCCGCGCGAAGTCGAAGTACTGCTCAACTAGGACAATGGCGAACTCGCCCCGCTCCTTGAGTTGGAGCAATACCCTTTCTATTTCCAAAATGATCGACGGCTGGATCCCTTCGGTCGGTTCGTCCAGCATCAGGACCTTGGGTTCGCCGACCAGCGCCCGGGCAATGGCCAACTGCTGTTGCTGCCCGCCGCTCAAATTGCCGCCCATCCGCTCCTGCATGTCCGCCAACACCGGAAAAAGAGTGAACACTTCCTCGGACACCTCGCCACCGCCAGCGCGTGCCTGCAAGCCGATCTCCAAGTTTTCCCGCACCGTCAACTGCGGAAAAATCTCGCGGCCCTGCGGCACGTACCCCAACCCCCGTCGGGTGCGCTTGTCAGCCGTCAGCGCAGTGACGTCCTCACCGGCAAAAAACACCCGGCCCTTGCTCGGCGTCAACAACCCCATGATCGCCTTGAGCAGCGTCGTTTTGCCGACGCCGTTGCGCCCCATCACCGCCACAATCGAGCCGCCGGGAACCCGCAAGCTAATATCCCGCAAGATGCGGCTGCCCCCGTAGTGGACATCCAACTCCTCCACCGCCAGCGTGGTCTCAGCCGCCTGCACTGCGCTCCTCCCGTTCCATGGTCGTTCCCAAATAGCACTCAATGACGCGCGGATCGTTCTGCACCGCTTCCATCGGCCCTTCGACTAAAATTCTGCCCTCGTGTAGCACCGTTACTTTGCGGGCAATTTGCCGCACGAATTCCATGTCGTGCTCAATGACAATCAGGGCGTGATCCTCGGCCAGCCCCTGGAGAATCTCCCCAGTGCGGAAAGTCTCCTCGTCGGTCATGCCCGCCGCTGGCTCATCGACCAGAAAGAGCGTGGGATCCTGCAAGATGACCATGGCGATCTCCAACCACTGTTTCTGACCGTGCGACAGAGTACCGGCCACCTCGTCGAGCGCATCCTCCAGCCCCGTGCGCTCGGCCACCTCCTCAATCCGACGGCGCTCAGCCGCTTGGAGCCGATAAAACAGCGAGGCAAAGACGCCGCGATTGGCCTTCACAGCCAGCATCAGATTGTCGGCGACGGTCAGCGAAGTAAAAACCGTCGGCGCTTGGAACTTGCGCCCCACTCCTAAATCGACGATCTCGTCCTCGCTCAGCTTGGTCAGGTCTTGATCCTTGAAATAGGCATGGCCAACGTCGGGCCGCGCCCGGCCACAGAGCACGTCGAGCAGGGTCGTCTTGCCCGCGCCGTTGGGACCGATGACCACCCGCAACTCGTTTTGGGCGACCTCAAAGATGTCGATGTCCAGCGCCTTGAAGCCGTCGAACGACACACTCAACTTCTGCACGTATAGATTGTCCATATAAATCATTCATAAGATAATCCGCAGATGAACGCAGATGAACGCAGAATAGTAGAAATAAGACGATCCGCTTCTCAAATCGTTCAAGTCCTATATCTGCGCCTATCTGCGTCATCTGCGGATACATTAAGCCCGGCGCAAGCGCCCGACTATGCCAGCGACGCCCTCGGGAAAGAACAGCACCACCCCGACAAAGAGCGCGCCGAGGAAGTAGAGCCAAGTGCCGGGGAACGCGCCGGTGAGAAAGCTGTAGAGCAAGTTGACTAGCACGGCTCCGACGATCGCGCCCACCAACGTCCCCCGGCCGCCGACCGCGGTCCACACCACGATCTCAATCGACGCCTGCACGTCCATGCGCCCCGGCGTGATAATGCCGGTCTGCGGCACGTAGAGCATTCCCCCCAAGCCCGCCAAGGCGCTGGCGACTACAAAGACGAAGAGCTTGTAGCGGGTGATGTGGTAGCCGATAAAGCGCAGACGGTGCTCGCTATCGCGAATGGCCACCAGCAATTTGCCCAATTTGGAGCCGACGATATAGCGGCACAGATAATACGCCCCCACCAGCGCCGCACACGCCACCACGTACAGCCCGCGCTTGGTCGCCGGTTCGGCCAATTCAAAGCCCAGCAGCGTCTTGAAATCCGTCAGCCCGTTGGTCCCCCCCAACATGGTCTCGTTGCGCAAAAAGAGCAGCCACATCGCCAGCGCCAGCGCCTGAGTGATAATGGCCAAATACACGCCCTTGATGCGGCTGCGAAAGGCGAGGAAACCAAAGACCAGCGCCGCCAATCCCGGCACCACCAGCCCAAGGAGCAAGGTCAGCGGCAGGCTGTGGAACGGCTCCCAAAAAAGCGGCAACTCCTCGACCCGGTTCCAAACCATGAAGTCGGGCAACGCGCTACCGTACACGCCCTTGGTCCCGGTCTTGAGCAGCATATGCATACCGATGGCGTAGCCGCCCAGACAAAAGAAAAACGCCTGACACAGCGACAGAATGCCAGTAAATCCCCAAATCAAGTCCATCCCAAGGGCGACGATGGCGAAACAAAAATAGCGCCCCCACAGATTCAGGGTCGTATCGGCGACTAGCCCCAGATAGTTGAGCAGCGGGACTAGCACCCCAAAAAAGGCAAACAGCAAACCAGCGACGATGTGGTGTCTAGACGCGCTCACAGTTCGGCGCTCCGTCCTTTGGCAGGGAAGAGGCCAGTCGGACGAGATTGCAAGAAGACGATGATCAAGCCCAACAGAATGACCTTGCCGTACACGGCTTCAAAGAGCGGTTCGAGCATCTTGTTGAAAATGCCGATCCCTAGCCCGGCGCTGATCGTGCCTAGCAGCTTGCCGACCCCGCCGGTGACAACCACGAGGAACGAATCGACGATATAGGTCTGGCCCATGTTGGGCACGACGTTCCCAATCAGCGTCATCGCCCAACCGGCGACCCCGGCAATCCCCGTGCCCAAGGCAAAAGCCATGGAGTCAATCCGCCGCACCGGCACCCCGACGCAGGCGCTCATCGCCCGATTTTGAGTCGTGGCCCGTAGCTTGAGCCCAAAGCGCGTGCGAAAAAAAAGCGCCAACAGCATCCCGACAATCGCCGCGGCCAGCGCCATGATAAACATGCGATTATAGGGCAACACCACTTGGGGAGCCATTTCCCAGCCGCCGCTTAGCAGTTGCGGCAACTTCACCGCCGTCAAATCGCCAAAGATGCTGCGCGCCGCCTGAATCAGCACCAGACTGATGCCCCAAGTGGCCAGCAGACTTTCGAGCGGTCGGCTGTATAGCCGGCATATAATCGACGCCTCCAGCAGGAACCCAACGCCGCCAGCGACCAAGAAAGCAAGCGGAAAGGAGATGGCAAAAAACAGATCGCCGTACTCCGACGGCAGCACGCCCAAGCACAGGTTTTGCACCACAAAAGTGGTGTACGCACCGATCATCATAAACTCGCCGTGCGCCATGTTAATCACCCCCATCTGCCCGTAGATAATCGCCAGTCCCAGCGACATCAAGACCAAGATGGACCCCAAGCTCAGACCGATAAAAATCGTCTGCACCGCCTGCATGGAGGAACTAAAGCGCCGCAAGCTAGTCAGGGCCGCAGCCGCCCGCTCCCGGACCCGCGTGTCCGGTTCGGCGAAGGCCCCAGACTCGTCCGTACTCAAAAGTCTCTCTAGCACAGGTATGGCCAACGGACTGCGCAGTTCCTCCAATGCAGCCACCGCCTGCAAGCGCACCTCTGCCTCTGCGTCGGCCAATTGCAGCTTGGCCAACGACACGCGTTTCAATCGCCGGATCGACCCATCCGTCTCTTCCTCGATAGAACGGCGCAACGCCGGGATGGCGGCTGCATTTCCCTTGTTGCCGATATTTTCAGCAGCAATCCGCCGTTTATCCGCGTCCGGGTGAAAGAGTTCCATCTGCAACAAATAGGGCTGGATCAGCGCCCTGATCTTCCGATTGCTCTCGACCTCCTCTATATCGTAAAGCGAAACTTTGACCTGCTCACCATTCTCGTCGAGAATGGGCTCTCGCTCGGGATAAGCCGTAAAGAGCGGTACTATCGAATCGCCATACTCGTCCATTTCCTCATCGCCAATGAGCACCAAGCCGCTCTGTACTTCGCGCTCACTCCAGCGATAGACCTCCCCGCTAAACAGCCCCTGCATCAATGCGTAATGGACTTGGTCGTAGCGCGCGGCCAAGACGGTTACAGCTTGTTGGATCTCCTCGTCATCGCCGCTGGCCAGCCGCGCAAACTGCTCCTCGTCCCACGTGTTGGCTCCAGCCGCTCCAGCCGCTAAAACCCACACCGCCAGTACTTTTAGAACCTGTTTAGCCAAACACAAACTCAGTCTTTTTAGTTGACGTGGTGCAATGATTAGCCGACAATTTCTTTCGTTGGTTAGGCTCTTTGACAAGAGAATACGTTGGGCGTTTCCGTGCCGAATCGCGCACGGTGTAAAACGTATTGCGTCGGTCGCCAAAAGAGCGCCGGTCTCCTAAACGAGTGCCATAACAACGCACCGCCGGCCTTGCGACCAACGTGCCGTAAGCAATCAGTGTGGGATAGCACACTGTCGGTGCAAAACCGTAGAAGCCCAAGTCCTTGCAGGATTGGGAGCTATCACCGTACCAATCGCTAAACTGCTAAGCGGCCGTCTCCGCTCCACCCACCTAAAACGTTAGCAACGACTCCAGCGCAATTTGCGTCACCGCGTCGGCATCACCCACCGTGAGCATCTTCACCTCGGCCACCAGACCCCAGTTGTCCGAGATGGCGTAACTCGGGGCAATGGTGATCTCGCTCGTTTCGTCGTCTTCGCCGCCGCCAATCGGAGTCCACGCAATAGCCGAGTACCGGGCTGTTACGCCGACCTGATCGCTCAGGCCGTAATTGACCATGCCGAGATACCCCAACCCCGACTCATAGCCACCCCAATCGCTCATTGAATTCACCTCGGCGGCGACCGTCAACGGTCCCGTCGCCAACATGCCCCAAACGTTGATCAAGGTCTGTTCGTCTTCCCTGGCCAACGCAGCTTTAGCCGTTACCCCTTCCACCGGCATCAAGGCAACCTGAGCCTCAAACCCTACATCGCTCCCATCCCCTGAGAAATCGGTTTCTGCTCCATCCCACACGCTGGAAACAACCGCCCCATACAGGCCGAACATATCCGAGCCATAGGAGGCCGCGATCCCATTCTGATAGCCGCCATAGACCAGCGTAGCCGAGTACGAATACTGATACATACCTGTGGGTTCGGCCGCTTCAAAGCCGGTACAGCTAAGAAACTTGCCCACGGTGAGCGCCAAGCCCTCGCCGGTATCGTACGTGATAAAGGCCTGCTCCAGTTCAACCGGGTCAGTAGGCCCCAAGGCATTGACATCCGCCCGCATGGAGATCCCCTCCCCGAGATCTGTCGAGACATCCAACTCAAACTGGTCCAGCGACATGCTCGCGTCCCCATCGTCGCTGAACACGCTCATATCGACAAACCCGGAGAATTCGACCTCGGCGGATACCGTCTGGGCGGCAAAAATCGCCAGTGCAAATGCTATAACTTTCTTATTCATGTTTGCGTCCTTCTGCGCTAGGTAGGGGCGACCGACCGGTCGCCCCTACAAACTATTCTAGGGTATAGGTGCCCATGTAATTGACGTGGTCGCAGTCCTTGTCGGCGCTAGTGATATCGTCCCACGGATCGGGGGCCACGAGGCCATCCGACTCATAGACGATCTTGAACTGGCCGTTCTTTTTGATCTCGCCGATATAGACGGGCTTGTGCAGATGGTGATTGCGCTCGTCCATCATCACTTGGCCGCCCGGCGAGTCAAACGTCAGCCCGTAGAGCGCCGGCCGTACCTTTTCCACGTCAAAGGAACCGGCTTTTTCAACCGCGCCTTTCCACAGATAGACTCCGGTATAGGCCCAGAGAATTGGATCGTCGGTGACGCGCATTAGGCCGCCGGGCAAGCCATTGGCCTCGCAGTATTTCTTAAAGCTCTTGACGAAATCCCGGTTTTCCTTGGTGGCGACGGACTGGAAGTAATTCCAAGCCGCTAAGTGGCCGACCAAAAACTCGGTATCCATCGCCCGCAGTTCGTCTTCAGCCACTGAAAAGGCCATGATCGGGCACATCGCCGAAGTCAGCCCCTGATTGGCGAATTCCTTGTAGAAGGGCACGTTGGAATCGCCGTTGATCGTGCTCAAGACCGCAGCTTTACCATCGGCGGCAAAACTCTTGATCTTTTGCACGATGGTCTGGTAATCCTGGTGGTGGAAGGGCGTGTACTCCTCCATGATATTCTCCTCGGGCACCCCTTGGTCGAGGAGATAGGCGCGCAGGATTTTGTTGGCTGTGCGCGGGAATACGTAGTCCGTGCCGAGCAGATAGAATTTCTCGTACCCGCCGCCGTCCTCGCTCATCAGATACTGGGCGGCTGGGATCAACTGCTGGTTAGGAGTAGCCCCTGTATAAATGATATTGCGCGAGCACTCTTCGCCTTCGTACTGGACCGGATAGAACAGCAGCCCGCTGTTTTCTTCAAAAACCGGCAACACCGACTTGCGCGACACCGAGGTCCAGCATCCGAAGACGGACGCTACCTCGTGCTCTAGCAACAGTTCTTTGGACTTTTCGGCGAACAGGTCCCAGTCGGACGCCGGATCGACGACCACCGGCTCAATTTTGCGGCCCAGTACGCCGCCGTTGGAATTGATTTCCTCGACCGCCATCAACACGGCGTCGCGCAGCGATACCTCCGAGATAGCCATCGTGCCACTGAGCGAATGCAGGACGCCTATTTTGACCGTCTCCTCCGCCTGCGCGCTCGAATGCGTTCCAACGAAGATTAGCCCTAAGGCGACAAATGCAATCCAGAACTTACTTGATCTTCCCATTGGATCCCTCCAAGAATTGAATTGTAGTGTTAAATGGCCTGAACGCACCGTTCCGGTAGTCCGCTCCGACCGATTCCGCTCTCCTACTGCAAAAAGGATACCACAACGGCACCCGTAGCAGTCTATAGACGGAGCAGGAGGGAATATTCTTGTTACTATCTCTTTATGTCGCAAATAGATACGCGATTTGTAATTTTATTTATTTTTCGTACGTAAATGGCATTTTTGGCGGTTTACTCGCTTAGTTTTCCAGTCAATCGACGCCAAAAATGTAGTTTTACGAATTTGAAAAAAGACAAATATGTCGTTTTAGAGGGTCTTGTGGTGAGACGAGTTCGCCCTTCGCAGCATTCTGTGACTAGGGCGAGCACTCAAAAAAGACAAATATGTGATGTTTTGTGAATTTGCTGCCGAAGAGACTAATACTTTCGGCGCAGTGGATTTTCGCCTAGGACTTGGGGCAGCGATACAGCCGTGGCGAGCGCGTGCAAGACTTCCTCTAGATCGCCATTGGTGCGCCCCAAGGCGCGGAGCGCGAGCACGCCAGGACGAGGTTCGGCGAGCGAAACCAAAGCTGCCTTGCTAGTCCCGCGCGTCCGCTGACCAGTGAGCAGCGGCGCTAAGTCACGACGCAGTACTTCCTCGACGGCAGCACGCGCTGGATCACCGACGATAAAGGCATTGGCGAATGCCGTGTATGGGCCAAAAGCTCCAACGCGGTCGGGAGCCTGCTGCTTGGGCTGCAAACGCAAGCGTTCGACCAATACCAGTTCATTTTCCAAGTAGATGGAAATATTAGATGTATAAGAGCTGTAGTGGAACTGCTCGCCTCGTTCGCCGCGGCCGGCCGTGCCTCCATCGAGCAAGACCAGCGCGGCTCCCGCACTTAGATGCCAGACCTGCTCCTGCACAAAGGCGCTGTCGGCATAGGGCACCACCGGGTCGGGCAGCGATACTACGCAAGCGCCTGCTTCGATGTGCCCGGCTAGCTCCTGTCGCGCGACCTGACCGTCGGCGGTCTTGTACACTTTGGTAAAGGCCTGCGTGCCCAAAAAGAGCTTGGCCTCCCGACCACAGCGCACGCGCAGCCGGACGCAATCGCCAGCGACCAAACCGCCGCCATAGCTAGAAAGCACGGCCGTGCTGTAATCGGCCTCGACCTTGGGGCTGAGAATCTTCAACGGCGCGACGGCCAAGCAGGATGTCAACCGCGACCTTCCCCCGACGCGGTTCACTTCGACGATGGACCAACCCTCGTCCATGTCTATAGCATCTTGTTCTATTCTGCGTCCATCTGCGTCCATCTGCGTCCATCTGCGGATCATCAAATCGGCGCTAACCAACCCCCATCGACGGGCAGCGCCGTCCCCGTAATCCACTCCGCGTCATCCGAGGCAAAAAATGCCACCGCCCGCCCAATATCCCTCGGCAGGCCCAATCTCGGCAAAGGCGTATCCCGCCGACATTGCTCGATAATTTCCGGGGTCAAATAGTCTTGGATCGGCGTCTCAATATAGCCCGGACACACTGCGTTGACCGTGACATTGTCCCCGGCTAGTTCCAACGCCAAATCCCGCGTCAGATTCACCGCGCCAGCCTTTGTCGGCGCATAGGCTGGACCGCCGCCGCCGCCAAAGGAGTGAACCGAGGCAATGTTGATGATGCGCCCGGCAACGGATTTTCTCAGATAGGGCGCGGCAAATTTAGTCGTGAGAAAAATTGAGCGCAGGTTGACGCCTATAACCCGATCCCAATCCTCAACGGACAGTTCTTGGCTGTCCCCCGGTATGATGATCCCGGCGTTGTTGACCAGAATATCCACCCCGCCAAAGCGTTCGACGCTGCGGGCTATTAGGTTTTCCACCGCCTTTTCGTCGGCCACATCGGTTTCGACAAAGAGCGCGTCGCCGCCTTCCCCGACAATGACTTCAGCCGTGGGCGGCTGCGGCTCGGTTTCGTGAAACTTGCCGATCTTGGGCGCTTCCTGCATATCGGCCACTACGACCTTAGCCCCTTCGCGGGCCAGCTCGAGACAAATACCTCGCCCAATCCCCGAACTCCCTCCGGTAACAACGGCGATGCGATTCTGTAAACGCATGAATTTCTCCTCCTGTTTGGCGCAAAATCTATGGCGGGCAGAGAGGGGGGACAAGGCGGCATGGCCGGTCATTTGATGCGGCAGCAAATTGACTCTAACAACGCGATGTGTAACTTTTTATAGCTGTACGAATGGGTCAAAATCGAGCGGTTGTCTATTGATCCATACTCCGAGATAAGCCCTATCTATTTGGTCGTACATAAGATAGGCGAAGGAGCACCATTGCTTGAAAAATCACACATCACGTAGCATTGATTAAGGAGCGCACCCCATGAAAACCCCCGTTTTTCGTTCCGTCTTTTGGGCGTTTATCGGTTTCTTGATCCCACCGATGGCCGTAGGCCATGCGTCGCCCGCGCCCTCCGATAGTGTCCATTTCCGCCTGCCGCTCGACTTCGAGCGGTGGGAGCGCGATACCTATGCAGCCGGCAAACGGCTGGCATACCTGAACGTCGGCGAGCCCCGGACCGTGCGGCTGATTTACTTTTTGCCCAACGACCGTCCGTATCGCGCTGAAGTGGCTCAGAAGATGAAAGACGAAATTCGCCAAGTTCAGACATTTTATGCCGAGCAGATGCAGGCGCATGGATACGGCGACATGACCTTCCGCGTTGAAACCGATGCCGAGGGCGAACCGCTAGTACATCGCGTAGATGGGGAACACCCCGATAGCTACTATTCCGACGAGGCATTTGGGGCTGTGTATATCGAGATTATGGAGGCGTTTGATCTCGAGACTAACATTTGCCTTACCTTCATTGACAATAGTCGTAGTTCTACACCAAGAGGAGTTAGTTGGGGGAAAAATGGGGGTGGGGCGTCAATAAATGACCATTCTGACTGGGAAACAGCGGCCCATGAACTTGGACACGCCTTCGGCTTGGAGCACGATTTCCGCGATAATGCGTACCTCATGGGGCATACCGACGGATCGGAGTTATCGGCGTGTGCTACCGAATTCTTAGCCGTGCATCCCCACTTCAATCCCGAAATCTCAGTTGAACGGGGACAGCCGCCGACTGTCGAACTTATTTCGGCCCCTGAATATCCGGCAGGTGCAACCAGCTTTTCCGTTAAACTTCAGCTCGGCGATCCGGATGGGCTTCAGCAAGTTGTCCTGCTTACTACTAGATTTGATGAAGTAAAGGCGTGTCGTGGGTTGGAGGGCAAAAAAGAGGCCGTCGTCGAGCTCGACTTTGACGACGATACTCCATCTCACCAAATCCCCCCTCCCGTGCGTCCGGTTCATGTAAAAGTCGTTGATACAGATGGCAATGTTCGCTATGCGTCCTATGACCTTGTGGAAATTTCGCCGTACCAAATCGCCACCCTCCCTGGCCATGGGTATGGGGTTCATTCGGTATCGTTTTCGCCCGACGGAGCAACACTGGCTTCTGGGGCAGGTGATGGTAAGGTCAAACTGTGGAATGCGGAGACGGCAACGAATATCGCCACCTTTGAAGGGCATACGGATCTGATCAGACATGTGTCGTTTTCGCCCGACGGGGCAACGCTGGCTTCCGGGGCGGTTGATAGTACGATCAAGCTGTGGAACGTGGCAACAGGACAAGCTATCGCCACCTTACTCGGCCATCAGAATGCGGTTTCTTCGGTGTCGTTTTCGCCCGACGGAGCGATGCTGGCTTCCAGCTCTGACGATAAAACGATCAAACTGTGGGATGTTTTGACAAAAGAAAACATCGCCGCCCTCGACCATACGTATCGGGTTCTTGCGGTGTCGTTTTCGCCCGACGGAACAATGCTGGCTTCCGGGGCGGGTGATGGTACGATCAAGCTGTGGAACGTGGCAACAGGACAAGCTATCACCACCCTTGAAGGGCATAGGAGTTCGTGCAGATCGGTGTCGTTTTCGCCCGATGGAGCAATGCTCGCTTCCGGGTCAAATGATGGTACGGTCAAGCTGTGGAACGTGGCAACAGGACAAGCTATCGCCACCTTACTTGGCCATCAGAATGCGGTTTCTTCGGTGTCGTTTTCGCCCGACGGAGCGATGCTGGCTTCCAGCTCTGACGATAAAACGATCAAACTGTGGGATGTTTTGACAAAAGAAAACATCGCCGCCTTCGGCCATGCGTCTGAGGTTCGTTCGGTATCGTTTTCACCCGATGGAAAAACCCTCGCTGCCGCGTTATTTGATGGTACGGTCAAGCTTTCACCCGATGGAAAAGCCCTCACTGCCGCGTTATTTTTTGATGGTACGGTCAAGCTATGGGATGTATCTGAGTGGACGCACTTGCTCGATGGCGAGCTAGCCTTCGGTTTCGCCGCGGAGGTCAAAGACCAAGCGTACACCGCTGGTACGGCGATTAGTGCGCTGGTACTGCCGGAAGCTATAGTCGGCGAAGGCGCGATAACCTACCGCGTGTCAGGGCTTCCCATGGGCCTGACGTTTGACGCGGGCACGCGGACGATTTCGGGCACACCCGAAGCCCCCACCGATGGGGCTGTTGAGGTCACCTACACAGCGGAGGACAGCACAGGAGCCACCGCCACGTTGGTTTTCTCCATCACGGTCAACTCACCGCTGAGCTTCGGCGACTTGTTCGGCCAGTTGCGACGCTAGTGAGGAGGATGTCGGTGGAGGATGAAGGATGTGCCATGCAGGTAAGCCTGCGCAAAAGTCTGATCTGCGCCATCGCCTGCTATCTATGCCTATCCTTGGGGTCGGCCTCAGCCGACGACTCCATCCGCGCCCAAATCGAAGCACTCCGCGCCGCCAAGGACAGCCTGCTCAAAAGCGAGGATTCGCCGCTGCTGCCAGCACAGCGCACCCATTTCGAGCAGCTTGCGTACTATCCCATCGACCTGAGCTATCGCCTGCGGGGCGAGCTGCACATCTACGGCCGCCAGCGCATCGTCGAAATCCCCAATACCGACGGCACTATTACCGAACTTGAGCGATTTGGGCGCTTTGTTGCGGCCTTCGGCGAAAACGATTTTTGGCTGGAGGTATATCGCAGCCCACAAACCGGCGAAACGGAAATTTTCTTCAAGGATCAGACCAACGGCCACACCACGTATGGGGGCGGGCGCTACGCGCGCCTGACGCGGGAGGACGATGGCATGTATGTCATTGATTTCAATAATGCTTATAATCCATACTGCGCGTACAATCCTGCCTATATTTGCCCGCTACCCCCGCAACAAAACTATCTCGATTTCGCCGTGGAAGCCGGCGAACTAATGAGCGATGCCGTCCCTCCCTGATGCGCGGTGCGCATTTTTTTTCTATAATTTTCGCCCATTGCAGCGCACCCTCGCCCCCTGCTGACGCGCATGAAAGCATTCCTCGAACGCCTTGAACAAGCCGCTGATTTGCGCGAAGTCCAATCGCTCGTCGATCACATCCTCGACGCAGCGCGGACCGGCAAACCCGAGGAAAAGCGCCGCTTCCTCCGCGATCTGCTCTTCAATCGGGCGCTTTTGTCCCGCTTAGAGACTCCTACGGCCATCGACGCGCTTCTCGCGTCAACTACGCCCCGCGAGTGGGAGGCACTCTTCGGCGATGCGGTCACCGAAGAACTACCGCAACTAACCGTCGATCTAGTCGATGGCTTGGTCGATCTCGACCACCGCCAATTGCTGCGCCTTTTGCCCCCCAAATCTCCCAAAGCGCTCTTACAGGTGCTCAGACGCCTCAATGCTTATCTAGAGGAATGCGACATCTCGGACCGCTATCTGCGCGGGATGCGCGTCGCCCGCATCATGGCCGACATCTACCGGACACTTACCGCCGAGTCGCGGGCCTGGCGGCGGGCACTACCGCCCTGCTGCATCGACAGCCAAGCCATCGTCCAACTCAAAGAAGCCAAGCAAATTGACAAGCTAGCCGCAGCCTACGAGGCGCGGATCAACCAGCTACAGAGCCTTGACTTGCGGCACAGCTTGGCCGCCCTCGACAGTCGGCGCACCGCTGCGCCGCGCATGAGCAAAGCGGCTTGCGACCACGCCTTTTGCATTCAATCGCCCCTGCGCCTAGGGATCTCCAGCGCCAATGCCTCGGACAATCACCTGCGCAGCAAAGAACAGGGCGGTAAAACCCTCAACATCGCCGTCAATCTGCAACAGGACCGAGAAAAGCACGCCGAACCGCCGCTACAAGTCACCGCGAGGAGGCTCCCCGAACCCCAACTCATCCTCCGCTCCCGCTCCCGAGGCTTCAAGGCCGACTTTGAGGTGAATAAACACAGCTCGGCCGCAACCGTCAGCGAGCTGTTTTTTGCCTACCGCCGCAGCGGCGACGAAGCCCTGCGGTTGGTCAAGCAAGGGTTAGTACACGCGGGCATCGTCCGATCAAACTCCACAGACGTCATCCAAGACATCGCCGCCTTTACCGGCGGTGGCGGCTTGGAAATCACCACCAGTAGCAAAGTGTTACAAGGGTCCGGCTTGGGGACCAGCGGCATCTTGTCTGCCGCCATTCTCAAAATACTCTACCACCTCTCCGGCCACCCCTACGCCGCGCCCGCGTGCGAGTACCCCGGCCTCTACGACCAAAGCCTCATGCTCGAACAGAGCCTCGGCCTCAACAGCGGTTGGCAGGATGCGCGCGGCGCCAGCGGCGGCCCTTCAGCCATCAAGAACTTCTATGCGCCGCCGACCGACGGCCTGCCCGCGCCCGAGCGCATATTCCTCACCGAGGTAGATGAGAGCTTGTTCACCGAGCGGGTCGTGCTCTTCGACACGGGGATATCGCGCTCGGCCACCCGCGGCCTCAACGTCGTCCTCGACGCCTATCTGTCGCGCGATCACCTGCGCTATGGAGCCATTCGCGAGTCGCTGGCCATTCACGACGAAATGGTGGCCGCGCTGTGCGCGGGCGCATACGCCGATCTCGGGCGGCTAGCCAACCGCTACTGGCAGTTGCGCTGCATCCTCGACCCCCAAGCCACCAACGACGCCTTACAACACCTTTTTGAGAATCCGCAGATCGCCGACCTAACCGAGGGCGGGCTTCTCACCGGTGCCGGCGGCGGCGGCTTTGCCCTCCTCATCGCTGCCGAGGGACAAGAGGCCGCATTGCGCGCCAGGCTCGACAAACTGCGCCAACACGCGGCCTTTACCAGCAGCAGCGTAGTCTCCTATCAGCTCAATGCCCAAGGCATCCATCTCGCGTGAGGACGGCAGCCGTGGCCACCAAGAAAGAACACCTGCTCATAGACGGCTACAACCTCATCAAAGCGAGCCAGCTTTTCCAAGGCCGAGGCGACTCGCTAAAACGAGCGCGCAACCGCTTGCAGCAGGCCCTCGCCGCCTACGGCCGCCGCGCCGACAAGCACATTACCCTGTATTACGACGGCACCGGCGAATCGCCGAACACGACCAGCACCAGCGGCCCACGCGTCACCATAGAATTCTCGCGCTACCCTCAGCAGGCCGACGACCTAATCGCGCAGGCGGTCGCGCAAAAGCACGGGGCCAAGTGGCTGCGGGTCATCAGCTCGGACCGCGCCGTCCAGCGCAGTGCCGCACGCCACAAGATCCGCTCGACCTGTTCGGAGGATTTTCTCGACGAACTCACCGGGCCTGTGCAAGAGCAGAGCGAACCCACGCCTGCGACCGACCGCGACGGCACCGAAGCCGATCCGTCTCTCGACCCAGACGACCTAGATCGCTGGGAGGCCGTGTTCCGCAAAAAAGCCGACGAGGTTCCGAACACACCTGCGCCCACCCGCGACGGCACCAAATCTCACCCCCCACTCAGCCCCAGCGAACTCGATTACTGGGAAGCAGCATTCCGCAAAAAAGCCGACCGCTAAGGCAGCGGCAGCTCAAGGTCGCCCAGAACGGCCAAGCTGTGCTGCCCTTGGGTACTGCCCGTCCGCGCCAAGGCTTCGAGATGTACCTTTAAAAATCCAGCCTCAGCCGGCGTATCCACATCGTACCAAGGCGGCAGCAGGCCGAGCGTCTGCATCCCCAAGCGCTCTAGGGTTTGCTGCAGCACCTCCCCAGTGCTCCAAGCCACGTCTTGGAATATCCGGCTTTCCCCTTTTTGTCGGCCCACCAAGTAATAGCCGCCGTCCGTGCTCGGGCCCAAGACCACTTCCTTCTCGCGCAAGAGCGCCAGCCCCTCGTCAATGTACGCGGCCGGCAGAGAAGGGCTGTCCGAGCCTACGAGGACCACCCGCTCGGCCCCCCGCGCAAAAGCCCACTGCATCAGGCCCTCCATCCGCTGTCCTAAATCGCCTTCGGGCTGCGGCACGTACTCGAAGACGCCAATCGAAGCCAGCAGGGTGCGCAGGGCGTCTTCGGCATCAGCCGGGGCAAAGGCCACGACCTTGGCAGCGGCCGTTGTCGCGTGCAGCACAGTGGCGCAGTCCAGCAGCAGGGCCTCGTACAGACGCGCGGCGTCACGGGCACTCAAATGGCTCTGGAGCCGGGTTTTGACCGCTCCGGGGGCTGGTTTTTTGGCAAAGAGCACGGCGCAGGTGGACATCCGCCCCTCCCTATTGTCTATCGTCGGCAGACAACCTATTTTTTGCAATATAATTCGCGACAACCTTTCACAAAATCGACCGAGGAGCTCATGGCCCAAGTCAATATCGTCCGCCACAACCCCATCGCGATCTTTTCCAACCCCACCGAAGTGATCATCACCGACGACAATGGCCACGTCGTGCGCCTAGTCGAGCCTTCGGGCAACGTCGGCACCCAATACGCCAACGACATTGGCTCGGAGTGGTTCGGCACCATCGAAAACCTCAACAAGGGCCTCGAAATTTGCGGCGTCCACTGGTCCGACGTGTACAAGACCGACGTCCTGTGGACCACCCCTTCTGCTGACCGCGACGAGTGCGACCAGCGCAAAAACGACTTCAACGCCTGCTACGGAGCCATGATCGCAGCCATCACTGGCGGCCCCATGCGCTCCAACCGCATGGCCCGCTTCACCCACCCGGAAGGCTTCCCGGATCCAGCGGCCCTTTTCGAAGTCCAGATCAAGGCCTGCGCTGGCGAGACCGTCTCCATCAGCGGTGGCACAATCGATTACGGCACTTGGGTCGATCACCAGCCCTCGGGCGCTTCGGTCATGCACCAGCGAGACGGCGAAATGATTACCACGCTCGGCTCCGACTTGGCCGAAGAAATGCGCTTCGTCCTCGAAGAGCAATACGCCAAGCCCTTTGCCGAACAAGGCGTTGACTTCAAAAAGCAGACCGTATTCATGGAAATCCTCGTGGCCGTGGACGACGACCCAGACAACACTTGGCAGCGCATCGAGACCACCCGCCAAGTCTTTGCAGACTACTACGGCGACGACCGGCCCGCCGGCCTGATTTACCCAGTGTCGCGGATCCCCAACCTCGACGGCATCGTCGAGCCGCAGCCGCGCGTGGTCTCCGGCGAAGTCGAAATCGTGCGCTCGGGGCAGATCGAGGACGGCTTCTCGACTTGGGCGGGCCTGCGCCACCACGGCGTGCGCGAAGTCCACGTCTCAGCCGTCGGCGGCAGCGACGCCGGTCAGCAGCTCGGCACGCTCGACGCCCGGATCAAGGAAGCCGGCGGCGCGGGCCTCAAAGAGGACGGCATCTTCAACAACGCCTACATCGTCGCCGGTGCCGACTCCGCACAAAATCGCGCTGGATTGGTCGCCTTCAACGAGTCCTTCAGCGCGTACTATGAAGGCACTGCCCCGGCTGGCCGCACCGCCCAATTTATCGGCGGCATCCAGCAGCAAGGCCATCAGAGCGGCATCGCCACCCGTGCGATCTTCGCCGAGTAGTATCGTGATCAGCGCCGCCAAAATTATCGCTGCCCTCGAACGGCACGGCATTACGCATGTATTAGGAGTCCCAGACAACGGCTCGTGCGTCCTGTACGAGCGCCTGTGGGACCACGACACCATCGAAGTGATCCTCACCAGCCGCGAGGGCGAAGCGTTCGGCTTGGCCTCCGGCCTGTATTTGGGCGGTGCCCATCCGCTGGTGCTGATCCAGAACACGGGCTTTTTGGAGGCTGGCGACGCCTTGCGCGGCACGGCCTACAACATGGGCATTCCCCTCGTCATGCTCGTCGGCTACCGAGGCTATGCGACCATGGCCCCAGGTGCTCCCCGCATCGATACAGCCGCCACCTTCTTTGAGCCGACGCTCAAGGCTTGGAACATCCCCTACACCGCCATGCACACCGACGACGACTGCGACCAGATCGACGCTGCGTTCGCCAAGGCTCAAGAGACCTCGCTGCCAACCGCTGTGTTGCTGGTCGCGGAGACTGCATAAGATGCTCGACAAATACACCTGCCTCGCAAAACTAGCCGCCAAGCGCACGGACGAAGTCGTGGTCACCACCATGAGCGTGGCCATGCCTTGGGCCGCGCACTCCGACGGCCCCCTAGACTTTGCCCACGTCGAAAGCGCCATGGGCCACGCCGCCGACTTTGCCCTGGGCTTGGCCATTGCCCAGCCCGAGCGCCGGGTCTTGTGCATCAATGGCGACGGCAGCACCCTGATGTCGTTGGGCGTCCTCGTCACCTTGGCCCAGCGCCCAGCCCCCAATCTAACCCTCGTCATCACTGAAAACGGCACGTACGAAGTCACCGGCAGTCAGCCCGTGCCCGGAGCCGCCTTTATTGACTACGAGCAAATATGCCGTGGGGCCGGCCTTCAGCGCGTCTATACCATTGACAGCGACGAGGATTTCGACGCCAAGCTCGACCAGCACTTTGCGGAAGAAGGGCCGGTCGTCTTTATCTGGAAAATCGCCCCGGCCACCGAGCCGGTGCCCAAACCGGCCCTGCCGATCGGCGAGCGCGCCCAACGTCTGCGCACCGCCCTAGTCGGCGAGGGATAGAGGTACTCGCCGTGCAACTACCACAAATGGCCCCGGTCAAGCAGCACTTTGCCAGCGACTCGCTCGCCGACGTGGCTGGCGAGGTCCGCCGCCAGCTAGCGCGCGCCGGTCTGGCCGACGCCATCGCTCCCGGTGCGCGAATAGCCGTTACGGGCGGCAGCCGTGGCATCGCCAATATCCCGCTCATCACCCGCACGGTCATCGACTGCGTCAAAGAGGCCGGCGGCAAGCCGTTCCTGCTGCCAGCTATGGGCAGCCACGGCGGCGCTACGGCTGAAGGTCAAAAGCAAGTGCTCGCCAGCTACGGTCTCGACACTGAAAGCATGGGCTGTCCGGTCGAGGCAACTATGGACGTCGTCGAAGTTGCCCAACTCGACGACGGCACCCCCGTGCTGCTCAACCGGCTCGCCACCGAAGCCGACGGCGTGGTGCTCATCAACCGCGTCAAGCCGCACACCTCCTTTCGCGGTACCTTTGAAAGCGGCCTGATGAAGATGATGACCATTGGCCTAGGCAGCCACAAAGGCGCGACCATCGCTCACGCCGGGGGTGCCGAGAGCCTCGCCCGCCTAATCCCGGCCTGGGGCCGCTGCATCCTCGACAAAGCGCCGATCCTCATGGGTGTGGCCATCGTCGAAAACGCCTATGAAGAGACCCTCCGCGTCGAGGCCCTGCAACCCGGGCAGTTCCAAAGCCGCGAACCGCAGCTTTTGGACGAAGCGCGGCGCTCAATGCCCCGCCTCTTCGTCCAAGGCATCGACCTGCTGATCATCGAGCAAATCGGCAAGAATATCTCGGGCACGGGTATGGACACCAACGTCGTCGGCCGCATGCTCCTACCCGGCGTCAAAGAGCCAGAGTCCCCAGACGCGGCCCGTATCGTAGTGCTCGACCTGACCGACGAAACCCACGGCAACGCCAACGGCGTCGGTCTCGCCGACATCATCACCCGCCGCCTGCACGAACGCATCGATTTCAAGTCCACGTACGCCAACGTCTTCACCACCACCTTCCTCAACCGCGCGTACATCCCCGTCGTCATGGCAACCGACCGCGAGGCCATTGAAGCCGCGCTTTCAGTGCAAAACCTCGCCCACCCCGAGCAGGCGCGCGTCGTCCGCATCAAAAACACCCTCGACATCGGCCACATCCAGCTCTCCGCGAGCCTACTGCGAGAATTCGGGGACCATCCCGACTTAGAGCAAACCGGCGCGCTGGCCGAGATGGATTTTGACGGCGTGGGACGATTGCGCTAAGTCGGTACCGCCTTCATTGAAGACAGATACTATATGAAGGATTAACAATTGACACCGATCTTTGAATGGGATGAGAACAAAGCCTTGGAAAATCACAGAAAACACGGTGTCGATTTTGAAGAGGCAAAAACAGTTTTTAATGATCCTCTTGCGATCACGATTCCTGATCCAGATCACTCTATAAACGAAGATCGTTTTATAAATTTGGGATGCTCCTCAAGAGGAAGAATTTTGGTTGTGGTTTATACGGAGCGGAACGAAACCATTCGTTTAATCAGCAGCAGGATACCAACGAGAAGGGAGCGATTGGATTATGAAAAGCGATAAACAAAAAGGAAAAGACGAAATGAGAGCAGAGTACGATTTTTCTGATGGTGTACGTGGAAAGCACTATAAAGCGTATCGCCAAGGACATTTAGTAAAAGTAGAAAAACGAGATGGATCAACCGAAGTTCGCTACTTTGCACTCGAAGAGGGTTCCGTTATGCTCGACCCAGATGTAAGACAACATTTTCCCGATTCCGAAGCTGTGAACAAAGCACTTAGGTCGTTAATTGCACATCCCGATCTTCTTTAGTGCCAGTTTACAGCTATCCTCCTTTGGGGTAACAAGGGCTTTGTATTCATTGCGCGCGACCAACAATGTCTGCCGAACGATTTTATTTCGACGGAGACCACCATAGAAAACTGGTATTGACCCAGTACGCTACCCCAGTGGATGCGATCATCAACCGAGAGGATGTCCAGCAAGAGGATGGCGTCGGCCCCTCCCTCGTCGGCCAAGCGCAACTGCCCGTCCTCTCGGAAGGCCACGACCGTGGCTTGTATCAGGCTATCGGCCGCAGCGTATTCGGCTGTCTGGTTGCTCACAAAGGGGATGGCGATGGTGTCAATGCCGCCGCCTAAGATGCCTCTGTAGGGTCCGTGGTAGCAGCCAGTGGCTAAAAAAATAGCTAGCAGAAATCTTGCCAAGGGAGGTCTCCTTTTTGCGGGGAGTGAAGGCTGCTTTTCAGCCATTTCTCACCTCTTCTCTTGTCGTGACTCACCGCCTCACAGTAATACCATCTGGCGATGTATTCCTTAAACACCGCCAGCGGTGCGAGGTGTTACTGTGGCTATCTCGATCGCGGCCCCCATCGCAGCTCTGGGGCAAGGCTACCGACGTTTGAATACCACTGGACAGTGGCCGACCATGTGCAGGCCGCTATCAATGGTGGCTGCCGCATCGTCGAAGTAGTTGAATACGGAGAGCAAATCAAGGACGAACCGTGGCTGGAGAAAATGCCCGCGCATTTGTTGATCGTCGGGCAGAAGGAAGGGAGCGCGTAGAAAGGCGCGCCTACAATTCCCTCCGATACCGCTGTGCCGGAATTTTTAGCTGATCGCGGTATTTGGCTATGGTTCGCCGCGCAATTTTCAGCCCGCCCTTGCTCAGCTCCTCGACGATCTGTTGATCCGAAAGCGGCCGGGCCTTGTCCTCATCGGCGACGAGTTGCGAAATTTTCTCCTTCACCACGCGCACGGACACGTCTCCGCCTTCGTCCGTAATGAGCTTATTGCCGAAGAAGTACTTTAGTTCAAAAACCCCGTGTGGCGTCTGCATGTATTTGCCGTTGCTGACGCGGCTAATCGTCGATACGCTCATTCCTACAGCGTCGGCCACCTCCTGCAAGACCATGGGCCGCAGCCGCGACGGCCCTTGCTCGAAAAAGGGCAACTGCGCCTGCAACAGATAATTACCCACCTTGAGTATGGTCGTGCGGCGCTGGTGGATGGCGTTGATGAGCCAGCGGGCGTCGTTGAGATTCTTGGCCACGTAGTCCTTGACCGCATCTTGGCCATCGCCACGGGAATTGTTGAGCAGATGCTGGTATTCAGAATTGATCTTTAAGGACGGCATGGACCCATCGGCCAGCCACACCTGCCACTCCTCGCCAATTTTTTCGACGACCAAGTCCGGCGTGATGTACGCGACTTCGTTATCCAGCGTCAAGAGATTGTCGTAGTCGCTGCTGGCCAACAGACCCGGATGCGGCTGTAGGCGCTCGATAACCTGCAAAACCTCTTTGAGCTTCTCGTTGGAAATGGCCAAGGCGTGGGTGATGTGCTGCAGACGCCGCCGCGTCAGGTCCTCTAAATGGTCGCGCACCACTTGCAAGGCTAGGGCGCTGAGTGGATCGTCGCGCTGGCTCAATTGGATCATCAGACACTCGCGCAAATCGCGCGCGCCGACTCCAGGCGGGTCAAAAGACTGAATGACGCGCAATACCTTTTCGACCGCAGCCACTTTCACTTGTAGATCATCGGCGATTTCGGCGAGCGAGCAACCGACATAACCGCGCTCGTCGATATTGCCGATGATGTACTCGGCGATGGCTCGCTCTTCCGGTGCCAAACCGCCAATCTCGCCTAGCTGACGGTACAGGTGCTCTAAGAGGGGCGGCATGGCGGTGATGCGGTTTTCCTGCGGCTCGTGGTCGGTCTCCCAGTTGGGATCGTATTCCGTGCGCTCGCTATTGTACGCGCCCGCGTCGAATTGGTCGTCCAACAGCGCGTCCCAATCGACCTCTTCCATGTCCTCGGGCAGGTCCTCTTCGGCCTTGAGCCCCTCCTCCTCGCGCAGTTCCTCCTCTTCCCCCTCCTCGCGCAGTTCGACGACCTCTTCGAGCAAAGGGTTGAGTTCGAGTTGCTGCTTGACTTCCTGCGTCAAATCGAAGGTGGACATCTGCAACAGCCGCAGCGATTGGATGAGCTGCGGTGCCATCCGGTGCTGGAGGCGCAAGCTGGGATTTTGCTCGGGACGAAGCATTATAAATTATTGTAAATTAATTATTTAATAAAAATTACCTATCTTGCTATTAGCTGTAAAAACAAGCCCGTGGAATACGAAAAGTCAAGGTGCAAACGCGCCTACCTATCGACTTGCTAACTAAAGCGCTCGCCGAGGTAGATACGCCGTACCTGCTCGTTGGCAATTAACTCTTCGGCTGTGCCCGCAGTTAAAATTTTACCATCCACCAGGATATAGGCGCGCGCGGCGATTTCCAAGGTCTCGCGCACGTTGTGATCGGTAATCAGTACGCCGAGACCTCGGTTCCTTAGTTCGGCGATGATGTTTTGGATGTCTTCGACCGTGCGCGGATCAATACCGGCAAAAGGCTCGTCGAGGAGCATGTAGTGCGGCTCGCAAGCCAAGGCCCGCGCGATCTCGACCCGGCGCGTCTCGCCGCCCGAAAGCGTGTCGGCGCGCTGATTGGCGCGTTCTAGCAAGTCCAACTCGGTTAGCAGTTGCCGTTGGCGCTCGGCGATGCGAGCCTTGTTGAGCCCTTGCGCCTCCAATACGGCGCGGATGTTGTCGGCCACGCTCAGCTTGCGAAAAATGGAGGTCTCCTGCGGCAGGTAGCCAATGCCCATCTGCGCGCGGCGATACATCGGCAGCCCGGTGATGTCCGCATCGTTGAGCAAGATGCGGCCCCCGTCCGGCGCGGCAAAGCCGACGATGCTGTGAAAGGTCGTAGTCTTGCCCGCGCCATTGGGACCCAACAGGCCGACGACCTCCCCTGGCTCGACGCGGATGCTGACCTCGTCAACGACCGCTCGCCCCCCGTAGCGCTTGCTCAATGCGCGCGTTTCCAGTGCCACCTTATGGCTCCTCTGCGGGCGGATAGTAACGTCCCTCGATCTCTGGCCCGACCCGCACCTCAGCCAGCGACCCTTCAGCAAAGCGGATATCCAATTCTTCGCCGCTGACCTCGTTGACGGAAACCTCTTCGTCCTCTTGCAGCCGCGTGACTAACTCGGCCGCGCCCTTTACCAAGGCACGGTGCAATCCCCCCGCGTCAAAGTACAAGGTCATCTGCTGTCCGCGAAAGCGATTGATCTCTTCGTTTTTGGCTCGGCGGTGCGTCACATCGGCCTCAGAACTTACTTCAACCCGCTCCAAGTCGCCGTCGGCCATAAAGACTTGCCCGCCCCGCCCCTCGATCCAACTATGGCGGTCCCCTACCTCAATTTGGCCGCTCACTTGGCCGGGTATGGCGATCCACTCGACTTGGCTGTCTGCCAAGGCGACGACCATCGAATCGGCCATCAGGCGGCTGTGATAGTCTCGCTCGTCATCCTGTTCTTCCAACACCACGCCCTCGGCGACCAGCACCCGCGTTGAATCTGCTTCGTACGCACCGCGCTCGGCTACAACTTCTAGCCCTTCGGTGCGCAGGGCAAAACCACCGGTCCCGGCCAACCGGCCCCGCACGAGATCGAACTGCAGCACAGGGGCGGTAAGCACGAGTTCGCGCTGGCGCAGCGAGGGCGCGCCCCGCATCCACCCAGCCTCTTGCTCCAAGTCGAAAAAGAGCGAATCGCCGGCGAGCGAGCCATCCAACTCGGGTGCCTTTAGCGCGATCGCGCCCTCGGCATGGACTTGGCCATCGCGCGTATAGCGGAGGGTTTGGGCCGTCAGTTTGCGCTCTCCAGCGCGCAAGACCACCCCATCCTGCGCCGTCAGTTTCTGCTCGGAACGCAAATACGCCAACTGACGCGCCTCGATCTGCCGCTCGCCCTGCACAAAGGTCGCCGGCTCCCCGAGGGCCTGCAATAACGCTGAGCCGCGATCTTCCTCTACTTCTGTCGCCCGCAACTCGGCCTCCTCTTCTTGGTAGCGCACCTCGCCTCGTGCCACTAGCCGCTGCTTTTCCGCATCCACCGCAACTTCGTCGGCTGCAAACCGCGCCAGCGAGTCGGCACCCTCGACTCCTCCGCTGAGGTCAAAGCGGCGGGCCTCGGGGAAAAAAGTGGCGCGCGGTCCGGTCAATTTCACGCCGTCGTAGCGCACCTCAACGCTGTCGTAGGCGATCTCTTGCACCCCTTCGACGCGGCGGCTTTCCTCGCGCTGGGCGCACACCTCCACCATCAACCCATCCCGACCGCGCCAAATCCCCTCGACAGCTTCCAAGGACCACGCATCTACGGCGAAATTGCTCGTGAGGTTGCGGCCCCACTCTCGTCCCTCGCCGACCTCTACCCGTAGCGCACCCGGAATGCGCAACTGCTCGTGCGCACTTTCCCACAACAGGGTATCGGCCTGCACCTCTAGGCTGTCCCCAGCACGTAAAACCACGCCGCCAGCTACGCCAAAGCGATCCCGCTTGTGCTCTAGCACCAAGCGCTCGGCCCTCAGCGTCGAAACGGCCTCATCCCCGCGGAACGCAACCTCTACGCCGCCGGTGGCGACGACCTGCTCTGACTTGGAAAATTCGCGCAAATAAGCGGCGCGGATCTCGATGCGGTAGCCGGGTCGTCCCAGCTCGATGTGCGCGTCCCATGCTTCCCCATCGACTTCGGGGATCTGCAACGGCTCTTCGGGCACTTCTCCCGCGCCACAGGCCCAAAGCACAGCCCCGCAGCACCCGGCGCGAAAAAGCCGCGCTCCCCCGGGGAAAGCGCGGCCCATTGAGACGATTGTACCACCCACTGAACTAGGAGGCCGCCGCCTGCCTCTCCTCATGGCTTTCGACCTCCTGTTGATAGGCCAGCGCGGCCTCGACAAACCCAGCAAACAGGGGTGAAGGATTGTCCATCCGCGACTTGAACTCGGGATGGGCTTGGGTGGCGATGAAGAAGCGATGATCCGGCAATTCGATAAATTCCATCAAGCGAGTGCCATCTACGCGGCGGTGATACCCCGAAAAGACCAACCCCTCCTCTTCGAGCAGTTCGACGAAGCGGGGCGAGACCTCGTAGCGGTGGCGGTGGCGCTCTAGGGCAACTTTATCGCGCTCCAGCATGACCAAACCAACGCGGAACGCTTGGTCGGGATTGGCCAGCAGTTGTTCGATGCGACGAGCATCTTCGTCGAGGCGGCCCGACGCTTCGTACATCTGAAGGACGCGGCTGTCGCTTTTGAACACCGCGGCATACGCGCCCAAGCGCATGCTGCCGCCGTAGCGATTTTCCTCTAGCGCACTCTTTTGCTCGGTGTCTTGGACGCAGATGACCCGCCACTCGGAATCCGCGTCGAACTCTTCGGAAGTAGCCTCGGCAATCCCAGCGACATGGCGGGCGTATTCAACCACGGCGAGCTGTAAGCCGTAGCACAAGCCCAAATAGGGGATGTTGTGTTCGCGGGCGTAGCCAATGGCCGCAATCACGCCTTCGGCTCCCCCCGCGCCAAAGGCCCCGGGGACGATAATGCCGTCGAATGCGTCGAGCGCGGCCAGTTCCATTTCGCCGCGCTCAAACTGATGGCCGTCAATCCAAGTGATCTCGACCCGCGCATCCGACGCCACGCCAGCGTGGATCAGCGACTGATTGACCGAGATGTACGAGTCCGTGAGCTGAAAGTCGCCCGTAGCCACGTATTTGCCGACCATGGCCACTCGGACACACTGGCGCGGATGCCGACTGCGCTTGACCAATTCCCGCCAAGGCCGCCAGTCTGGAGTTTTCTTGGGCGCACAGCCGAGCCGGCTGAGAATCTTCTCGCCGAGCCTTTCTTTTTCCAAAACCAGCGGGATATTGTAGATCGTCTCCGAGTCCGGGGCCGAAATGATGTGGTCGTAGGGCACATTGGCCCCGATCTGGATCTTTTTCTTGCGCACCTCGTCGGTGGCGGTCTCGGCGCGACAGACGATGAAATCGGGAAAAATGCCGTGCTCGCTGAGCATGCGAATGGCCTGCTGCGTGGGCTTGGTCTTCATTTCGCCGACGTGTGGAGGTATGGGCAGATAGGTGATTAGCAGGTGCGCAAAGTGCTCCTCACCCAAGTCGCGCTCCAAGGTCTTGACGGCGAAGAGGAACGGCTCGTTTTCGTAGTCGCCGACAATGCCGCCAATCTCGACCAGCACGATGTCGTAACCCTCGCCCGCCTCCTGCAAGCGGCGGGTGATCTCATCCGTAATGTGGGGGATCGGCTGCACGGTCTCGCCGAGGTACTCGCCGCGGCGCTCGCGCTCGATGACCGTGTGGTAAATCTGCCCGGTAGTCAGGTTGTTGGAGCGCGGCAGGTCCAACCCCAAGAAGCGCTCGTAATTGCCCAAATCCTGATCGATTTCGCCGCCGTCGTCCGTCACCCACACCTCGCCGTGCTCGGTGGGCCGCATGGTGCCGGCGTCGTAGTTGATGTACGGATCGATCTTGACGGCTGTGGTGCTGTACCCGTATTGCTGCAGGATCTTGCCGATGGAAGCGGTGGTCAAGCCCTTGCCCACACCGCTTATCACGCCGCCGGTTACGACGACGTATTTGGGGCCTTTGTATTCTGTGGCCACGTTGTGCGCTCCTTCGAGCTGCCCAAACAAAGAATTAGGAATTGTGAATTAGGAATTACGAATTAAGGGCAATCAATACTCCCTCCTTTAATTCGTAATTCTTAATTCGTAATTCTTAATTCCTATTCAATCGATGATTCTCGGAACCTTGAAGTAATCCTCTTGGCGCTGCGGGGCCGCGGCGACGATTTCGGCCGCGGCGGGAAAGGACGCTGCCTCGTCGCGGCGAAACGCGTTGGCGAGAGGTAGTACGTGAGACGTTGGCTCTACGCCAGTGGTGTCTAGCTCGTTGAGCGTGTCCATGTAGCGCAAGATGCGGTTGAGTTCTCCGACCAGCCTTTCTTCCTCTGCGGGCGAAAAGCGCAACCGCGCTAACTCGGCGACCCCGTGAACCTCTTCTATAGTAACCGCCATAGGTGAACTTTGAACTTAAAATAAAAAAGACGGGGCTGGCTGCGCCGACCCCTTCTACGTCGCAAAACAGTGTTAAATATCACGCATCGCCAAAAGCAGCGCAAGGGCTTGTAGCGGGGCATTTCAATGCCTATACTTTGCCGCATGACAAGCAAACCACGCTCGTCCCACAAAGTCCCATGACGCGCAAGGCATTTACCATTGAAGAGGCCAACGCCAAGCTGCCTCAGCTAGAAGACGCGCTCCAGCGCATAGAGGTCAAGAAGGGGGCCGTCCGCTATCACGACCAGCAGTTGCAAATTCTCGACGCGCTCTGGGGCCAAGCGGTCACCCGCAGCACCAATCCCGACCGCGACGCCTTCGACCAGCACCGTCGCCGCGTCAACGACCTAATCATCGACATTAAGCGCATCGTCGCCGAAGAAATTATCGCCGAAGGCATCCGTTTCCCGGTCGGTGGCCTCGAACGCGGTCTCCTCGACTTCCCCACAACCTACCAAGGCCGCTGGGTGCTGTTGTGCTGGCAGCGCGGCGAACCCCAAGTCGCCTACTGGCACGAACTGAACGCCGGATACGCAGGCCGCCAGGAGATCACTGCCGAGCACGTCATTGCCATGGGCAAGGAAGACGATCCAGCCACGGTCGATGATTCGGCTCTAGACTTCTGAGCGCGGCAAGTGCCTTGACAGCGTTTCTCGTTTTTAAGTACTTAAAATAAATGGCTTTCCCCTGAGCCATTACCCGTTCCCCTAGCATCGCCCGCACCTCACCCTCTCCCCCAGCGGAGCGCCCCTCCCCAGCGCCCGGCAGGAGCTAGACCGTGCGCCTCAATCAACTTGAGATTTTCGGTTTTAAGTCCTTCGCCCAAAAGATCGTCATTCCCTTTGAACCGGGCATCACCGCCATCGTCGGCCCCAACGGCTGTGGCAAGTCCAACGTGGTGGAGGCCATCCGCTGGGTCTTGGGCGAACAGCGCGCCGGCTCTTTCCGCAGCCAGCGCATGGAGGACGTGATCTTTGCCGGCACCCGCCAGCGCAAGGCCCTCGGCATGGCCGAAGTCGCGCTGGCAATTGAAAACCGCGACAACGCACTGCCCGTCGAATTCGCCGAGGTCGTGCTAACCCGGCGTCTCTTCCGCTCCGGCGAAAGCGATTACCTGCTCAACAAGATCCCCTGCCGCCTCCTAGACATCACCAACCTGCTCATGGACACCGGCCTCGGCCAAGGCGCTTATGCGGTGATGGAGCAGGGCATGGTCGATGAAATCATCAGCGATAAGACCGAAAACCGCCGCCGCATCCTCGAAGAGGCCGCCGGCATCACCAAATACAAAGTTCAGCGGCGCTCCACGCGGAATCGCATAGAGGCAGCCCAAGCCGATCTGCAGCGGATTGAAGACATCATCGTCGAAGTCAAACGCCAAGTCGATTCTCTCGGCCGCCAAGTGGGCCGGGCGCACCGCTACCGCGAACTCAAAGGGGAACTGGACCAACTCGACGTGCGCTTGGGTCGCCAGCGCTTCTTCGCCCTCAGCGACCAAATCTCTCCATTGCAAGACGAATTCACCGCACTCAGCAAGGCGGCCGAAGAAGGCTATACCCGCTTCACCAGCCGCGAGGCCGAGCTCGAAAAAGCGCGCCTCGCCCTGACCGAAGCCGAAAAGGCCATGCAGGAAGCGGGCCTTGAACTCAATCGCCGCATCGAGGCCATCCACGAGCGCGAACAACTCCTCGTAGCCGTGCGCGAGCGGCGCGAGGCCGCCGAACAAATCCGCGAACGCACGGCGCGCGAGCGCGCCGATTACAGCAGCCAGCTCGAAACCGTGCAGCAACAGCGCCTCGACAATACCGCGCACCTCGACGAAGCGCGTTCGACCTTTGTGCAAATAGAACGAGAACTGCAAGCCCACCAGCAGCGCGCCGCCCAAGCCGAAGAGGAATACAACAGCTACCGAGCCGAGCTGGACCAACGCCAGCGCGGGCGCATGGAGCACCTGCGCCAAGGAGGCGAAATAAGCCGCGCACTCGAGCGCCAACAGGCCGAGCGCGACGCGCTCGACGAACGCGCCGTTGCCATGCGCGACGAAGAGGACGCAGCCACAGCCGAACGCGACCAAGCCCTGCAAGCTGCCGCAGAGGCCGAAGCCGCCCTCGCCGAAACTCGGCAGCAGCTATCCACCTGCCAACAACAGCGCGACACAACTCTCGCCGCCCGCGACCAAACCGAGAAGAACCTCCGCGAACTCGGCGCACAACGCGATGCGGCCCGGCGCGCCGCTGAGGCCAACCAAGCGCGGCTGCAAGTCCTCGAAAAAGTCCGCGCCGGCTACCAAGGCTATCAAAGCGGGGTCCGCACCTTGATGCTCGAATCGCCCCACGCGGCCCTCTTTCGCGGCGTCCTAGGTGATCTAATCGAAGTCGAAACAGAACACGCCCGCGCGGTCGAGGTCGCCCTCGGCGAGGCGCTCCAAGCATTGATCGCCGACTCGGACAGCGGCCTGCTCAAAGGCATTGCCCATCTCCGGGAGCGTTCCGGTCGCGTCGGCATCCTCTCGCTAGAAGCTCCCCCGCGTACCCTCGGCCCGGTCTTGAATCCAGATCCCATGCCCGGGCTGCGCGGCTCGCTGCTGGATTACGTGCGGCCCGAAGCCTCCATTGCCCCCCTAATCGCCAGCCTCTTGCACAACACCTTTCTGGTCGAAGACCTACAAACCGCATTGGCCCTGACGCGCCGCTACCCAGATGCCTACGTGCGCTGCGTCACGCCCGCTGGCGACGCCGTTGACCTCTTCGGCCTCGCGTCGGGCGGCCAGAGTCAAGCCGAGGATTCAGGCGTCCTCGGCCGCGGACGGGAAATCCGCACCCTGCGCTCGCTCGTCGCCCACCAAAAGGCCCGCTACGCAGCCATTGGCCCTCGGCTCGCTGCACTCGCAGACCAACTCGCTGCGCTCTCGCAACGCCTAGAGCATCTAGCCGCTGAGAGCGAAACTTGGCGCACCAAGGAGCGCGAGCAGGTCCACCAGCACCAGCGCGCCCGCGCTGATGCCGAGCGGCTCGCCGCTCGTCTCAAGCAACTCCACGGCGAAATCACCAGCTTGGCCAAGCGTTGCCAAGCCCTCGACCAAAGCATCGCCGAGCAAGCTGAGCACCTGCGCCACAACGAAGCCGAGAGCACCCGCCTCAGCGAGGAAAGCAGTGCCTTGGAAGAGGACCTCAAGCAGAGCGAAACCCATCGGCGCGAGCGGCGCGAGGCACTGAGCACCCTCCAAGTGGAGCACGCCCGCACCGCCGAAATGGTCCAAGGGCTAGACCGAGACGCCACCCGCCTAAAAAACATCGACGAGAACCTGCACAATAATATCGAACGCCTAGCGGCTGAAGGGGTCGAGGCCGAGCGCCAACAGGCCGATTGCAGTGCGCGCAGCACAGCCTTAACAGACGAACTCAAAGGACTACACCAAGGCCGCGAGACCTCGGCGGCCGAGCAAGACCAGCGCCGTCAGCACTGGGCTGCGGCCAACACCCAAAACCGCGAGTTGCAGGAAAACATCAGTCACTTGCAGCGGCAGCTCAACGAGCAGCGCGAGCGCCGCACGAGCCTTGAAGTGCGCATTTCCGAACTGAAGCTACAGACCCAGCACATTCGCGAGCGCTTGCAGGAGGAGTATCACTGCGATGTCGCGGCCCTAGGGCCGCTCAACGAAGCCATCGACGAGGAAGCTTCTCAACAGCGCATTGACCAGTTGCGGCAGTCCCTACACCGCTTGGGCTCGGTACACCTAGGCGTATTGGAAGAACATCAAGAACAAAAGGAGCGCTACGACTTTCTCCGCCAACAGCGCGACGATCTAGTCATCGCCGCCGAGGACCTGAAGAAAACCCTCAGCCTAATCGACCGCACGGCGCGGCGGATGTTCCTCAAGTCTTTCGAGCAGATTCGCGAGACGTTCAAAGAGACCTTTGTCCGCTTCTTTCCCGGAGGCGAAGCCGACCTCCAATTCGAAGAAAACGTCGATGCCCTAGAGGCCCACATCGACATCATCGCCCGTCCCCGCGGCAAGCGCCTGCAAAACATTGGCCTGCTGTCGGGCGGCGAGCGGGCGCTGACGGCCATCGCGTTGCTCTTTGCCATCTACCAAGTCAAGCCCAGCCCGTTCTGCATTCTCGACGAGGTCGATGCCCCGCTCGACGACGCCAATATCAACCGCTTCGTGCGCGTGCTCAAGGAATTTGCCCGAGAGACGCAATTCGTCGTCGTGACGCACAACAAGATCACCATGGCAGCAGCCGACGCTCTGCACGGCGTCACCATGCCCGAGGAAGGGGTTTCTCAGCTCGTTTCAGTGCGGGTCGAGGGCGAGGAATTGGAAGCTGCGGCTGGCTAGCCGGAGCGGAAGCGCACTAACAAAAAAGGGGGCCTCGGCTGAGGTCCCCTTTTTTGTGTCCTGAACGGCGTCACTTCAGTTCGCTCATCCGAAACAGAGCGTGAAGTTCAATGCCTTCTCGGGCTAGGCTCTCGGTGCCACCGGATTCGCGATCAATCACGCAGATGGCCTGTGAAACCTCTGCGCCAAGGTTGCGCAGATCTTGGGCAGAAAGAGCGATTTGTCCTCCGGACGTGACGACATCTTCAACAATCAGCAGATTTTTGCCAGCAATGTCGGGGCCTTCGGCGAGTTTGCAGGTGCCGTATTCTTTGGCCTGTTTGCGCACGAAGCAGGTGGGCAGTCCCGAAAGCTGAGCGAGCATGGTGGCGATGGGCACCCCACCGAGTTCGAGACCTGCGAGAATGTCTGTGTCGTCGGGGATTAAGGGCTGGAGGTGGGTGGCGAGTGCGCGGAGGAGCTCAGGACGGGTTTCAAACTGATATTTGTCGAAATATTCTGTGGCTGTCGCGCCTGAGCGCAAAGTAAATTGTCCGCGCAGGTGAGCGGTCTGATAGATGCGGTGAGCAAGTTCGAGTCGGGTCATGATAAATTATCGCAATAGGTAAAGCTGTAGTCAGAACTTGGGCTACTACGTAGGGGATTGTCAAGACTACTTCTTGACTACTACCTGCGTCAAGGTCATTCGTTCCAGTCAGGTCGCTTACTGCGACCGTCGTAGGGTTTCGCTAGCTCGCGTTGAATGAGTACAGACGCCAGTAGTGTGCTATCTATCCACACGTCAGCTATAATACGACCGGCGAACTTTCCCGTCTTAGGATCAGTCAACCAGACTTGTTGTGCTGTGCGTATGAGGCTGTCAGTCAGAGCCGTAGCGCGAGCACCTATCTTACTCGCTTTCTCAGGCGTGTCGATCCCGCGTAGGCGCACTAGGGTGCGTAGCTCTATCTCCGGCCATATATGAGCGACGCCGTCGATAGTATCTCCGTCAACGATGCGTTCGACAGTGAAAGGGATTGTGTGTAGTAAAGCTGTAAACAGTAGTGTTTTCATTTGCAGGCTTTTACATGGCGTAAGTAAGTAGCTTAGTACACGGGATCACCAGCGCCGATCTTTTCAAGCTCACGAGCTATTTTGTTGTGATCCTGTGGAAAGAGGGCTTTAATCCGCACACTGTGCGCCCTAGGTGTAGTAAGCGTTAGCTCCCATCCCCACATCCAATCTTTCTTAAAGATCGCCTTTCGAGAATTACACCCTTTAGCTATTTCATTAGCCCATAGCTGTTGCTCTCTTGATAGCTTTGGCTCTGCATCCTTTTGTTCTTCAATCTCTACTATCTTAACGTCTCTACTAGTCCCGATAAAATCACTATGAACCCAAGCCGTGTCTCGATTGACTATCACTTTAGCCCACTTACCACGTCTATCTATCTCACGAATAGAATCACCTCGCGCTAGCTCCCCTAGAATAGGTGATGTAGTAGAAGGCTGCAATCTGACATTTAGAGCTGTAGCGGTAACAAACTTATACAGATTCCCACTGAGTTCACTAGGGCGTAATCGGGCGTACGTTTCTATTAATCCATACGTCGCATCCTCCGCTGAGACGCCTTGTTGTACTCGGAGGAAAAAATACGAAGAAATCAATGCACTACAGTCAATTTGCTTCTTCATTCGGAGATGACCTGTAAGTGCTATTAGATGGAGATCGTTTACTGTACTAAACATAGGCTCACGTGGCCCTATTCTCGCTAAATCCTGATAGCCTACTTCGATCAGGCTAGAAATTCGTTGAGGATTTTCTGAGCACATTTCATTTAACGACGATAGATAGTGCTCAAGACGATTAGCTCCTTGAAGGGGATCTTGCTCTGGAAGGGTAGTGGTCGGTCGTTTAATAGCAGGCTGGACACAGCCCACTGTGAGGATAGGGATAAAGAGATAGCGTAGCATGGTACACCTTCGGGGATAGAGGCAGAGGGTGAACGGTGAGACCCTCGAAAGGTTCGGGCCTAAATTATTATGATTCAAAAGAAGTTTTAGTTGGGCAGATCCGCGGCGGGAATATCCCGCAGCCGTGGGTTATTTTGGTCTCCTTTCGAGGTTTCATGGGGGATATGCCTTCCTAATGCCCTGTGGCTGGGCGAGAAAATGCAAGGCCCTCTCCAAGGTTCCAAAGCAGGGCACACCGGCATTCCGCAAGCGGTCAAAGTCGAGCATCCGGGTCATTCCGCGCCTCTTTGCAGGCCCTGTTCTAAGTGAAGATTATTCCAGCGAATAGGCGTTGACCATGGAAAAGTAGAAAGCCGAGCGAGAAGGTTCCCCGCCGCCTGTACCTCGCCGTGTCCTTCTACCAAAACGTAGCCCTTTCCCGGCCAACTCATTGCTCGGTGAGTCCTAGCTGCTCTTGCTGTAGCCCCTCGGTCGTCATCAGCTCGCCTAATCTGATTAGATGGTTTGAGATGGCTTCGCGTTGATTGTCAGCCAAGGGACAGATAATGGTCCCGCCATTTGTGTACTCGACAACCCGAACTTCCTCTACTTCCACCAAATTCAGAAGTTCAGGGCTGTGAGTCGTGATCAGCACTTGGCTCCGCTTGCTGGCTTGTCGTAGGTAATCCATCAGCAGGGGCAAGGCTCTAGGATGAACCGTCAGTTCTGGCTCTTCAATGCCCACAATCGGCAGGGGTGGCTCTTGGAGCAGGGCCGTCAATATCCCCGCAACGCGGAGGGTGCCGTCGGATTCCTGTACTGCCTCAAACCACTTGCCCTGTTTGTTTGACACATGCCTGAATTGGGCCACTAGGTAGCCTGCCACCTCGCTCACCTTGACATCCTTGATATTCCCAGTGAGCCGCTCAAGCCCCGCCACGATCTCCGGTTTCCACGTTGACTGTTCCTGATCTCGTAAAATCGAGACCCAATTGTCGCCATGCCGGTGCATCGGCCGGTCAGGACTGTACTTCTGGGGTTGCCGCAGGGTATCTGGGTAAATCGAGTAGATCACCGGACATACGAGCAACTCAAAGAGGTGTCTGAACCGTTCGTCGCCAGCGATGGTCGGCAGCGCGAGACTGGTGCCGCTTACCTTGGGTTCAAGCCCCTCTGGTCCATTCCATTTACCGCGCTTGACCGTGAACCTCACGCTGCCTTGGTCTGTGAAAACGACAGCTTCTTCCGATCTGACTCGGAATTCTTCCTTCCGGTCACCCGCGATCTCAAAAGAATAGGACCCCGGCCCAGATTCCAGTACGACGTTGAGCTTGATGGAGACATTGTGCGGATGTCCCGAACTCCACCGCCTCACCACGCCGATCCCTCCCCGATCTGCAATCGCGCCCGAGAGGCCCATCTGCATGGCGTCGCGGACGAAGCCAAGGACATCAACCACATTGCTTTTGCCCGAACCGTTGGGGCCGACGAGGACAGTCATACGTCCTAGTCCAATGCACTGGTCGCGCCCTATGCTTCGATAGTTAGAGATGCTGATTTTCGTGATTCGCGGATGAGATTCTGTCACGTTAAACCTCACTCTGGTGGCCAACACCCCTTCGCGTACATGCCGCTCTGAACTCTCTGAGGAATATCTTCACCTCCTTCAGGATGTACAGGTTTTGTGGAATTATGGGCATTGCAAAACCACTTAGTTGGGCAGATCCGCGGTGGGAATATCCCGCAGCCGCAGGTTGTTTTGGTCTCGCGGCGAGAGAATCGGCACCTCTTCAAGCCCCCAGTCCAACCCCACATCGGGATCGTCCCAAGCCACGCCCCACTCATCCGTGCCGTCGTAGTAGGAATCGACCAAATAGAAAAGCATCGCGTCGGTGACGGCGTAAAAGCCATGCGCTACCCCCGCCGGAATAAAGACACCGCGCAATACCTCTTGGTCTAACTCGATGACTTGTCCCTGCCCGCGAGTCGGCGAACTGCGGCGCAGATCGAGCAGCCCGACGCGCAGCGTGCCCAAGCCGCAGTGCCAGTAGTCAACTTGGCGGTGGTGATAGTGCAAGCCGCGCAGCACCCCCTGCTGCGACTCCGAGCGGCTCCACTGCAAAGCGTCCCAGTCGCGCTGGGGAAACCACTCCTTGCGGTACACCTCGGTAAAGCGGCCTCGCTCGTCGCCGTGCGACTGTAGCTCGGCGATATAGACGCCTTCAATGGCCATAGAGGGGCGAATCTGGGCCATCTCAAGCGGCCTTGCCGCAGCATCTTTTGAACTTCTTGCCGCTGCCGCAAGGGCACGGGTCGTTGCGGCCGACCTTGGGGGTTTCGCGGCGGAAGGTCTCCACCTTGGTGGGAAAGAGCCGACCTCCGTCCAGCACGTCGGCCGGTTTTTCACCTTCTAATGCGGGACGCGGCGTCTGCAACCACTCCTCGTGCAATTCCCGCATGGCCTCGCTCATCTCCGCTTCGCCCAGCTCGCCATCGAACCCGCGCTCTTGGCAAAAGGCGCTAAAATCGGCCAGCATAGCGCCCTGCGGCGAGCGCAGCATTTGCTCGACTTGCTGCACGTCAACTCCGGGCGGCAGGGCCTGCTGGAGTTGGGCCAAGTCCAACTCCTCCACTGCGGCCGGTTCTTCATCGTCTGTATCTGGGGCAGGAGCAGGTGCGACCACAGCGGCGATTTCGGCCAGCACTTGGCCCATTTCACTGCGGTCGGCCTCAGCCGCCGTCGGCAGCACTTGATCGAGGATCCAATCTACCTCTTCACCATCTTCCAACAGCTCGACTATTTCTTCAGCCGAGAATTTTTCTGCCCCCTTGGCTTGGCACAAGGCCTCCAAGCGCGTGGCCAACTCTTGCACGAAAGCACTCCATTTTTAGCAATTACGCGGGTGAATTTACCGGTGCGAAATCTACCGCTTGCCCCTGTACCTGTCAAAAGACGCGCCTCAGAAATCTGAGGATGTTCAAATATCTGAGGCTTTTTGGTGTCAATTATCCCTAAAAACAGGCGATAAGACGCGAATTTTCCCCTTAATACATAATGGCATGATTTTTGCTTATTACACATAGCCATGACGATAATCGCTTGAATTGCACCAGAAAGGAGCACAACCATGGTAGCGATGAATGAATTCACCGATCGGGAAATTTTGCTGCGGGCCGCCGAAGACCAAGGGCACCTTGGCGTGCTGGTCAAACGCTATCGCACCCCCCTGTATAACTTTGTCTATCGCTTTGTCGGCGACAAGGAAACAGCCGAGGACATCGTCCAAGAGACTTTTCTCCGCTGCCTGCGCCACAGCCACCAGTACCCAGCCATCGAACAGGTTTCCACTTGGCTCTACACCATTGCTGGCAACTTGGCCAAAACCGAGTTGCGCCGCCGCAAACGCTGGAATTGGATTCCGATCAGTCCCACTGACGACGAACAGACCGCCGCCTTTTACGAACCGGCCGCCAAAGATCCCCTCCCCGGTGAACAGACCGACGGCAATCGCGTCAAGTCCCTCGTCGTCGATGCCATCGAGGATCTACCCACAGAATTTCGCGCCGCCGTGCTCCTCCGCGACTTAAAAGGACTCTCGTACGAGGAAATCGCCAAGATCATCAACTGCCCCGTAGGCACGGTCAAATCGCGCGTCAACCGGGGCCGCCTGCGGCTGCAAAAGACCTTGCGCGGGCTGGCCGAAGAAGTGATTGGATCGCTCGCCGCACCAGCCTAATCCCTTTGCCAGCTTCCCGTAGCGGCGTTGTCGTTGCCCCGCGGCGTGCTCCTAACTATCTTCGCTCACCTGCAAGGAGCAAGCCATGACCATTGATGCCCAACGCCTCTACGGCTTTGTCGAGCAACTGCTCGCCGCGCACGCGCCCTCGGGCGCGGAATCCGCGATGGACGCCCTCGTCAACGAGCTCGCCGCCCCCATCGGCGACGCCGTCTGGCAGGACGCAGCCGACAATATCATCATCCACATCAAGGGCCAAAGCCAAGATCAGCCCGTGGCCGCCGTCGCCCACAAGGACGAAATCGCCCTCATCGTCAAGCGCGTTGACCCCGACGGCAAAATCAGGGTGCAGCCCTTGGGCGGTTTGCACCCCTGGGCACTAGGCGAAAGTCCAGTGGAAATCATGACGCGGGACGGCCTCTGCCCGGGCGTACTCTCCATCGGTGCCAAGCACGTCTCCACAGAAAGTCCAGCGGGGCGGCTCAAAGATGGCCAATCGCTCAAGTGGGAACAAATGTGGATTGAAACGAGGCTCGCGGCCGAAGAGTTGGCTCAGCGTGGGATCCGCGCTGGCACTCGGGTCGTCATCGCCGGCAAACACAAGACGCTCTGGCGGTTGGGCGATTGCGTCTGCGGCTATAATCTCGATTGCCGCGCCGGCTTGGCGGCCATGCTTGAAGTGGGCCTGCACTTGCGGGAGAACCGACCGGCCCAAGACGTGTATCTCGTGGCCAGCTCCAGTGAGGAAATCGGCGGTCACGGCGCAATCTACGCGCTCGGGCGGCTGCCGGTTGACACAGCCGTTGCCGTTGACATCGCGCCCGCGGCGGCCGAATACGGCACGGCCAACAGCGGCGACCCCATCATCGGCGTCCGCGACAGTCGCGGCCTGTACGACGCGCGCATCATCGACCGCTTTGACGCCCTGGCCGCCACTGGCGGGTTCAACATCCAAACAGCCGTTCTCACTTCATATTCCAGTGACTCGTCAATTGCCAAAACGTCCGGTGCCATTGCGCGCGCCGCGCTGATTGGCTACCCCGGCGACAACACGCACGGATACGAAATCTGCGCGTGGGACGGCATCGTCAACACAGCGCGGTTGCTTTTGGCTTATTTGGAAAATCCAGTAGTGGACTAAGGCCCCGAACAACATCTGCGTCTATCTGCGTCCATCTGCGGATACTCTACGCCGTGCGACCGTTGCATAGGGTTTTCGCGAACACTCTAAAACGCTCGCTGGACCAAAAAGTCCAGCATTTCCCCCAGCATATCGCGCGAGGGATTGGCCGGAAGTTTCTCGAGGTGCACCAAGCTCTCTTCGACCTTCTGCTGGCACACACCCTCGACATAGCGGTCGCATTCGTAGTGCTCGACTAAGGCGATGACCCGCTCGATTTCGGCAGTCGTGTTGAGATGCCGCTCTTGGTGCAAGATCGCCAGCACTTCCTCGCGTTCCTCCACCGTGCATTTGCCCAATAGGTCGATGATAATTAAGGTCCGCTTCCCTTCCGCAATATCCCCGCCCCGTTCCTTGCCGTAGGCCCCGGAAGTAACCCCGGGCGCAGAGCCAGCGTCCTGTTCGGGAGAGCTCAAATTCAGCAGGTCGTCGCGGAGTTGGAACGCAATGGCCATGGACTCGCCGAAGTCGCCGATACGAGTTCGCAACTCCATCTCGGCCCCTGCGATAATCGCCCCGGCCGTACACGGCCCCCGACCCGTGTACCACCCCGTCTTTTTGCGCAACATGGTCATAAACTCGTCCTCGCTGGGAATGTAGCGCTGGCGAATCCAGCCTACGTCGTATGCCTGCCCCTCAAACGTCTCGCACGAGCCGCGGATCATCTCGTCGATCAAATCGAGCGTGACATCCGCCCCCAACACCTCGCGGTTCGAGTTGAGGATCTCAAAGACCTTGGCGTATAAGGCATCGCCGACGTTAATGGTCAATGGGATCCCGTGCAGTTTGTGCAAACAGGGCTTGCCGCGCCGCATCTCCGAATCGTCCTCAATATCGTCGTGGACTACGGCAAACGACTGGAACATCTCAAAGGCCACCGCAGTCCGCATGGCTTTCTTCACGTCGCCGCCGCAGGCTTGGCAAGCCAATAGCACCAACACCGGGCGGAATCGCTTGCCGCCGCGCTCCGGGTAGTCGCGCATCAGCCGATATAGGAACTCCTCGGGTTCGCGCACCGCGAGGAACGAAAACATCTCCTCTTCTAGGGCTGGAATGTAGCGGTGCAAAAACTGACGCAGGCCTCCGGGGACCGCAGACATGTTCAACCTTTCGTTGCCGAGGCAAGCGCATCTACCACTTAGTGCGCTCCACTTGTACCTCGGGATGCGAGACAATTAAGTGCCATATAACGGCTTGGAACGATTCCGTCAGCGGCGTGATCGCATCCGGCGCGACCGTCGGCACAATCGCGCAGGCATCGGCGACTTGGGCCGTAAAGCCGCCATCCCGCCCCACGATGCCGCAGATTTTGGCTCCAACCTCTTTGGCGTACTCCAGTGCTACGACCAAGTTGACGCTGGTATTCAGCGGGCGATTGCCACCGCCAACAGACAAGATCAAGATCAGATCCTTTTCGTTTAAGCGGCTACCCTCCAGCCAGTTGGCAAAGGCCGTATCCCAGCCCTCGTCATTGATGCGCGCCGTCAGTTCCGAGACGTTGTCCGTGGGGGCGTAGGACTCAATACCAGCGATCTTGCGAAAGTCGTTGACCGCGTGGCTAGCATTGCCCGCGCTGCCTCCCACGCCGAGGACAAAGAGCCGCCCCCCGCGCTGACGGGTCTCGACGACGAGCTGAACTATCGCGTCAATCGCATTGCGATCTAGCTGCTCGATGACTTGAGCCGCCGCCGCCAAGTACTGTTGGGTGTAACTCATCCGCCGGGCTTACAGGCTGTAGCCGGCAGCCGTGGCATCCGCGTAAAAGATCTGTACGGTTTCTAGCGAGAACTGCCCCATTTCCTTGCCCAAGGTCGGCAGCTTTTTGATGATGTCGCTGGTGCAGGTGATGATGTGGCAGCCGATGCTGTCGGCTTGAACGACATTGTACACCTCGCGGGGGCTGGCCCAGATGAGTTCGGCTTGGGGATTGGACGCGAGCAGCTCGACCGACTCGGCCATGACCGGCATGTAGTCTAGCCCAGCGTCGGCGATGCGGCCGGCAAAAACCGACACGCAGCACGGTGCCCCGCCCTCGACCGCGGCCGCCACTTCTCGCACTTGGTCGAGCAAAAAGATCGCCGTGACGTTCACCTTGACCCCGGCGTGAGACAGCCGATGGACCAAGTCGTAGCTGACCTCGCCCTTGGTGTTGCTGACGGGAATTTTGGCGTACACGTTTTCGCCCCAAGTGGCGATCTCGCGAGCTTGGCGCTCCATGTCGTCGAACTCGTCCGAAAAAACCTCAAAAGAAATGTGGCGATCGGGAATGGCCGCGACGATGTCGTGGGCAAAGGCCCGATAGTCGGTGACGCCTGCTTGGCGCATTAAGGTGGGATTGGTCGTAAACCCAGAAACTAGCGGATTGGCATAGCTCGCCAGCATACTCTCGCGGTCAGCTCCGTCGGCGAAAATTTTAACTGCAAGGTCGGCGGCAGTTTTTTCGTACGCCAACTCTTGCGAAGTGAGGGTGGTCATGGCATTGCTCCTTTAGATTTGTGATAGGCTTAAGTTCAAGGAATTAAACATAAAACCCACCGCGAAAAATTGCCACAACCGCGGCGCGGTGCGGTTGGCGATAGTAAAACGCGTATCGTATAATTACAGGTAGCCGCTGCCTCCCGCTCGCCAGCCAATAAGAAGGGACTCTGTGATGAAACACCAATGGGCACTCGTCGGTTTGCTAATCGCCACCACCTGCTCGACAGCCGAGGTTCTCTCGCTGCAAGAGTGCATCGACTTGGCCATGCAAAACAACCTGCAACACCAAATGGATCAACAGACCCTAGCCAACAGCCGCGCCCAACTAACGATGGCACGTGCGCCCTTTGCCTTCGGCATGAACGCTGACGTCATCTCCCCTAGCTTTACCGGGCTGAGCGATACCCAAGAAAATATCGCCCTTGAAACCCGAGTTCGCGAAGAGAGTTCCGATGTCTTTTACAGGGGCAGCCTGCGCATGACCCAGCGCCTGCGCCACCTCGGCCAATTCACGCTGAACACTACGGCCCTACGCCGCGATTTCTCATCCAATCGCCGCGCCGACTTCCTCGACTATTCGGGTTCGACGCGCCTTTTTTACGAGCGCGATCTGCTTGGCCGACCCAGCGAGGAAGTCTCGCTCAAGCGCGCCGAGCACGGCCTGCAAAGCGCACGTCTCAACTTCGACCGCCAGCGGCTCCAGCTAGAGGGACAAGTCATCGACGATTACTACGGTCTAGTGCAAAGCGTCCGCGAACTCGAAATTGAGGAACAGCGCCTAGCGCAGTCGCGCGCCAATCTGGAGCTAGCTCAGCGAAAATTTGAGGTCGGCCTCATCGCCGAAGTAGAAGCTCTGCGCTTGCAGGTAGAGATGCTGCAAGCCGAGGCCACGTACGACCAAGCCCAAACCAATATCGAATCGCGCCGCGACATTCTCCGCGAAACCCTCGGACTCGATGTGTGGGCACCGCTCGAAATCAACACTGATGTCCAGTACGAGATTCACCCCATCGACGCTCAACGCGCCCTTGAAATCGGCTTGGCGCACCGCACCGACATGAAACGAGCCGAGATTTTCGAGGAAATCCGCGCGTTGGAATTAGAAGACACCCGCCGCCGCACCGGCATTAACGCGACTTTCGGAGCCAATGTTAGCATGCGGGGGCACGGCAGTGAGATCGGCGACGTTAGCGATAATTTCGAGCGCAATCAATGGGGAGTTGACCTGCAAATAACCCTGCCGCTGATCGACAGCGGCCAGCGGCAAGCCAACATCAGCCAAGCGCGCATCGCCTTGGAGCAAAGCCGCCTCAGCCGCGAGCAGCAGCGACGCCTAATCATCCAGCAAGTTCGCGACGCCACGCGCCGCGTCCACGAGGCCGAGCGCCAGATCGACCTGCGCCAAGCCGCCCTCGAATTTGCCCAGCGCACCTATGACGTCGAGCAGAGCCGCTTTGAACTCGGCTTGGCTGACAGCCAGCAATTGCTCCAAGCCCAGGGCAACCTAACCCAAGCCCAGATCAACGCCTTAGCCGCGGTCATAGGCTACCAGCGCCAGCTCAAAAACGTGCGGCTCGCCACTATGGCCGAGTTAAAAGAACTGGCTCCTTAGCTTCTCAATCCTCATACAAAGTAGGGGCGACCGACCGGTCGCCCCTACTTAAATAACGCACGAATCAAGCGCCTATTTGTCGTCTTCTGAGTCCATCAGCGGATGCGTGAATTCTTCTATGTCCTCGCCAAACATCCGCCGTGGGCGCAGCCGGGTATAGGACGGAATCTGGTTTTGCTCCTCGGCCTCCTGACAGGACACGCACAGCCGCGCCGTGGGCAGGGCCTCCAAGCGCGGTTTGGGAATAAACGGACAGGTCGCACACAGGTTTAAGGGCTTCTCAAGACAGGCTTCGCACTTGCCATACGTCGTGCTTTCTAGCTTTTCGAGCGCCAGCGTGACCTCCTCTAACTCGCGGCGCTCAGTATCCCCCAGCGCCACCAAAAGCTCCATGGCTCCGGCCTCGACTGCTCGGTCGAGATCGTCGGCCTTGGGATCTTGCAGTTCGTCGATCTCGTGCTCGGTGCCGTCCAAGTCGCTGAGCAACTCAGCGCGGCGCACTAAGAGCCTCTTCTTCATTCGCTCTCGATCTCGCTTGTTGAGGGCCACCTTTTTGGCCATAGTCTTCTCCCCTTTAACCGGCTCTCAAGCCAGTGGATTACCTGTTTAAATGCCCGCTGTCTGCAAGCGGAAAACCGCCGTGCCCAGCGGCCCTAACTCCGCGGCGAGCCGCCCGTTGGCCAGCGTCGGCTCCGCCTGCCCCCGGACCACTTCGACCCGCCCCATCGGCGGCAAGCCCTCCAGACGCAAATCGAGCTGCCGCGGATCTTCGGCGACATTGACGGCAAATGCGTAAAAATCGCCTTTGTATTCTTTGATCGCTACTGCGACCTCGCCACTGGCCGGTTGTGCCTCCAAGCGGTGCTCCTCCTGCAAGAGCACCGGGCCTAATTCGGCAAGCTCGGTGGCGAGATGCTGCACTTCTCGCCACAAGGCGAGGGGCTGGATGTGGCGTTCGTTTTCTTGGCAATAGCGATAAAACAACACGCCCTTGGCCCCTCCGACCAGCCCTTGGTAGATCATGTTCCGCAACTCGGTCGCTGTCGGCGAGCGCGCCCAATGCTCCACGCCGCCAAAGGCTTGGGCGATAAACCAGACCGGCTTTCGCTCCAGCGAGGTCCAGCGCGCCCGCTCCATATAGTCGCCCACCTGACTGATGGAGTAATTCGGAATCGGATAGACATCTATAGCCAAGATATCGCTGGCGTCCGAATACGCGGCGTATGTGTGCGGCCGGTTGTTGACCAAATAGACGGGATGATAGGGATCGAGTTCCCGGATTAGCTCGTATATCGCCAAGGCCGACGCCGGAGCCATTTTGGTCTCGGCTGGCTCGTCAACCAGATACCACGCCAAGAGCGCCGGATGCTGGCGATAGCGTTTGACGAGGGCGGCAATGGCCCGATAATCCGGCTCGGGCTCGCGCCGGGCGTACTCGGTCAGTTCTAGGAGTATCTGCATCCCCTCTACCGCGGCCGCGTCCATCAACGCGGCAACCTCTTCGCCGCGCAGCTTGTAGTAGTAATCCCCGGAGTTGAAATGTAGCTGGCGCATTGGGCCCAGATCCTCGGTCCGCAGCCAATACAGCCCAATGGGGAAAAAAGGCTCGCCATCGACGAGCAAGGACTGGCTGAACAGGTCGATTTTCACCTCTCGTATGGCTGGCGCAAACTTTTCGCAAGCCACGGCCAGCGAATCTGCCCCGCCGACCGGGTCCAGCCACCGCGCCACCAACTCATAACGCCCTGCGGGCAAGGCGTCTGCGGCAAAGGCCCCAGCGACCTCCTGCCCAACCATGTTTACATCCAAGCGATCCAAAACCTCGCCGCCGCGCCGCAACTCGACCGCTACGGGGATGGTCGTATCAGCGCGGCGATTGCGCCGCAGCCGGAAGCGGATCTCATCCTCTACGGTATAATACGAGCGATCGCCCGAAAGCTCCCAAGCGGGCCGGGCAAACAGGCGCAACGCTTCGACCGCATGGATAGTCGTGTCGCGTTGCGGATCGTACAGCCGCAGGGACGCGCGGTGTATGCCGGCCTCTGCCAGCCGATACGGCAGCGCATAACGCACTAGACGCCCCTGCGGTACCTGCAACCGGTGCTCGACCTTGTGCTGCTTGCCCGAAGGAGTTTCCCACTCCAGCAGCGCTAACAGGAGGCGCGAACCAGTACCCGGCCTGAACAACTGCAAGTCGAGCAAGTTGTCGCCTACTATGGGTAGCTGTTCTTGGATGATCTGGACCGTCGGCCCATCAGGCTTCGTCTTGGGAGCCATTTGCCCGCAAGCACTTAATAATGCCAACAAGGCAAAGTAAAAGGGCCGAGAGACAGCGCCCCTCGGCCCACTCCTCGGCAGCAAGCGTTCCTTCAAGGCGACCTGCCGGCTTGCTCGGTTTCGAGCGAACGCAAGCGATCCCTGAGCGAAGCGGCCAGCTCAAATCGCTCCGCTTCGACCGCGGCCTGTAGATCAGCCGTCAGCCGCTCGCGCAACGTGCGCGGTCGAGTGCTTTCCACCTCGCTCTCCCACTCGTGCAAAAAGAGCAGTTCAGGGCATTCGTCGAGCTGGTCCAATTGACCAATTTTGGCGAGAAACTCCTCAATTTCGACGATGCCTCGGCGAATCTCAGTTAGGGCCTCAGCATAGTTCTCTGCCTCTAAGCAGGCCAGCGCCCGCGCCTGCACTCGATGCGCTGTGACAAAAACGCGGTATTGTTCGGCTAACTGACGATCCTCGTCCTCTTCGGCGTATTCGTAGCACAGGTCGAGGATGGCGAGATTGTGCTCGGCGTCCTCTTCGGCCCGTTCGTATTCTTTCAGTTCAAAAAAACCGATCCGCCGCCAGTAGTATTTCATGGCCTCTTGGGCCAGCTCGGAACAATCCTCGTGCGAGAGACGAAAAGTGCCCGGACCGTGTGCTTTTTCCCACTCGCGTCGCTTTTGGCAGTAGTAATCCAACAGCGACACATAGCCGTGCGGACGGAGCGCGTCGGGACGGCCCCGCCACTCTAACTGCATCAAGCCCATATCCATGCGGATTTGGAGCTTGGCTCTGCCATTGCCGCCTCGTATCTTGCGCACGCTCAACTCGCCTGGGGCGTATTTCCAATCGCCGAGGATCGGGCCGATATCGCGTTCCATAATGAGTGATAACCTCGAATTATACTTGGCCTTTCGGCCGGGGGAAAACAGGCAAACCAAGCGTCCGCGTGTCCCGCTTCAACGAGGCGGGCCTAACGCACATTTCGGTGATTTTTCGGATAGAATCGTCCTATTATATGCGCTCGCCGTACCCTTGTCAACTTACAGATCGGAGACTGTGGAATCGGCTTCTATCGCCGGCGGCACACCACTGATTTCGCTTATTATGACCAGTAACTCTTTGCGCAAGGTCGGGCGGCTTACGCGCAGGCTGTCTAGGTGATTTTCAATCACTGGAATGGCGTCCGTCCCCACGGTTGTAAGCGCCTGATGGGTTAGGGTGCGCTCCTCGGGCGTGGGGTCGTATTCCATCTGCGTAGGCTCGATAGGTGTGCCGAACATACTCACCCGAGGCTGTCCCCCCTCCCCAAAGGGGTCCAATCCCACATTTGGATAGCGTCGCGGGCCGTCCGTGGAGTCGGGATGCATCCGTCCGTAGGGATAGGGCGATATCTCCTCGCCGGTGAACACCCCCCGGGGGGTTCGCTGCTCAGAGCGCAGGGTAAGCATGTCGTAGTAGTCGAGGGCATTGACCAAAATTTCAGCCGCCTTGGCCCCTCCCATCTGCCCGAGCGCTTCAATGGCGGCCATCCGCAGTTCGGAGTCAGCCGTATTGAGCGAGTAGTTGAGCAGCCTCCCTATATCCAAGGCCGCGCTCTGGTCGCCGATGGTGCCCAAAGCGCGCAGCGCATCCTGCTTGAGCGTGGTGCGCTGGTCGTAGTCTTGGAGCGCCATTTTCAGCACCGGCACGGCGCGCGGATCGCCGATCTCGCCGAGAATGCGCGCGGCCTTGCGCCGCGTGGCATAGGGGTAATCCTGCCGCGAGACGATCTCCATAATCCGATCTAACTGCGCGTGGTCGCCCTCCTGATACAGCTTGTGCATCTGGTTGACATTGGTGCAGCCCAAGGGGGCCAAAACGACCGCCAAAAGCGCGATCCTATACATGGCTAGCTCCTTTGTAACTCCCCTTGCCGCGAGGAGGTATTTCCTCTATACTTCAACTTTTCCACTACACAGCAGGAACTTCAGTGAACGCCCCACAAACCCACAACCGCCAACCCATTCCCGGTATTAAAGATACACTCGCCATATCTAGCGGCAAGGGCGGCGTCGGCAAGTCCACGCTCTGCGCCAACTTGGCCGTGAGTTTGGCCGACCAAGGGCTACAGGTCGGCTTGCTCGACGCCGACGTCTACGGCCCCAACATCCCGGGCTTAATCGGCCTAGAAGGCAAGCCAACCGCAGAGGACGGCCGCATCCAGCCCTTGACTGTGCACGGCCTCAAAGCCATTTCCATGGGGCTGCTAATCGACTCGGGCACCCCGGTCGTGTGGCGCGGCCCCATGCTGGCCAAGATGATGCACCAATTCCTCTTCAACGTCACTTGGGGCGAGCTCGATTTGCTACTCATCGACCTACCCCCTGGTACCGGAGATGTACAAATCACGCTGACCCAAGTAGCGCCCTTGACCGCAGCCTTAATCATCACCACGCCCTCGGCCATTGCCCTCGAAGACGTGCGTCGCGGCGTTGAAATGTTCCGCCAGACCGAGGTGCCCATCGTCGGTTTGGTCGAGAACATGAGCTATTTCCACTGCGACAACTGCGGCCATACCGACCCCATTTTCGGAGCCGGAGGAGGCCGCGCCACAGCTAGCCGCTTGGACATTCCCTATCTGGGCGAAATTCCTCTCGACCCTCTCGTCCGCAGCCAAGCCGACGTAGGGGAGCCGGTCGTAAAGACACATCCCCATGCCGAGGGCAGTCGAGCCTTGGCCGGCCTAGCGGCCGCCATCGGCACTTATTTCCAGCGCACATGAACCGCGTCCAAATCGCCTGCGTTGGCGCTGGGTATTGGGGCAAAAACCTAGTGCGCGTCTTCCACGACCTGCCCGACGTCCATCTGCGCCAAGTCTGCGACGCCAGCCCTGAAATCCGCAGCGCCATTCAGAGCCAGTACCCGGAAGTCCCAATCACCGCCAATTACGACGAGGTGCTCGGCGACGACGCGCTTGATGCCATAGTATTGGCCGTCCCGGCCGCCGAGCACTACGAATTGGCCTGCCGCGCCCTAAAGCGCGGCAAGCACGTGTACGTCGAAAAGCCCATGACCCTCGATGCCGCTACGTCGGCCCACTTGGTCGAATTAGCCTCAGAGCGAGACCGGGTGCTGATGGTCGGGCACCTGCTAAAGTACCACCCAGCCGTACACATGCTGCATGATTTGGTGCGGGAAGGCGCACTAGGCGACTTGTATTATCTGTACTCCCAGCGCGTCAACTTGGGCATTGTCCGCAGCGACGAAAACGCCTTGTGGAGCTTGGCACCACACGACATATCGGTCATCCTGTACCTGCTCGGCCAAGAGCCGGACGCGGTCAGCGCCCGCGGTGAGTGCTATCTGCAACCCGACATCGAAGACGTGGTCTTTGCCAACTTGCACTTTGCCGATGGCAAGATGGCCCAGATGCAGCTCTCTTGGCTCGATCCGCATCGCATACGCCGCCTGACCGTGGTCGGCAGCCGCAAGATGGCGGTGTTTGACGATGTGGAAAGCACGGAAAAGGTGCGCATCTACGACAAATCGGCCGAGCGACCGCAATACGATTCCTATGGGGACTCCATTGCGCTGCGCTTTGGCGATGTCGTCATTCCGCGGCTGCAAATGGCCGAGCCGCTCAAGCTAGAGTGCCAGCATTTCGTCGAGTGCGTGCACACCGGCCAAACACCCCGCAGCGATGGCCGCGACGGCCTGCGCGTCGTGCGGGTCTTGGAGGCTGCGCAGGCATCGCTGCGCCAAGCCGGTGCCCCGGTGCCGCTGCGCTAGCGCACGGTAAATTCCGAATGTACCTCGGCTTGGTTGCCGCTCATATCCCGCACCTTGAGCACTAGGCGGTGCGCACCCGGCGGCAAGTCTTCCACTAAATGCCCGTACACGCGCCCGGCTTCTGGATCGTATTCAGCGATCAGCGGGCGTCCGTCGAGCTCAAACTCAATGTCTGTTTCCCGCCCAATGCCCGCGCCTTGATCGCGCACTGCGCCGCGAATTTTCGGGCGCGAGCCAACGACGGCTCCTTCAGCAGGCTGCAAACTGCTGATCTCAGGAGATTCCAAGTCGGCCAACAGCGCATAGCGGCCCAAGCGGCGCACCTGAGCCACGACCTGCCTGCTCACAGCATCCCATTCATTGCTCACCAGCGACCACTTTTCAGCGGCAACCTCTCGGTAAATGCCCAGCTTCTCCGGCGGCAGCGTTTCCCGATCGTAACGCAGGCGCAACGCGACCTTGCGGTCAAAGCTGACGTCAGGCCCCAAGGCAAAAGCCGGGCCGGCCGCGACTAGCGCAGCAGGCACGCGCGGCTCAAAGGCCACGACCTGTGGAAAGAACGGCGCGTACGCGCTCGCCGCGGCAAAACCCAATTCGACTTCGCCGTTGGCATAAGTCAGCTTGGCGGGGGCACCCGGCCTCACGAATTGCCGATCGAGGACGACCTTTTGCACAGCGGCCCCCGGCGTCCGCAACAAAACCGTCCCCGCTGCTGGGTCGTTCGGCCCAAGCGGCACGGCGACTCGGAACTCGCGCAAGCCGGTCTGACGGGGGCTAACATTAACGATATCAACGCGGACTAAGGGCGACGCGCTGGGCACTTGTTCATAACGCATCACGAGCTCCACGAAATCCGCGTGAGGACGGCGCTCTAGGGCAAAGGTCGGCACAGCGGTCTCGGGCAGGCGACAAATGGCAAAGGCCGTAGCGCCCGCTGGATCCCGCGCTTGGATCCGCCAGTAGGAGGCATTCCGATGGATCTGCCATTTGAGCGGGCCAGAGCGGCTCTGCCGCCGATCGACGCGCCGCCAGTTTTCGCCATCGCGCGAGCTGGCCAATTCTACTTCCACGAGCCGGTCGTCCGCATCGCTCAGCCGCGCCTCGATAAAAGTCCCATTCGCCGCCGCCGCGATCCACGCCCCGACAATGACCGGCGGTTCAGCAACCACCAACCCGAAGCGCGCTCGGCTCTCATTGCCATTGACATCCGCGACAACGACGACGGCCTCGTGCCGCCCTCTGGCCAAGTTTAGAATTCCATCGCTAGGCCCCTCGTAGAATTCAAGGCGATTGCCCGGCAGGCGACACAAGTTGTAAAAGCGGCCCACCCCACCCTTAAAAGCAGCCAGCGGCCGGTCCAAATACATCTGGTGCATATCGCCGTATCCGACCCGCTCGTAGCGCGCGGCAAAAACCAGTTCGCCGTCGATGTGCAATTCCGAGCGATAGGGGGCTAGTTTGTTGGGAGCCGCGTCAGCGCGATCGTACATCAACGCGCTAATGCTCACCGGGCCGAGCACTTGCACGGGCCGCACCCCGACGAACTCCCCCCGGCTCGGCTGCCAGCGCAAATTCAGCACATAGGGATCGTGCCCTCCCTCGACTTGGGCATTGTGGCCATGCGGCGTGATGGCCACTCGCTGCAAGGTCGGCGCGACCGTATCGGCGATGGCGAACCCGTGCAAGAGGGGATTGATCGCCACGTTATTTGCGTCGCGCAGCTCTAGGTGCAAATGGGGAGGCCCGGCCCCACTCTCGCCACTCCACGCGATGACTGAGCCACCGAGTACTGGAATTTCCCCCTCCTTGAAATACAAATCCACGCTGTAGCGTCCGCGCTGCTGCTGTGCTTGCTGCACAAGCTCGGCCATGGGCGCGGCAAAGCCCTCCAGATGGGCATAGACCACAATGCGGCCATCGGCCAATTTCTGGTACAGAGCACGGCCATAGCCCCAAGGCGAGGTGCGCACGCGCCAGATATAGCCGTCGGCTAGGGCCTGTACGGGGTGACCGGTCTCGCCCCAAGTCTTAAGATCTATACCAGCATGGAATGCGCGGGAACGCGATTCGCCGAAGGTGGAAGTCAGAGCCGGTGCAAGGCGCAGTGGCCAGACGAGGCCCCCTTCTTCCGCGCTAGCTGGCAGCCACAAAGCTACCGCCAATAAGAGCGTCCGTTTAATCACAGTCGTCCTCGTATGTATGTAGGGCCATGCGGTCCGGGGTCACTTCGAGAAAGTGAAAGGGTTTTTCGGTCCAAGCGCCGGTATTGAAGTAGCACAGGCCCTGCCGCTCAATCGCCATGGCCGCGTGCGTATGCCCACAAACCACAGCTTCAACCCCCTCCTGTTGCGCCACGCGCAGGGCGTTGCGCGCTACGTGCTCGTTGAGCACCCGGTAGAGCAAAGGCCACTTCTTGGCGTATTCTGCTACGTGGGCATCGCGCCCACCGAGCCAGATGCGGCAGCGATGCAAGCGGCGAAAGGCCCATTTGAACGCCGCGTGCCGGGGCATCAGCCGGTCGAGCCGATGGCCGTGAATTACGAGCAATCGTTGGTCGAGCCACCAGCTATCGACAAAGCGAATTTGCCCCGAATCAGCCAGCCTGAACTCGGCATCGCGATTGCCGTACACCCAGATTACGGGCCGGGATTGCGACTCGCTCACGAGGCGCTCCAACACGGCCCGATGGGCGTCAGGCAGGGCTTGGCCCGGCCGATCTATGACGTCGCCGTTGAGTATGAGCGGCACCCCTTGGGGCAAGGTATCCAGCCAAGACAAAAAGTGGCGGTGGTAAAAGTAAGCCGATCCGAGGTGCAGATCGCTGACGACGAAGCAGCGTGTGACGCCCATGCCCTTTGCTGTGTGGGTTATATTATTAGGAATTCCCAGCCCCAATTTTCAATTCCTAATTCCTGAAAGCTGCCCGATGAATAAACAGACAACCCCACCTGTACGCAAAGCGTACGACCCGGATAAATTACAGGCCCTGCTCCAGTATATCGGCCGCCTGTTGCCCAACGACGAAGAGCGTGCGGCCTTTTATCGGTGCTCGCATACGCCCCCGCCTGCTTCACTGCGCTTGAACGCGCTGCAAGACCAAGCGCAACACGTCCGGTCCCACCTACACCAGCACGGCCAAAGCGTGCCTTGGTGCCGCGATGGCTTCGCCTTGCCAGAGAGCGAAACCAGCCTCGGCCAAACCCTTGAACACGCCATGGGCGCGTACTACGTCCAAGCCAAAGCCCCCATGCTAGCGGTCGAAGTCTTAGCCCCTCAGCCCGGCGAGCGCGTCCTCGACCTGTGCGCCGCGCCAGGCGGCAAGGCATCTCAGATTGCCGCGCGCATGCAAAACAGCGGCTTGCTGCTGGCCAATGAGCCCCAGCGCAAGCGCATGCCCGCTCTCGTGGGCAATTTGGAGCGCTGCGGAGTGGCTAATCACGTCTTGACCCAAGCCCGAGGGACCATGCTGACGCGCTACTTCCCCAACTTTTTCGACCGCATCCTCGTCGATGCGCCGTGCTCGGGCGACGGCATCGTGCGCAAAGACCAGAACATGCTCACCTATTGGTCGCCGCAAGACGCCCAGCACCTCGCGCAACAACAGAAGGGCCTTTTGCGCGCCGCTTACCAGATGCTGCGCCCTGGCGGCACCCTAGTGTATTCGACCTGTTCGCTGTCGCTGGAGGAAAACGAAGAAGTGCTCCTCGGGCTGTTGCGCCGCTATAAGGAAGACGTCGCTATCCTCCCCATCGCAGAGTTCGAAGGACCGCCGCTGCCGGATGCGCTGGCCGCCCAATTCCCAACCGAGTTCGCCCGCTGCGTCCGCATCTGGCCCCACCACCACGACACCGAAGGAGCTTTCATCGTTCGCCTCTCCAAACGCGCACCAACGCCAAGCCTCGGAGACGCCCCTGCTTGGAATACCTCGACGACCGAGCCTACTGCCGCCGAAGCCCAGCTCGCCATCAAAAATCGGTGGAACGGCACCCTGCCCTGCCCTTCGGACCAGATATTCACCCTCAGCAAGCGCCACCTGTGCCGACAACCAGCGCTCGGCCCGGCGCTCCAAGAGCATTTGCCTTACTTCGTCCGCAGCGGCATGAAGGTGGCTCGCCTTCACAAAGGCTACCACTACCTAAGTCAACAAACCGTCGCTATGTGGGGGCATCTCATGCAGGGACCCAGCATCGAGTTGAACTGGTCCCAACTACAGGACTTGTTTGAGGGTCATCCACTCTACTGCGACCCGCCCACGGGCCTCAAAGGCGAAATTTTCTGCCGCTTTGGGCCGTGGACCGTCTGTCGCGCCATCGTCAAAGAGGAAGGCCGCCTGATCGAAGGTATGCTGCCGCGCGCGTTGTTCCGCGCCCAGCTAGCGTCGCTGATCTAGGGTTACTTTTTCCCTTCCGGCCCCTGCCAAGGCGGGAAGAGCTGATGTTCGATCCGCAGCACGTTGCAAATGCGACCCGCAATAAAATCGCCCAAATCGTCAAAGGTCTGCGGCTTTTGGTAGAAGGCCGGCATGGCCGGCAGAATGACGGCACCAGCCTCGGCCACTGCCGTCATATTGCGCAACTGAATCAGATTGAGCGGGGTCTCGCGCACCACCAGCACCAGCGGTCGCCGCTCCTTGAGGCTGACATCGGCCGCGCGCTCAATCAGACTCGCAGACGCCCCGCGAGCAATGCCCGACAGCGTCTTTACCGAACAAGGCACCACCACCATGCCGTCGATGGCTACCGAACCACTGGCGATGGGAGCCGCTAGATCGCTGGCATTGTACTCGCGCAATTCACCAGCTTGGGTCTCCTCCCCGTAGCACCGCGTTATAAATTCGCGCAAGCTCTCCTTGTCGGGACGGAAGCCCAGCTCTTCGACGAGCAGGTAGCGCCCGTATTTGGACAGGACCAGATGCACTTGGTGTCCGCCGATCAGCAGGGCGCGCAGCAAGCGACCAGCGTAAAGCGCACCACTAGCTCCGGTGATGCCGACGACGATCTGCTTGCCGCTCACGACGTCTCCTTCAGTGCTGCGCGACCCGCTTCAAGCGTGGCGACAATCGCATCTACGTCATAGACGCAACCGCCCCAAGTGCCGCCGCCGACGTTTTGCAGCGCCGCCCACAGCTTAGTGTCGTCGGGCAACTCCGCTTCGGGCGCAAGGTCGGGGCGCAAGGTGCGCTCTTCAAGCACCCGCTGGCCTTCCTCTGCGCCGAATTCCTCGCCCGCGCAGCCGACCAAATCGATGCGCCCGCGCAGGTCGTGGCAGTCGATTTCAATGGCGATCAAGTCGCCGTCCCGCAGCTTGCCGATCGGCCCGCCAGCCAAAGCCTCCGGGCCGATGTGCCCGATGCAAGGGCCGGAGGAAAACCCCGAAAACCGCGCGTCCGTAAGCAGCGCCACGCGCTTGCCAATATCCGTGTATTTGAGCGCAATCGTAACCTGCGCCACTTCCTCCATGCCCGTGCCCATCGGCCCACAGCTAATCATCACCAGTACGTCGCCCGGCTCGATCTTGCCGTCCTTGATCGCAGCGATGGTATCGCGTTCGGTGGTGAAAACCTTCGCCGGCCCCGTGTGCCGATAGACCCCTTGCGCGTCGAGCAGCGAAGCGTCGATGGCCGTGCTTTTGACGACCGCGCCCTCGGGCGAGATGTTGCCGACCGGGAAGCAAATGGTGCTGGTCAAACCCTTAGAGCGAGCGCGATCGGCGTCCATAATCACATCGTCCGGGTCCACCCCGTCTAGCTTTCGCAGTTCCTCGCGGAAGCGGTAACGGCGCGGTGCATCCTCCCACCAGTCGAGGTTTTCGCCCAGGGTGCGGCCCGTAACCGTCATCACCCCCTCCTCTAACAACCCCAAGCGACGCAAGTGCAACATGACCTCCGGCACTCCACCGGCCAAAAAGGCGCGCACGGTAACGTGGAACTCCGGGCCGTTGGGCAGCACATCCACCAAACGCGGCACCTCGCGATTGACCCGGTCCCAATCCTCCACCTCTGGCCGCTTCCGCCCAGCCGCATGGGCAATAGCCGGCACGTGCAGGATCAAGTTCGTCGAACCGCCAAAGGCCGCGTGGACGACCATAGCATTGTGCAGCGCCTGATCAGTGACCAACTCCTGCGAGCGAATGCCCGCGGCCTCCAGGGCCATCAGCGCCCTCGCCGAGCGCACGGCCATATCGTGCCAGACTGCTTCTCCCGAAGGAGCCAGCGCCGAATGCGGCAGCGACAGCCCCATCGCCTCGCCTACAACTTGGGTCGTGGCCGCAGTCCCCAAAAACTGGCATCCGCCCCCCGGCGTGGCACAGGCGCGGCAGCCGAGCACCTGAAAGTCGTCGATATCCATCTCGCCCTGCGCCAGCCGCGAACCCGCCGACTGGATCTTACCCGCATCCTCGCCTTCTTCCGGCGGCAGCGTCACCCCACCGGGCACGACAACGACCGGCAGGTCCGGCGTACCCGCTAAGGCGATGAGGATCGCCGGCAATCCCTTGTCGCAGGTGCCCACACCCATCACGCCGCGCCGCGTTGGCAACGAGCGGATCAAGCGGCGCAGGATCACGGCCGCGTCGTTGCGATACGGCAAGCTATCGAACATGCCCGTCGTACCCTGCGTGCGGCCATCGCACGGATCCGAACAATAAGCGGCAAAAGGAATACCGCCCCGGCGGTGGATTTCCTCGGCCGCAGCTTCCATCAGCAGGCCGATTTCCCAGTGGCCGGTGTGGTAGCCCAGCGCGATTGGCCGTCCGTCCGGGGCGCGGATGCCGCCCTGCGTGCTGACGATGAGGAACTCTCCCCGGCCCAGTTCGTCGGGGTTCCAGCCCATTCCCGCATTCTGGCTGTAGCCAAAGATGTGGCCGCTCGGCGCTTCTACTACTTGCTCTATGGTCAGCGGCAGCTTGCCACTGGGGCCGGGTGCGCGGGTGCGGATTTGATAGATTTCGTCATCGGTCTCGCCGACAATTTCTGCAAAGGAATCAGTATTCATGCGGCCTCGTTTATGGTTTACTAATTCACTGATGTTACGCATCGTCCTGTCTGTATGCCAGCCCCTGTCATGCTGAGCGGAGCGAAGCATCCCATACCTAGGTGCTCGTGCGGAGCGTCAGTGATTCAGAGAGATGTCCCTACCAACCTTCTTCGCGGATTTGGATTTTCTTTAGCAGAGGACGCCACCAAGCTTCGTTGTCGCGGTACCAGTGGACCGTATCGCGGAAGCTCTCGGCAAAATTGACTTGCGGTTCCCAACCTAATTGGGTGCGGATTTTGCTCGAATCGAGTAGATAGCGCCGGTCGTGGCCGGGCCGGTCTTCGACGTAGGTTTTGTGTCTAGCATCCATCCCCAAGGCGTCGAGGATCAGGTCGGCAATGGTTTCGACGTCTTTTTCAATGCCGCTGCCAACGTTGTACGTCTCGCCGATCTCGCCCTTTTTCAGCACTAGGTCAATGGCCCGGCAATGGTCGTCAACGTGGAGCCACTCGCGGCGGTTCTGGCTCGATTTATACAGCGGCATCTTCTGGCCGGTGAGCAGGCGGACGACGAAGAAGGGAATGACTTTCTCCGGGAATTGATAGGGGCCGAAATTGTTGGCGCAGTTCGACAGCGTCACGGGCAGGCCAAAAGTGTGGCCATAAGCGCGCACGGCCAGATCGGCGGCAGCCTTGGCCGCGTTGTACGGAGTGCGCGGCCGATAAGGCGATTCCTCACTGAAGGACTCATCCGCGTCGAGAGCCAGATCGCCGTACACTTCGCAGGTGGAAATGTGGTGGAAGCGCGGCACTTGGGCATCGGCCGCGGCCTGCAACAGCTTTTGCGTCCCCACGACATTGGTCTGGAAAAAGGCCGAGGGATTGACAATGGCCAAGCTGTTGTGCGATTCCGCGGCAAAGTTGACCACGTAGTCGGGGCGGTGGACTTCGAAGAGGTGGCGGGTCAGATCGGCATTCTGAATATCGCCGCGGACAAAGGTGTAGCGGTCGCCGTAGTTTTCTTCCACGTCCTGCAGGCTGGCCAAGTTGCCAGCGTAGGTGAGCAGATCGTAGTTGACAATGCGGTCATCGGGATAGGTCGCTAGCCAGTAGCGAATAAAATTGGAGCCGATGAAGCCGGCACCGCCAGTGACGAATAGGGTGGTCATAGATGCTCTTGGTTAGGGATTGGGGACGTGGTCCGTCATTTAATATAACATATGGGCAACTCGCAGCCGGAATTTCAGTTAATACCCTTATTACTACCCTCATTCAAGCGTTACTACCCTTATTCCCGAGAAAACGCCAGCGGGCACCCGGACCCCGGCCGCTACAAGCTACATCGCCGGATTTCTTTAGCTCCGCCAAGAGGGTGCGAATCCATTCACGACCGACGCCGGGGCAATCGCGTTCTAGGTCGCTCAGGCGGAATTCGCCCGGTTGGGCGCGGATGGCGGCGAGCACCCGTTCGGACTTGACACCCCGTGGGGCCTTGATCTGACCGGCGCGTTCCTCTAACTCGACGTAAGCACGGCGGATAATCGCGAAGAGGAAATTGAACCAAGGCGTCAGCTCGTGTTTGCCGTCGTGCCAGTGCTGTGAACTGAGCCGGAGGCATTCGTAGTAGGACTCCCGGGATTCCTCAACGAGGCGTTCCAAGCTGATGTAGCGACCCACCTCGTAGCCGTGCTGGTAGAGCGCCAACAGGGTGAGCAGCCGAGATACGCGGCCGTTGCCGTCCCGGAAAGGGTGGATGCAAAGAAAATCCAAGATAAGGGCGGCGATGGCGATGAGCGGTGGGATATTCTCTTGGTCGAGAGCGTGCTGATAATGCTGGCAGAGTTGTTCTACAGCCGCCGGAGTCTCCGTAGCCTTCACGCAACGGAACCGAACAACCAGGGCCTGTCCGGGCAGGAATTCTACGATGTCGTTATCGACCCGTTTGAATTGGCCCGCGTCGCCGCTGGCGGATTGGCAAAGGGCATGTAGGCGTTGCAGGGTGTCCGGCGTGATAGAAAGAGCGGCGTAGTCGGAGTGAATTTCGTTCAAGGCGCGGCGATAGTCCTGAACCTCCTGCTCGGAGCGGTCACGGGGTTTCGCTTGGCCGAGCACCAGCGGATAGAGACGGGCTTGGGCGACCGTCACCCCCTCGATGCGGTTGGAGGATTCAGCGCTCTGAATGACAGCCGTGTCGCGGAGCGCTTTGAGGGCTTGTGGCGACTGGCGCGTGAATAACTCCTGTCTCCCCCTCGACTCGGCGATATCGTTGAGCAGCCACACCGTGCTCAGAGGTGTTTCATGGTCGCGTAAACGGTTGTTGCGGAATGAGTTCATGATGTGCTGGCTTAACGGTCAATGGCTCCTATTCACGGACCTATTAACTCAACGATACACTTCACTCCTGTGGCCAATCTTCACAATGAGGATGAGAAGGGCATCGTCCTTGATATGGCTGATTACGCGATAAGCACCCACGCGATATTTCCAGAACTCGCCTAACTTGGAACCTTTGAGGGCTTCGCCAATGCTGCGCGGGTCGTCCAGCCCAGCAACACGGTCATGCAAGAATCTCAGAATCCGCCTTGCCGCTTGTCGATCTATTCTTCTCAATTCGCGCTCGGCGTCCTTGGCAAGCTCAATCTGCCAAGCCATGCTCTTCCATGACTTTCTCAAGCGGCACAGTCTGAGATTTTCCCTCGTGAATATCCTTCAGCCGTTGTTCGGCAAGATGCAAGTCTTCGAGGTCGTCCAGATACTCCCGGATAGCCTCAATCATGTATTCGGTTTCGCTGCGTCCCGTGCGGGCAGCCAGTTTTTGTAGCCGCTCAAAGACTGTATCGGGCAACTGAAAAGCTACTCGGCTCATGTCGCTTCTCCTATGGGTTATCTACGAATCGTCTCGTGTCAATTACTCCCCGTATTCTTGCAGAAAACGCCAGTAGGCCCTAGACCTCGGCCTCTGGAAGCTACATCACCGGGTTTTTCACCTCAGTGAGGGGTTAGTTCTGAGGAATTTGCACCTTAAGCTCCTCCAGTTGCTGCTTGAGTTCCGGTGAGATATCTGACTGAAGGAGTTTATCAATGAGTTTCGGATCTGGAAGCCATGTGTAGGCCGGTAAACCACAATCCCACAAATAGACCAACAGCTTTGCTACCGCTTCGGGATACTTCTGCCATAGGTCTCCTTCATTGAGTTCATGTATCACATAGCAACTTTGCAATGGAGTCTGTGGCATACCAATTGCCAAATCAACAGCTTCGGGAAATACCTCTATCAAGTGTCTCAGCCAGTCAATCATGTATTCGACTTCGCTAGCCTCAAAGACAGTCGGCACACCTTGCAAGCGATTCTCCCAATAACGCTTGAGCCAACGTTGCCACCATTCTCGTCGCACTTCTCCATCCAAGTCGCGCAAACAGTACCCTACTTCTGTCGCAAAGCAGTCTTTGGTCTCTTGACTACTATATTGAAAAAGTGTGGGAATCCACTTATCAAAAGGATCTTCAACGAAATACGCGAGCATGGAGATGTAGTATTTGATAAATCGGTCGCGTTGTTCAGAGAGGTCGCTGTCGATCCGCTCAACCGCTTTGATGAATAGGTCTGCCATAGCGTCAGCCACAACGGGACTGAGACGGCCCCACATCATAAAGCCATCCCAAGCTGCTTGAAAGTCACCGCTGTCAGGCGCAAAGAGGGGCAGCAAGTTTTCCTGTGTCCACACTTCATCAACAGTCAGTAGGAAGGTAAGATTGCCCACGAGGATCGTCCGCCCAAGTCTACCCGATAGCTCTCGATCTTGCAAGATGCCTGACAGTGCAGTGTGGTACTCATCGCTGAGGGTAGCGAGATTGGAGTTTTGTTCCTTGCGCCAGAGAGAGAATCCCCATAGCCAGAATCTGGCAAGGGTTCCTTCGGGGCGATTGATGGCCATCTGTAACCAGTCGTCCCTTTCCTCGGTCTGCTCAGTTCGGTCAAGATGATGCCATAAAGCAGTCGCGATCTTGTTGGCTTGCGGAAGTAGATTCAAGGCATAGGAGGTTCCTCCATCCTTCACTAGCGCATAAAGTACATTGGCGATTTCTCGATTGTATTTCGGATGTAACTCGGTCTTGCCGATCCAATAGAGCACTTTACGATGCTTGTCTTCATCCAACTCCATCTCTGACCAAGCTCCTATCAAGTCAGACCAGAAATGAATATCCCACTTTCCGCTCTTAGCCAAGGCATTAGCCAAACTAAGACCCCAGTCAAAATCCTGCTTTGCTGCCTTTGCGACATTATCCCTGAGTCCCATAAGGTCGCGTCCAAATGACTTCGTACTTTGGAATGACAACAAATCGCCAAGCCAATCGACAGCCGGTTTAGCTAGTAACTCTTCAACGCTCCAAGGGCTTTGAGGGACGATGTCTCGGATCGGATCAATCCAATGTGTAAAGTCTGGATTCTCGCTTGGCTCGAAGTCTGGATACGCCGCTAGTACTTTGTCCAAGGCTCGTTTAGCTAGGGTACAATTGGAATCTGATTTATGGAGCCAATAAAACCAGTTGAAGTGCTTATATGCGGTTCGTTCTTCTCTTTCGGGGTCTTCTTTGTCCGGCCAACGGTAGGTCCGAACAGCTTCTATGACGGCTTCTCGGTGTTCCAAATTGGCCTCAGGATAAGCTATCCGTGCTGCCCGGAATACTTCATGGTGAACTGGCAAGTCGTGCAGACCTATATGCTTTAGCAGCCAATCAATTTTTTCATCTGCCGTCAAGTCTTCGCGTTCAGACAAACCATGCACAGCCAGACGGCGAAACAGCGGCACTTCCGAGCCTGCAAGATGGATACACCAGTACACTGCCGCGTCTCTCCGGTTCTGAATCAACCATTCGAGGCAATCTCGTGCTGCGTCGATCAACACGTCAACCGCTTTAGGGTGGTTATCCTGCTCGTGAGTCTCAATGGCCGCACGAATATAGCTTTCAGGTTCCAACTCACGCTCTGCCATTTGCCAAGCGCACCGCGTGAGATACCGTTCTTCCAGACGCCTGATAACTCGCTCAAACAACGGTAAGGCTACTTGAGATAGTTTTGGCTTCAGACCGTTCTCCCACAGTTCATTTAGTGCGTAGTGATCTAGTGCGTAGTGCTCGCCGAGCATCGGCAATTTTACATCAACCGGTGCTCTCGTATCTCCCCCGTTGTTATCATCGGACCAAACGAAGCCTTCCTCAAGGAACAGACGACTTCCCGCCATTGCGTCGAATATCTGCAAGAGACTATCCAACATGCCGCGCTTGATACAATGCTTTCCTATCCCCGATAGAAACGCATACGAGTTTCCATGCACCGGAATGGCAGCAAGCAGGAGCGAAATCCAACGAGACAAAACGTCTATAGCCAGCGAAAAATCTTCATCCTTCCAAATTTTTCTCCCTAGATCGAACCAGAGGTTCAGATGTAGGCCCATGTTGTGCTTGCCAATCAGCAGGAACAGCTTATCAGCATGGTCGTATGCGAATTTCTCGGCTAACCACTTAGAGAGGATTTCATCCTGCTCGTTGAGCGTACCGTCGCCAAACAGCGCATCTAGAAGCCCGCGCTTGTCGAGCCAATCAATCCATTTGGGGTCTGATGCCGCTTCGATGAAGAATCGGGTTCTCGTGGCATCCTCAAGCGCATCCTCAATGAGATCGGCTGTTTCCGCCTCAAGGGGAGGTGGTCTTTGCGCGATCTCAGTAATTTCTCGCTGCCAGTCGAGGACACTGCGCTGGACAAGGCCAACTAGACGACTGATACCCTCGTAGAGTGCGCTATGATCGTCCTGGTCTGATTGCGGGTAGCTAATCGGTTCGATTCCAAGCAAACGCCAGCGTTGTAAGTCAGAATCATCTTTAGCCGTCAAAACAAAACGCCGGCCATCCTCACCCCCTGGCAGAGCACGCGCCAGATAGCTCAAAATCGTGTCATCGTGGCGATAGCCGACAAAGAGGACCGTGAAATTACGGAACAATTCGACAAGAAAACGTCGTGCCCACCCCTCAGTTAGATAGGCGCAACTGAAATCTAAGTCCGTAAGTACCATCTCGTTGGGATGGCTTACAGCACCATGGACATGAACGATACCACTGAACCGACGTCCCAAAGGTAATGCAGGTGCTCGGAAGACTTCGGGCTTGTCGTCAAATACGGCCCTTGACGCTTTCTCGAACAAAAGGTCGAAATTAGTGGTAACGACGCGAACTTGCGCGACGTCGGAATAGATGCGTAGAAGATTCTGATGTAGCTCTGTAGCCTCCCGACCTTCACAGGAGAGAGCTTCTTCGGCAAGGACGTGAACATTTACTCCCGCATGTTGCAGTCTCCCGAGGAAACGGTCTATCGGCTCTCCTGCCTGCAAGGCTTCACCGGTTCCTTGTGCAATCATATCCGCTAACTCTACAAAGCTCGGGAGGCAAGCAGGCGCACCCATTGAAACACCAGCCCCAGCGAAAACCACCAACTTGTCTTCGCGTAAGGCGTTTAACAGGCGTTTGGGGAAGTCAATTTTTGCAATTCTCACGTCTTGCCCTCAATGATACTGATCGCTTCCTCTACAATGGCAGTTTCTTCGACACGAGACCGTGCATCAGGATTCCTTGCATTTTCGTATGAGGCAAATTATACACCTCATACGAGATTCATACATCTTCCACTGCCGCTACTTCCTCGTCCGCCAACTCATACATCTCATAGACCAGTCGGTCTATCTCCGCTTCCTGCTCACCGGTGTCCGCCAACCCATTCATTAGTTGTCTATTCCCCCGTATCCATCGTTCGGGGAGGTCACGGATTCCCGAGATTGATTCTTTGTATGATTTTCTTCGCCAAATCCCTAAAATCCTGGTGCGCGTCTTTTGCCGCGGCGGCATGGCTACCAATGGCACCATCGGCCGTGGTGAGGTGAAAGATGGGCTTGCGTGCTTCCTGAGCCATCGGCACCAAGCTCCGGTAGTGCTTGACGGTAGCGAGGGCGTGTTCTTTATCCTGTGCCGGTGTCTCGGGATACGGTCCTTCGTTATCGTCGCGTAGGTTGCGGGCGTATTCTTCCGGCATTCGATTGACCCACTTGTCATACGCCATCACGGGGCGATTCAGACGGACGCTGTGCTGTTGCACTACATAGCCGACGGGCTGCATGTTCCCATTCGGCAGGGGAAAGTCTGGTTGCGCCCAGTGATCCCTTCGCCGCTGCCAATCTTGTCGCCACCGATTCAGCGTCGGGCCGAGATTGCGCAAACCTTGGAGCGAAAACAGGTCAGCACCCAGCGGAACGATGATATAATCACTGGCAATCAGTGCGGAACGATTGATCGCACCAAGATTGGGGCCGACGTCGGCCAAGATGATTGAGGCGTCCATCTGTGCAGCCCCAGACTGCATGACGGTCGAGAAGGAAGTCAAAATGCGGAAGGGACGGTACAGCTCGCTAGAACCCAATGCGTTAGGCCATTCTGATGACAGAGTATCTTCAAATCCGGCCAGCGCCAAGTCTCCTGGAATCAGGCACAGTCTAGATATAAGCGTAGATGTGATTTCGACGAGCGCCGGGTCTTTGATGTCGCCAACTCTCGTCAGAGGTCGGACGCATTGCAGGATAGTCTTCGCAGATGCCTCGTTGTCTTCATCCCATAGCTTTTCCAATTGATCTTCATCCAGAAATGCAGCGGTGAGATTCGCCTGTGGATCGAGATCGCAGGCCAGCACCCGATAACCACTGTCGGACAACATCCACGCTAGGTGATAGACAAGCGAAGTCTTGCCGACACCGCCCTTGTTGTTGAAAAAAGTCAAAACGGGAACGGTCATGTCTGGTCATCCTGGCAAGACAGTATTGTGACTTGAACGTTGTTCATATCAACATTGAATTCCATTTCAGGGTGCCCGGCTTGTCGAAGGAGTCGATTGGCCAATGGAATGCCTATACCATAGCGTTGCACGAATCCCAAATTTCTCATCGCCTCTGCGACATTGGGATTGCGGTACGATGTTATGCCAGATCTACCGAAATTATCTACTGTTACCGAACCGAACACCCCCCCGGGACTCAGTATTTCTATGCGGTTGTCGTACCAGTAAACTCGGGTGGGAGCGTAGTTCCCCTCGTATGATCGGTGCATGACTGCATTGCGAGCGATTTGCTGGATCGCTGAAATCGGATACGTACTGACTCGCTTCTCGGTTGGTCTCGATGTAAAGTCAACCGCTGTCCGGTTGTGTCCATTCAGCTTTTCGTCGAGGCGGCGCAGTACGTCCGTAATAGTCCCACTGATTGCTTCTTCATCGGATATGGGGTCTGTTAATTCATTGCCGACAAATCTCAAGAATTGAATGTACGCTCCCGGTAGATGATCCAGCGTCCGTTGGCCCAGTACGAGTATCCCCAACACGGTTGGCACAGGGTCGTCAGCAGAGACAATCATCTTGGCTGCGGCTAACCGTTCTTCGAGGCTGCGTTCGTTAGCTTCCAGAATTTCGCGGTCAAAAGCCTGTGGCAAGTATTCATGCTCGAACTGGAACAGGTTGAGATCGCTCAAGGTGGCAAAAGAGACAGGCTGAAGGTCAAAAGGGCGGTCTCCGTGTCGCCGCTTTTCGTTGAGAATCCTCTCGTCTTGGGATGTGGCGATGCCACGGCGAGGACCGATGCGGACATGGATAGCACCCTTAAAGCGAACCGGCGGAGAGTTGGAGGGTTGCACTGTGATCACCGCAATTTCCTTGCCTTGCAGCCTATGCTTCTCCACCGTCAGCGAGGGCGGAGGTACAATGTTGCCATCGGTTTTCATATCGGCCAACTGCTGGAGCAACCGATCTGTAACCACTAGAGTGCCTATCGTTCCATCGTTTTTTACACCAACGAAGATGAGGCCGGGTTCTTCGTGCCCAGCCAAATCATTGGCAAAAGAGCAGATAGCTTCCCTGATTCTAGTGGCGGCATCACCAGACAAAGACTCCTTGAACTCGACGCGGTCAGTTTCGCCGGCTGCGATGATTTGTAGCAACTCTTGTTCTGTAAAATATGGCATTGCGATTGCCCCACTTCTGCCATGTCGGATAGAAAAAGAGGCGAACAGGCTTCCAACTACTTAGTGATTGTCTAGTTTCCATGCAACCTGAAGCCAGATTCCCCCCCATCAAAAACGCAGCAATTCCCCCTCGCCAAAGACGAGCAGATCGGCCAAGATCGCGGCAAAGTAGATCAGGCTGACCGTGCTATTGACCGTCATAAAGGCCGTGCTCATGCGGGACAGATCGTCGGCCCGCACCAGCCGGTGCTCGTACACCAGCAAACCGGCTACCACTACTACACCCAACCAGTACAAAAAGCTCAAGCCAGCCATGCGGCCCACGATAATCAGCAGCACCACGAACAACAGGTGCAAAACGCGGGCAATGTGCAGAGCGCGGGCAATGCCAAAGCGGACCGGAATGGAATGGAGTCCGGCCCGAATGTCAAAGGCGTGATCTTGACAGGCGTAGATGATGTCAAAGCCGGCCACCCAAACCAGCACCCCCAAACACAGCAACAGCGGTATGAGGTCAAAACTGCCGGTAACCGCAATCCAAGCGCCCAGCGGTGCCCCGCCCAAACTCAGCCCCAAAACCAAGTGAGAGGCCCAAGTAAAGCGCTTGGTCAGCGAGTAAAACAAGAGCACAGCCAAAACCAGCGGCGACAGATAAAAGCACAAAGGATTGAGTTGATAAGCCGCCAAAACCAAGGCCAAAGCGGACAGAATCACGAACAACCCCACGGCTTGCGGCGAGACCACGCCTCGCGGCAGTTCGCGGTTTTGGGTGCGGGGATTGGCCGCGTCGAGGTGGCGGTCAACGAGGCGATTAAAACCCATCGCCGCACTGCGCGCCCCCACCATCGCCAGCGCAATCCAGCCGATCTGAGCGGGAGTAATGCCCGTGTAAGTCGCGGCCAGCAAGGCACCACTAAAGGCGAAGGGCAAAGCAAAGACGCTGTGGGAGAATTTGATCATGCGGCCGTACACCGCAATGGCCTGCAAGGGAGCCATCTCGACCTTCCTCGACAAAAGCGGCCTAGGTCAGACCGCTGAATAAAAGCGCAGCGGGGGCACCGCGTCGATCAAGCCGTGGCGGTAAGCCAGTTGATAGAACAACTGCAAACCAGCCTGAGCAGCCTCGTCCAAATCAAAGCGGATGTGGCGGGTCAGGTAACGCTCGTAGAACTCGGGCGAGCCGCCGCATTCTCGGCTGTGCGCTACGGCGATAGACGGCACTTGGCATACCCCCTGATCTTTGGCCCGCTGCAATTGTTGGACTTGGACGGGCGTGAGCGCCTGCTGGTGGCCAGCCCAAAAGGCAAACACAAAAGGCAAATCGGTCATGTCAGTCCATTCCCGACCCAAGTCAAAGCTCTCCACATCCCCGTCCAAGTGCGGGAAAACCTGATCGCCGATGAGCAGGGCCGCGTCGGCGCACTCCAGCATCGCCTCCAGATCAGGCGGAGCTTCGATCAATTGCGGAGTGAGAGCAAATTTTTCGCGCAGAAGGATGGATAACAAAGCCACTGAGGTGCGTGAACTAGTGTCCAAGGCTATGCGCTCGACCTGCGGCAACGGACGGCGGCAAAAGAGGCGCACCGTCAGCACCGGCCCCTGCGAACCAATGGCTATATCGGGGACGATCCAATAGGGACGAGCGCTGCGGGCGTATTCGATCGCCGGAATGATCCCCACGTCGATGGTGCCATCTGCCAGCTCCCTCGCGCAGCGCGAGGGCACCGAATAACTCAGGGCGAAAGGTGCGGGGTCGCGTTCGAGGGCAACGACGAGGGGCCGCGTATTGAGGTACGGGACCGCGCCCAAGCGCGGCTTCATGAATGAACGGCCTCTTGCAAAGCGTCAATCCGACAGGGTGAGTCCACCGGCTCGTAACGAGTGTTGCGCCGCCTTGGCGCAAAACCCGCGTCGCGGATTAGCCGTTCCATCGCATCCAAGCCCATCTCGTTGGTATGACTGGTGCCAGCGGCACTGACGACGTTTTCTTCGAGCATGGTGCTGCCGAAATCGTTGACGCCGTAGCGCAAGCTGACTTGGGCGATCTTAGGCCCTTGAGTTACCCACGAAGCCTGCAGGCTGGGGATATTGTCGAGGAAGAGCCGCGCTACGGCCACCGTGCGCAAGTGATCGTACCCGGTCGCTTTAGCACCGTTCCAACGCGACTCGTCCGCGCCCAAATCCGTGTGATCGGGCTGGAAGTTCCAAGTGATAAAAGCGGTGAACCCCCCGCGTTCGTCCTGTAGCTGCCGCAGGCGGTCCAAGTGCTCTAGGCGATGTTCGACCGTCTCCACATGGCCGTACATCATCGTCGCTGTAGTAGGCATCCCCAGCGCGTGCGCCACGCGATGCACTTCCAGCCACTCCTCGGTGCGGTCCTTGCGAAAGCCGATAATGTCGCGTACCTCGTCGTTGAGAATCTCGGCCCCGGCACCCGGTATCGAATCCAGCCCCGCGTCGCGCAGGCGGCGAATAGTCTCGTCCAGCGGCAGCCGCGACAGGTGCGCGATGTAGATGATTTCCGTGGCCGAAAGACAGTGTAACTGCACCTGCGGATAGCGGTCCCTGATCGCCGAGAGCAACTGTTCGTAGTAATCGAGACGCAGCTTGGGGTTGAGGCCACCCTGCATCAGGATTTCGCAGGACTTGGGCTCGTCGCCGCCAAAGGCCACCAACTCGTCGATTTTGGCAAATATCTGCTCATTGGGCAGGACGTAGCCCTCACTGGAACCCGGCGGCCGATAGAAGGCGCAAAAGTCGCATTTGACCCAGCAGACATTGGTGTAGTTGATGTTGCGCCCAACGTTGTAGGTGACCACCTGCTCGGGATGTTTCTGCAGGCGCACCCAATGCGCCAGCATCCCCAGCTCGGCGAGGTTGTGGTGCGCGTACAGGCGGCGGGCATCATCGAGCGCGAGGCGCTCCCCAGCATAGACCTTTTCGGCAATATCGGCGATCACGGGTGCTATCCAGTCGCCGCCAACAGAGTCGGAGTATCGGCGACGATATTGTAGAGGGAGTCGCGCTCCAAGGGCTGGCGTCCGGCCTCGACGATGCGCTGCAAGAGTTCGGCCTGCGTCAGCCGCTGCTGCGTCTCGGTGAAACTCTTGCGGGTGATCTCGTAGTCCATGACTGTGCCGTCGATGTCGTCGGCCCCGTACCAGAGCGCGGTCTGCGAAATCTCAATGGTGTTCATAATCCAGAAGGTCTTGACGTGGGGGAAGTTGTCGAGCATCAGCCGCCCCACGGCGATTTCCTTGAGATCTAGGCAACCCGTCGGCCCAGGCAAGTCCTCCAACTCGGTGCGCTCGGGGTGAAAAGAGAGCGGGATATAGCAGAGGAAACCGCCGGTCTCGTCCTGTACTTCGCGCAGCCGCACGAGGTGATAGACCTTCTCCTCAGTGTTTTCGATGTGCCCGTAGAGCATGGTGGCGTTGGAGGGCAGGCCGGCTCTGTGCGCCGCCTGCGCAATCTCCAGCCACTCCTCGGAGTCCGCCTTAGTCCAAAAGAGGTCGCCCTGAACCCGGTCGCTAAAGACCTCGGCCCCGCCGCCGGGCAGCGACTCCAGCCCAGCGGCCTTCATGTCGGCAAAAATCTCCTCCAGCGGCTTTTTGGCGATGCGCTGAATCTGGGCGATCTCGATCATAGTGAAGGCCTTCAGATGCGCAGTGGGACGAGCCTGCTTCATCGCCTGCAAGACGTCGAGATAGTACTGATAGGGCAGCTTGGGATTGACGCCGCCGACCATGTGGATCTCGGTGATCGGAGCCTGGTCGTACTCGGCGACCCGCGCGGCGACCTGCTCGGGCGACAACACGTAGCCGCGCTCGTCTTTGGGCTTGACGTAGAAGGAGCAGAACCTACAGAGTTTGTTGCAGATATTGGTGTAGTTGATGTGCTGGTTGCGCACGTAGTACGCCGTGTCGCCGTTTTTGCGCTCGCGGACGATATTGGCCAGATAGCCCAAGACAGGCAGATCATCGCAGGCGTACAAACGTAGGCCGTCATCCAAACTCAAACGCTGCCCAGTTAGCACTTTATCGTGGATATCTGCGAGGCCGGCGAGGCCTATAAGGTCGTCGTAAATCACTTATTTCTCCTGCGTTTAGTACATAATACCTATGGGTATCCTATTCGTCAACCGGCCCTTTGACGCCCTGGTACACCGCGGCAACCCCTAGAGTCATAGGCATGTAGCGCGTCTGACTGAACCCAGCCGCAACGAGCAATTCGATAAAGGCCCGCCCCTGGGGAAAGGTCCCCACCGAGCGCGGCAGATAGGCGTAGGCCCGGCGCTGGCCAGAGATTAGGCCGCCGATCAAGGGCAGCACTTTGTGGAAGTAGAACAAGTACAATTGCCGAAACAGCGGCGCAGTAGGCTCGCAAAAATCGAGCACCAAGAGTTGGCCACCGGGCTTGAGCACCCGATGAGCCTCGGCCAAGCCACTCGGAATGTTCCCAAAGTTGCGCACCCCAAAAGCCCCGGTTACCATGTCAAAGGTATGGTCCTGAAACGGCAGTTGCTCGGCGTCGCCGACCAACAGCCCCACGTGCGCGGACGGGCCTTTGGCCGCCACCTTAGCCGCCCCCAACCGCAGCATCTCAATGGCCATATCAATACCGACGACCTGTTGCGGCCCCAAGCGGTCCGCCGCGAGGGCAAAATCGCCGGTGCCGGTAGCCAGATCCAACACGCGCTGCGGATGCTTGCCCCGGGCGGCGAGGAGGGCGCGTCGCCGCCAGTACACATCCACACCGCCGCTGAGTAAGTGGTTGAGCAAGTCGTAGCGCCGGGCAATGGCGTTGAACATGTCTCGGTTGCGCCTCTTGTGTTCGGCGACGTTTTGCTTATTCTCCATGAAGGAAAAGCTAGTCCCGTTACCATCACTGTCAACAGAAGCTCATGCCCCAACTACAGGCCAACATCCTCATCGCCGACCAATCGCTCTTTATCCGCGAGGGGCTGCAAGAGGCATTGCAAAAACCCGGCTATGCCATTGAAACCGCTGCGGACGGTGCCCAAGTGCGCCGGATGCTAAAAGCTGGCAATTTCCACTTGGCCATTCTCGACTTGCAGATGCCCGGTTCCGCTGGGATGCAACTTTTGCAGGAAGTCGGCCAGCACCATCCCGACACCCTGTGCATCATACTCACGGACCACGACAACGTCCACACCGCGGTCGAAGCCATGCGCAAAGGCGCGTACGATGTGGTGACCAAGCCCGTCGATTTAGACAACTTGCGCCTCGTAGTCTCCCGCGCCCTCGACCGCTTCGAGCTCGTCGTCGAAAACCGCAAGCTCCACCATCGCCTCGAAAAAGAAGCCCCTTTCCGCCGCCTCGTGCGCCGCAGCCCGGCCATGCAGGCCGCCGCCGCCACGATCAAGCAAGTGGCCGAAACGGACGTGCCAGTGCTCTTGCGCGGCGAGACCGGCGTCGGCAAGGATCTAGTAGCGCGCGCCATCCACGATCGCAGCCGGCGACGCGACGCCCCTTTTGTGGCCGTCAACTGCGGCGGCTTCACCGAAGAGCTTTTTACCAGCGAATTGTTCGGCCACAAGCGCGGAGCCTTTACCAGTGCCCACGCCGACCGGCCCGGCCGGTTCACCCTCGCCGAGGGCGGGACCCTCTTCCTAGACGAAATCGGCGAAGTCTCGCACAAAAATCAGGTCGAGCTGCTGCGCGTCTTAGAGTCCCACGAGTTCCAACCGCTCGGGGACCCGCAGGTCCACCGCGCCGATGTGCGCATCATCGCCGCGACCAACCGCGACCTCGAAGGCGCGGTCGCAACCGGGGGCTTCCGCGAAGACCTATACTACCGCCTCAACGTGATCCCCATCGACATTCCCCCTTTGCGCCAACGGCGGGAAGACATCCCAGTCTTAATCGAGATGTGCCTCGACGAAACCTGCCGCGCACAAAACAAGCCCTCCAAGAAGATCAGCCCGGAAGCCATGGAGGGCCTCATCGCCTATGATTGGCCGGGCAATGTGCGCCAGTTGCGCAACCTGCTGCAGCGACTCGTGGTCACCACTCCGGCAGCAGTCATCCTCTCCGAACACCTGCCCGGCCCGCTCGGCGAGCTAGCCGATGGCCCCGGGCAATTCTCCATGACCCTCGGCTCTTCCCTCCAAGAAGTCGAAGCCGAACTCATCCGCCAGACCCTCCAACGCCTCACGGGCAACCGCCGCGAAGCGGCCGCCATTTTGGGCATCAGCGTCCGCTCCCTGCAGTACAAGCTCAAGCAGTACAACATCACCACCAAGTAACACGCTGTCGGCTGGCAGCGAACGCGCGACAAGTCGGCAGTCCATTCGCCAACGCTAGGCGACTTCTGCAAATTTTGCACTTTTGCGCCTAGGCGATCCCTCAAGCTGCTTCTCGCTCGATAGTATCTTTCTTGTAAGTAACATATTTACAATAATTTAACTGTAATAAGTCAAATGTGGCATTGGATTTGCTTATCTATAATGTGAGTCGAAAGGAGCGCCGGTCGCCTGCCGTGCGACCAGCAGAGTTTCACAGCCCGCATCGACCATAACTATCTGTTAATACAGAGTAAATAATTTTGTCAGCTCGAGCCTTGAGCAACGCGGGAACGCTTTGCAACCGCGAACTGAAACAATGAGAATGCAAATTTTGCACTTTGAGCACCTAGAGCCTGATGCTTCTAACTAGCGCAATTCAAGTGCCTTACAGAACATCAGCCAAAATTGTTGCAACTAAGTGCAAAAATTTGCACCTGCTGACCCCATTACCCAAGGAAGGTTTCGCACATGGCTTACGCGATCCAAGAAGTCCTAAATGACGAGGACAACACCCTGCGCCTCTACTTCGACGACATCGCCGATTCTAGGCCGCTGAGCCGCCAGCGGGAAGTCGAGTTGTCGGCGCGGATCCAAGACGGCGACATGGTCGCGCGCGACGAGTTGGTTCAAGCCAACCTGCGCTTCGTCATCGATGTAGCCAAAAACTACCAGAATCGCGGTCTCTCGCTAGAGGACCTGATCAGCGCCGGCAACGTGGGTTTGCTGACCGCTGCTGAGCGCTTCGACGGCACCAAGGGATACAAGTTCATCTCGTACGCCGTGTGGTGGATCAAGCAGTCCATCTTGCAGACCATCGCCGAGCACGCCCGCACCGTGCGCCTACCGCTGAACAAGCTCAGCCTGCTCAAGGACATTTCGCGGGCGGTGCGCAAGCTGGGCCAAGGCCGCGAGAGCGAGCCGAATGTCGAGGAAATCGCCGCTGAGTTGGGCCTGCCAACCGAAGAGGTCCTCGACACTATGCTCAGCGCTCGCTCGGTGCGCTCGCTCGACGAGTCCTTTGAGGACGACGACGATCGCAGCTTGCTCAGCCTCCTCGCCGACGACAATCAGGCGACGCCCGACAGCGACGTCTTGCAAAACTCGGCTCGCGCCCACTTAGAGGAAGCCCTCGCCAGCCTCGAAGACCGCGAGTTGCGCATCATTCGCCTCTATTTCGGTCTCGATGGCAGCCAAGCGCTGACCTTGGAGCAGATCGGCGGGCTGATGAGCCTGACGCGGGAGCGCGTACGCCAGCTCAAGGAACGCGCCCTGAGCAAGCTCCGCCACCCGACTCGCTACCAGTCGCTTCTCGCGCTGGTAGATGAGACGGAGTTTTACTAGGATTGATACCCGCGCTCAGGCCGGGCTTTAGACTAGGCACAAAAAGCGGGGAGCTCGCATGATCGGGCTCCCCGCTTTCTATTATGGCCAACACTATTCTGCTAACGGCTCAGCCAGCACCTCCCCGCAACTTCTTGAGTTCGTCGCGCAACAGCGCGGCTTTTTCAAAGTCTTCGCTATCAACCGCTTCTTGTAGCCAGCGCTCTAACTGCTCTTGTTGGCTCAGCGGCTTCTTCTGCAAAATTTCCTGCTCTAACTCATCGAGCGCGGCTTCTGAACGCTCGCGCTCGATGAAG
>JAJDVZ010000051.1:0-3891 GCA_022825835.1 Candidatus Latescibacterota bacterium
CCCATAAAAAAACATGGACGAAAAGCCATAAGCCTCTTTCGACGAGGATTAGACCAACTCACACAGATCATACACCAAACACGAGACCAACCTAAACGCGCCCGACAATATCAACCCATGTTACTGTCGTGTACTTAGTAGCATCTCTCTAGAGTGGGCCAACCGTTTGACTCGTATCTATGGCGATGAAAGTTGGAGAGACCTGTACAGCGTCAATCCTCAAATCGGCTTATTTGGAGATGAAGAACAGCAGCGTACAGAAGGTGTCGATAGACTTATTGAAATATACTAAGGACAAACTGACTCAATTGTTCGGCAACAGATTTCTCAAGAAATCCCGAACGCTAAAGAATTCAAAGAATTCAGCGTTGTTTGAGTTTCTGTTCTGTGTTGGGAACCCGAAGGGGATTGGCCCCGCAAGACGTATAGCGGAGCATATCCTAAAGGACTTGTAGATATGTCCACGCGCTCCAAAATCGAATGGACCGAGACTACGTGGAATCCGGTGACCGGTTGCACGAAAATCAGCCATGGCTGCAAGCATTGCTATGCCGAAAGGATGTCGCAAAGGCTGCAAGCGATGGGAGCCAAAAAGTACAAACACGGCTTTGTGGTTACGGTCCACCCAGAAGCCTTGCACGAGCCGATTAGCTGGAAGAAACCTAGCTTGGTATTCGTCAATTCCATGTCCGATCTGTTCCATAAGTCCGTTCCCTCGGCCTTTATAGAGTCGGTATTTGCAACCATGAACGAGGCGTCTCAGCATACGTTCCAAGTGCTTACCAAACGTCCGGATCGCGTTGTCCAGCTCGATGGAAGGCTGAATTGGACGCCGAACATCTGGCTCGGCACAAGCATTGAATCTTCAAGATGGTTGGGGCGGATGACACGGCTCAAGGAGACCGGGGCAAAGACGAAGTTTCTGTCTCTCGAACCTCTGCTCGGTCCTTTGTATGATATGGACTTGACGGGAATTGACTGGGTTATCGTCGGTGGCGAATCTGGACCGGGTGCCCGACCGATGGAAGCCGACTGGGTGCGATCTATCCGCGACCTCTGTCTGCGGAGTGATGTGCCGTTCTTTTTCAAACAATGGGGCGGCGTATTCAAGAAAAAGACGGGCCGGACGCTGGACAACAAAACTTGGGATCAAATGCCAAAACTTTTTGGCTAATTCCCTTTTCCTGAAAGGAACTGAACCCCATGCCCAATCCCAAAATCACCAAGATCGAAAATATTTTCTTCGCCCATCAGATCGAAAACATGGGCACGGACTATAACGGTTTTAATCAGGTTTACCAAAAGGGCGCGACGCTGCCGCTGACGCCGTGCGTGGTGCGCATCCACACCAGTATTGGCGTCACTGGCGAATGCCTCGGCCCTCCGGTGCCCGAAAACGTCGCCCGCTACCTGCTCGGCCGGAATCCATTTGCCCGCGAGCGGATTTACAACGATCTCAAGCGCGGTCTGCGCCACTCTGCCCGCACCGACATCTGCGCTGTTGACGTGGCGCTGTGGGATTTTGCTGGCAAGGTGTACGACGCGCCTATCTGGCAGCTTTTGGGCGGCTGGAGAAAGACCATCCCCGCCTATGCTTCGACCTATCACGGCGACGAGAATGGCGGCCTGAGTACACCGGAAGCTTTTGCCGACTTTGCCGAACAGTGCGTGGGAATCGGCTATCCCGCGTTCAAGATTCACGGCTGGGGCAACGCGCCCATCGCCCGCGAGGTGGCCAATGTGCTCGCGGTGGGCGAGCGCGTGGGCGACCGCATGGACCTAATGATCGACCCGGCCTGCGAATACGAGACGTGGGCGGACGCTCTGCGCGTGGGTCGCGCCTGCGACGAGGCGGGCTACTTCTGGCTGGAGGATCCCTATAAGGACGGCGGCGTGTCGATTTTTGCCCACAAGAAGTTGCGCGAGCTGCTCAAAACGCCGCTTTTGCAGACCGAGCATATCTTTGGTCTCGAACAGCACGTGGACTTCATCGCCCACGGCGGCACGGACTTTGTTCGCGTCGGAACTTTTGAGGACGGCGGCATCACGGGCGCAATAAAGGTCGCCCACGCGGCCGAGGGCTTTGGTCTCGACTGCGAGTTCCACGGCGGCGGCTTGGCGCACCGCCACTGCATTGCCGCCATCCGCAACACCAATTACTACGAATTGGGTCTTCTCCATCCTCTAGTCAAAAATACCAAGCCGTCCGTCTATCCCCCCGAATTCACCGACGAGCTGGAAAACGTCGATGCCCACGGCCACGTGCCCGTGCCGCAGGGGCCGGGTTTGGGTGTGGAGATGGATTGGGATTACATTGAAGGGCACAAGCGCGGCGAGATGGTGTTTGAGTAGGTTGCCGCACAATAACATCCGCAGATAGACGCAGATAGACGCAGAATAGGACGCACAAGACGATCCACATCAAAATAGGAGAATATCCATGCAGCGACGTCCCTATGGCACCACTGGTGAATCTCTCTCTGTAATCGGCTTTGGCGGCATTGTCGTCAGCCAAGTGGAAGCGGCTGAGGCTGCCCGCTTGGTGGGGCGGGCCGTTGAGCGCGGCGTCAATTACTTTGACGTGGCTCCGTCCTACGGCAATGCCGAGGAGCGTCTGGGACCGGCTTTGGAACCGTATCGCAGCGATGTGTTCTTGGCCTGCAAGACGACCCAGCGCACGCGGGATGGTGCCGCCGCTGAGTTGCGCCAATCGCTCAAGACCATGCGCACTGATCACTTCGATCTGTACCAATTGCACGCCATGACCACGGATGAGGATTTTGCCGCGGCTACTGCTCCCGACGGAGCCTTGGCGGCGTTTGTGGAGGCCCGCGACCAGGGTTTGGTGCGCTACATAGGTTTCTCAGCTCACTCGGCTGAAATTGCCTTGCAATTGCTGGACTATTTTTCCTTTGACTCGGTGCTGTTCCCCGTCAACTGGGTCAATTACTTCCAGGCCGACTTCGGCCCCCAAGTCGTGGCCAAGGCACAGGAACGCGGCACCGCCTGCCTAGCCCTCAAAGCCATGGCCCGCTCGCTCCTACCCCAAGGAGCGCCTAAACGCTACGCCAAATGCTGGTACGATCCGATTGACGAGCCGGAGCTAGCCGAGCTAGCCCTGCGCTTTGCCCTATCGCAGCCCATAACGGCCGCCCTGCCGCCCGGCGAGGCATCCCTCTTTGAAATGACCTTAGACATGGCCGATCGCCTCGCACCGCTTACGGATGCCGAGGTGGAGGGCTTGCGGGGCCGCGCCGAGGAGAATACACCGCTGTTTGAGTTGGCAGCCACCTGAAAGGAGCAAATTGTGATTCCATTGGTCAGCACTCTCTGTCAAGGGCCGCTAGGCGTGGCCCAGCTACCGCGTCTGTGGTGGAAAAACCTCCTCCACCAAGCCGGACAGCTCGACGAGGATTATCCCTTTTGCAGCGGCGGTCTCGACAAATACGTGCTGGAGGTGCTGCGCATCGACCAAGACAGTGCCTTGCGTTTTTTGTGGGACCAGCGGCCTACCTACCTACAGTTCGAGGAATGGGTGACTGCCGAAGGTACGTACGAGCCCAATCGCATTGCGCGCTGGAACAAGTCGTTGGTGCCGCGCACCCACTATAGGCCGGACAAAATCGACGAGACCTATGGGGATATAGGCTGGTCGCCGGAGGAGACGACCGAAGTATCGGCCGTGCTGCTCAACTGCCTGCAGGACTGGCACCTCTTTCACAGCCGCGTCTTCGCTCGCGTCCTCACCCCCGATGCTCCGGGCCTGCCCGGGCCTGTGGCCCCTACTCTCAGCAGCATCGACCGAGGCCCGTTGGGCATCTGCCAGCTACCGCGCACTTGGCTCAAGACCTGCCTGCGCGCCAGGGGCTGGCTGCATCTCGACTACCCCGA
>JAJDVZ010000150.1:0-43607 GCA_022825835.1 Candidatus Latescibacterota bacterium
CGTGGCGGCAGCCGCTCAAGCGGCGGGCGGTTTCGGCCAAGCGCGGATGGAAGGCAATTTCCTTGGCGTCTGGATAGTCGGTCCAGAGGTTGACCATCTGGTTGAAGACGCGCTCGTACTCTTCCGACACGCGGCCATCCCTTTCGGCCCCTTTGATGCGGGCCCGATGCGTGTCAATGGCGTGGTCAATGGCGTGGCGCAGCGAGGCGATCTCCTCGGCGGAGAAGAAGTGCTCGTAGCGGATGTAGCCGTTTTGCTGAAAGAATTCGGCGTCGGCTGGCGTCGCCGGGCTTATTGTAGGCATGAGGGCAAGACCTTACTTTTTGCGGTGACAATCAAACACTCAACAGGGGTAGAAAATGGCCGAAGTAACGATGTACCACAACCCGCAATGCTCTAAAAGTCGGCAGACGTTGGCTTTGTTGTCTGAGCAAGGCGTAGAGGCAGACGTCGTCGAGTACCTAAAGACGCCGCCGGACGCCAAGACCTTAGACGAGCTTCTGCAAAAGCTCGGACTGGAACCCCGGGAACTGATGCGCACCAAAGAGGACGAATACGCGGCTTTGGGCTTGGCCGAAGTGACGGATCGCGCACAGCTCATTCAGGCGATGGTGGAACACCCCATCCTGATCGAGCGGCCCATCTTGGTCAAAGGAAGCCAAGCGCGTCTCGGGCGACCACCGGAGCAAGTCCTGGACATCCTCTAGATGCTAAAACTGGGGTTTCTCGCCTCGCACACTGGGTCGAATATGCAGGCAATCATCGATGCCTGTCAGGCAGGGACGCTAGCGGCCGAGCCGCGCGTGGTAATTAGCAACAACTCGCAGTCAGGCGCACTGGCGCGAGCGCGGCAAGCGAACATCGCGGCGTACCACCTGAGCGAGCGGACGCACGGGGAGGCGCTGGGGGAGGAGATTCTGGCGGCAATGCAGCGGCACGAGGTCGAAGTGATTTGCCTAGCCGGATACATGAAGAAACTGGGGGCCGAGGTACTAGCGGCCTACGAAGGGCGGATTTTGAACATCCACCCCGCCCTGTTGCCCAAGTTCGGCGGACAGGGCATGTATGGGATGCGGGTTCACGAGGCCGTGCTGGCCGCTGGAGAGCGAGAGAGCGGAGCGACGGTCCACTTGGTGGATGAAGAATACGACCACGGACGGATCCTCGCGCAGGAAAAGGTTCCAGTTAAAGCAGAAGATACGCCCGAGACGTTACAGAAACGGGTATTAGCGATAGAACACCGGCTCTACGCGTCAACCCTCGCGCGAATCGCGGCCGGCGAAATCCCTATTCCTCGCCCCCGCGCATAATGCGCCGCAAGTGCCCTAACTCCTCGACGATGGTGCGGCGCTCTAGCATCCCAAGAACAACCCCGTACGCCAACGCCATAATTCCACTCCGCAAGACAAAATCGCCCACGGCGTAATCCAAGGCCCAACGGTCGTACAACCATCCACATACCGCGGCGGCCAGCAATCCCACGGCCGGCGCGGCCAACACCTTGAACCAATTGACGCACACATAGGCGCGCAAACCTACACACAGTCCTAAGAAACCCACGCCAGCCACCGCGCCCATGCTATACGCCACGCCCTCCGCGCCCCACAACACGCCCAGCGCCGGGACGGCAAAAAGGGCCACTATCCCCTGCATCCCCACTATGCACGCAGACCGGCGCGTCGCCCCCACGGCCCACAGCAGGCTAAAGCCATCGCTGAGCAGCGGGCGCAACAGCGCATACGCCGCCAGCCAAACCACAATGCGCGCCGACCCAGCCCATTGGCTGCCTAAAAGGGCGGTTACTTCGCGGGCATTAAAGACCAAAATCAGCGACACCGGAGCCGACACTCTCAGCACTAGGCTGATCATCTTGGAGAACAACTCACCCAGCCGCTCGCGCTCGTGCTGATACCGCGAGTACAGGGCACCGCTGTAGTTGAGGATGATATGCGCAATGACCGCAGTGGGAATCTGCACCAGCCACCACGCCGTCTCGTAGAGCGCGAGCGCCGTATCGCCCACTACCAAGCGCACGACCAGTTTGTCGTACCACCAAATAAAAATCTGCAACACCCAGCCAATCCAAATCCACACGCCATAGCCCAACAAGCGGCGCGCCCAAACCCAGTCAAAGTGCAAGGAGGCGCGACGCAGGGGACGGCTGCACCAAGTAGCAGTAGAAAAAAACAGCACGTACACCACGCTGAGCACCGAGTACGTAGTCCACCCCCCCAATATCAGACTCCACTCTTCCCACCCGGCGCGGGCCGCCAGCAGCGCACTGCCCAAGGCCAACAGCGTCCCTAGACCGTGCAACAGGGAGAGCCGGCCAAACTCAAAATCCATCCTCAGCAGAGCCTCTGAAGTCAGGCTCAGTTGGCGCACAAAGTGCAGCGCCGTCAGCACCCACGCGACTTGGGCAAAGGTCCAGGAAAAATCCGCTGGGAAAAGCAACGTCAAGGCCAAGACGACCCCGCTAGTCAACAAACACGACAGCAGGGTAATACAGACATTCAGCGTAAAATGCGTGCCGACGAATTCCTCGACGCGGTCTTGGAAATGCAGCAGCGCGTGCGTCAGACCGAATTCGCGTAGGCTGGACAGCATGGTAAAGACCGTCACGCCCAAAAACACATCGGCAAAAACGCTGGGCTCGAGTTGCCTTTTGATCAGGACCGTCAGTCCCACGCTGCACAGCCGCGCCGCATAGCCCGTGCCCAAGGTATAGAAAAACCCCTTGAACATCTTTTGCGGGGTAATCATGGGTTCCTAGCGGGCGCGGCGCAGGCCGAAGCGGTAATCGCGCGGATCGCCAAGACGGGCTTGTAGCGCGTCGGCTGTCATGCGAGTGTGGCGCTGGACCCAGTTGACCTCTTCGGCGAGCGTGCAGTCGAAAAGGCCGGGGTCGTCGGCACCGATGGCCAGTCGGACATCAGAGGCCAAAAAGCGATGCACTGGGTGATCTTTAGCGTCGGGCACCGCACCGATGCGCAAGTTGGAGGTCGGGCAGGTCTCTACTACGGTGCCGCGCGCAGCCAAGCGGCTGAGCGCAAAATCCTGCCGTCGGCGCACTGCTTCGAGGCGCGCGGGATCGTATGCGCGGCAAACCAGCGCATCGCCGGGACGGGACGAGAGGCTGCTGCGCTCCTGCATCAGGGCTTGATCATCGACCGGAACGCCGAATTCTTCCAATGCGGCCTTGTGTTGCAAATCGTAGGCAATCTGAGCCAAGCGTTCGCTGACCAACTCCCTCTCGTGGGCTTGGGGCCGGCGGGCTACGGCAACTTCCGGGTCGAGCCCGAGCGCAGTGCAGTGCCCCAAACGCAGCGCACCCAACTCCGCGGCTTCGTGGCACCAGCGCACCGCGCTTTCGAGCGATTTGTCGAAGTAGGACTCGCCAACGTGATAGGCCACGTCGAGGGCGCGCTTCGGGCGCAGTTGGTTGTCGCGGCGCAGGCGGCGGAAGAAGGCGCGGGTGCTCGCGGGCGGATAGCCTTCCTCAAAGTGACAGAAATCGAGGCCGACGATCGTGGGAAGCAAATCCTCGTTTTCGTCGAGTAGGCGTTGAACCAACTTGTAGCATTCGAGCGGTGCCCAGCGCGGCAGGCTGATGAGATAGCGAGCGGTAAAGTCCGAGGTGCAGGCTTGGGCGATGGCGCGAGCAGTCAGCTCGTGAAACTGCGCGAAGGCTTCGGGCTGGACGTGGTCGTAGGGAGCCATGGCGCGGTATTCGACGTAGCGCAGCCCTTCGCGCCGATGGTGGGCAAAGACGCGGTGCAGTATTTCTTCTGGCTGGCCCAAGACGTTCCACCAATGGCGATAGATGCAGATCGCCAAGTTGAACTTGGCTTGGAAATGGGCAAAGTCGCCGCCGTCTTCCGCGCCGTACACGCAGTGCGCCTTGAGCGCGTCGAGACATTGGCTATGGAGCGCCTCGCGGAACAGCGCAACCGGGTCGGGACGCCGGTGATATGTGCGTTCAAAGCTATCGACAAAGAGGGACCAGTCGATTTTTTCGTAGTAATCGCGGGCCAAGTCGAGAAGATCGGCGGCAAAGAGGCTGCCGCCGATGTGGACGTGAAGCTCGCAGGTCTTGGCAGCCTGGAGGGAGTGCTCCGTCACCCGTCACTCCAGCGCCGGCATATCGACCGCGTCGTCGCGGCGCTCGTGCATGTTCGCTTCCATAGCCTCTGGATAGCGATGCGGGAGGTGGGAGACTTCGTCGAGCCGAGCGCGGGCTTCGTCCGGCAGAGAAAAGCTGCCAGCGAGCATGTTGTCCCTCGCCTGCTCGACAGTACGCGCGCCAATGATGACCGAGGTGATAGCCGGTTGTTCCAACACCCAACGCAGGGCAACTTGCGCCGGCGAACGGCCCATCTCATCGGCTACTGCTAGCAGCGTCTGCAAGGTCTCGTCGGCATTGGCGGCAAAATAGCTTTGCGGGTAGGCCCAAGCATCAGCGGAACGCGTGCCTTCCAAGGTGCGCTCGCCGGGCTGGTACTTGCCCGAGAGAAAGCCGCCGCCGAGCGGACTCCACACCACCACGCCGAGACCCTTGAGCTGACAGACGGGAATCAGTTCCTGCTCAATGTCGCGCACGACCAAGCTGTATTGCGGCTGATAGCACTCAAAGCGCGCCAACCCGTTCGCGTCTGAAATCCACAACGCCTCCATCAAGCGCCACGCCTGATAGTTGGAGCAGGCGAGATAGCGCACCTTGCCTTGGCGGACCAAATCATCGAGCGCGCGCAACATCTCTTCCAACGGAGTCTGAGTATCTACGTGGTGAATGTAGTAGAGGTCAATGTAATCGGTCTGCAGCCGCTGGAGGCTGTCTTCGACAGCGTTCATAATGCGCACCCGCGACATCCCCGAGTCATTGGGTCCAGGTCCCATAGGATTGAAGAACTTGGTGGCGATGACCGCATCGCGGCGGCGGCCCTTGAGCGCCTTGCCGGTGATGACCTCGGACTCGCCGCCGCCATACGAATCAGCCGTGTCGAAGAAATTGATGCCCGCGTCAAACGCCAGATCGACGATCCGCTTGGCCTCCCGTTCGTCCGTGCTGTGGCCAAAGGTCATGGTGCCGAGGCAAACTTCCGATACTTTGAGGCCGGTGCGGCCCATTCTGCGGTATTCCATTGCTCTTTCCTCGTGATTGCTTTTGGGTAAGGTTAGCCAAACTGGACGAATAATTGCTATATCAATACTGTTCGACTTCTGCGTATAAATTAGTACGAAAATTTCTTGATAATAAAAATGAAGTATTCCGTTAATTTTCTAGGTTCTACTAACATTATGTTTCCATTTTACACTCCTCTCGTCGAACAGTGGAGCTTGCTGTGTTTTTTCATCTATTGCTGCAAATAGAGGATCATTAAGCCTTTGTAGGGCCATATCGCAATATTCAGGAGAAATGTCGATGCCGATAAAGTTTCTATCGAGATTCTTTGCTGCGAGGGCCGTGGTACCTGAACCCATGAAAGGATCGAGGACGACCTTAGCATTTGTAGAAGAAATGATGCGCTCTATCAAAGAGACGGGAAAAGGAGCCGGGTGTCTATTTTTACTCTCCTGGCCGAATTCCCATATATCGCCGTGGGCATTTGCCTTTTCCACCAATTTGAATTCTGGCTTGGCAATCATATATATCACCTCATACGTCGGCAAGAAATAACCCGGGTTAAAGTTTATACCTCCTTTTCGCTTCCATATAATGATTTGCCTAATGGGAAAACCAGCAACAATGTCGTTCCTGTCTTGTAGTAAGCCGGCTTGTACTCGCCACTTGTGGTTGTAAAAAATGGCACCATCTTCGGGAATGACGCGCAACATTTCCTCTAAACACACCCTTTGCCAGCGCACGTACTCTTCGTGTGGTACGTTGTCGCCGTAGTGAGAATAGCCATCGACTAATGCGGCACCAGACCACTTGCCGCCCCTGCCGTCTTTCATTCCATTGCCCGTTGAATTCTTGAGATTATAGGGCGGCGAGGTCACAACTAAATCGACGCTACCGCTAGGTATTTGCTGCATAACATCCGTGGCATTGCCACAGATAAATTGATCTATGAAATCATCGGGGTAGTGCAATTCTTTAACGTTTGCCATCTTTTCCTCCGCCCGGGATTTCGCTGCTCACAACGGCTCAAAAAATGTAATTCCGTCTCCATCCAAGTCAAGAATGGTGAATTCCTCCACTCCCCAAGGTGCCTCTTGCATGTCCTAAAACTCTGAGGCGGTTCATGCCTGTCTTGGGGGCTGAGCTTTTCGAAGCCCAGCTCCCCTCGACTTCACCTAAGATCCCACCGCTTCTCGCTGATAATATTCCGCGAGAATCTCGGCCACTTCCGGCCGCGCAAACTCCGGTGGCAGAGCCTCGCCAGCGGCTAGCATCTCGCGGACTTGGGTTCCCGACAGGAACAGGTACGAGTCGCCGCTGTCCGGGCAGTCGCGCATCATCACCACCGCGCTGCACTTCTTGCACCAGACCGTGTGATCGCCGCGGAAAATTTCGATTTCAAGGGCGTCGCCGATGCCGTCGAAAATGGTCTGCGCGTCAAACGCTCCGTAGTAATCGCCAACGCCCGCGTGGTCGCGGCCCACGATCAGATGCGTGCAGCCACTATTCTGGCGGAAAATGGCGTGCAGCACGGCCTCGCGCGGACCGGCGTAGAGCATGTCAAAGCCATAGCCGGCGATCATCACGGTGTTTTCCGGGAAGTAGAGTTCGACCATCTTGCGGATGGAGGCGTCGCGCACATCGGCGGGGATGTCGCCGGCCTTGAGCTTGCCCAGCAGCATGTGGATGAGGATGCCATCGGCCTCGACGGCCTGCTGCGCCATGCGGCACAACTCTTCGTGGGCACGGTGCATGGGGTTGCGAGTCTGGAAGGCCACGACCCGGTCCCAACCGCGCTCGGTGATCTCGGCGCGCAACTCGACCGCGGTGCGGAAGGTCGCGGGAAAGTCGCCGGGGAAGTACGAGAAGTTGAGCACTTCGATGGGTCCGGCGATGAGAGTGTCACCCGCAGCCTTAAAAGCAGCGACTCCGGGATGGGCGTCGTCGTCCGTGCCAAAGACTTGTTCAATGATAGCAGCGCGCTCCGCATCGGAGAGCAATTCGACCGCAGTCACTTCCTGGATGGCAATAACGGGATTGCCGTCCACATTGGGATCCAACAGGGCGATGCGGCTGCCGGGGGTCACGCCCTCCGGAACCTGATCGCCGGGGACCATGTTGACGACCGGAGTGGGCCACAGCAGGCCGTCGGCCGTGTACATGTTTGCCGCCACACTCTTGGCATCGGCCGCGTCCATAAAGCCTGTAAGTGGGGTAAAGTAACCCGAGCCGAGCATGACGGCTGAGGATGCAGCGGCCGAAGAGGCGACTACAGAGGGCAGGCCAGCGGCTTCTTCTAGCAACTGGGCGCGCACTGCATCGTCTTCGACGTAAAGTGGTTTGAGTTCTTCTGCGCCGTGGGGCTTAATCACAGTATTCTCCTTGATTAGATGTGCGTTTAATGTACGGGAATGCCAGCTTCGGCGAGGATGCGGTGGACATTGGCGGCGGCTCTGGGGTATTTCTCGTTGGGCAAATGTTCGAGGAGCATGTAGCCGTCGCGATGGGCGTCGTGCCACAGCTTGAGCGCGGTGGCGAGGTCGAGTTCGCCGTCGCCAGGTATCTCCTCGTCAATGTGGAGCACCAAGCCAGGAGACAGCTTGATATCCTTGCAGTGCCCGACGACCGAGATGGGGTTCATAATCTCAAATATGTGCTGCAAGCGCTCAGTGCTGTTGTACACTTGGTCCAAATTCTGAAAATGGTTGACGTAATCCATGACCACGGTCATGCGCTCAGAGCCAACCTCTTGCAGCACGTCGCGGTTTATTTCCGGCGACCCCATGATGGTGAGCAGATGCGTCTCAATGACTATGGTGACAGCTTCGGACTCGGCTTTGGCGGCCACGCGCTTGAGAGTTTCGACGAGCAGAGCGCGGGCCTCGGGCGTGAGATTGTCCCGAGACGGCGAGTACGAACCGGCTGGATTGAGGCTGCCCGTGCGGATTAGACAGGTGTGGGCAGCCAAGTCGCGGGCGACTTCAATGCCGCGCTCGACCTTGCTTACTACTTGGTCGCGCACCGCAGAGTCGGGATCGAACAGGCACTCGGAAAAGCCAATGCCGAACTGGGGCAGTTCCATGCCCGCGGCCGCAATAGTATCGCGCACTTTGTGGCACTCTGCGGCGGTGACGGCAGCCAGCTTTTCTCCGGGGGCGTGAAAGGCCGTGCCCGTGAGGTTGAGCGCCTTGATCGCCGCTAGGTGTTGGTCGCTGATCTCGCGAAAGTCCGGGGGCAACATGCCGACGACGCCGAGCCGCATGGGAAAAGCTCCTTGTTGAAATTGTGCAGTGAACAGGGGCCGAATCACCTCAAAAACTGACCAATGGTATAGATAACGTCAACACGCGAGCCGTTTGCCGAACCGAAGCGAGGAGCCTACTATTTGATGCTTTGACCACTCTAACAACTTCCCAACGAACTCTATGACCTTCACTCTTTCGTTTATCACCGCCCTCGTCTCCGGCCTCTACACCTGCCTGTGGGGCGCGTTCAAAGACGCTCCTTATGAGGGCTTCAAGCCCAAGACCTTTCCGCGCAGCATGTACTTCCACGTCGCGATCTTTTTGCCGCTGTACTTCATCCCGTATTTCAGCGCGCAATTCCAGCACCTCGGCCTCGTGCAAATGTTCTTCCTAATCATGGGCCTAGAGCGCTTCCTCGCCGAAATCTACAAGGGCTTCTTCCGCACCGAAGACCAGCAAAAGTACTTCGTCCCCTCGCGCATTACCTTCTTTGGCCGCCCGATCACCAGCGACCTCGTCCGCCATAGCGCGGGGGTCCTCATCGTCGCCATTGTCTTCGCCTTCCTGCTCGTCGCCGCGCCCATCAAGAGCTTCTGGGGCTATCTGGTGACCGGGTATTGCACCGGACTACTCGTGGCCTTGGGGGGCGCTTATAAGGACGCGCCCTTCGAGGGGTTCAAGTGGCTCAAATTCCAGCGCTCTGGAGTCGTCTTGGCCGCCTTGAGTCCGCTGTTTTACTTTCTCGGCAATCCCGAATACCCAGTCGGGTTGGGCTTTCTCATCTACATGAACGGTGGGCTAGAGCGATTCACCGTCGAGTACTACAAGACCTATATCCAGCGCAATATGTCCGGGAAATTCCAACCCAACCTACCCCGCATCCAGCGCGAATTAGACACCCGCGAAAAGTTCCACTACGCGGCCTTGGTGATTATCGCCGGACTGGCCGCGCTCTACGCCCATGAATGCGGCGCACTATGACGCCGTAGTCATCGGCTCTGGGTTCGGCGGCTCGCTGGTGGCCCACGCGCTGGTGCAAGCCGGGCTGAAGACCGCGCTGCTGGAGCGGGGCCAATGGGCCAAGCGCGACGCCGCAGACTGGGATCAGCGCACCATTTTATTGAAGAAACGCTATCGCTCGGCCTCGCCTCTTTTGGTCAAGCAGTACGGACGCCGCACCTTCCAGCGCACCTATCCCAACGAGGTAGTAGGCGGCAACTCGGTTTTTTTCGGCGGGGCGTCGCTGCGGCTGCGGCCGGCGGACTTTGCCCGCTGGCCCTTGTCCTATGCCGACCTAGCGCCGTACTACGCCCGCGCCGAGCAGCTTTTAGGAGTCCACGGCGAAGCAGGCACCGATCTGCACGAACCGCCGGGACTAACCGCGTACCCGCACGCCACCGTTGAGCTGAGCGCGCCGGCCCAGCGCATTTATCAAGCGGGGACGGACCTCGGGCTGCGACCGTTCAAGATTCCGCTGGCAATCAATTTTTCCGACCGCACCCGGCCCCTCTGCCTGCGCTGCATCACCTGCGACGGATTCCCCTGCAAGGTAGAGGCCAAAAACGACATGGCTTCCACCTTGCTAGCCACTGCCTCGGCGGCCGGACTAGAGATCATCGTCGGCGCGGTAGCACGGCGGCTAGTGCAACGGAGCGGGCGCGTCGAGCAAGTCGAATACGTCGATAGCGCCTCCCGGCAGTCCCACGCGCTCTCGGCCGACTTGGTGATCTTAGCCGCTGGGGCGCTCAACAGCCCGGCTCTGATGCTCCGTTCGGGATTCGACCACCCCCTAATTGGGCGCTTTCTCATGCGCCACTGCAACGGGATTGCCAATTGCATCTTTCCCTTTCGCACCAATCCGCAACAGGTCTTCCACAAACAACTCTGCTTTTCCGATTTCTACGAAGACCTGCGCGCGGAATTGGGCACGGCCGTGGGCGTCATCCAAGACATCTACACGCCGGCTCCCCCCATCATCCGGCACCACGCCCCGTGGGGCTTCAAGACGCTCGTCGGGCTGCTGACCGGCTATATGCAGAACTTGCTCTGCATTGCCGAGGACGACCCAAGGCAAGAAAACCGCGTATCATTGTCCAGCGAGCAAGACATTTTCGGCATGGAACTAGTGCAGATCGAACACGCCTATAGCGACGCCGACTGTCACCGCCGCGATTACCTGCTGGCCAAAGCAGAAGCCGTATTGCGCCAAGCGGGCGGCCTGCTGCGCTACCGCTACTTGATTGATTCCTTCTCGCACGCCATAGGTACCCTGCGCTGCGCCACCGCGCCAGAGGAAGGCGTGCTCGACGAGGATTGCCGCTATTGGGGCAGCGAAAATGTTTACGTGTCCGACGGCAGCTTCATGCCGTCTTCGGGCGGGGTAAATCCGAGCTTGACCATTGCGGCCAACGCACTGCGGGTCGCCGAGCGGATCTTGGAGCAGCGATGAAAAAGGTCTGTCTAGTAGGATGCGGCACCATCGGTCGCCTGCACGCGAAAAACCTCGTCGGCAAGGTCGAGCTATCCTTTCACAGCCGCACGCAGGCCAGCGCAGAGACCCTCAGCCGCCAATGCGGCGGCGGGCAAGTCTTCGCATCGTACGCCGACGTCCTCGACAGCGCGGTGGATGCAGTGCTGATCAGTTCACCGCCAGATGCCCATCGGCCACAAGTCGTCGCAGCATTGGCAGCCGGCAAGGGGGTGCTAGTGGAAAAGCCGTTGTGCGCCACCGAAGACGATTTGGCAGCCATTGGCGCGGCCGCGGCGGCCCATCCAGATGAGCTGCTGATGATCGCGGAAAACTACTACTACAAGCCCTCGCTCAAGCTGCTCAAGCGGATCATCCGGCAGAGCTTTATCGGCCAAGTGCAGCAGGCGATTATCGGCAAACGCTTTACGCAGCAGGCGACGGGATGGAAAAGCGGCTACGGTGCGCTGCTGGAGGGAGGGATCCACTTCGTGGCCCTCGGAGCAGACCTTTTCGCCGACGCGCCCCAGCGAGTGACCGCAGAGTTTCCCGGGCACCAAGCGGGCGAGCCGGAGCGGAATTCGATAGTGCGGGTCGAATACCCATCGGGAGCCGAGCTGGTGTTGCGCTACGCTTGGAACGCCTTCAGCTTGACCAAGGGCACCTTTCAGCACGCGCGGATCTTGGGGACCGAAGGGCGCATCGTCTTTGAGTGCAACGGGCTGTACGTGCGGTTGCAGGGGCGGCGGAAGCGGCTCTACTTTCCGGGCGTGGGGGACTTGATGGGCTACAAAGGCATGACGCAGGACTTTTTGCAGTGTTTGCAGGAGCCCGGGCGTCAGCCGTATTCGGACTTGGCGCGGGCGGAACGGGATTTGGGCATTGTATTTACAGCATATAAAGGATTGAGCTGACATGAGCGAAGCAGAAAAAATAATCTATTCGATGTACAAAGTGAGCAAGCACTACAACCGAAAGGTAGTTCTCGCCGACATTTCACTGTCGTACTTCTACGGAGCCAAAATCGGGGTGTTAGGCTTGAATGGGTCGGGGAAGAGTACGCTATTGCGGATTATGGCGGGCATCGACGGCGAATACGAGGGGACCATTAGCATCCAGCCGGGATTTACGGTCGGATTCCTAGAACAGGAGCCTGAGCTAGAAAAGGGCAAGACGGTCAAGGAAATCGTCGAAGAAGGCGTGCAGGAGACCGTGGATTTGCTGCGCGAGTACGAGGACATCAACGCCCAGTTCGCCGATCCCATGGACGACGATGCCATGAACGCCCTGATCGAGCGGCAGGCATCCGTGGCCGAACAACTCGACGCGGTCGGAGCTTGGGATTTGGACAGTCGGCTGGACATGGCTATGGACGCCTTGCGCTGTCCGCCCGAAGACCAAGAGGTCTCTACGCTTTCGGGCGGCGAGCGGCGGCGGGTGGCCCTGTGCCGGTTGTTGCTCCGCCAGCCGGATATTCTGCTCCTCGACGAGCCGACCAACCACCTCGACGCCGAGACCGTGGGGTGGCTGGAGGGGCATTTGCATCAGTACCAGGGGACGGTGATCGCCGTCACCCACGACCGGTATTTTCTCGACAATGTGGCGGGCTGGATTTTGGAACTGGATCAGGGGCGCGGCGTACCGTGGAAGGGAAATTACTCGTCGTGGCTAGAGCAGAAAAAGGAGCGCCTGCGCCTAGAAGAAAAGAGCGAGAGCGAAAGACAGCGGACGCTGGAGCGCGAACTGGAGTGGATCCGCATGACGCCGAGGGCCAAGCAACAGAAGAACAAGGCCCGGATCAGGGCCTACGAAGAATTGCTAAACCAAGATCGAGTACAGCGAGACGAGTCGGTACAACTCTACATCCCGCCGGGGCCACGGCTCGGCAATATCGCCATTGAGGCCAAAGACGTGAGCAAGCGCTACGGCGACCGCATCATCTTCGAGAACATGGATTTCGCCCTGCCCTCGGGCGGAATCGTCGGGGTCATCGGTCCCAACGGCGCGGGCAAGACAACCCTGTTCCGGCTAATTACCGGCCAAGAGACCGCCGACAGCGGCCAACTCCACATCGGCGAGACCGTACAACTCGGGTATGTCGATCAGAGCCGGGAAACCCTAGTCGGGGAAAACACCGTCTGGCAGGAGGTCTCGGGCGGCGAGGAAGAGCTTGAGCTGGGCGAGCGCAAGGTAAATTCGCGGGCGTACCTCGCGCGCTTCAACTTCCTTGGTGCCGACCAGCAGCAGAAGGTGGGTACGCTCTCGGGCGGACAGCGCAATCGAGTCCATCTGGCCAAGGTACTCAAGGAGCAAGCCAATGTATTCCTGCTCGACGAGCCGACCAACGACCTAGACGTGCATACGCTGCGGGCGCTGGAAGAGGGGCTGGAAAACTTCGCCGGCTGCGTGGTAGTTGTCAGCCACGACAGGTGGTTTTTGGACCGCATCGCCACACACATTCTGGCCTTTGAAGGCGACAGCCAAGTCTATTGGTTCGAGGGCAACTTTTCGGAATACGAGGAAAACAAGAAAGCGCGGCTAGGCGAGGATTCCATCGTGCCCCAGCGGGTCCGCTACCGCCAACTGACGCGGGACTAATGTTGCACCAGTCAAAACGTCTTGCCCGAAAGAACCTTGCAAAGTACAATCCAATCTCGCCGTCTCTCGTGTATAATCCTATGAGAGCAAAGCGTGGTTAGCCAGTAATCTTGAGAAAGGCACACGATGACCAAATCAATGGGGATCAATATCGCGGGCTTTGTGGTGCTAGCCCTTCTGTTGTGGAAATTCTCAAGCGACACGAAAGCCTATCAGCAGCAAGTCGCCGAGTCTCTGACCGAGCAAATCGCCGCAGTATCGGGGCAGGTGTCGGGCGTGCAGAAACACGTCGAGGGTCTCGACCAGCAGGTAGGCCACCTCGCCAAGCAACTGGGCGGGCTAGAGGGCAAGGCCGACAGCCTCGGTTCAAAGTTGGCTCACATGGACGGACGCCTAGGGCGACTTAACACTAAGATCGGCGAGGTGCGCAATCGATCCAAGAAACAGACGAAAGAACTAACTGATATGGATCGTCAGTTGAGACGGTTGAACTCTAGGATTGGCGATATACGAAACCGATCCAAGAAGCTGACCGCCAAAACGGACGCGCTCGCTGTCCAGTTGTCCAAGAGTACAAAGCACCTCAACCGGCGATTAGGTCTGCTGGAATACCGGACGGGCGTGATTCGCAAGAATGTAAACACCATCAAGAAGCGGCTGAATTAGGTACCATTCGGCAGGGTGATCTGTAATTCTTTAATACGCGAAGTGAGAAAAGCCTTCGATGCTAGGATAAGGTCGAAGGCTTTTTCATTTTATTTGGATGGATAAAATCGTCCTCAAAGTCATGTATGCTAATCTTTTTGTAAAATAAACTTGACATTACGATTTTTTGGCTTATGTTCTTTAGTAAAGCACACTTTACTTTATGGAAAGGATAGCAGACTTATGGAGAAGCCAATGGGCAATTTGAGTTGTCTTACTAGCGGCAGTGCAAAAAACACAATTCGCTTTCTTTGTTGGACCTTTGCCTGGTCGATGACGATGGTGTTGGCCGACAAAGCGATATTATACGAATGGCATTCCTCTGATTTGATATCCGCTATCGCAATCGTCCTCAACGCGGGTATCGGCATCGGCATGATCTTGTCGTATTTGCGCCACCTGAAATACATGGATGAGCTGCAGCGCAAAATCCAACTCGATGCACTGGCTATAGCTATGGGCGTCGCGCTCGTCGGCAGTTTTAGTTATTCGCTGATGGTAACCGCAAAATTCATAACGGATGCCGAAGTCTCAGATATCATTTTGCTGATGACGTTTACATTCGTGGTCTCCGTTATCGTCGGCCATCTCCGCTACCGATGAAAAATCGCCTGAAGGTATTGCGCGCCGAGCGCGACTGGACTCAGGCCGATCTCGCGGAGCGTCTGGAGGTCTCGCGGCAAACGGTGAACGCCCTCGAAAAGGGCAAATACGACCCCAGTCTGCCACTGGCATTTAAGATCGCCCACATTTTCTCCGCGCCGATCGAAGCAATTTTTATATACGAGACGGAATAAGGGGCAAGAGACCCCCCAAATGAGTGCGCGAAGCCTAGCTGAAAATCTGCTGAATAGCCGGCAAGGAGTGGATTCGTCAGTGTGTACAGACGGTCTTGGCACGGCCGCTGGCGGAGTCAGCACGGGGCAATTTGGTCGGCAGTACTCGCGGCGATCCTACTCGTCGGCGTCTAGCAGGAGCCTAAAGGCTTCGAGGCTGGGCACCTGTATGGCCGCTCTGTGCAACTGTTTGAGACGCTGCACATCGTCAATGGACCCAAGGCGGGCGGCCAAGCGGCGGGCGGCCTCCGGCTGAAAGCGCAGTTCCAACACTTCTTGGATGCTTTCGCGGATGCCTTGCTCAAGGGCCTTTTCAGTGAAATACCGAACAATCGACGATTCGTACATAGTCGCCTCCGACATGATGGTCATAATCGTTTCTGATTTATACACCAAACCGCTCAAAATGGCAAGATCGGCCAAGTAATTGGCCTTGACGGTCCCGTCCATCGGTACCTGTTGCGCCCGGTTCACACACTGGAGCAACCATGCCTCGGCATCCACCCCCACTGGCCGCTGCATCAACGGCGCAAATGGGATCAAGCCCGAATGCCCCTCGTCGAGAATGTGTTGACCGTCTAGCTCGCTCAGTCTAATCACTTGGTATTGCACCAACACACGGTAGCCGTGCCGCTCTTGAAGATAGTGCCCCGGATCACTCCGGCCAGCGTCAGGACGCAGATAGATGACGTTGGAATAGATCGGCAGGTCGTGCTGTTCAATGCTGCGGCCGATATAGCCGGCCATGCGGCGCGGCATGGGTGGACTACTATCGGTCGTCTGAAACTCGTGATGGACCAACGCTTCCTCGTCACCGACGCGCACGCGGATGAGGCTATCGGTGCGGTGGGCTTCGACCGTGGGTTGCTCGGTGTCGATCACGTCGAGTACCTTGATGTCGTCTTGGTGGAGGGCGAAGCGGGCGAAGTCGTGGGGATAAGTGTGAATGAGATGTTTGGCGATGGTATCGAATTCGGCCATAAGCGATGCCTTAGGTTGCGGGTGAGTTGGGTACCCGCAGGGGCAAGAATCGTGCCAAGGCGGCGGCTCAGGGAAGGAGGGAAAAATGAGGCGCTGGAGTGTAGCGGAAAGGATACAGGAATGGGAAGTTGGGGAACAAAAGCTGAGTAACGTCAGTGATTAAGCGGCGTAGCCTTTCTAAAGACCCTAATCGTTTATTGGGGCACTAAACCTGCCTAACCTGTCGTAGATTACCACGCCTTGGTACACGAATTTCCCTGATTCAATCCACACGTACGCGCAAGCCCATGTCCCGAACAAGCCGATCCAAGTACGGATCGAGCCAATTCCAGTTTAATTTGGCACGTTCTAATTCGTGGTCTAAACGGTTGTAGGCCCGCGTATATTCTTGTCTGGCCTGCTCCCATTCTTGTCTGGCCTGCTCGTATGCTTGATTAGTCTGCAAAATCTCCTGTTCTATCAAATCCACCGTTTGGTATATCTCATCTAAATCGTGGGCAAGCCGCTCGCGCTCTGGGGTCAGTCGCTCGGCTTCTGGCACAAGCTGGTCGCGCTTTACGTAGGCGCGCTTCAATTCCCACGCTAGACGCTCACCCTCTTGATAGAGCCGCTCGGCTTCTGGGGCGAACTGGTTGGCATCTTCAGCGATCTGCTCGGCTTCCCCGAACAAGCCCGCCGCGCCGTCGGTAAGCAATGCCGATAAAAAGACGCCAGCAACCAAACCAGCCGTTCGCTCCTCAAGTCGTTCACGCTCTTGGTGGTACCGTTCAAGGTCTTGAACAAACCGCTCATGTTCCAAAACAAGCCGCTCTACGTCTCGGACAAGCTGTTCGTGAGCCTTCTCGTTGGAGCAGCCCCCAATGCTAACGCACATCACGACGATAGCCCACCCGCGTAGGTGATTCATAGTGAGCCTTTCTTTAGGTTTTTAAGCCCAACGTGCACACATACACGCGCCAAACTCACCATAAAAGGGCTTTATCTCTTATCCTTTTTAGTCGCACAAGTCAAGACGCCTTGCCCGAAATTTTGGGTCCGTGCGCGGAGCCTGGCCTACAATCTGTTGAACAGAGCTTCTTCGTCAAAACAGACGATCTCTGAAACTACTATAGAAATAGCCCCCGACGCTCAACCGGCATCGGGGGCTATTCCTGTCAGATGCGGCGACACTCAGGCGATAGCCGCAAGCGCCTTGCGAGCAAAAACCTTGGCCAAATGGCGACGGTACTCCTCGCCAGCAAAGTGGTCGGCAAGCACCTCCTGGCCGTCGGCTGCCTGTGCGGCGGCAGCGGCGATCGATTCTTCGCTCAAGCCGCCGCTGAGGGCTGCTTCAACCCCACTATCGCGGAAGGCCGCATTGGCCACGCCCGTAAAGGCGACCTTGACCGCGCCTCCAGCCGAGGCAACAGCGCAGCCCACCACGGCAAAGCGCGAAGCCGGATGCGGGAACTTGACATACGCCGACTTGTCCGCGGCCGGGACGCGCACCTCGGTGATGATCTCGTCCGGCGCGAGCGCGGTCAAAAACAGATCGATGAAAAACTCGTCAGCCGGAATCGAACGCCCGCCGTCGGGTCCCTTGACGACAATCTCAGCCCCCAGCGCCAAAATCGCCGCCGGGTAGTCCGCCGCCGGGTCAGCGTGAGCCAGCGAGCCGCCAATAGTGCCCTTGTTGCGCACCTGCGGATCGCCGATGACCGAAGCGGCTTGGGCCAAGGCCGAGGCATTGGCACTCACCAAGTCCGAGGACGCAATCTGTTGATGGGTGGTAGTCGCACCAATAGCAATGGTGCCGCCGTCATCTCTGATGTAGTTGAGTTCCGCGAGCCGACCTATGTCGATCAGCGCGCCCGGTGACGACAGGCGCAGCTTCATGGCCGGCAACAAACTGTGGCCGCCAGCTAAGAGCTTGGCGTCGTCCGAGAGGAGCTCAATCGCCTCATCTACTGAAGAGGGACGATGATAGTCAAACGCAACAGGTATCATGGTCGTCTTCTCCTTAGCTGGCTTGCTGGATGGCCTGCCACACCTTCTGCGGCGTCAGCGGCATCGCAAGGTCGCGCACGCCCAACGGCCACAGGGCATCGATCACGGCGTTGACAATAGCCGGCGGCGAGCCAATCGTGCCGGTCTCGCCAGCGCCTTTGACGCCGAGGGGATTGTGCGGGCAGGGCGTGACAGTGTGGTTGGTTTCAAAGGAAGGCAGGTCGTCGGCGCGCGGCAGGACGTAGTCCATGTACGAGCCGGAAATGAGCTGGCCGCTGTCGTCGTACACCGCCTCCTCAAACAAGGCTTGGCCAATGCCGTGCGTAATGCCGCCTGCTACTTGGCCTTCGACGATCATGGGATTGACGATATTGCCCACGTCGTCAACCGCGACGTAGCGCCGCACCGCAACCACGCCGGTCTCGGCATCCACTTCCACGACCGCTATGTGGGCACCGAAGGGAAAGGTAAAATTGGCCGGATCGTAGAAGCTGGTAAACTCCAGCCCCGGCTCTAGCCCCTCGGGAAAATTGTGCGGCACATACGCGGCCAGCGCGACCTCGCCAAAGGCGATCGACTGATCGGTGCCCCTAACAGTCCAACTGCCCTCGGCGAATTCGAGGTCCTCTTCGGCAGCTTCGAGCAAGTGGGCCGCGATCTTGGCCCCTTTCTCCTTGATCTTGTCCATGCTCTTGACGATGGCCGTGCCGCCGACAGCCAGCGAGCGCGAGCCGTACGTACCCATGCCAAAGGGCACGGACTCGGTGTCGCCGTGAATGATGTCCACGTCTTCGATCCCCACGCCCAACCCGTCGGCCACCACCTGGGCGAAGGTCGTCTCGTGACCTTGCCCGTGCGAGTGGCTGCCGGTGAAGACCGTGACTTTGCCGGTGGGCTGGACGCGGACGCCCGCGCTCTCAAACAGGCCAGCGCGCGCACCCAATGCGCCGACCACGGCCGAGGGCGCAATGCCGCAGGCCTCGATATAGGTCGAAAAACCAATGCCGATATGACGGCCATTGCCAGCGGCGCGGGCCTGTGCCTGCTCTGCGCGCAGCTCGTCGTAACCGATGGCCGCGAGAGCTTTTTCGAGCACAGCCCCGTAGTTGCCGCTGTCGTACTGCAGGGCCACCTGGGTCTGGTAGCCTTCCTGCTCCACGCCGTCAAAGGCTGGGATGAAATTCTGGCTCCGCAGTTGGGCTGGGTCGCGGCCCGTCTCCAAGGCGGCCTGCTCAACCGTGCGCTCAAGGACGTACGTGGCCTCGGGGCGTCCCGCGCCGCGCAGAGCGTCAACTGGGGTCGTGTTGGTGAAGACGCCAGTGACATCGACATGAACCGCCGGGGTCGTGTACAGCCCCTGCAAAAGCGTGCCATAGAGATACGTGGGCACACACGGCGCAAAAGTCGACAAATACGCGCCCAAGTTGGCAACAGTCTTGACCCGCAGGCCGACGAAATTCCCGTCGGCGTCGAGGCCAAGATCGACCTTAGTGTGGTGATCGCGGCCGTGGGCGTCGGTGAGGAATGCCTCGCTGCGGCTGGCAGTCCACTTGACCGGACGGCCAAGCTGGCGCGAGCACCACGTGACGAGGACCTCTTCGGCATAGTGAAAAATTTTCGAGCCAAAGCCACCGCCGACATCCGGCGACACCACGCGCACCTTGTGCTCGGGCAGGCCCAAGACAAACGCCGTCATCAGCAGGCGAATGACGTGGGGGTTCTGCGACGAGGTGTAGAGCGTGTAGTGGTCGCGCGCGCCGTCGTAATCGCCAATGGCGCAGCGCGGCTCAATCGCGTTGGGGATGAGCCGTTGGTTGTCGTACTCCAACGTGGTGACGTGCGCGGCACTAGCCAAGGCCGCGTCCGTCGCCGCTTGATCGCCGAGTTCCCAGTCGAAAGGCGTGTTGTTAGGCACATCGTCGAACAACTGCGGCGCGCCCTCGGCCGTCGCTTGGGTTGCAGAGACGACCGCGTCCAAAACCTCGTAATCCACAGCCACCAACTCTGCGGCATCCGCAGCTTGCTCGCGGCTCTCTGCTATGACGATGGCAACCGGGTCGCCGACGTGGCGCACCTTGGTCGCAGCCAACACCGGATGGGCTGGCTCCTTCATGGTGTCGCCATTTTTGAAATCCACCTGCCAGCCGCAGGGCAGGCCGCCGACGCCAGCGGCTTCGAGGTCGGCACCTGTGAACACGGCGACCACGCCATCGGCTGCGGCCGCGGCCGTCGTATCGACGCCGTTGATCGCGGCGTGGGCATGCGGGCTGCGCACGAGCGCCGCAAAGGTCGAGTTGGGCAGGGCAATGTCATCGGTGTAGCGGCCCTTGCCGGTGATAAAGCGCTGGTCTTCGACGCGCTTGATGGATTGTCCTATAACTCCCATAGCGGCCTCCTATGCGCTTTCGGCGGCGTGTTGGACCGCCTTGATGATGTTGTCGTAGCCCGTGCAGCGGCAAAAGTTGCCTTCGAGCGCGTGGCGAACCTCCGCGTCACTCGGCGTTGCGTTGTGCTCTAGCAACTGCCAAGCGGCCATAATCATGCCAGGCGTGCAAAAGCCGCACTGCAAGCCGTGAGTCTCGCGGAAGGCTTCCTGTAACGGATGCAGCGCGCCGTTGGCCGCAAGCCCTTCGATGGTCGTTATCTCCGCGCCATCGGCTTGCGCTGCGAGCATGGTGCAGACCTTGACGGCTTGGCCATCGACGATGGCGGTACAGGCACCGCAATTGCTGGTGTCGCAGCCGACGTGCGTGCCTGTCAGGCCCAACTCCTCGCGCAAATAGCTGACGAGCATCTGGCGCGGCTCCACTTCGTGCTCGTGGGTCTGGCCGTTGACAGTGACCTTGATTGCTACTGACATAGCCACCTCCTATGGAATTAAGAATTAAAAATTAGGAATTAAGAATTATAAGAATTGGGGACGGGCTGGGAATTCGTAATTCCTAATTCTTAATTCTTAATTCGCGTTCTAGCGCCTTGAAAAACTGGTTGGTAAACATCCGCGCCACGCCCGAGAGAAGGCGTTGGCCCATGCTCGCCAACCGGCCCGTCAACTGCGAGCCGCCCTCGACTTCCACCGTGGTCGTCTCGTGATCTTGATCGGCGAGCCGGACGTGGCCCTCGGCCGCGATCTGGCCGATCTTGCCATCGACGTCGATGATCAAGCGATAGCTTTCCGGCTCCTTGCTATCTACTACTTGCAGCGCGCCGTTGAAGGTACTGTTGATCGGCCCCATTTTGATGTGCAGCACGGCTTGGTACTGGCCGGGGCCGGTTTGCTCCAAGGTATCGACGCCTGGAGTAATTCGCGCCAACACCTCGGGGTCGTTGAGCAAGTCCCACATGACTTGCCTCGGGGCGCGAAAAGTATGAGAACCTGCAAGCTGCATGGGCCGATGCTATTGTTAAGGGCCAGAATCGAGTGACGCGGAGGTGGATATTAAAAAACTTAGCCTATGTTTGTCAATCGCGTAGGGGACTGGAATGACCAGATTCGCAAACCTTAGCGGAATCGTACTAGCGGCGGGAAGTTCCTCCAGGATGGAGGGTGCCAATAAGTTGCTGCTGCCTTGGAAGGACCAATGCGTCCTCCAAGTCGTGGTGGAGAAAATCTGCAAGGTCGGTTTGAGTGAGGTAATCGTAGTGACAGGGCATCAGCGAGCAGAGGTAGAGGAAGCGTTGAGCCGCTATCCCGTGCGGCTGGTACACAACCCGGATTTTGCCGAGGGGATGGCCGCCTCGATCAGAGTGGGCGTGGAAGCGGCAGTCGGCGAGCAAGGGTATCTCTTTGCCCTGGGGGATATGCCGCACATAGCTGGTACGACGGTGCTAAAGGTCGCCGAGGCATTGAAAAGCAACGAGGCCATCGCCGTGCCGGTATGCGCTGGGCGACGCGGCCATCCAGTAGCTATCGGCAGCGCCTATCGCGATGCCTTGCTCGCGTTGACCGGCGACCGGGGTGCGCGGCCGGTCTTGGCAAAAAACGCAGCCAACGTCGTCGAAGTACCTGTCGAGGACGAGGGCATCTTCGTGGATGTGGATACGCAGGAAAGCTATCGAGCGGCGCGGACCGCGGGGCAGAGTTGACGGCAACAGAAGCGCCGACATAATTTGCATCGGTTATCCCATCATTGAATAGAAAGAGCATCCATGTGCAAGTCTAAGCCAAGAAAATTGAAGCGAGACCCAACCCTCTATCGCAGCCTGTTTGAAACGTCGCCAGAGGCCCTCTTCATCGCCGAGCGGGACGGTACCATCGTCGATGCCAATCATGCCGCCAGTGAACTGTTTGCTTACGAACGCACCGACCTGCTCGGCTTGAACATCTGCAGTCTTTACGCCGGTTTAGACGATTACAAGCGGTTTCAGGAAGAGATTGAGCGGCAAGAGTTTTTGCATGATTTTGGCGCGGCGTTTAAAACCCGCGCCGGGCACCGCTTCGATTCGCTGGTAACGGTCTCGGTTCAGCGCGACTTAGATGGCAGCTTCATAGGCTATCAAGGCATCATCCGCAAAACCAGCAGGCCCAAGCGTCTGGAACGACATATCCAAAAATTGCAGAGGCTGGCCACTAAGCTCTTAATTGACCGGGAGCGCGAACGGGTGCGCCTTGGAACTGATCTCCACGATTCCATCGGGCAGATGCTGGTGCTGTCGAAGGTCGAGGTTGATTCACTGCGGCGTACCGACAACGCCGAACGCGAAGTCTTGCTCGACGCATTGGAGCAGAACCTTGACGGGATGGCTCATCTCATCCGGTCCATGACCTTCGACAGCAGTTCGCCGGTGCTCTACGGTATGGGGTTCGCGCCCGGCCTAGAGGCCCTCGGCGACCTCCTTCATTCCCAGTATGGGTTGACCGTGCGCGTGGAAGTCGAGGATAAGTGGGAGATACTCAACCACGACATACGCGGCTTAGTGTACAGGTCCGTTCGCGAGTTGCTGGTGAATGTCGCTCGGCACGCCCACACAGACCAAGCCACCGTCTCCTTGCGGCGAGATGCAACTCAGTTGCAAGTGGTGGTAGAAGACGCGGGCGCGGGCTTTGATGTTGCGCATCTGGACCGCATGGATCAAGCTAGTCACTTTGGTCTGTTCAGCATTCAAGAGCACCTGCTCCACCTAAATGGACGTTTGACGATCAAATCAACGCCCGGGAAAGGCACGCGCTGCCTTATAACGCTTCCGAGTTCCCTGTCTGAAGAGGAGGGTCATTCCCCATGACCATGAAAGTTTTCTTAGTAGAAGACCATACGATGGTACGCCAAGCCCTGTACTCGCGGCTTGAAGGAGAAAGCGATATTAAGATCGTCGGCGAAGCCTCTAATGGCCGCACGGCTATTGACTTGATTCCCGCCTATCAACCCGACGTTGTGATCGTAGATGTAGGGTTGCCCGACCTGAGCGGCATCGAGGTGACGCGCCAGATACGGGCTACGCATCCGCAGGTGAAGTTCGTCGCACTGTCGGAACACGCGGACAAGCGTTTTGTGGAGGGCCTATTTGAGGCCGGTGGCTCGGCGTACCTGCTGAAAACGAATTTCATCAACGAGTTAGTGGAAGCACTGTGGGAAGTACAGGCCGGCCGCCAGTACGTGAGCTCGCAATTGACCAACCCCATCGTCACCAGTCAAACCCGTAACTCGACCACCTCTAGCAAACCTTCTCCCCTGACGGAGCGTGAGCGCATGGTGCTGCGGTGCGTCGCCGAAGGAAAAACAAGCGTACAAATAGCCAAAGAACTCTATGTGACCAAAAAGACTATCGACACCCATCGCCAGCATATAATGGATAAGCTCAACCTGCACAGCGTGGCCGCGTTGACAGCGTACGCGATTAGAGAAGGATTGATGGATGGGGAGGGCGAGCCGCTCTAAGAGGTCAAGGCGTCTTCCAATGCAGCAGCCACGAATCACTAGTAGAGTAGGTCCCAATAGACAGCCGCAGGAATCAAGAGAATCACCGTTATTGCCCTCCTTTTTCCCATGATTCAGTAGTCCGCCTGCGCCCTAACGTCTTATCCGGCGGATACTCCAAGCATCACCTAGTGTACCTATATCCTAAGAATCGGCTTGTGGTAGCGTCGGTTCGCAAGTGGTCTATGTCCTAACGGTTGGCTAACCGACCGCCGGCAAAGACGCATAGATAAGTCCGCGAAACTTAGTCCACAAGCCAGTATCAGGCGTTTTTTCGAAAAAATCAGGTCATCACCCGATAAGAACCGGCAAAAAATCAGGTCATCGCCCGATACAAAAGCACCGTGGCAATTACTATCTTTGTCGGCAACAAAAGGATCGAAGCCTTATGAAAACCATGTACTCTCACATTCATACGATCCTCACCTTTGATGACAACGCCTCTATCACCATCAGATGAGGAGACAGACCGTGCTATCTAGTTCTTTCACTTTGTCTAGTTTTCAACCACACGACGCTGAAGCAGTCGCGACGTTTCTCAACGAACTGCACCAGCAGCACTGGTCTCTGTCATCATCGGCGTACCAGCGCAAACCCGAACATATACCCTCTCTAACGACCGAAGCTTTACTCAAAGAGCAGCACGAGCATCCTCATCGCGTAGGCCACTATATACTAAGGTATGAGGGCCGGATCATCGCTTCGATGAAGATCGACGATAAATTCGGCGACGGACAAGTGGCTGTCTGTGCAGATCTGGAGACTCATCCGGCCTTTCAGCGCCGCGGTATTCCTTGGTTTCGTCTGCTCCCGTGTGTACGCGAAGTGATTGAGATGGATTTTCAACGGGTCGAGTTAGTGACTTGGGTCTTTAATCGCAAGGGCATTCCTTTGTATAAGCGATGCGGCTTTCGCGCCGTGCCGGGCACCTCCTTGTTGATGGAGAACTACCTTCCCATCCTTATTCGGCATCCGGCACTGCGACCTTATTTTCATCGGCACGATTATATCAAAACACTTGTAAATAAACGCAGTTACAGCTATGACCACCTTAAATACAACGACCTATATGTATTCCGCTATCAGTGGCAGGCGGGCGACGAGACGTGGGAGGTACTTGTTGATTTTCAACGTCGTCAAATTGCGTCGATAGACTGTCGTGAGTGGTCGTTTGGTGCTTGGGTGGTAAACGAGGAGCCATTACAAGTGCGGGTGCGGGTGGAGAACCGGACGGCACCAGAAATCAGTTGCTGCCAGTCGGAGGGCTTGGGTGAGGTGGTGCGTGCGTTGCGCGGTCAAGAACGGCAGGTAAAGTGGGATGTAGAGGCGAAAGATGGCGTGGATCTGTCGGTACATATTGGCTCACTTCAGTTTCCATTTACGGTTCGGCAGCACTCAACAGAAAGCATAGAGGTCCATCATGCGTAACAGATCGCTTTTAGTCAGTATCCTGCTCGTCGCGTGGGTGATAACAGGCTGCGATGACGTCAACTCAATTGCTTCCTATTTGAAAACTCAGGTAGGTCAGTACTACCATATTGCACGGACAGAAGAATGGGACGAGGAGAGCATTCTCCAAGCACCTGTCGAATACGCCGGCGAGATCGGCTTGGAACTCAAGCGCACAGTCGAATTGGTTTTCGATACGGAAGCCCCGGGTATTGGTGAGATAGAATGGATGGGAATTACCCCTGACAGTTCCCTGCTCCTTACAGATCGAGTTTCTCGTGAGGCACACGAGTTCAGCCTGAAAGATGGCCAGTACATCCGCTCTTTTGGACGCCAAGGAAAGGGGCCTGGAGAATATGGGAACGCTAAGCGTATGGTCCTAGACTCCAAGGGATCTATTTATATCCAAGATCGCATATACAACCAACTATTGCGCTACAACCGACAGGGGCAGTACCTCGACCATAAGATGCACTGGACTAGTAGTGTAGATGTGCTAGTCAACCGCGAGGACGAATTCCTTCTCATGGAGAAGAAATACGGTTTATTCATGCAGATTCGGCGAATTACGGGCCTTAATGGAGAGATAAAATATACTTTGCCTCTTTTCAGCAAAAAAGAGGAGATTATTACTTGCTTCATAAGTGAGCCGGCTCAACAGTGTTACAATGCTACATCAGATCATCTGTATTACCTAGAGATAAATGACTATATGGTGAAAGAGATCAACGCCTCAACTGGCGAGATTCTTCGACGGTTTGGTATTCTGGTTCCGAGTTATAACGCTTTGAACTTAGAGAAACAGGTGTCTTCAAATTTCGTATTCTTACCAGAAAAGTATCACGACTTAGATTGTGGCTCATTGGATATCGGGGAACTCACCTCTTTGATAAGCGACATAGGTCAGGCTACTAGCATGAAATTACTTGAAGACCGTTATTTACTAATTTCACACCGTTTGCCTGATGTAAGATCCATTAATGTATGGACACTTTACGACCTAACTCCCCTAGGGTTATCAACGGTGATTAAGGCATATTCGCTCAATAGTGCCGCCTATCAATCATTAAATGGCACCGAGAAAAATTCACAAGGTGATGTTATTCAGGCTAGCAGTATAGGTGGGAGAATTACCTCTTGGCAAAATCAGCTCTATGTGTATAAACCGCCGTCCGTAGAGCGGGCTGAGATTTCCAACGGCACAGTAGAGATATATGAGTTGGCCATGGAGTGAAAATACCGCAACGCAACAGCAACGATGGCTGGTTTAAGTTATGGCTAGGCTCACAGGTCTAACTTCCTCAATCAAGCGAAAGGAGTTCGATATGTTAAATCTCAAGAAGAAGACTCTCGCTAGGCATAACAGTTCTATATATGCCTATGAGATGGGTTTTTGGGAGGGAAGTACAACTACGTCGAGTTATGTCGACGCGAATGGTTGTACTGTTACAACCACAAAATGGGATTATACGTGTGTAAGTGAGCCCGATGAAGTCTTCTGCACGACCGGTGACAAAGACAAGGGAAGCCGAACTGTCACCGACTGCTGACCTTGGACTACTTGTGAGACCTGTAGCCAGCCTTCAGTGGCCTTGATTTATTTAATCAAGGCCACTGAAAATATAGCCACAGCTAACTAACTGGGAGTATACATATGAGACGTCTTACTCTAGCACAACTATTGGGCATGACGAGCTTACTCTTACTGATCGGATTAACAGTCTCCGTGGCTTGGATCGGAAAACTCCATTTTTTTGACCTTGAAAATAACCAGACATTTTTGATCAACGTTTACAAATCGACTATGATTGTTGGGCAGCATTTCCCTATAACTCCTGTCCAGACAGCTCACGGTGATACGGTACATATAGACTTTTCTGAGAAGAAAGGCGGTTTGGTACTGTTATTCGACCCGACGTCATGTCAGCCCTGTCTTGAGTTGGTGTTGAACGGTTTACAACATATACGCGATAACTTAATAGATTCCACTGAATTTCCCATATATGCTCTTTCCAAGGACATTTCTTTGGAAAGGCTCTGGCAAATCAGACGCGCATTTCGCTTAGATTATCAGTTAGGGGTAATAACGAAAGAGGACATTTTACAGGATACCTTTTTTGAACAGACCCCCTTAATTCTACTTGTTGACGAGCACAATACTATTCTCCAATGCCATTATCCCATATATGGAAAGGAACAATTTTCCGTTATCTTTTTTACGAAGCTAGTGTTCAAGCATTTCCCTTCTCTTGAGATAAGCACGGAGGGCTTCAAGGACTCGCCGCTCACCCAACTGCAAGACGTATCGCTTTTAGAAGCGGTCAAAGGTCATCATATAAGCAGTAATCCTTTTAGAGACTGATAATGGATACTCATCTAACATCTAGATCGATAATATGCCGTTTTGTCAGATTTTTGGTTCCCTACTGGTTTCAGGGATCCATTGTATTGCTCTGTCTATTGTTCGTAACAGTTAGTTCACTGGCTCCACCTTACATCATGAAGATCATTATTGATGATGTGCTATTACCCAAAAACCTCGACTGGCTTCTCATAGCCATTGCCCTTCTATTGAGTATCATACTGACTAACTTAATCTTGTCTTTCGTATCCGATTATCTATATGCGGGGATTAGCAATCGCATAGTTAGGGACATACGCATCGAGTTGTTTGAGCATCTTATACACTTGCCTTTGGACTTTCACAATCGGCAAAATACCGGCGACCTCATCTTTCGTTTAAACAGCGACGTAGGAGTGATCCAGTCAGTTCTGACATCAAGTGTGCTGCGTTTCCTGCATAGTGTCTTGACCCTAATTGGCCTTGTAGTGGTACTATGCTGGATGAATGCTACCTTGTTTCTGCTATCGATCATTGTCATTCCCTTTTTTGTGGCGAATCTGCTTTACTTTCAGCCCAAGATCAGAAAGATCGTTGAATCAATTCAGCAACAGGGATCCGATATTTTTAGCTATGTTGTTGAGCGATTCAACAACGTTCCGCTGATTCAACTCTCCAACAACGATGGCCACGAAATGCATCGCTTTCGCTCGGCCCTCAACGACTTAATCGCATTCGTCATGCGCAACGTGCTATACTCGGCTTCCATGCGTACAGTTTCGTCGGGGTTAGTGGCCCTAACGCCAGTATTCATCATGGGCTGGGGTGGCTATCAGGTAATGCAGGGCGCGATGACGGTCGGAACTCTCATTGCCTTTCTCCAGTACACTTCGCGTCTGTTTGGTCCGGTTAGCGGACTACACGATTTGTACATGGACTTAGTGAGGGGCTTGGTCTCCATGCGTCGGGTGTTAGAATTCATGCAGTTGCCCACTCAAGAGGCGATGCACAAAGGCCACAAGTCCTTCGTCTATCAGCATACTATTGAACTGCAAGACGTTCACTTCCGCTTTGGCGACCAACCTGTTTTGCAGGATGTTAATTTAGAGCTAGTCAAGGGCAAGAGTTACGCCTTAGTTGGCATGAGTGGCAGTGGCAAGACGACGCTGGCGAATCTGTTGTGTGGGTTCTACCAGCCGGACCAAGGGCGCATCCTTATAGACGGTGTGCCGCTTGAAGAGATTAGTCTGCGCGAACTGAGAGCACACATTGGCCTCGTTAGCCAACAAGTCCACCTGTTCAACGATACGATCTGGGACAACATTAGCTACGGCAACTTCAAGTGCGGATCAGCTAGGATCGAAAAAGTAATCGAGCAAATGGGACTGAATAGCTTGGACCGGCAGGCTGAAATCGGTGAACAGGGCGTACAACTCTCCGGCGGCCAAAAGCAGCGTATCGCCTTAGCGCGGACCCTGTTGAAGCCAGTGGATCTGCTGATCTTGGACGAAGCCACCGCCGCACTGGACGCTGAAAGTGAAGAAGCTCTCTTCCATCGCATTCAGCATCTATACGGCGATCAAACGATTCTCTTAATCAGCCACCGGCTCAGTGCGGTGCAAGGTGTGGATGAGGTGATCTGCCTGTCTAACGGACACGTGGTCGAGCAGGGGCCGCCGGAGGTGTTGCGCCAAAAGCCGGGCTATTACACCCAGTTTGTTCACCATCAGCAAGAGGCCGCCTAGGAGTTAATCGCATGAGTCGTCTTCTACTCGGAATGGGTCTGATCCTCTGGCTTGCCGTGCTGGCCGGCGGCGTGTACGCGATCTGGTTTTATGCCGAGCAACATTCCCTGTCGGTAGGTGCGCTAGAGGCCGATGTAATGCTTGGTTCCTCCACAACGCAGGGCATCTCCCGGCTCTCCGTGCCCAAGGCCAAACACGCTTTCGGCCGCGGCAACGCCGTGTTTGTCGATGCACGCTCAGCGCACGCTTATGAGGCCGGTCACATCCCCAGTGCTCTACATGTGCCTTCCCATACTTCCACAGATAGCCTGCGCCGGATGCTGGCTTCTCGTCCGGCTAATATCCAAATCATCACCTACTGTTCAGGAGGCGGGTGCCGGAGTAGCTACACCCTCGCCAAACGGCTGGTCAAAGAGTCGATTCGTGATGACGTCTATGTTCTGACGGGTGGTTGGCCGGCTTGGCAGCAGGCCGGATTTCCCGGTCGCCATGGACGCGAAGACAAATCTGTGAAACTTACTCTAACAGGAGATCACTTGCTATGAGTTTTCCCTTTGCAGACCAGACCGGCCACGGCGTCAAGGTCGCCATCGTCGATAGTGGCCTCGTACCCAATCATCCCAAAATCGGGCCAGTGGCTGGCGGCGTCGCGCTAACCGTAGGGTCCGATAGTGCAATCCGCCAAGGCACCTACGACACCGATTGCGCCGGCCACGGCACGGCCTGCGCCGGCATCATTCGCCGCAAAGCACCCGCAGCCGCGCTCTACAGCGTGCGCATCTTCAACGAATCGCTGCAAGCTGATAGCCGCTTGCTAATCGCAGCCATTGAATGGTGCATAGAACAAGCTATGGACATCATCAACCTGAGCTTAGGCACCACCGAGGTAACGCAACGCGACGCCTTGGCCCGCATCTGCCAGCAGGCCGCAGACCAAGACATCCTAATGGTCGCCGCCGAGCACGAAGAAGGCCGCGAAAGCTATCCAGCGCACTTGCCCCAAGTCATCGGTGTGGGCGCGGGGCCATTGCAGGGCCTATACGATTACTACTATCGCCCAGGAGTCGCCATCGAGTGCATAGCCCGGGGAGAACTCCAGCGATTGTGCTGGCTGGAGCCGCCCGAGGTCATGCTAGCGGGCACTAGTTTTGCCGCGCCCCACATCACCGGTCTGCTCGCTCTCATCCGTCAAGACCATCCCAGTGCCGGCTTAGCACAGGTGCGCGAAATCCTCCACAACCACGCTCTGCCCGAAGTCAAGCTCCCCCAATCCCCTTCCCCAGTGGCTGTGCAGCTTCGCGCAGAGGAGCCGTTTGCTTGGATTCAGAAAGCCACCCTCTATCCCTACAACAAGGAGATGCACTCGCTGGTGCGCGGGCGCGAACTGCTCGGCTTTGAGATCGTCGGCGTCGGCGACCCGGTCGGCAAGGGCTTGGTCGGGCAAGATGCGGGCGCGGTCATTGGCCTGCCGCCAGCGGGCCTGCCCATTGCGCCCAGCCTGACCGCCGCCCTGCGGGGAGCCGATACCCTTATTTTGGGCTATATGGATCAACTGAGTCGCATCCGTAAAAAAGACCTATTGCGCGAAGCCGTCCAAACCGCCATAGACCAAGGCGTCCACGTCTTCAGCCTCTTGGCACTGCCGCACGAGCAGTACGCCGACCTGTACGAACAGGCTGAAGCCAAGGGCCTACGGCTATACTATCCATCGTTGTCCTCCAAAGAAATACGGCAAACCCTCCGTTCAGCGGATCACTGGCCCCAAGTCGATGTGCCAGTCTTAGCGGTCACAGGCACTAGCTCACAGCAAGGAAAGTTTACCCTGCAACTCGCCCTGCGCCGCCGATTACTGGAACTAGGCTACCGGGTGGGACAAATCGGCACCGAACACCACTCGGCCCTCTTCGGCATGGACTGCGCGTTCCCCATGGGCTACGCGGCGTCTATTGAGATGCCGCTGGACTATTACGCGCCCTATCTCGACGCCAAGATGCGAGAAATCAACCACCGCAAGCAGCCGGACCTGATCTTAGTCGGCACCCAATCCGGCACGGTGCCCTACAACGTGGAAAAACACCAGACCCATACGCTGCCTACCCTTGCATTCCTGACGGGCGTCAAGCCCCAAGCCTGCCTATTGGTGGTCAACAGTGTGGACGCCGACGACTACATCCAAGACACTATTGACGGCATCCGCGCCCTGTGCCAAACGCCTACGCTCTTGTTGGCCATGAGCGATCAGGCGAAGCACATTCGCACGGCCTATGGCCGAACCTCTATTAAACCGCAGCCCATGGCCGAGGCCGAGGTGCTCGACAAGCTAAATCGCTTGGAACAGACGTTTGGCCTTCCCGCGATATCCATCGCAGACGAAGCCGATATTCATCGGGCCGTAGAGGTGATCATCAACCACTTCGCCGAAGAGGAGGTGCAGTCATGCGCGGCGATATAGCTCAACGAGTGAAACAAGCCCTCGTCCGAGGGCTCCAACTCAAGGTCAATCCCGAAGATATAGCCGATGACGAATCCCTGTTTGGCGAGGGCCTTGATGCCGATTCCATTGCCGCGTTAGAGATCGTCTTTGCCCTTGAAGAAGAGTTCGGGTTTGAAGTAGAAGACGAAGACCTGCGGGTGGACCTATTCGATTCAGTTCGTACCCTGACCTCATATATAGAAGGGCGATTGGCACTTCAATCACCTATGCGCTGAGTAAACAGGTGAGAACAGACATGCAATCCAATGACCAAATAACTGTGGACCTAGCACCCTATTTCAACAACGCTGGCATCGCCTCTTCCTGCGACCCTGCCGCCGACGGACTCGACGGGATGGGAACGATTTTTCGGGCAGAGGGTTTCCCGGCGTCGGGGGCGACCGTCGATTGCAGCGGCACAAGGTTTGCGTTCCCAGATAAAAGAGATGGTGTGCCCGATAACATCGCTTGCGAGGCTCAAGAAATTCCGCTGCCAGCGGGATGCTACCGTGCTCTCCACGTTCTGGGCCTATGCGACTGGCGGGCCATGGCCGAAATCATCCTGTTGCACTTGCCAGATGGTTCCCATACCCAAGCAACTCTCGGGTTCAGCGACGCCTCGCATTACAAAGGGCTCCAATACGGAGAGCATGAGGGGCTTACGGGCCAACTGATCACTCCTGATAGTCTTATTCCCCACGTATTCCTCTTCGGTATTACCCCGCCGGGTGAGGGCTACCAGATGCAGGAGACGCATATTGAAGCGGGATTATGGCATCAGATAATTGCGTTAAAAGAACCCCTGCTGTTGTCGCATCTCGTAATGCCAGATAACCCATCCATGCACATCTTCGCGTTGACCTTGTGCCGAGAGGAAGGCTCGTTATGAAAAAGCGCATTAGCGGTATTCCCTTCTGCACCAATCGGCACTACAACTGCCTCCATGTCGTATTAGACAGCTTGTTGCGCTACTACCAATGGGAACCGTCGCTGCCCGCTTTTTACAATTGGGACTTTTTTTACTTTAGAGGCGAATCGTTTAGCATTAAGAGTCGTCCGGCTTCCCTCTTTGCCATGCTCCAGCAGTTCGGCATTGAGGCATTCAACTGTACTTCTGACTATGGCAGATCGGAGTGGAAAGAAGTAAAAAAAATATTGGATGCGGATACGCCCGTAGCCGTCAGCGTAGATGTTTTCCCCTTGGCCCAAGCCAGCCTCTATCCGCGCCTGCGCCACTCCGATCACCAAGTTATCGTCGCCGGGTACGACGAGGAGGCTGGGACCGTTCACTTGATCGATCCTTCGCCGTGGCAACCTTCGGCACGAGATATCCCGCTCGATCTCTTCCTTGCCTGTTGGGACACACGGGCTATTTCTGGAGGGAACCAGCCCTGCTTTGACTGGACGTGGCTAGACATGCCGGATGAACCGCCTAACGTCCAGCCCCACCATGTGGCCGCCATTTTGCAACGCAACCTCGTCAGCATGTCTGCAACCAATTCACAAGCCGATTGCGTCCAAGGCGTAGCCGGGATTGAGCAACTCGCAGAGGATGTAGGGACATGGGCAGAATGCGAAAAGCAAGCCCCAAAAACGCGCCTGAACCAATGCACTGAATTGTTCCTTGATGTCGCCCTGAACAGAGAAGGGCACGGTGCTTTTCTCCACTATGCCAGTCGGATCTGCAGCATCGACGGCCTAAGCGTTCTCGGTCGAGAATTTGAGTCGATTTCTCAGAATTGGTTTGTCGCTAAAAACTTGTGCTTCAAAGGCGTAAGCAAGGAGACGCCAAGGCTAGTACCGCGCATCCAGTCGCGACTCCACACCATCGCCATCCAAGAAGGTAAGGCTCTAGAGGCCCTGACCAATCACTCCCAAACCTTGAAGAAGTCGTAACCGAAGCGTTGCGTACTGTCCACGGTAGGTCGCGAGCTTACAAAATGACGACATTAAAAAAGCTACTATATATTGTTCTCGCGCTTATGCTACTCGTCCTATTATTTGCGATTTTCAGCGATTCCACGCCATCGCAAAATCCCCGTGGCGAATCCCTCGAAACCCTCCCTGAACTTGAAGCACCCGACACCCCGGTCGCTATAGAAACAATTCAGCACCGCACCCTCGTGCAGAAAATTACCTCAACGGGGGTTTTTAAGGCCAAGATGGAAACCGCCATCGTCCCCCAAGTAGCGGGCCAAGTGAGCCGCCTCAAAGTCGAGGAAAGCCGCTACGTCAGCAAAGGCGACACCATCTTGGAATTGGACGCGAAACGCTATACCATCGCTTATCTACAGGCAAAAGACCAAATGACGCGGGCACTGCGGGAATACGCATCCATAGCCTTACTGAGCAACCAACTGGACCGAGGGCACCAAGCACGCGACCTCATCGAGACCAAAGTCGATAGCACCAACATCAACGATGTAGAAGCCCTATCGCTATTTGCAAACGGCACCCCCAAAGAATGGATCGCCAGCACTACGGGCTTAACGCACGCCCGACTCGCCCTCAAGCAAGCCGAACTCGACCTCAAAAACGCAGTTATTACAGCGCCGTTTGCCGGCGTCGTAACCGAAGTGGAAGTAACCGCAGGCACTTGGGTCTCCCAAGGACAGATCCTGATGCGGCTTTTGGCACCCGACCCGCTACTGCTCGAAGTCAGCATCCTCGAAAGCGAGCTGCGCTTACTGCACGTCGGTGCTCAAACAGCTATCGTGCTCCACGCATACCCCGACGACCAATTTGCGGGCGCGGTCAAGGCCATCAGTCCGATAGTCGATATCGAGAGCGGGACTTGCCGCATCTTGATCCAAATGGATAACCCCAGCCAGCGCATCAAACCCGGCATGTTCGCCCGGGTAGAAATAGGTATCGAAGCCTTTCAGCAGCGGCTACTCATCCCGCGCGACGCGCTCCTAATCCGCGACGACCGCAAGCTAGTGTTCGTCCACCAAGACGGGTTGGCCCAATGGCGCTACGTCAAGACCGGCCTCGAAAACGACGACTTTATCGAGATCGCCGAAGGACTAGAAGCTGGCGAAGAACTCATCGTATCCGGTCATTACAACCTAGCCCACGATGCAAAAGTCGTGGTCGTCCAACGCTGAGAGGATCGGCTCGTGCGTATCGTGCGCTTTGCCGTCTATCGGCCCGTAGCCACTACGGTCTGCTTTCTCGCCGCGCTCCTATTGGGTTTGTACTCCCTCTTCCGGCTGAACGTAGATTTCCTTCCCGACATCGACATTCCCCGACTCATAGTTCGCACGGACGCCCCCAGCCTAAATGCCCGCGACGTGGAAGAACATGTCACCCGCCCCATCGAAGCGTCCCTCAGCGCCATAAGCGGCGTACGGCGGCTCAAGTCCATCTCGCAAGACGGCATCTCTTTTGTGGAGGTCGAGTTCAACTGGGGCAGCGACATGGACCTCAGCTTCATCAAAGCGCGCAGCAGCCTCGACCAAGGCCACCTGCCGCAAACGGCTGGCCGGCCTACCATTTTGCGCTTTGACCCCTCGGCTGCCCCCATTATGACGCTTGTGATCACCGGCGATCGGGTCGAACAGCCCCGCTCCACCCGGGATCACCAAGCAGCCCTCATGGAATTGAAGGAAGTCGCGCAGGCCGTCGTCAAACGTCGGCTGGAGCAGATTGACGGCGTAGCGTACGTGCAGGTCGCTGGCGGGCTAGACCGCGAGATTCAGATCCATCTCGACACTGAGAAAAGCCGGCGCTACAACATCGGCTTTGCCGAGGTGGAAACCAGCCTCAAGCAGTTCAACATAACCCACTCCGGCGGCTCGATCCGCGACGGTTTTGCCCAGTTCCCCCTGCGCATCCAAGCCGAGTTCACCGATGTGCAACAAATCCACCAAATCCCGGTGCAACTAACGCCCAAACTAATCCGCTTACAGGACGTGGCCCGCGTCGAAGAAGGCTATGCAGAACGCACCGGCTACACCCGTTTGAACGGACACGAGGTCATTACCCTGTATGTTTTCAAGGAGGCCGGTGCCAACACCGTGGAAGCCTCCGAAAAAGTGTACGACAGCCTCTATCGCTTTTCGCAAGAATACGCGAGCTTCGCCGTCGTGCCAGTCTTCGACCAAGCCGAGTTCATCAGCGAATCTATACACAACGTCCTACAATCCTTGTACTTGGGCGGCCTCTTTGCCTTTGTCATCCTCATTTACTTCCTCCGCGATCTCAAAAATCCGCTCATCGTGGGGCTATCCATACCTGTTTCCATTATTACCACCTTTATCGGCATGTACTTTCTCGACATCCACTTTAACATTGTGTCGTTGGGGGGCCTCGCCTTGGGCATCGGCATCTTAGTCGATAACTCAATCGTCGTGCTGGAAAACATCTATCGCTACCGCGAAATGTCGCACGAGCCGGGCGAAGCAGCGGTCCGCGGCACCCGCGAGGTGGGCTTGGCCATCACGGCCTCGACCCTTACCACCATGTCGGTTTTCATGCCCTTAGTCTATGTCAAGGGGATTGCCGGGGCGCTCTTTTACGAGCAGGCGGTCACGATCTCCCTCGCTCTAGCTGCCTCTTTGATCGTATCCATCATGCTACTTCCCATGCTCTCTGCCCGGTCTTGGAATGCACCCAACAAATCGGGTCCGCTCTACCGCATCGGGCGCATAGCGGTCACTCCTTTCCTCCTCACCATCAACCTCTTTCAATACCTGTTTAACAAGTTTTTCTTGCTGTACGAGTACGTCCTCGTTCGCGCCCTACGCCATCGCTGGCAGGTCGTCGGAGCACTGTTTGCCTTGCTTGCGCTGAGTACCTATCTGGCCACCGGCCTAGAGCGGGAGCTCATACCCACTGTCGATAGGAAGCACTTGGTTCTCCGCGCCGAACTGTCGCCGGGGACCAATCTGCCAACCACTGCGGCGGAAATAACCAAACTAGAACGCCGCCTGCTGCGCGAAGACGGAGTCGCGTCCGTGCTCTCGTCCATCGGCATCACCCGCGAAATACTCAACCGGCAGTACCGGCCCGGGCTGAACAAAGCGGTGCTAGACATAGAGGTCGCCGAGGACAGGGAAAGCGCAAACGTCGCCAAGCAAATCGAAGCGGCCTTCGGGGAATTCAGCCGCCTAACGCTCTCCCTGTCGCCACCGGAATCGGCCTTTGAGCAGCTTTTCCAGCAGCACCAGACCCAATTCGACCTGAAAATCATCGGGCCGCAGCTAACCGTCCTCGCCGATTTGAGCCAGCGGATCACAGATTTTATGCAGCAGGACGCGGGCTTTGCCAACACCCGCGCCAACTTGCAGGCCAGCAAGCAGGTGTTCAATGTCGAGATCCAACGGGAAGCGGCCCTACAGTACGGCATCCGCCTCACTGAACTCGCCGACTTTATCAACCGCCAGCTACAAGGCAGTACGCCCACTCAGTTCGTCGCTTTTGCCGACCGTATAGACATCAAGGTGTTAGCCGAGCACAGCGATGAACCCGACTTGTGGCGCATCCTCAACATGCAGTACCCAGTCAAAACGCGGGGCCGCCTCGTCTCCGTCCCGCTCTCCGAGTTGGCCCGCCTCAAACCGAGCGCGGGCTACGAAGCCATCCATCGCGAAAACCAAGGGCGCACCGTCGCTATCACAGCCGCCTTACAAGGCCTCGACTTTGCCCAAGCCAAGGCTAGGCTGAACGAATTTCTGCCCCAGTTAGCCATCCCCAACGGGTACTGGATCGAGATCGGCACTCAGCACGCCGAGTTGCAGGAACACTATCAAAACCTGTATCTCATCCTCTCTATTTCCATTGTATTGGTCTATTTCATTCTCGCCGCCCAGTTTGAGTCTCTCGCCGTTCCTTTTGTAATCGTCGTGGCCGTACCCCTCGCGTCCATAGGCGTCATCTGCACCCTGTGGCTAACGGGCAATACGTTAAACATCATGTCCTTGTTGGGATGTATCGTCCTCGTGGGGATTGTGGTGAACGATTCCATCGTCAAAACCGACTTCATCCATCGGCATTACCGGGCCAGCGGCGACCTTGGTCAAGCCATTATGGAGGCCGGGCAAAAGCGGTTTCGCCCCATCTGTATGACGACCCTGACCACGGTCTGCGGCCTGTTGCCCATGGCCTTATCTAGCGGCAGCGGTGCCGAATTGCGCCGTCCCTTGGCCTGGGCGGTTGTTGGCGGCATCTCTCTATCAACCCTATTGATCCTGATCGCCGTTCCCATCCTCTACTCGGTCGTCGCACGAGCGAAAGACTAACATGCACAAACTGCTGGACAGGCCCGTGGCCGTGGGCGTAGCCGGAGTGGCGGTGTTGGTGTTAGGGCTGGTTTGTTTTCGGTTGGTCCCTATTGATATCGGCGGCCAGTTAGACTCGCCTCGGCTCACCGTGAGCGTTGGGTGGCCCGGCGTTTCGGCTTTTACCATTGAATCACAGATTACTGCTCCCTTAGAGTCGCTGGTGCAGAGTCTGCGGGGCGTGGTCCTGCTGAGCTCCACCAGTTCCGAGGGACATGCGTATATCACCGCTGAATTCGCCCCGGACACGGATATACAACTAGCTGAGCTAGAGCTAGCCGAAAAGATCTATTCGTTCCGCCGCCAAATGCCGCTCGGTGCTTCGCCGCCCCGCGTCCAGTCCACCGATCTCGATCAGCTCAACAACCCGAACTTCGTCCGTTTAATGCTGCTTGGCCGCGAAGACCCCGCGGTCCTGCGCCAATATGCGGACGACCGATTGCGGCTACCCTTGCAATCCGTGCCGGGCGTCGAGCAGGTGACCGTGCGCGGTGGTGCTCAACAGCACATCCTCCTCGAAATGAACCACCTCTTGGCGCGGCGCTGGCAAATAGACCAAGGGGTGCTAAGCCAAGCGCTAGCCGCCCAAGGCATACAGACCCGTTTCCTCGGCGCAGCACAAAGCCAAGGCGCACTCAGCAGCATCCAGCTTCGCGGCAACCTCGCAGACTTGGAGCCCCTCAAGAACGCGCCACTCAAGAGGCTGGAGATCGGCCGCTTCATTTACCTAAAGGATGTAGCAACCGTGCGCTATCAGCCCGGCCCTCCGTCATCTCTCTACCGGATCAACGGGCGTAACGCAATTGCCATCCAACTTGAAAAAACGCCCGGTAGCGACATGATCCACACCTCCCAGCAGATCCGGGAGAAGGTGGCCGAACTTACCCAGCAGCTACCCGAGGGCTTTGAGATCGTCGCGCTACACGACAAGGGGGCCGAGATAGAGAGGGATTTCCACTTTCTACTGCGCTGGTCGGCGTTTTCCATCGCGTTTATTGCGTTGGTGCTGATCGGCGTTTTCAAGCGATTCCAAACGGTCTTACTCATCTTGAGTTCCATCTGGTTGTCAGTCTTAGGGGCAGTTGTGTTGTTCTTCGCCCTTGGCATTCACCTAAACCTCGCTACCCTCGCCGGTTTCACCATCGGTTTTGGTCTGATCGTAGATAACGCCATTGTCATCTACGACTATCTCCACCGCCGTGCCCAATCCTGCGGTCCCGGAGAGGATTTGCGGGCGGCTATGGCCGCGGGATTGCGCGAAGGGGTTCATCCCATCGTCGTGTCTAACCTGACCACCTTGGGAGCCTTTCTACCGGTCTTTTTTCTTTCCCGAGAATTACAAGGCTATTTCGAGCCGTTTGTGGTTGCCCTAGGCCTAACCCTCACCATTGCCCTCCTAGTCGCCCTCACCCTGATCCCGACCTTCTTCTACCGGACGGTCGCACGAGCGGCTCTCGCCCCGGTTGCACCCACAGACCGCTTCTACCACTTGTATTGCACTGTCCTCTTTCTTTGCATCCGCCGTAAAAAATTGTTCCTTGGTTTGGTCGTATGGACCATAGGCGTACCGCTGTGGTTATTACCGGACAAGCTAGGCGACGAGCGGGTTGTGCAGGCCGCACCAGCCGACAAAATCACCACGCGACAACAGTACAAGGCATGGCTCGCGACGAGAGATACAACCACTTCGTCGAGCTTATTCGGCAACGCGATATTCACGTCCAAACGCTCGCAAGAAGATCGCCCGATCTGGGATCGGCTCTCCGCTAGCGGGGCCGACCTTTACAACCAAATGTGGGGCAATCCCATAGTGAGTGCAATCAAACCAGCACTCTTCAAAGCATTTGGTGGGGCCACGTATTTTTTATTTAGCGACCTATCGCACCGGCTCGATCGGCGACCTCCCCGGCACTTTCTACAAGACCTCTCAGAGGGCTTTTCGCTGATTGTCACTCTCCATATGCCTTATAATGCCCACATAAGCAGGATGGATAACATTTTGCGGGATGTCGAAAAACAATTGTTCAATTTCGCGCCGTATATCGAGGGCATCATCACCCAAAGTTCGGGCCAGTACGGGCTTATTCAGGTGTTGCTAAAGGAAGAGTATCGCACTTCGGATATACCATACATTCTCTACGAGCGTTTAGCAGCTTATGAGGGTAATATTGGCGGCGTTGGGTTCTCCGTATATGGCAAGGGGCTAGATGGATTCGGCAAGCGTTTGGGAGGCAGCCGGAGTGTCTCCAACAAGCTAAGTATCCAAGGGTTCAACTTTGGGCAGGTAGGCAACATTGCCGAAGACATTGCTGAGCGGCTAAGGCAGCGTCGCTCGCGGCGGATTAAGGACATTCACATCGACTTTGTCTACGGCCCATCCCAGCGCGAAATAGTGGCCCAGTTCGACCACACCAAAACCGCACCCCTCGGCCTCGACCACGCCGACATTGTCCGTGAGATCCAAGATCGGCTCGCCGTCGGTACCGCCCTTTCGCACGTTTATGTGGACGGGCAACAATACGCCGTCAGCATCGCCGACACCGGAGCCAGCCGCATGACTACCCGTCGTCTGAGCCAAGTCGCGTTGGACGCACACCCAGCGCGTATCGGGCACGTCGCACACATCGAGAAACGAGCCGTGACGCCCAGCATAAAACGCGAAGATCAACGCTACATTCGCACCATTGGATTCACGGTTTTGGGCAGCTACTCTTATTCCAACAGCATCCTACAAGACATCGTCAACCACACCCCCCTGCCTTATGGTTATAGCCTTTCCAATCCCATGATATACGAAATGGACAAAAAGGAGCAGCGGGAATTGGGGGGCATTGTGCTATTGGCCGTTCTCTTAGTGTGGATGATCGCCGCCGCGCTCTTTGAGTCGTGGACCCAGCCGCTGTTGGTGCTCATCGCCTTGCCCCTCGCACTCATAGGGATGGGTGCCGCGCTCTTTCTGTTCGACGCCCCTTTTAACCAAGGCGGCTATGCGGCCTTGTTGCTGCTGATGGGCATTGCCGTCAACAATTCTATCCTGCTAGTGTACACCATTTCCAAAGCCTTGAAGCGGCAGCCAGCCGATCCCACCGAGGCGATTGCCAACGCGGCTTTCCAACGCTTGCGCCCCATTTTCATCACCACTCTTACGACCATCGCCGGCTTCCTACCGCTGTTGCTCCAAGGCGACAGAAACGACTTCTGGTACACCCTAGCACTGGGGACATCAGGTGGCTTAGCGTCCTCGTCCGTGTTGCTAGTACTAGTAGTGCCACTGTGTGCGATCTGGCGCACCCGCGTTCGCTAAATTCCAGCTCTCCATAGGAAGCCATAACGTCTTATCCGGCGGAGATCTACAACCTACCGTGCCTACGCCCTAGCCAAACGGCTCGTGGTACGGTCTATGTCCTGACGGGCGGGGGGCCAACCGCAGTCACAGGCGTATAGACGATCCCGCGAAACTATGGCCGCAAGCCAATATCAGGTGTTTTCTCGAAAAAATCAGGTGTTTACCCGATAAAATTGGCCAAAAATCAGGTGTTTACCCGATACAAAAGCTATGTGACGGTCGCTACTTTTGTAGTAAAGGGGATTCATCGACGTATCTATCAGATGCTCAGATGATCGCTCGGCACCAGCAAGCGCAATGAGGAGTCATAGAATGGTACTTAGATGGATCGTATTGGGAGCCTTAGTCATAGGCTGCATGGGCACGGCCCAAGCCGAGGGAGGCGACTTTTTCCCGTTGGAAGTAGGCAACCGCTGGGTGTTTCAGAAATATGACGTACGATACCCAGACACCCTACGGCTTGAAGAGACCGTTTCAACGGAGGTAATCGGCCAAGTTCAGTTGCAAGAGAGGTCGTATTTCGTCGTGCGCCAAGACTGGAATTGGATTCTGCCCGATACGCTCTTTCTGAAAAAAGAAGGGGCGCAAGTCTTTCGCTACTTCGAGCAGCCGGACACCGTGGCGGCTGGTATCTTAGCACAGGACTGGGATAGCCTAGACCCGCACCCCTTAGACCCCAATCAGACGGATTGGCTGATGTATGACTTTGAGGCACCCCAAGGAACTTTTTGGGACTTACCTCTACCAGAAAATCCCCGGATAGATGATGTAATTATATGGTGGGTACTCGTCAACGCCCGTTGGCCGGACGATACCGATCCGCCGAATTGGGAGTGCTGTTGGGACGTTCCTTTTCAAGTAGCACCCTCTCAGAGGTTTTTCCGCTTTTTTTCAACGCCCTTTGCGGGCGAATGGGATGAAGTGTTTGAGGTAGGAGTGGGACCTATTTATATCACAAATCTTACAGACGAAGTTGAGAGTTGGGACTTTGGCCTCCTCAAAGAAGCCCACATAGGCGGTCAAACTATCACGAGGAATCGGGCGACCTTAGTAAAACAGACGAGCTGGGGCAAGATTAAGACGTCCCTCGGCGATCTCTCTATGCCAGCAAGCAGGGCTTATAAAGGCCGTTAGGCTTCAAGCGGTTGGGCATCGTGCCGCGCCGCTAGTCAACACTTATACCCATAAGGAGAAGAAAATGAAACGGCAAATGCAGTTGACCATAGTGGCCCTTCTTCTATTGGTAGGGCCAAGACCCCATTTTGCAGCGACCTATGAACCCCAACCCATTGAGACCATGATCGAGCAGTCCGATCTCGTGGTGATTGGCACGGTAGAAAAAACGTCTGTCTATGATGCAAATGAAACGGGGGACGCCAGAAGGAAAACGACGATACGCATCCAAGAGGTCATAAAGGGTGGAGCTAATGATATACGTGAAACCATTGTCGTGGACCACCTTGAAGGGGCTCCGGGATCAAGGGAAGGAGAAATTGAACAGTATTCCTATTTCAGACCCATTTTCACGCTAGGGGAGCAGGCTATTCTCTTTCTGTCGATTAAAGGAGATATATACGAAGTCACCGGGGCTTTCCGCGGCAAAATCGATATAATCGGGGATAAGGTGGCGGGAACCGGTACTAATGTTACCGACTTCAAAGAGGCCATTAAACGAGTCGATAGGAAGGAGAACTCGACGTTAGGAGTCGAGATGGTTCCTATTGAATACCAATTGGATAAAGTAAGTGCAGCAAGTGGAAAGCGTGCTGCGAAAGCCAGCTCTATATATGGGAAGCACTTGAATGGCCAATTTCATGCTTATACAAACTCTCGCCAGCACCCGCCACCTCTTACCATTACCTTCCACATTAATCCAGATGGTGCTATAGATGGAGATGGCAACACAATCCCATTCAGTGACTTGAGAACAGCTATGAATGCCTGTGTCGCCGAGTGGAATCGCATTGAAGATGGCCATATTAAGTAGGTGCCAAAAAGTTCGTTTACACAAGGTTTATGAGTTCAGCCAGAAATTATCAGCGTAGACGCCCGCTTTTTGCAATCGCTCCTGCGGCCTCAATTGCCAGATATACTGGCAGGCCCTATCAGCGGACTCA
>JAJDVZ010000036.1:0-16711 GCA_022825835.1 Candidatus Latescibacterota bacterium
GCAGCCACCGACGGTGCCGTCTCTGTTCTGTATTATGTGACCGACAGCAGCGACGAGATGGACACCTTGATCTTTACCATTACGGTCAACCCACCGCTGAGTTTTGGCGACCTGTTCGGCTCCGGCAAGGTCGTGCCGACCTTTTCCTTGGCGGATAATGTCCCCAACCCGTTTAATCCGACGACGACCATTCAGTATGCACTGCCACAGGCGGCGGACGTGGAGTTGACCGTGTATAATGTGCTCGGTCAGCCGGTGCGGACGCTGGTGGCCGAGTACCAAGACGCCGGTCGCTACGCGGTAGAATGGGATGCAACCGATGCCAGCGGCCAGAGCGTGTCGTCGGGGATGTACTTCTATCGCTTGCAGGCCGGAGAGGAGTTCCGCGAAGTCAAGAAGATGCTGCTGCTCAGGTAGGCGGCGCGTGGTTTGGCTGAGACTTCGGCGAGCTCAGGGGCATCGCGCACCGGGGTCGGTGCTTCTAGGGATTTCGACCGCACAGACGGCCTCGGCTAGCGTCGAGCAGATGGACGCAGAATTGTAGGGGCGAGCGCTCGCTCGCCCCTACCTTCAAGACGATCCGCAGTTCGAATCGTTCAAGTCATTCAGGATTGCTATATCGAATCGCCTTCCTCCCTCCAATCCGCGCTTGCCTCTCATGTATTACCCTTGTTATTGTAGAGGCAAGCCCACCAACCGCGCACCCATTGGAGGAAAACCATGCCCGCGCTCACCCCCAGCCAACTCGACCACTTCGCCAGCGAAGGCTACGTCGTCGTCAAAGGCGTCCTCGATCCGGCCACCGCCCTCGATCCGGTCATCGACGAATACGCCACAGTCCTCGACAGCTTGGCCGACGATCTCTACGCTCAAGGCGAAATTACCTCGCGCTACGAAGCGCTCGAGTTTGGCGACCGCTACATCCAGATCTGCGTTGAAACCGGCCGCGTCCACAGCCAGTACTTCGACTTCTCGCTACCCTTTCAAAACGTCCAGCCCGACACGCCCTTCTGGGCCGGGCCTGCCGTCTTCCGCGCCTTCACCGACCCGAATCTGCTCGACGTCGTCGAGTCGCTGATTGGCCCGGAGATTTATTCCAATCCCGTCCAGCACGTGCGCATCAAGCCGCCTGAGCACCACCTGCCCAAAAATCAGTTCGGCAACGCCGTCCTCGGCGCGACCCAATGGCATCAAGACCACGGCGTCGTAACCGAAGAAGCGGACGATACGCAGATGCTGACCATATGGTTCTCGCTCCAAGACACGCCCATCGAGAAAGGACCGCTGATGGTCGCGCCCGGCTCGCACAAAAACGGGCTGCTGCCGCACTGCTCCAACTACATGGACAACGCACCCCAATTCGCGGGTGCCGCCCAAGTCCCCGAAAAGCTCTTCCCTGCCGATCGGGCCATCCCCCTGCCGGTCGAGCGCGGCGACGTCATCTGCGTCCACAAGCAGACCGTCCACGGGTCCTATCCCAACGTCAGCGACGAGGTCCGCTGGAGCTTTGACCTGCGCTACAATCCCACCGACCAGCCCACCGGCCGCATCGCCTTCCCCGGATTCGTCGCGCGCAGCCGCCGCGATCCAGACAGCGAACTGCGCGACCCGGCTGAGTGGCACCGACTGTGGCTGGAGGCGCGGGCCAAGATGGCGACCATAAACCAAGACGGCCAGATCGACGTCCCCTTCCGCCGCGAGCAAATGGCGCATCCTCTGTGCGCCTAAACGCCATGCAGCCATTCAATAGCTACGCCGACCTGCTCACCTGTATCCAAGACAACGGCCACACTCCACAGATCCTCGGCCGCACACCCGACGGCCAGCCCATTGTCGCAGTCAAGAGCGGCGGCGACAAAACACCAGCTATCTTCATCAGCGCCGGCAGCCACGCCACCGAACAAGCTGGCGTCAGCGCGGCCTGCGCCCTCATCGACGAGATCGAGACCGAGCACCAGCTCTACACCATTCCCAGCCGCGACCCCATCGGCATGAACGGCCTCGCCTACGCGCTCGGCCTGAGCATAGACGAAGCCCCAAACCTCGGCGGCCTCAACGACGTCGCTCCCTTGCTCAAAAAGCGCGGCGAAGTCCTCTATGAAGAAGGCGACACCGTGGTCGCCCTGATCGGCGAGTACGGCTACGCGACGAGCAATCTGTACAACCATCGAGTAGGAGACTGGATCGAAGCACTCAAGGGCCGTCGGCTCTACTTCCCCGCTAGCAATCCCGGCGTCGAGCGCGCGTACACGCTGATAATCGATCCCACCGGCGAAGTCCTCCACCTCAACCGCTTCCACGACACCTCTTGGGCACCCGTCGAGTCGCGCTGCACCCGCGACCTAATGGCCGCCATACAGCCCGGTTTGACGCTGGACCTCCACGAGCACGGGGGCGATTTCTTCTGGTTTTCGGCGCGGCATCAGCGCACTCCCAGCGACCAGCAGTGGGAAGAGGTCATGGCCAACGAGATGATCGCCGCAGTTGCAGCCTCCGGCGCGCCCCTCGCTCCGAGTGAGTATTTGCCCGGATCTTTTTTCACAACAGGGCCGCACAGCGTCTTCTGGCTCAATCCCCAACAGCGCGGCGAGGGCCTCAACCTCGCCGACTTTGCCGCGCATACCTACGGCTTGGCCTTCACTATTGAGACCGGCATGGCATTGCGCTTTGCCGACCGAGTCCATGCCTCCAAGCTAGCGGCGCAAAAAGCCGTCGAGGTCTTTGCAAGACGCCACGCCGGATGCCCGTCGGCCACGCCCTAAGCCGCTTTCGGCTGCGGGAATTCAACCGCAATGTCCGGCTGTTTTTTGCTTTTGGCACCTCGATCAACGCCGGCATGGCGCTTTTTTCTCTGCTGTACAACCTCTATTTACTGCGCCTCAGCTACCAAGAGGATTTCATCGGCCAAGTCGCCAGCATGGCACCGCTGGCGACCGGCCTATTGGCGCTACCCACCGGCATCCTGAGCGACCGCTTCGGCCGTCGGCCCTTCCTCATAGCCTCGGGCCTGCTACTGGCCATCTCCCAGTTGGGCCTGTGCTTGACCACGTCGCCTGGTTCACTGCTGGCGTTCTCGTTTGTCGGCGGCGTGGCCATGGCCTTCGTCTGGGTCAACCACGTGCCCTTCCTCTCGGACAACGCCCACCCCGCGCGCCGCGCCGAAGCCCTCGCCATCTGGTCGGCTCTGCAAATAGTGGTTCGCATGCTTTTGAGCCTAATCGGCGGCTTCATGCCCGGAGTCATGGGCTATTTCCTCGGCCTTTCCACCGAGGTTCCCGAGCCCTTCCGCTACGCGCTGTTTTTCGGCGCGGCGTGTTCGCTCATCGCCGTCGTGCCGCTGTTGTACGCATCCGGTTCGGCCCGCCGCGAAAGATATCCTGCGCCAACCCGGCGTCGCCCTAAGCTCGACAGTTCGGCTAATCTCACCGAAGCCCGAAAGTCGCCAGACGAAGACGAGCCAACGACCTCGCCGTGGCGCGTCTTTGCCGCCATTACCGCCTTGAGCGGCACGCGCGGCTTCTCCATGGGGCTGACGTACCCATTCTTCAACGTGTTCTTCGAGGCCGAGCTGGGGGTCGGTCCGGCTGCGATCGGCGCGATCTTCTTCCTCAGCCAACTCGCCGGCCTACCAGCGACCTTTGCCGCGCCCACGCTGGTGCGCCGCTTCGGACCGACGCTGACCATCCTGCCATCCCGCATTATGGGCGGCAGTGCCCTCGGAATCATGGGGGCCTTTATCAGCCTACCGCTGGCCGTGCCCATGTTTCTGCTCGTGCGCATCGGCGAAGTCATCGACAACCCATCCGACCAGCACTTCTCCACCCAAGTGCTGCCCCGGCGCTTCTGGGCGCGGATCCAGGGCCTCCGCGTCTGCGGCTTCCAGCTTCTGAACTTCCTCGGCAGCCTCATCGGCGGCATGCTCATCCTCGACTATGGCTACGGGGCCGTCTTTGGCTTGGCCTGCGCGTCGCGGATTGCCAGCGGCTTGATCATGGCGGCTTTTTTCGGGCTACGGCCAACGCGTTCTCTTGCAGGCGAGCGCTAGGGCCAATCATTCGCGTAGGTGCTTCCTGTACAACGACGAAGTTTCTATTGACACAGGAACTCCGTTCTGGTAGTGGTTAGTAGGATATTTCTGCTGGGCGCTAACCGCTGATGTAAACGTGGAAAGTTAAATAATGAAAACAATCATCACATTGACTCTGTTATCTCTATTTTCACTCAATACCTTCGCCCAAGACGATACGCAATGGGGGTTGCCTGAAGGTGCCAAAATGCGCCTTGGCAAAGGGATTCTATCTGGTAGTATCGCGTATTCTCCCGATGGCACTCGTCTCGCGGTGGCGAGCACCATTGGTATTTGGCTCTACGATACGGCAACCCATCAAGAAGTCGCCTTACCCACGGAGCATGCTTTTTGGGTCGATGACGTTGCGTTCAGTCCCGATGGACAAACCATCGCTAGTGCGAGTAGCGACCACGTACGGCTGTGGGATGCATACACAGGAGAGCACAAGCAGACCCTCAAAGGGCAGAATCGGGTCTCTGACGTTGCGTTTAGCCCCGATGGACAAACTATCGCTGCTAGTACGAGTCAGGACGGCGCGATTCTGCTGTGGGATGTGCATACAGACAAACACAAGCAGACCCTCAAAGGGCATACGAGTGGGGTCTGGAGCGTTGCGTTCAGTCCTGATGGACAAACCATCGCTAGTGCGAGTAGCGACCGCACGGTGCGGCTGTGGGATGCACACACAGGAGAGCACAAGCAAACCCTCAAAGGGCAGCATTTGGTCTGGAGCGTTGCGTTCAGTCCCGATGGAAAAACCATCGCTAGTACGAGTAGCGACCGCGTACTGCTGTGGGATGCACACACGGGCGAACACAAGCAGACCCTCGGAAGGCATGCGAGTGGGGTCAGGAGCGTTGCGTTCAGTCCCGATGGAAAAACCATCGCTAGTGTGAGTAGCGACCACGTGCGGCTGTGGGATGCACACACGGGAGAGAACAAGCAGACCCTCAGAGGGCATACGAGTGGGGTCGAAAGTGTTGCGTTCAGTCCCGATGGAAAAACCATCGCTAGTGCGAGTTCTGACAGCCCGGTACAGCGTAGCGACCACACGGTACGGCTGTGGGATGTGCATACAGGAGAGCACAAGCAAACCCTCAAAGGGCATACGGGTGGGCATATGAAGGGGGTCTGGAGCGTTGCGTTCAGTCCCGATGGACAAATCCTAGCCAGTGCGAGTCATGACCGCACGGTGCGGCTGTGGGATGCACACACGGGAGAGCACAAGCAAATCCTCAAAGGGCATACCTCTTGGGTCAAAAGTGTTGCGTTTAGTCCCGATGGACAGACCATCGCTAGCGCGAGTTATGATCACACGGTGCGGCTGTGGGATGTACACACAGGCGAATACAAGCAAACCTTCAAAGGGCCGGATCAGATCTATGACGTTGCGTTCAGTCCCGATGGACAAACCATCGCTAGTGCGAGTTCTGATAGCACGATTCTACTGTGGGATGCACGCACCGGCGAACGCAAGCAAACCATCAAAAAGCATTATGCGATCCGTAGCATTGTGTTTAGCCCCGATGGACAAACCATCGCTGCTAGTACGAGTCAGGACAGCGCGATTCTGCTGTGGGATGCACGCACCGGCGAATACAAACAAACTCTTAAAGGGCCGGATCGGATCCATGACGTTGCGTTCAGTCCCGATGGACAAACCATCGCTAGTGCGAATAGCGGCCGCACGGTATGGCTGTGGGATGCACACACGGGCGAACACAAGCAAACCATCAAAAAGCATTATGCGATCTCTAGCATTGCGTTTAGCCCCGATGGACGTACCATCGCTAGTCTGGGTTGGGACGGCACGATTCTGCTGTGGGATGCACACACAGGTGAACACAGGCAAGACTTCAAAGGGCATACGAGTTCGGTTCCAAGCGTTGCATTCAGCCCCGATGGACAGACCATCGCCAGTGGAAGTCGGGACGGCACGATTCTGCTGTGGGACATCGCAAATCCACCTGTCGATATATCCGTTCCGCTCGGTTTTGGCGTCGAGAGGTGGTCGTGGTTGGAACCGGTCGCCATGGATTTTATCGCGAATCCCGAATACGGCACCGGGATCATGGGTGCTACCATCCTCAACGCCGCATCCGATGATGAGGAAGTATTGCTCTGGCGGTTCTCGGCAGACAGCGAGGAACTAGTCGCCCGCATCCCTGCCGAGTTGGTAAACGCAGTGCCCACGGTCCGCTTTGATCCAACCGGACTGTTTGACAACAAGCTGTTCGTCGCGATCAGTGCGGGCCCAGTTGGAAGTCGTACAACCCGTGTCGTAATCGTAGAGCCAAACGGCGAGTTCCGCAACGCAATCAGTATCTACGTTGAGGGTACGACCCCAGTGGCCATTGAATTCAGTAGCCAGCCAATCTATCCAGCGGGTGCCTATCTCTACTATGCAGACAGCCCGGCTGGGTTTTACCGGCTGGACGAGTCCTTCAATCTCCACCGGATCGCTTCCCATACCATACCTTCCGGCCGCAGCGACATCGATCCAATAGACTTGAAGTTCGATCCGACCGGAAAATACGGCGGCCTGCTGACGCTCTCCGATACCGATCTCAACCACGATAGACTTTCAGGCTTATACCAACTGCAAGCCGACGGAGAGTGGCACACGTTGGTACAGCCTGCCCCTGTCAGTGAGCGTCAATTCCAAGGCATCGCGTTCTCTAACGCTGGGCCGCTCGGCAGTGCTCTCTATGTAGCAGACACCGTAACGGACAACATCTATGTCGTAAGCCCCAAAGGGGTACTCGAAGCCTTTGCGGTCGGCTTTACTAATCCGCGGCGCATCGCCATCGGCCCGGAGGGAGCCGACATGTGGATTGCCGACCAGACGGGATTGTATCGGATCTTCTCGACCGATCCGTCCGATTGGGAAGCTGCCAAGGCCACCTTGCCGGTCGCCAGCGGTCTAGAGCCCAACTACCCCAACCCCTTCAACAGCTCCACCCAGATTCCCTACCGCGTCAGTACCCCCGGCCCAGTGCGGCTGGTGATCTACAACGTCCTCGGCCAGCCAGTGCGCACACTGGTGGACGAGATCCAAGCTGCCGGCGCATACCAAGTTCCTTGGGACGGCCGCGACCATCGCGGCGCACGCGTCGCCAATGGGATTTACCTGTACCGGCTGCAGGCCGGGTCGATCTCCCAAGTGCGCAAGATGCTGGTCTTGGAATAAGACGGCCCAGAACCACTGGGCAGTGTTCCTCCTACCCGCAAAGGAGACCACTAATGCAAATTCTCCATCAAGTAAAAACGCTTCTAATCCTGTCCATCCCCTTAATCCCATAAATCCTGTTCTCCATCCCCCAACCATCCCACAAATCAGAGGTCCCCATGCGATATGCGTTCGCTCTTGCATTAATGCTAAGCGGCCTATCGGCGCGCTCATGGGCAGTAGATGAGTTTCGTCTCGGCGGCACCGAGCCGTGGGCGGAGTGGACGTGGCAAAACAGGATGATGGACGACACCACCGACCCGTCCGTACTCCAGCCGCGCGAACTCAAACCCGGCGAGAACTTGCTCCCCCAATTAGGGCCTTGGTATCGCTGGCGCTCCCCCGGAGAAGCCACCTATCGCTTAGGCGACCTCCGCATCTGGCGCGGCATCAATTACCTCCGCCCACGCGCCGAGCCACGCGACTTTGTCGATGGCGATATCACGACCTTCTTTGCGGCGCAAACCTACTCCGAGTCCAACGAATTCTACACAATCGACCTCGGCGTGCCCGCGCCGGTGGATCACTTTGCGTTCTATCCGCCCGAGGGGCGCGACGCCCTCACCCAAGAGCCGTATCGCCCCAACTTCGCCTTTGCCAAATACGAACTCTCCGGCAGCCTTGATCCAGTGGGTGTCGCAAAGGAAGAGGGCACCCACTACCGGCCCTTGGACATCCCGCTAGCCAGCGTCGATCTGAACACCGAAGCCGTCGTACATATCGAGTTCCCACTGCAATACCTGCGCTTTCTGCGCATCTACTTCTTCCCAGACATCGGCCGGTTCTACAACAAGTTCGCCTTGGCTGAACTAGAGGTGTCCGGCCGGGGATTTCCGCCGCAAGCGATCTGGACGTCGCAGGTAGCCGACCTCGGCCAAGTGGTCAACATCGGGCGCGTGCGCTTTGGTGCGGGCAAGTGGCGGCGCGACGGCGACCAACTCGCAGCCGCACCCGACGCACCCACATCCGCGCAAGTAGAAATCAAGACTGGCCTAGACCCCACACCCACTGGCTATCACGGATACGACGACATCGGCCAACTCGTGGAAGTAACGCAAAGCGCATACGAACGCCTCAAGCAGCGCACTTGGCCTTGGGATCCCCCGGCCGTGGGCTGGCGCGGCCCCATTATCGACGACGCGGACAACTGGAGCTTTTGGTCGCCGCCGCTACGCCGTTCCGGCGAACTACCCCGCGTGCCGAGCGGCCGCTACCTGCAAGTGCGACTGACCTTAGAGACCGAAACGCTGTGGGATTTTACGCGCTTGGATTCGCTGGCGATTGAATATTCTCCGCTGCTGGCCGAGCGGGTGTTGGGCGAGGTAGCCGCAACCGGTGACCTGCAGCCCATAGGCCATATCGCCGAGGTGCCGGCCGGACAAAAGATCGAGTTGATCTGCGACCTGCGAGCCGAGTTCGCAGCGGACCAAGCCGGTTTTGACGCGGTGCGTTTAACCCTGCCTAGCGCGGGTGTCCTACTCGGCTTGGAGATGGGCAATCCCTTGCAGCCGGTAGCTGCCGACAGCGTAATCTCCGAACCCGAGGGCCTAGCGATCTACTTGCCCGAACCCATCCGCGACGGAGGCGCGCAAACGCTGCGCTTGCATTTGGAAACCGTCATGTACACGGCTTCGGGCACGGTGCAAGTCGAGGTTTTTACGCGCTCTGAGCAGAGCCTACCGCAGCAAGTAGAAGGAGGCGACGCCAGCGACGCTCTGGGCACCAATCAACTGCGCCTGGTCGCCATTGGGGAGGCATTGGATGAGGTGTTGGGCGCGATAGAGGTGCAGCCGACCGCGTTCACCCCGCAGGGTGACGGCATCAACGACCGCGTGACCATCCAGTACAACTTGTTCCGCTTGCTAGCCCCCGCCCAAGTAGAGCTAGAAATTTACACGCTCGACGGCCGCTCCACGTGGCGACAAGCCCTCGGTGTACAGCTCAACGGGCACCATCAAGCCATGTGGAACGGGCGCGACGAAGAAGACCAACTCGTCGCACCCGGGATATACGTCGTGCAAGTGCGGGCCAAAACAGACCAAGGGCAATGGGCACAAGAACGCAGCCTCGCCGTGGTCTATTGAAACGCGCTTTTTACCGCGCAATCACCAAGTTTATCGACGGCGACGAGAAGCTCTGCGCTGTTGCGGATAGTCACTGAAGTCCCGGCGCGGGTCCTCGCTGACCACCTCTGGATAGTAGAGCGGCTGATCCGCTTCGACCAGCATCCCGTCGCCACGCATGATCTGGTTAGATGTTCGGGGCTTTATCCGGCTCGGATATTGCTTGCGATATTGCGCACTTTCCCGCCTCGTCGACTCGATGGCTTCCGCAAAATCAAAGCCATCGAAGAGCGCGGACTTGAGTTCCTCCAGTTCAGCGGCCGTCTCCCCTGCAGCGCGGCCTACCAGATTGCGCTGCTCGTCTGGATCGTCCATCAGGTCGAAGGCCAGATCCTCGTAAGTGTGGCAGGCAATGTACTTGTAGCGCGGCGAGCGAATCATGCGGTATCCTTTGCCCAAGTGCCCGACGATGACGCCGGAGCGGGCTGCCAGATCCGGGCAAGCATCGCCCTGCACCGCCGGCGTCAAGTCAATGCCGTCCAGACCGTCGAGCAGAGGCGCGTCGGTCAGACCACAGAGCGTGGGGAAAATATCAGCCAAACTCACCGGCGCGGCGATTTCAGCCGACGAGAGCTGGCCTCGGCGGTGCTCCGGCAAGGAGACGATCAGCGGCACCCGCACAGAAGCCTCGTGCCAAGTCTGCTTCCACCACAGGCCGTGCTCCCCAGCCAATTCGCCGTGGTCCGAGGTATAGACGATGACGGTGTTGTCGAGCAGCCCGTCGCGCTCCAGGACCGCTAAAAAGTCCCCTATGATCTCGTCCAACTGATCTACGCAGGCAGCGTATGCCGCCCGGGCGCGCAGGGTCTGCTCCGCAGTGATCTCTTCGGCGGGATGCCCCTGGGACTCGCCGCTATCCGACCTCAGAGCCTCCAAGGTCACGGGATGATTCTGGGCGTCCCCGTTGCGGCCCACCTTCGGTGGGGTAACTCCCTCGGGATAGTAACGCTCGAAAAAGCGGCGGGGTGCGTTCATCGGAAAGTGCGGATGGACGAACGAAGCGTACATCAACCAAGGCTGGTCCGGGTGGGCGTGGCGGTGTTCGCGCAGCCACGCCGTAGCCTCGCGCACGACAAACTGCTCTTGAAGCAGGGACTCGGGGACATCGCTGAGACCGGCATCCTCGATGATGGAGGGCATGAAGATGTGATCTTGGACCCCAGGCAGAAAAAGTGGGTCTTTTTGATGACCCGGCGAGGGCGCGGCAAAGTCGCCGTAGGGACGGGCTCCGAAGCCAGCGTACTGACGGGAGCCGGGCAGGTGCATCTTGCCGACGGCGGCCGTGGCGTAGCCGTGCTGCCCCAAGTGCGAAGCAAAGGTAGGGGTGTCCGACCACAGAACCGGGCAGCGGTGCGGGTGTCGGCCGGACAGCATCGACATGCGGCTAGGCGTACACAGGGGCATCTGGCAATAGGCGGTTTCGAAGTGGACGCCCTGCTGGATGAGGCGGTCAAGCGTTGGCGTGCGGCAGGGTTCGCCGCCGCGCTCTGGCGAGCGAGCCGAGAGAAAGCGAAAACTGTGTTCATCGCTGAGGAGAAAGAGGATATTGGGACGATTGGGCATGGCTTAGCTCCTGTAGAAGTTAGATCATCGCTTAGAAAAAAATAAGCCCCTGATTGCTCAGGGGCTTGTAACATGGTGGGCGATCCCAGACTCGAACTGGGGACATCCTGCTTGTAAGGCAGGCGCTCTGACCAACTGAGCTAACCGCCCGGCTTTTAAGCATAGCCATTCCGGCCCTTATACGCAAAGCGAACGACGCCCATTACTGCTCATCCGCCGCGGCAATTTGTTCATACCGAGCCATGGCTTCCCCCGCCTCAGCGTGTAGCCCCTGTTTCCTATAGACCATAGCCAGCCCGTAATACGCATCGGCGTAGTCCGGGCGAATCCGCAGCGCGCGCTGGTAGCACGCCAGCGCCTGATGCGGTCGGCCATTGAGTAGCTGGGCACTCCCCAAATTGTTGTAGGCCAGTGCGTACGATGTATCAATGCGGACGGCGACTTCGTACATCGCAATGGCTTCCCTGGTATCTCCCAAGCGCAAATACGCGTTGCCTAAATTGTTATAAGCCGGAGCGTAATCCGGTCGCACGGCGAGACAGCTTCTCAGGGCGCTGATTGCCAAGGAGGGCATATTCAGTTTGGCGTAAATCCCGGCCAAGGCGTAATGGGCTAGCGCGTTATCCGGCTCTCGCCGCAGTCGGTCTCTGAGTTGAGCTAGATCCTCAGCATGAGGTGCCAGCTCTTCAAAGCGGCTCAAGTATTGTTGGGCTTCCTCCTTTCTTCCCTGTCTGACGTAAAGCGTCCCGAGCTTGAAATAGGTCCGCGCCCGCACCGGATCCAAGGCAATGGCGCGCAGGTAATGCGCCTCGGCGAGCGTCTCGCCACCCCGTCGCTCCTCGGCCAACCCCAACCCGACGTGGGCTTGGGCCGCACTCGGATCGAGTGCGAGGGCCTCGCCAAAAGCCGCTGCGGCTTCATCTACTTGGCCAGTCTTCAGCAGGGCGTGGCCTAGACCTATCCGCGCGCTAGGCCAATCCGCTCTCAGCGCCACTGCCCGCTTAAACGCCGCAATCCCTTCTTGGTACTCGCCGAGACGCTCGGCGTATATCTGGCCTAGCGCGTAAAATGCCAAACTGTACCCCGTATCAATGCGAGTAGCCTGCCGCAGGACTGTAATCGCCTCGTAGTACGCCTTGAGCTTGATGTAAGCCAAGCCGAGATTGTAGAACGCCCCGGCATTTTCTGGATCGAGAGCCAGGGCCTGGCGATACAAATCGCGACTGTGGGCGTATTCCTCTTGTTCCAAGGCCAAACTGGCCAAGCTACACAACGCACCCACGTGCTCATCGTCCAGCGAGAGGGCGTTGCGGAAGTGGCTTTCGGCTTGCTCGTATAGCCCCTGTTTGCAGGAGATATTTCCCAACCCGACCCACGCGTCCGCAGTCAGCGGATCGATGCTCAGGGCCGTGCGGTAGTGATGCTCGGCCCCTTGGTAGGAGCGCTCTTGCAAGAGCAGATCGGCCAGTTGCCAATGAGCTTCGCTATCCTGCGGATGCTGCTCCAGCCACATTTGGTAGTCGGCCTTGGTCGTGGGGGGACGCTCGCACGCGACCAGCGTGGCCAGCGCGACCCCTAAGAGAACAGATGGACGGGTGCTGCCCATCGTCCTATTAGCGCAATCCGGCGAAGATGGTTACAAACGTGAGGAAGTTGGTCTCATCGCCTTGTTGCAACGCTCGGCGTTGCCAGCGCACGCCGATCTTGGTAGAAAGTGCATAGCCCTGATACTCGGAACTGTTGGTGAACTGAGTGGCCAAGGTCAGGGTAGTGAAATCCTCGACAAAGGCCGGCGGCAGCGGATCGGGCTCTTGCTGTAGATTCCGAAAGACCTCCCATTCGATTCCCGACTCCGAGACGAGCTGGCCGGGTATGAGATCGTACGTCCCGATTAAGAAGAAAATCTCCGACAGCTCATTGCGTCGCAGCGCCAAGGGATCCGTCGGAACTTGGCGGGCGTACTGCTGCTTCCACTTCGGCGAAATGGTGATCCCGGCAAACGGCTCGTAGAAGTACTCCGCTCTCAGGATGGCCCCTAAGAAACTCTCGTCGCGATTTTCCTGCGCCTGATCTCCGCGCTGAAAATAATGGTCCCATTTGACTTTACCAGACACGTTCAGCGGCTGCAGACGATGAATGGTAAAATCGAGGTACGACGTGTTGATCATCGTATTCTGAGCTATCAAGTGGTCCTGCACATCCTGTAGCCCCCCGGCCGAAAAGGGAGACTGTACCCACTGGATCAGCGCGTCGGGAATATCGTCGCGGGCAAGGCGCAAAAATTCCATGAAGCGAAACTTAAAGCCGCGCAATGGCAGGTCTTCCTGCCAAGTAAAAAGCCCATAGCTCGTCTGGTTGCGCCGGGCACTACCGATCAACCACTCGCGCAGATGCCCGACCATGAGCTTAGAACCGGGCTGCATTTCAGCGCCCACGTAGAAATTGTAGCCACGGTGGTCGCGCTTGTAGGGATAATCGGGTTCGGTATCGTTTTCGAGGCGGTCTATGACGGTGTTGTTGTTCATGTCGGTGCCGAAGAGAAATTCCGGCGGATCGACATTGTAGCGCAGAAAGGGCTCGACGTAATCGGGCTGCAAATTGTCGTTCTGGTTAAAGTCGTTGACCAAGTCATTGTTCTCGTCGAGGCCGGGAAACACCTCGACATCCGCAGCGCGGGTCGTCTGCTGCCCCGGCACAAAACCGCCGCCGGTAACGCGCCGCCGCCAGTCGGGGAAGCGGTCTTGGTCGTCGTTGTCTTCGACAAATTCATAGGTGAAGTTGAGCTCATCTTCGTAGTCGATAAAACCGCGCTGGTCGGGAATGACCATAGAGGTGCCGTAGTTCGGATCCATGGAGAAGGCCTCGCCATAGGCGAACCACGGATAGGTCAATCGAGAGGCAGTGACGTAAAAAGCCTCGGCGCGATCAGACGCTAGCGCCTGCCGCTTGACGATATTCTGATTGGGAAACTTGCGGTGGTGGCGATTGACGTTGAATTCGGAGCGGAGATTGAATCCGGCCAACTCGGAAACTTCAAACGTAAAACCCATGATTTCGTTGGCCGTCGGCAGGCCGTACTGGAAGCGAACGACCTGTTGATTGGAGCCATCGCTGATATTGCCGTTGCTCCGCTTGACCGGCAAGAAGACCGTCTCTCCCGTGAAGTTGGTCTGCATATTGGAGGTTACCTCTATGCGAAAATCATTGGCCACCACCAGCTCGATATCGATCTTGCGGGCTTCTTTGAAATCGCCGATCTGATCCTTTACGCCCGGGACGAAATCGCGTTCGATGTCGTAACTAAGCGTCAGTACATCGCCGCCGTTGGCTTCGAGCAAGCCTTGACGCCGCGTCCCCCCGTCAATCGAAGGTTTTATTTCCGGGTGCTCGACATCGTCGATGAAGATCCGTTCGCGGAACAACAGTGCGCCGCCGGTGTTGTCTTCGGGCGAATCGTCGCTGAGGCGGACGACGATGCGGCGGACGTTTTCCGCGTTCAAGCGCCCCCCCAAGACGCCCTTGAGGGAATTCTCTTCGACGCTCAAGCGGCTGTTCCCGTGGTTGGCATTGACATACGTCAATCCGAGCGTGGCAAAATCGCCGACTTGGGCGACTCCGCGCAAGCCGTACAAATTGGTGAAGACCGTCTCTCTCGCTTCGGAGATTTCGCTGTCGAGACGCTGGACGGCCGGATTGTCAATGCGCGAGGCAATGAGGGTCAAGGCGTATTTGTCAGACTGCATATCCCACTGGATACCGTCGAAGAGCGGTTTCGAGAAGGTCATCGGCGTAAGCGTGGTCCGCAGCTGTTCGCCGACGGTCAGTGCAGTGTAGAATTGCCCTTTGGAAGCTGACGATATCAGAACGCGGTTGAACCAACTATTGAAGCGAGGATTTTTGAAAATACTGCTGCCGAAATCGAGCGGGTGTTCCTGACGCCAGTCGTAGATGCGCCAACCCCGGGTGATATAGTTGCCGTACAGATCGTAATAGCGATCTCCTTCCAAGAAGAGATTGACGTAGCGCTGGTAGTTATCCCGGGCGTAGTTGGTGTACTCGTAGGTCTTCCAGCCATAAAGGTAAAGCAGCGTCTGGGGCACGTACCATTTTCGCAGCACCGGACTCAGCGATTCAAAATCGACCGGCGTTCCCGTCGCTCTGTACGGATTGAAGAACCCACTCTGCAAGTCGGCCTTGAGTTCTAATGGCAAGAGGGCGAGCAAGACAAAAGACCAAATGGCTTTATTCATCGCGCTGGTTCCCCGTATCGATAGCAGCTTTGCATGGCGACGCCCGGCCCGACTAATAGACCACATGGACGATGCGCTGTCGCCGCTCCGTTGCAGTGTCGGTCTCTACCTTGGCGTCCAGAATGTAGATACCGGGGCGCAACAATAGACCACTCTCATCCCGACCATCCCACAGATAGTGCGTTTGATCCACCTGCTCGGTGCTAGCGACTAGCGCGCCACTCAGATCGTAAATCGCGACCTTGGGTTGAGCAGTGGTTTTTACCACTAGCAGGCGTAGCTGTAGCCTGTCGTTGATGCCGTCTCCGTTGGGCGTAACAATCGCCGAGGACACCTCCAAGGCGCGGATGAGGTGGTCCTCTTGGGCGATCTCGGGCACGAACACCGTCAAAGCCCCCTGGTCTTCCGGCTGGATCCCTTGGCGAACATCGGGCTGCGTCGTAGAGCTTACCCAAGCGTCGAAAGCAGCCGCATCGGCCAACAGACGCAGCGGCAGCTCAACTTCGATGCTGTCGCCGCGGACCGGTTCGGGCAAGTCGATCACGACCGAATCGCCGCTGGCCTCCACCTGCAACGGTTCAACCCGGCGATCCCCTATCCGCAATTGCACCGCGCCTTCAAGGGAGTTCGGCAAATCGAACACAAGGCGGTTGAAACCCCGATCAGTCGGTCTAGTGCGACCTCCAAGGCGGAAGGTAAAAACCGTCAGCGAATCGAGGACTGCTTCGCGTGGGGCAACGCTGGCGAAAACCCCGCCGCCGATGAGCGGATCGTCGAAATCGAGGGCTATCTCGCGCAGCGTCGGTGCCACCTCGGGATCTGCGGTCTGCAGACGCACCTCCATTTGGACGAATCTCCTCGGCGTAGGCGAGCGGAAGGCTTCTCCAGATTCCTTGTAGGCCGAGCTCCACGCGCTCCAGTCGGCACTGGCTTTCGTCACTATTACTTCGGGCAATTTCTGGCTGGCCGGCAGTTTGTCCCAGCGTCCTTTGGGGACCTCGCGACCATTTTTGTCGTAATAGAATATCTCTTCGTCTAGTGTATTGCCGGTGCGCGTGCGAATTTCTATGCGCGTCTCATCCGTTGTCTCGGCCTCCCAGCGCATCCGCCGCAGGCTTTTGGCTCCTGCCAGATCGATAAAATTCGAGGTCATTACCACCTCGGCCGGATGGCCTGCGCCGTAGAGGAAAATCTCGAATAAATGGAAAACGGTTTGCCTGTTGAGGGGAGCTTCGTGGTGATAGAACAGATAGCGCACTTTGCGGGCGGGAAAGCGGAAGTCAAAATTGCGGTTTCTCACGCCCGCGCTGCTCAGCGTTTCGTTATCGACGAAGCTGAGCAACTGGTAATCGACCGGACTCTGAAGCCGCTCTTCCCCTTGGGTGGGAATCGGCGTGCCATCCGAGGTCAATAGTTCAAAACTGGACTGATTCCGGTACGAATTCACCCCCAGCGTGGCAAACCCCGGCGGCGGCTC
>JAJDVZ010000005.1:0-11310 GCA_022825835.1 Candidatus Latescibacterota bacterium
TGTGCTCGACCCGGCCTGCGGCACTGCTGGGTTTCTGATTTCGTCGTACAAGCACATTCTCAAGGCCAATGCCGACGACGAGGGTAATAGTACGCTGACGCCGGACGAAAAAGGGATACTCGCGACTAACTTCAAGGGCTATGACATTTCGCCTGATATGGTGCGGCTGTCACTGGTGAATTTGTATCTGCACGACTTTCGTGAGCCGCATATCTTCGAGTACGACACCCTGACCAGTGAGGAGCGCTGGACCGATTATGCCGATGTGATTTTGGCCAATCCGCCGTTTATGTCGCCGAAGGGCGGCATCCGTCCGCATCGCCGTTTTTCGGTGCAGTCCAAACGCAGCGAAGTGCTGTTTGTCGATTACATAGCTGAGCATCTGACGCCGACGGGGCGCGCCGGTATCATTGTGCCGGAGGGCATTATCTTTCAGAGCCAGACGGCCCATAAGCAGCTACGCAAGATGCTGGTGGAGAATTATCTGGTGGCTGTTGTCTCGCTGCCGGCGGGCGTGTTCCAGCCTTATTCGGGGGTCAAGACATCTATTTTGCTGCTGGACAAGGCGCTGGCGCAAAAGACGGATCGCGTTGCCTTTTTTAAGGTGGAGAACGATGGGTTTGATTTGGGGGCGCAGCGGCGGGAGATTGCGGAGAATGATTTGCCGAAGGTGAGGGAGGAGCTTGGGGAGTATCTAGGACGATTGCGGGCGGGCGAGTCGGGGACGAGTGATGGGGTAGCGGAACCTAGAGTGGAATACACTGCGGACAACGTTCAACCTAAATTTGGGCTGGTTGCCGAGAAGGGGAAAATTGCGGCGGGTGGGGAGTATAATCTGAGCGGGGAAAGGTATCGGGAGAACAAAGTTAAGTCTTCACATTATGAAATGATGCCGTTCGAGAAAATTTGTACGTTGGAGTACGGTGCAAGTTTGCCAAAAAAGAAACGTGTAGATGGTCATATTCCCGTGATGGGATCTAACGGCATTAGTGGTTATCACAAGGAGTATCTAATAAAAGGACCAGCAATTATTGTTGGCCGAAAAGGATCAGCGGGTGAAGTTACGTACATCAACAGTGATTGTTTTCCTATTGATACAACTTATTATGTGAAAATCGTTGATACGAATCGCACAGATATTCTTTATCTCTACCATCTGCTCAAGACTCTAGATTTGCCAAGTTTGCGTGGAGGTGCAGGGATTCCAGGCCTAAACCGGAAAGATGTATACGATAAATACAAACTACCCCTGCCGCCGCTGGACAGTGCAACGAGAGATTGTGGCGGAGATTGAGGGGTATCAGCGGGTGATAGACGGGGCGCGGGCGGTGATTGACAACTACCGGCCGCAGATTGTGGTTGATCCTGAGTGGCCGATGGTGAAAGTCGGTTCGCTTGCTGAGATAGTTAGAGGTAGTTCGCCCCGACCGAAAGGCGATCCTAACTATTATGGTGGTCCAATTCCAAGACTCATGGTTGCAGATATTACACGAGATGGTATGTATACTACGCCTCAGATTGATTCATTAACGCATGAAGGATCAAAGAAAAGTCGTCCTATGAAAAAAGGCGACGTAATTATCACCGTGAGCGGCAATCCAGGTCTTCCGACTATACTCGCTAAGGACGCTTGCATCCATGACGGATTTGTTGGACTACGCGATCTAAAAAGCGACATAGTTCTACCAGAGTATTTGTATTTTGATCTTCTATCAAGACATGAAATTCATGGTTCACAGTCGGTTGGTGCTGTATTCAAGAATCTCACGACACATCAGATACGAGACTTCGAGATCCCGCTTCCATCACTGACAACGCAGCAAGCCGTCGTCGCCGAAATCGAAGCCGAGCAGTCTCTTGTCGCCGCTAATCGGGAGTTGGTGGAGCGGATGGAGGGGAAGATTCGGGCGGCGATTGGGCGGGTGTGGGGAGACGATTAACAATCGTAGGCCAAATTAACCAGCAGGAGTGAAACATGGAAGCCCTGTCTAATTACCCGAATGAGGAGCGAGTTTCACTCAAGCGCGAAGTTCGCAGTCTGCTTGAGGAAGCCGGTACTGAAGATTGGGATGGGGAAGGTGCTCTTGCACTTGCTCCAGAGACAGTAGATATTGCCCAAAAACTTATCGACGAATTCCCGCCTCATATCGGCAAGCCGGATGTTGCTGCCACCCCACATGGCGAAGTGGATTTCGATTGGGTCATCAACCGAAATGTGATGCTTACCATCAGCGTTGGCCCCTCAAAGGAGATTGCATTCGCCGCATTGTTTAACGACGCACGCTGGAATGGCTGCGAACCGTGGAAAGGGACGCTGTCGAAATTCGTAAATTGCTGCTTTGAACGGCTGTGCGAGGCTTAGAACCAGTACCACATTACATGAAGGTCAATAAAAGGAGCTAATGCCATGTTGAAACGCCTGCAGATACGGAATTTTCGCGGTTTCAACGCGCTTGAAATCGACCAATTGAGCGGCATTAACCTCATTGCTGGTAAAAATAATTCCGGCAAGACCAGTTTACTTGAGGCAATTTCTCTGCTGGTTGGAGCTGGAGATGCGCGTCTAGCAAAAAATGTCAACATTATTCGCGGCTTGGAACTGGATAGTAGAGTATCACCGGCTATGATTGGGCCCTTGTGGAAACAGCTCTTTTCTGATCTGGACATGGAACGGGCTATTGAGATTGAGGGAGAGGATACGTCGCATGGTCAATTGGCTTTGAAAATCACATCAGAGCGACAAGCCACTCCTGAGACTGCTCTTGATCTTATGGAAGAAACTTCGGTGCCAGACCATTTCAGCGAACTTTCACTCGCATTTCAGTATAGCGATCCTTCGGGAAAACGCGTCGAAAGCCAGATACGTGTGAAGGGACAAGAGTTTGAAGTCAATCAGCCTACTACAATTGCCTCGCTTGGTGCGATAATTCTCTTGTCTCGAACTAGGAATATCCGCAGAGATGCTGTAAGGCTGGGACAATTGAGAAGGAAGAAACAGGGGTCTCTACTATTAAAAGCACTACAGATTGTCGAGCCGAGATTGCAAAGCATTGAGGAAAATTCCTCCAGCGGCACACCCATGATCTGGGGGGATATTGGGCTGTCAGAACTGGTACCACTGTCAGCAATGGGCGAAGGCATGACCCAAATCGCCCGGCTCGTTTTGGCCATAGCTTCCATGCCGGATGGCGTCGTTTTGGTAGATGAGGTTGAAAACGGCATTCACCACTCCGTGCTGCCCGATGTCTGGCGAGCCATTGACGAAGCAGCCAAGCAGTTCCACACGCAGATATTTGCGACCACGCATAGTTTTGAATGTATAGAAGCGGCGCATGAATCTCTGAGTCAGGACAGGTTTCGCCTGCATAGGCTTGAAGCTAACGACGCGGAAAATCGCTGTGTTACCTACAAACCTAACGCAATCGATGCTGCAATCCGCCACAATCTTGAGGTTCGATAGGGACCACAGCGTCTTCAGTACTGTCCGCGACTTTCTACGAATGATAGCTGCAATCGAGTCGCCGCCGACCGCGAACTGACGCTTCCCCAATCAGGCCGTCGGCCTCTGCGACAGGTCCAATTCTGCGGAATCACGTGCAGACGCAAGCTCCGCTCCCGGCCTAGACGGTTCCATGAACGTAATGGCCTCGTAGAAGTCGTCTAACGCGACGAATACGCCGTTTTCTTGCGCCCATTGGCGCATCCGCTGGTTGCAAGAATGTGCCCATGACAGGATTTCCACCCGCCACCCGCGCTTGTGCATGCGCTCCAAAGTGCTGTGAAAACCCGCGCCTTCGAGATAGCCAGCACCGTCGCCCGTTAGCAACACCACGACGCCGGGATTGCCGTTGTAATCCAGCGCATCTTCTAACATGCACAACTGCAATACCCTGTCGGGCATTTCCTGTTTGCCACGCCCGGAGCTGCCTCGGTCGAACAGTTGAACTTCCACGCCCTTGCCTTCCATTCGATTCCACAACTGGCGCATTTCTGGCGGCACCGAGCCGGTGGCAAGTGCCTTTTTCAGCGGGCGATCGGCGTGCGCTAGGCGCAGTATATTGTCAAAGTTGACGCGCACGCGATAACGAGCATTGGCACCTTCGCCTCGTTCTTCCGCCAGCCGTTGTGCCTCGTGAAAGATGTTGGAGTTGTCCCAATAAATGAAAACACTGTTCATGCCAGATTGCCTCCTAGCGTTAAATCGGGATTCTTCACATAATATACTAACATGCCGAGGAGATTCGACAATGAACAGAATGTGGGAGACCCTCTGCTTAAAACCAGCTTCCTACCAATAACTCAGCGCGTCCTCAAAAATCCCCGCCAGTTCCTCAGCGTCTGCCGCTCGCGGCGAGAGTTTGGTCACTCGGTGCTGGGGCAGCGTGCCTTCGACCAGTGCCGAGATGTGCTGGCTCCCGTAGCCGAGGGCGCTGAGGCCGTTGGGTGCGCCGAGTTGGCGCATTAGCGAGACGATGCGGTCGGCTAAGATCGGACCCGCATCCTCGTCTTTCGCTCCGCTGCAATCGGCTCCCAAGACCTCAGCCGCTCGCAGATGCCGCTGGGGGCAAGTCGGTGCGGTGAAGCGGAAGACCGCAGGTGAGTTGACGATCACGGCAAACCCATGCGGCACCAGCGGGTAATCGATGGCGTATCCCTCGGGCACATAGCTTTCTACCATGCCAGCCACTGGATAGGACATGCCGTGCGGCAAGTGGACGCCCGCATTCCCAAAGCCGATGCCGGCTAAGGCCGCGGCTAAGCACATGGCGCTGCGGGCCTCGTCGTCGCTGGGGTCGGCCACGGCGCGGGGCAGGAATTGCTCCACCAACCGCAAAGCCTCCAATGCCCACAAGTCGCTGACGGGATTCGAGCCTTGGTAGGCCGGTCGCAGTTGGGGCCGGTCAGGTCGGGGTCGCTGGTCAAACGGCAGGGCCGTGTACGACTCCAAGGCGTGTGAGAGCACGTCGAGGCCGGTTGATGCGGCCACCTGCGGCGGCATGGAGCGCGTGTTGTCTGGATCGACTATGCCCAAGGTCGGGCGCATATAGCGGTGGGCCATGCCGGTCTTGGCCTTCATCTCGACGAAATCGAAAATCGCCACGCCCGTGGTCTCGCTGCCAGTGCCAGCGGTGGTGGGAACGGCGATCAGCGGCTTGAGCGGGCCGGGCACTGGCTCGCCTCGGCCGATGGGCGCGTTGACGTAGGTGAGGAAATCGGCCGGGTACGTGGTGTACACGTTGGCGGCTTTGGCCGTGTCCATCACCGACCCGCCGCCGATGGCGACGAACCCGTCAAACCCTTGTTGGGCGAACTCAATCGCCGCCTTGAACGAGGCGTCGGTCGGCTCGACGCGCACTTGGTCGAACAGCGCGTACTCGACGCCCGCCTCGGCAATGGCCGCTAAGGCCGTCTGCACGGGCGCTTGCTCGTGCAAGTTCGGGTCGGTCAAGACCATGACTCGCTTCAGTCCCCGGTCCTTGAGATCCATGCCGATCTCCTTGGTGGTGCCTGGGCCGAAGCGGATGTTGGAGGTGGCGATTTCGTAGGCAGTGTCGAGAAGCATAGGGTTTTGTCCTTTCGGGCGAGGGACGTGCCCTTCGACAAGCTCAGGGCACATCGTCTTTTGGGGCGGGGAATATAGGCTTGACTTGGAGAGGGAGGCAAGGTCTAGTTAAAAGGAGTCTGACAATAGGAGATCGTCGTGATTGAACGAGAGAATATGACGCATGAGGAAGTGGAGGAAGGGCAGCAGTTGGCCTTGGATTTTGGCAAGTTGCAGAAGGCCGCGGCCTGTGGCGAGGGCTTGGTGCCGGTGGTGGCGCAGGACGTGGATAGCGGCGAGGTGCTGATCGTGGGATACGCCAATGAAGAGGCGTTGAACTATACGCGGCGCGAGGGCGTGGCTGCGTTTTGGAGCACGTCGCGCAACGAGTTGTGGGTGAAGGGCGCGACCTCGGGCAATGTGCTCAAACTGGTCGAAATCCGCGTCAACTGCGAGCAAAATTCGCTGTTGTACCGCGTGCGGCTCAAAGGAGAGGGGGCCTGCCACACCGTGGACGCAGATGGGCGGGCGCGGTTGGGGTGTTACTACCGGCGGCTGGTGGGGGATGGGCTTGAACTGATTTGAACAAGATGATCCGCAGATGGACGCAGATGGACGCAGAATAGTAGGAACAAGATGATCCACTGCTTGAATCGTTCAGATCATTCTGGATTGCTATATTTTTGCGGATAGGAGGATTAGGCGATGGCTAATGCCGTGATTGTCGTGGATATGCAGAACGGCTTTATGCGTCCAGATGGGACGCTCTACTGCGGGGACCACGCACGGGAGATTATCCCGCGAATCGCCGCGCGAGTCGAGCGCGAAAAGGCCGCTGGGGCCGCGCTGTTTTTTACCCAAGACAGCCACACTGCGAACGACCGCGAGTTTGAGATGTTTCCTCCGCACTGCATTGAAGGGAGCGAGGAAGAGCAAATCATCGCCGAGCTAGCGCCGTTGACCGAAGACGCGCAGATTGTCAAAAAACGGCGCTACAGTGCCTTTTTCGAGACCGAGTTGGCCGCGATGTTGGATGAACTCGCGCCGGACAAAGTCGTGGTGCTGGGCGATTGCACGGATATTTGCGTCCTGCACACCGTGGCCGGGCTGCGCAACCGCGACTATCCGGTCGAGGTCCCAGCCGATTGCGTCGCCAGTTTTGATCCCCAACAACACGAATGGGCCTTGGGGCATATAGAGAAGATTCTCGGGGCACAGGTTACTAACCGCTAATGGTAGAGCGCGACTTATACGCGCCTTCGGCGGCGACGCTGGCGGGCGATAACGCGGATATTTACTTCCGCCGAGGTTGCGACATCCTCGCGGCCGCACAGCTCAATCCGGTCGTGGCGATGGAGGTGTTTACTCGGCGGTGCGCCCTGCTCTGCGGTATGCGCGAGGCGCAGGCCCTCTTGCGTCAGGTGCTCGACGAAGAAGCGGAGGTGTGGAGCTTGGACGAAGGGGATTGGATCGAGCCGCGCGAAGTCGTATTGCGGATCCGCGCGCCCTACCGGCAGTTCGGTTTGTACGAGACGGCGCTGTTGGGGATGCTCAGCAGCGAGACGGGGTGGGCCACGGCTGCGGCGGAGTGCGTGGCTGCGGCTGACGGGGTGCCGATCATCAGCTTCGGCGCTCGGCACGTCCACCCAGAGGTCAGCGCCCGGATGGAATACGCGGCCGTCGTCGGGGGATGCGTTGGATGCGCCACTCCACAAGGGGCCGCTCTCGCCGGCATTGAGGCAACCGGGACCATGTCCCACGCCTTGATCCTGTGCTTCGGCGACACGCTCAAGGCGGCCGAGGCTTTTGACCGCCATATCGACGCCGAGGTCGAGCGCATCGCGTTGGTTGACACCTTTAAGGACGAAGCCGAAGAGAGTCTGCGGCTGGCCGAGGCCCTGGGCGAGAAGCTGTGGGGCGTGCGGCTGGACACGCCCGGCGAACGCGGTGGCGTCACAGCCGAGCTAGTCGCGGAGGTGCGCACGCGGCTCGACCAAGCCGGGCATAGCCATGTAAAGATCGCGGTCTCCGGCGGCTTGGACGCCGAGCGAATCGGATATTTCCGGGCGGCCGAGGCACCGGTGGACGCCTTTGGCGTCGGCAGCGCGATCAGCGGTGCCTCGGCGATTGATTTTACTGCGGACATCAAGGAAGTAGAAGGTCGGCCCGTGGCCAAGCGGGGACGGATACCGGGGCTTACTGAAAACCCCCGGCTCAAGCGATTGGAACTCTAAAAGGAGAATATGTATGAACACATACGATTTTGGCAGTGGACGCACAGATCCCGGCTCGTTCCCCACGGAGGCGCTGGCCGAAGCAGCTAGCGAGGCCGTGCGCGAGTTGGGCGCGGAGTTGGTGCGCTATCCGGGCGACATGGGCCATCAGGGCTTGCGCGAGGTCATGGCTATGCGCGAATCCAAGCGCGAGGGCATCGACGTGTCTGCGGACCGCATCGCGTTGATGAATGGCTCCATGCAGGCGGTTACGCTGGTGGCCGAGGCGCTGATGGAAGGGCCGGGGGACGTGATCGTCACCGAGGAACTGACGTATTCTGGGACGATTGGCGCGTACAAGCGGTTGGGGGCCGAGTTGGTCGGGGTGCCGCTCGACGAGCAGGGCATGCGCGTCGATGCGCTGGCCGACGTGTTGGCGGATTTGCGCCGCAAGGGTACCCGGCCGCGCTTTATTTATACCTTGGCGACCTACCAAAACCCCACCGGCTCGGTCATGCCGAGGCAGCGCCGCCTCGAACTGCTCGAAGTGGCGCGCTACTACGAGACCATTGTGGTGGAAGACAACTGCTACGGCGACGTGCATTTTGAGGGGCCGGAAGAGCCGGCGCTCTACGCGCTCGACGATAGCCCCAACGTCCTGTACATCGGCTCGCTGTCCAAAATTTTGGGGCCCGGCGTGCGGTTGGGTTATTTGTTGGCCCGGCCGCCCATGCTGGGGCGGATCCTCGACCGTCGCTACGACGGGGGCAACAGCTTGCTGGCGGCTGCTAGCTGCGCGGCCCTGTTCCGCGACCGGCTGTGGCAGCACTTGGCCGAGACCAATGCCATCCTCAAGGAAAAGCGCGACGCCGTCTTCGCGGGTCTCGAAGAGAACGCAAGCGATCTGTGCACGTGGTCACGGCCCGTGGGCGGCATGTTCATTTGGATCGAGTTTCCCGAAGATGTGGATCGCAATCGCCTCATGGCTCTGTGCGCTGAGCGCGGCATTGTGGTGGCGCGGGGGCAGGGCTTCCACATCCGGCGCGAGGACGTGCCGGCCATACGCCTCGCCTTTGGCTTTGCCTCGCTGGAGGCGGTCCGCGAGGGCGTGCCGCTGTTGGCCGAGTGCATCCACGAGGCGCGGGTCCCCGTGATGGTCTGATGGGTCTGCCCGCAATCGCCTTGGTGCAGATGGAGGTCAAGCCCGGGCGACCTGACCTGAATGCGGAGCGGATGCTGGCCTTTATCGCGCAAGCGCGGGAGGTCGGCGCTGAGGTCGTGGTGTTTTCCGAGCTGTGCATCAGCGGCTACATCCTCGGCGACTTGTGGGAGATGGACGCTTACGTCGAGGATTTTGCCGGGTACAGCGACGAGATTTGTCGGGCTAGCACTGGGTTGACCGTGATTTTTGGCAATGTGGCGGTGGACCCAGTCCACAAGGGACAAGATGGACGGCGGCGCAAGTACAATGCCGTCTATGTGTGCGCCAATGGCGAATATGTGGTGCGTGCAGCCGTGCCCGCCGGGCTGCCCTGCGGCGTCCATCCCAAGACCTTGCATCCCAATTACCGATTCTTTGACGACGATCGGCACTTCTTCTCGCTGCGCCACCTAGCTGAGGCCGAGGGGCGGTCGCTGGATGATTGGCTGCACCCGTACAAGGTGCGGCTCAAGGACGGGCAGCCTTTTAGCTTTGGCGTACAACTGTGCGAGGACATGTGGTGCGAGGACTACTGCCACAGCGGCGAGCCACTCGACACGCTGGCGCTGTATCGCCGCCGTGGGGCCGAGGCCGTATTTAACCTTTCTTCCTCGCCTTTTACTTGGCAAAAAAGCGACAAGCGGAACCGCGTGGTGCGCCAGATACTGGCGCGTTCGCCCCTGCCGTTTTTCTACGTCAACCAAGTTGGAGCGCAAAACAACGGCAAGAACATCATTGTGTTTGACGGGGACAGCACTGCGTATGCGGCCAGCGGGGACATTGCGTGCCGCGCGCGTCCGTGGCGGGAACAGCTCGTGCTCACGGGCTGCGGGGAGATCGCGCCGCCTCAAAGCGAGATTGAAGCTCAGTACGAGGGCATCCTTACCGGGTTGCGGCACCTCGACGATGTGCGCGGCGCGGAAAGCAAGTTCCTCATTGCGACGAGCGGTGGCGTGGACTCCAGCGTGGTCTGCTGTCTGCTGGAGCGCGCCTTTGGCCCAGAGCGCGTGTTTGCGGTCAACATGCCGACGCGCTTCAACGCCGCGGTTACCCAAGACAATGCCCGCTCGTTGTGCGCCGCGCTGGGCGTTGATTACCTTTGCTGCCCGATAGAATCGCTGTACGAGGCCGTAGCTGCGCTCGTGCAAGGCGCAGAATTTTCCGTGGGCCGGGGCGAGTACACTCGGTTGGTGGATGAGAACGTGCAGGCGCGCATCCGCTTTGCCGATGTGCTCTCCGGCTTGGCGGCCAAATACGGACTCGTGTTCACGTCCAACGGCAACAAGACCGAGGTCGCCTTGGGTTACGCCACGCTCTATGGGGATGTCAGCGGCGCAGTGGCTCCGATTGCCGACCTGTACAAGGTGCAGGTCTTTGCGCTGGCGCGCTTTCTCAACGAGAGTGTTTATGGCCGCGTTGTGGTGCCGGAGAATCTGCTCGATGGCTCGGTGGTGCCCAGTGCTGAGCTGTCGGAAGCCCAAGACGTGACGCAGGGCTTGGGCGACCCAATTAAATACGGATACCACGACGCCGTGCTGCGGCAGTTCATCGAATACCGGCGGCACAGCAGCGATTTGTTGCAGTGGTTTATAGAGGGCGTGTTGCTAGAGAAGTTGGAATGGGACGACGCGGTGCGTTTCCGCGCGTACTTCCCGGATGCGCGCAGTTGGATCGAAGATCTCGAATGGGTGGAGCGCCAAGTGCGGATCAACTACTTCAAGCGGATCCAAGCGCCGCCGATTATCGTTTTGAGCAAGCGCGCCTTTGGCTTTGATTTGCGCGAGACCCAACAGCCCCCGTACGCGCCGCGTCGCTGTGCACAGTTAAAGGCCGAGGCCCTGAAGATGAATTGGGAATTGAGAATTAGGAATTAGGAATTCCCGGCCCAACCCCAACCCCAATTCGCAATTCGCAATTTGTAATTTGTAATTTGTAATTTGTTACTGATGTTACGCAGTTTTTGAGGGTTTGTAGCTGCTCAAAGGCACATCGGAGGGCCTTGAGATAGAGTTGTGATCGCAACGCGAAATGCTTGAGTTGGTGCTTGCTGCGCAGGCTCTCCAAGCGCCCGGCGGCATATATGGCCATAAAACAGTGGTTGCTTTGGGTGCGTTCTCGTCTCGTCGGCGACTTAGCTAAGGCGGCATGGGACTTGAGCGTTTTATGAAAGATCTCCACGTTCCACCGTTTCTGGTAGATTGCTTCGACGGTGGAGCCCTCACAGGTTAGATCGCTGCAGGCCAGATACAGGGTGCCGGTGCTGCCATCTTGGTGTGTAAAGACCTGCCGGAGTAGTAGGACGGGGAAATCCAGTCCTTTGATCCAGGCTTGCACCGGCTGATGTTCGGGCAACG
>JAJDVZ010000153.1:0-110644 GCA_022825835.1 Candidatus Latescibacterota bacterium
GCAGCGGGTCCGCGCCGGCGAACCCCTAGAAAAGCTGGCCGCCCGCCACACGCTCCGTACGGATGCCGAGGGGAGGCACGGGCAATACCACATCCACAACCACCCCTCCGAGCGGCGGGTTTTCGGTGCCTTCTACGATTCAGTGGTCGCCGCGCCGGTGGGAGTGCTTACCGGTCCTGTGGCCCTCGACGAAGGCTATTCGATATTCGAGGTGCGGGAACGCATTCCCCCGCGTCCCACGCCTTTTGCACAGGCGGCTTCGCGGGCGCGGTGGTGGGTGCAGAAACAGCAAGAAAAGGCCCTCTTCGATTCCTTGTTCACCCGGCTTAGGAATCAATACGCCGATCAGGTTGTGGTGTTTGAGGAGCAGTTGGGCAGACTAGACGCCAGCCCCGCTAGCCCATGACATCACCCCTTGGATGTTGGGCAACCATAAAGGTTGCCCCTACCTGTTTGTTTGCCAGCGCATTCGTAGGGGCAACCCTCGTGGTTGCCCGCGCCCATCCCAACGCTCCCGCCTAGTCCGTGACCGCGGTTTTGTCTTTGTGGATGCTGCTCGTCGTGGGCAGTGCAGGATGCGGGCCAACAGACCCGGAGATCGAACCCGCATTTGTAGAGGTGGCGCAGGAGGCGGGCATTGAATTCCACCATCAGAATGGGGCGAGCGGGCGTTACTACTACGTAGAAACCTACGGGTCGGGCGCGGCCTTCCTCGACTACGACAACGACGGCGACCAAGACCTCTATGCAGTCAACAGTGCGCCGCTGCCGGGTTTTGTCGCCGAGGACCTCCCCACCAACGCGTTCTATCGCAACCGGGGCGACGGAATCTTTGCGGACGTGACGGCGCAAACGGGGACGGGCCATCCAGGCTATGGCATGGGAGCCTGCGTCGGGGACATCGACAACGACGGGCACGTAGATCTGTACGTGACCAACTTCGGCCCCAACGTCCTGTATCATAACCAAGGCGACGGAACCTTTGCCGATCAGACTGCCGACGCCGGGGTCGGCGATCCCCGCCTGAGCACTAGCGCGGCGTTTGCCGACATCGACAACGACGGCGATCTGGACCTCTATGTGGCCAACAACGTCTTCGTTGACCTTGTGCATGACGAAGGGTGTCACCAAGGAGCGGTCCCGGTCTATTGCGCCCCCACTCAGTACAAAGGAGAATCCGGTGCCCTCTTCCGCAACGACCGGGGCGGAAAGTTCGCCGATATTACCCAGCCAGCCGGCGTGTACAGCGAAGCCGGCCGCCAATTGGGCGTCGTCTTTGGCGACTACGACGGCGACGGCGACGCGGACCTGTACGTAGCCAATGACATGAAGGCCAATTTCCTCTTCCGCAACGATGGCGCAGCGCGGTTCGCCGAAGTGGGCTTGAGCGCGGGAGTAGCGCTCAGCGAGAGCGCTCGCCCCGAGGCCGGCATGGGCACGGACTTTGGCGACTGCGACCGGGACGGCGATTTGGACCTCGTGGTCTGCAACTTCCAATGGGAGAGTTGCCGCCTCCATCGCAACGACGGCGACGGCACATTTGCCGACCTGAGCTTTCCGTCGGGATTGGGTGAGCCGACGCTTTCTACCTTGACGTTTGGCACGGATTTTTTCGACTACGACAACGACGGCGACCTAGACCTCTATCTGGCCAATGGCCACGTCCATCCACAAGTGCAGGTGTTCGACCAAGCCGCGTCCTATCCGCAGCCGGACCAACTCTTTGCCAACGATGGGGCTGGACGGTTTGCGCTGGTGCCGACTACGGCCTTGGGCGGAGTCGGACGGGGTGCGGCCTTTGCCGACATCGACAACGACGGCGATCTAGATGCTTTTGTCTCCAACAACAACCAGCGGGCGTTTTTGCTGCGCAACGACCGCGGCCAGCGCAACCACTGGATCGCATTTAAGACCGTCGGCCGGGTCAGCAACCGGGACGGGATCGGCGCAGTGATCCGGGTAGTAAGCGGCGATTTAGTACAGGTCGAGGAGGTGCGCAGCGGCAGCAGCTATCTCTCGCAAAACGATCTGCGGGTGTACTTCGGCTTGGGCCAGCGCAAACAGGTGGATCGCGTCCAGATCCGCTGGCCCAGTGGAATCGTGCAGACGCTCGTGGAAATGCCCATCGACCAAATCCACCAAGTGGAAGAACCACCTTCCTCCGGCTGAGCATGAGCAACGCGGATCGTCTTGTTTCTACTATCCTGCGTCCATCTGCGACCATCTGCGGATTATCTTATGAATGAGGTAGGATCGTATAGCATGAGCAACCAGTGGAATAGGACTAGAACGCGCCGCTGGGCCGTTGTCTGCCTGCTAGCCCTACTCAACGGTTGTACACCCACCGAAGAAACCCTAGGCGAGCGAGAAATCCGCCATCAGCGCCAAGTCGCGGAAGACCCGATGGACGCCGAGGCCCACTACGCGCTCGGCCAAGTGTACCACGAACAAGCGCGCTACCCTGAGGCCCTACAGTCCTTTCGCCGAGCTTTGGCGCTGGATTCTACCCACACCGGAGCGCAGATAGGGATCGGCAACATTTTGTTTAGGGGAGGCGAATTAGATCGAGCCGCAGAAGCATACCAACGGGTCGTGCAGGGATGTGCCGATTGTGCAGACGCGCACCGGGGGCTGGGAGCCGTCTATCTGCGGCAGCAACGCTTTGCCGAAGCCCGTCAAGCCTACCAGCAGGCGCTTTTAAGCGAGCCAGACCACGCTCCCTCGCACTACAATATCGGCGCGGCCTTTGGCCAAGAAGGCGCGTATCAAGAGGCAGCGGTGGCGCTGGAACAGGCCATTGCCAGCGACTCTAAATACATCTTGGCATACACCGCGCTGGGCGATGTGTACTGTCTCAAACTGGGGCAGTGTGCAAAGGCTGCCGCGCTCCTTGAACGAGCCGTGACCTTGCAACCAACCGCGGTCGCCCCCCGCATCGGCTTGGGACGGGCACACCTCCGCCTAGGGAGGTACGAGGAGGCCGCGGCGAGCTTTGAGGCGGCCATTGCCGCGGATTCAACGGCTGCGGCAGCGTTTAACTGGCTCGGGGTAGCCCGCACTAGGCTGGGGCAATACGAGCCTGCGGTCCAAGCTCTGCGTCGCGCCATTCACCTCGATATGCTCTCCCCCCAAGCCTATTACAACCTATCCCAGACCTACCAGAAACAAGGCAAGGCCGAGGAAAGCGATGCGGCCCTGCGCGCCTTCAACCGCATTGACGCGTACTCTGGGGACATCCTCCGGTGGAAAACAGTACTGGACGGCAACCCGCACGATGCGATGGCTCTCTTTGAACTGGGCCGAATCTATGCTCGACTGGGCGTGGCAAGCGAAGCAGCGGCGTCCTTCCAGCGCGCGCTGACGATCAACCCCTCCCATGCGCCGGCCTGGCACAATCTGGGCAATGCCTACGCCCGTCTCGACCGCTTGGACGAGGCCATCGCCGCCTTCCGCCAGGCGCTGGCGCTGGACGAAGAGTACGCTCTCGCCTGGTACAACCTCGGCAACGCCCATTTTGCCAAAGGGGAACTAGCACAAGCCCGCAAGTCATTCACCACGGCGCTCGATCACCGGGAAGGATACGCAGACGCCTACCACGGTCTCGGGGGAGTGGCGCTGCGCGAAGGGGCAGCCGAGGAGGCATTGGGCCACTTTCGCACGGTCCTAGCAGCAGATTCGAGCTATGCCCGCGCCCATTACGGCTTGGCCTTGGCCTACCGGGCGCTCGGCGACTCCCTGCGCGCTGTGCAGGCGCTGGCGCACTTTAAGCGGCTGCGCGGTGGGCCGTAACATGCGATCCATACTGGGCGTGGCTCTCATCGCACTGTCTTGTGCCCCAGAGCCGCCGGTGCCCTACCAAGCCCCTAGCACGAAGCGCATGGCCGCTCGCTTGGCGGAGATCGCGCAAAATTTGAACCCCGCCATTAACACCTATATCAACGCGGCGCGGGTAGAATACCTCAAGACCTTGCCACAGCCGCCCGATACCGCCAGCCGCCTGCGCGCCAGTGCCTATCTGGCGCTGGAACTGTTGCGCGCCGGCCAGAGCCAAGCCGCCATTGACGAGTTCGAAAAGCTCCAGCCGCAACTCCAACAAGTCGATCTCAAACTAACCCCAGACGTGCGCGTCCTACTGGGACTGTCCTATATGCGCCTCGGGGAGCAGGAAAACTGTCTCGCTCGGCACGCAACGGCCTCGTGTCTTTTGCCGATTGGTGACGACGGAGTCCACACCATTGAGCGGGGGTCGCGGGCGGCGCTGGCGGAATTTGCCGCGTATTTGGCAGATCACCCAGACGACCTGACCGTTCGCTGGCTCTTGAACATCGCCTATATGACCTTGGGCATGTATCCCGCACAAGTGCCAGCGCAATGGCTCGTCCCGCCCGAGGTTTTTGTCTCCGACTACGATATCAAGCGCTTCGCCGATGTGGCACCGGCGCTGGGCCTGGATTTGGTCTCCATGGCCGGCGGCAGCATCATGGACGACTTCGACGGCGATGGCCATCTGGATATCATGGCCTCGTCCTGGGGTCTCAGCGACCAACTCCGCTATTTTGCCAATCTCGGCAATGGAACCTTTGCAGAACGGACCACAGCGGCCGGTCTGACCGGGATCGTCGGCGGCTTGCAGATTACACACGCCGACTACGACAACAACGGCTATGCGGACGTATTGGTTTTGCGCGGAGGCTGGTGGGAAGACGACGGCCTGCATCCCAACTCGCTATTGCACAACAACGGCAACGGGACCTTTGCCGACGTCACTGAGCAGGTCGGCTTGCTCACCTTCCACCCGACGCAGACAGCCGCCTGGGGCGACTACGACAACGACGGCTGGCTAGACCTTTTTGTTGGCAACGAGTCGTACGGAGGCCGAATCCATCGCTGCGAACTCTTCCACAGCAACGGGCGGGCAGATGATTTGCAGTTCGCCGAGGTAGGCGAAGCAACCGGGGTCGCCATCGCGGGCTATGTAAAAGGAGCCGCCTGGGGCGATTACGATAACGACGGCCTAATTGACCTGTACGTCTCGCGGCTTACCGGTACCAATTTCCTCTTTGCCAACGACGGTGCCAACGAGTTCGGCGGATGGACCTTCACCGACAAGAGCAAGGAAGCAGGCGTGACCGAGCCGCTAGGCAGCTTCCCGGCTTGGTTCTGGGATTACGACAACGACGGCTGGCTGGATATTTTCGTCTCGGGATACCATTACGAGGCCAGTGCCGGTGATGTGGCCGCCGACTATCTGGGGCTGGCTACCGAGGCCGAGCGCCCCCGCCTATACCGCAACAATGGCGACGGAACTTTTGCCGAGCGCAGCGCGGAAGCGGGCGTTGACAAAGTGCTCTATACGATGGGTTGCGATTTCGGCGACCTCGACAACGACGGCTGGCTGGATTTTTACGTTGGCACGGGATCGCCTTCGCTTCGCTCGGTCATGCCCAACCGCATGTTCCGCAATGCCGGCGGGCGCTTCTTCGAGGACGTTACCACCTCCGGCGGCTTCGGCCATCTGCAAAAGGGGCACGGCGTAGCCTTTGGCGACCTCGACAACGACGGCGACCAAGATATCTATGCGGTCCTAGGTGGGGCCTATACCGGGGACGTATTCCAGAATGTCCTCTTTGAAAACCCCGGGCACGGCAACCACTGGATCGCGCTCCTGTTGGAAGGAGTACAATCCAATCGCGCCGCCTTGGGAGCGCGCATCAGGATAGAGGTCGCGACTGCGGAGGGAACGAGGAACATCTGCGCCACCGTCGGCACGGGAGCTAGCTTCGGCGGCTCAAGTCTGCAACAGGAGATCGGTCTAGGACAAGCCACGGCCATCGAAGCCGTCGAAGTTACTTGGCCGGCCACGGGCGCACGGCAACTGTTTACCGACCTTGAAATGGATCAGTACTACCGCATCCGCGAAGGCGACCGCACGCCGATCCAGCTCGACCGCCGCTAGCTATAGCCATCCTAGCAACCCTGAACGACTCGAACACTTCGAGCTGCGGAATCGTCTTATTCTACTCTTCTGCGCCTATCTGCGTCCATCTGCGGATCACCTAGCTACATCTGGGCCGCCGAAAAATTTCACCGCCTCCAATCCTTCTCCAGCCGGCTAGCCTGTTTCTTCGACAGTCCACCCAGCGCCTTCATGGCGTCCAACAGCCGCATCCGCGTCAATTCTGGCCCCAAGAGCGCGGCGGATTCAAACAGCGGCGGCCCCACTCGCTCGCCAGTCAGCGCGACAATAAGCGGTACAGTCACGTCGCGGACCGGCCACTCCCAATGCCCGGCCACCCGGCGCACGGCCTCGGCCACGCCGTCTTTGTCCCACTCCACCACCTCGTCCAAGGCCCACACGGCTGTTTGCAGCATCCGCACCACCTCGGCGGCCTCCCGCTTTTTCGGTACCAAATCCTCGGCCTTTGGCTCCACCTGCCGGGCAAAGAAAAACGCCACGCGCGGCACAAAATCTCCCAACGTCTCAAGCCGCTGCTGCATAAACGGCAGCATCTGCCCGACGTATTCGTCGTTGAACAGCCAGTCCTTTAGCTCCGCCAATAGGGCTTCCGGCGTCCGATCCTCGCGCAGATAGCGTCCGTTGAGCCAGCCCAGCTTGTCTATGTCAAAGATGGAGCCGCCCAAATTGATCTTCGCCGGATCGAAATGCTCTGCCAACTGCTCCACAGTGAACTTTTCGTCCTCAACCGGCGGGTGAGCCATCAGCGCCAAGTAGTTGAGCAGGGCCGGCGGCACGTAGCCAGCGCGGCGATAGTACTCCACCGAGGTCGGGTTCCGCCGCTTCGACATCTTGGAGCCATCGGGATTGAGCAGCAACGGCAAGTGCATGTACGTCGGCGGAGTCCAGCCAAAAGCCTCGTACAGCCTGAGGTGCTTGGGCGTGGAGGTGATCCACTCCTCCCCCCGAATCACGTGGCTGATCCGCATCAAGTGATCATCTACTACTACGGCCAAGTGGTAGGTCGGAAAGCCGTCGGACTTTATCAGCACTTGGTCGTCCATCTTCCCCCACTCTAGGGAGATCGGCTCTCGGAGCATGTCCTCGACTATACATGCTCCCTCCCTCGGCATCTTCAGCCGAATCACGTGCGCACATCCCGCCTGTATCTTAGCTTTGACCTCTTCGGCAGGCAGATCCCGGCAATGTCCATCGTAGCCGACATGCTCCTTGCGCTCCTGCTGCTCCTTCCGCAGAGCGGCTAGCCGCTCACTGGTGCAAAAGCAGGGATAGGCGTGCCCACTAGCCACCAATTTCGCGGCGTACTCCGCGTAGATGGACAAGCGCTCGCTCTGCCGATACGGACCGTAGGGGCCGCCCACATCAGGGCCTTCATCCCAAGCCAGCCCTAGCCACCGCAGCGACTGCATGAGCTCATCTTCGTACTTCTTGTGCGACCGCGCTTGGTCGGTATCCTCGATGCGCAGCACAAACTTCCCTTTGTTTTTCCGCGCCCACACCCAGTCGAACAGCGCTTGATACGCGGTCCCTACGTGCATGGGGCCGGTCGGCGAAGGAGCAATGCGCACCCGCACGTCTGTCATTTTTTATCTCCTCGTCTTTTGAGTTACAAATTAAGCCCCCGCCGCTTCCGCGCAACGCAGTCTATTGCACATTTAGCCTTTTTCCCTAAGTTTATAACTTATAATGATTAACGCGCATTCGCTGGCGTCCCGCCGCACGCATTCCCCGCCCTTTCAACCCAGCAGACAGGATTTATGCAGTTTATCGAGCTCGACCTAGCCCCTCATATCCTCAGCGCACTCGACAAGATGGGCTACGAGGACATGACGCCCATCCAAGAACAAACCATTCCCCACATTATCGCCGGCAAAGACGTCATGGGCCTAGCCGAAACCGGCTCTGGCAAGACCGGCGCTTGTGCCATTCCCCTAATCCAAGCCACAGATGCGTCGCTCAACGCCATCCAAGTACTCATCTTGGTTCCCACCCGCGAATTGGCGCTCCAATACGTCCAAGAGGTGGATGAAATCGCCAAGCACTCAGGCGTGGTGCCGTTTGCCATCTACGGCGGCTTTGACATGGATATCCAAAAGGCCAAGATCAACCACGGCGTTCACGTACTCGTGGCCACGCCCGGCCGCCTCATCGACTTTATCTGGAATCACAGCCTCGACCTGACCCACGTCAAAACCGTGGTCCTCGACGAGGCCGATGAGATGCTCAAGATGGGATTTATCGAAGATGTGGACTTTATCTTGTCCTGCATCATGCAAGAACACCAAACTCTGCTTTTTTCCGCGACCATGCCGCCGGAGATAGAGCGGCTGACCCAACAATACCTCAAGTCGCCCAAGCGCATCCACCTCAACCGCGACCAGCGGGCACCCCAATCGCTCGCCCATCACTTCCTCCATGTCTCCCGCCGTCGCAGTGACGCGCTCGTCGATTACATTGAGGACCAAGAGATCCAGCAGGGCATCATCTTCTGCAACTCGCGCGACAAAGCATCCGACTTGTTCCGCGACCTACAAAGGCGCGTCCGCTCAGTTGACATCATCCACGGCGGGCTAGACCAAGAGCGGCGCACCTCCATCTTCCGCCGCTTCCGCCAGCAGAAGATCCGCTTTATGGTCGCCACGGACGTGGCCGGGCGCGGCTTGGATTTTTCGCACGTCACCCACGTCATCAACTACGACTTTCCCTTTAACGCCGAAATCTATACCCACCGCACGGGCCGGGCCGGGCGTATGGGCCGAGCGGGCATGGCCCTGACCTTGGTCGGCGACCGCGACCTCCGCGACCTCAAGCGCCTGCTCAACGCCAATCGCATCCGTGCACACTGGGAAGGTACTGCGCCCGATTTGGACGACATCCGTGCCAAACGCAATGGCCGCGGACAGGGACGAGGACGGAGACGCCCCCGAGGCAGAAGATCTTCCGCTAAAACCAGTTAGCGTTTCCCACAACCCAGCCCCAGCTTACCTGACAGTCGCTTGCTCACGGCGCATCCGGCGAATTGGCTTTTTCCAATTCGGGCAGCAACCTGTACTTGACCCAGCCAAAATCTGGATTGACTTCCAGCGCCTTTTCAAAGGCCGTTCGCGCCGACTCCAGTTCACCTTGATTCTGGTACGCGATGCCGAGCCAAGCATAGGCTTCGCTATGCCCCCATACTGGCTGCATGGGATCGGTCGGCTTCTCTTGGGCAAAGAGTTCGACCGCACGCCGAAACCCTTGCAGGCCCTTTTCTTTATTCCCACCAAACATTTTGGGGGTATTAAAATCGCTGATGGCCGCGCTCAGTACCACGCGCGGATTGTCGGGGGCGAGTTGCTGAGCTTTTTGGATGGCCTTGCCAACTTTGGGGCCTATGAACATGCTTTTCATCGGACTCAAGCCGACCTGTAGTCCGTGCACACTCGACAGCAAGGCATAAGCTTCGGCTGCTTGCGGGTCAATCTCGGTAGCCTTCTGCAAGTGCTCGACCGCGGTTTTGAGATGTTCGGAAGCTTGGTCTTTGCTTTCTTCCGCTAATAGGCCGACAATGCGGTAATCGGTCAAAGCGATATAGTAATGACTCCACGCAGCCAGACCTGCGTCGGCCAAGGTGCGCTCAAACGTCGCTCTGGCAGCATACATAGCGTTGAGGTCGCTCGCATTTCTACCGACTTGCAGCATCTGTCTTCCACTGATGATGAGACTGTCGGCCGATTGGGCAAGGGTGGGATGGGCGACTGAGACAAGGCAGACGAGTGCTCGCAGAAAGTGTAGCATAAATAGCCTCTCCTAGTGAAGGTGAAGGTTAATAGTTCAAGGAAACACTGGTGCCAAAGTAAATGGACCGACGAAAGAGGGAGGTGCGGGGCTGGCGCTGGGTATAGTCGATGCTGTACTCGTAGCCGAGCACATTGGCGCGGTTGAGCAGGTTGCTGACCGCAACGAAGAGGGCCGCTTGGTGCCCAGAGCTAAAGAAATGCACATAGCTCAACTGCCCATTTACCTGTTGCAGGGACGGCAACCGTTCCGAGCCGACGGGTCCTTCCACGGGCAGGTAGTAGCTTTTGTCGGCCACGGGGACGCCACCGACGATTGGCGTGATGGGTCGGCCGGTGGCGTATTTCAGCGTCAGGCCGCCGCTAAGCTTGCTGACGATCTGCATTTTTGTAACCAGGGTCAGATTGTGCGTGACGTCAAAAGGCGAAGGGGCTTCTTCGCGGCGCATCTCAAACCCTATGTGTCGCTCCTGCAATCGGCGCGAGCGGAGCAGACTGTAGGCCAGCCACCCGCTTAAGCGCGTATCGAGGAAACCGCCGTATTTGAAAAATAGGTCAACCCCAGAAGCGCGGCCTCTACCCGCATTTACAAGATTCAGGTCCGGGTCATCTATGACGAGATTGTGATAGGGTTTGTAGTACGCCTCCAACCGCACTAGGAATTGGGCGCGTTCGTGGTGCAGGCCACCTATCCAGTGTTGGGCGCGTTGGGAGCCCAAGTTGGGGTTGCCGCTGGTGGGATTGTAATCAAATGGAGGAGGGAATTGGTGATAGATGCCCCAAGCGAGTCGGGCATTTGTATCTTCTGAGAATTGGTATTGCGCAGACAAGCGCGGATCGACAACAAAATCGTCGCTCAAGTTGTGGTAATCAGTGCGCATACCGACGTTGGCGACGATGCGGCGCACGGGTTTGAAATCGACTTCAAAGTACGCACCACTGCGCCGGGCATTGTAGGAAACGTCAAGTTCAAAAATATCGGCCTCGGGGTCGAAAATATCGCCCTGAGGAATGCGGCCCACGTATCGGTTGTTGGCATTCTCTATTTCAGCACCGAGGCGCAAAATCCCGAACGTACCGAGGACGCGTTCCCAGTCCGTGCGCATCTTGCCGGTCCAGTCGCGGGGAGTCAGGTCTAGGTTGCCCAATTGCCGTCGGGTCTTGTACTGGTTGAGCGAGACACTGGTCTGGGCAGACCAATCGGCCCACACATCCGTCCATTGAACATTGTGCAAGGCTCTATCGCTGCGGTTTCGATAGAGGCCGTCAAATGAAGGCTCTGTAACCTGTACTCCAACCTCGTCGCCCGCATTAAAACTGAAGAACTTAAGGCGTCCGGTAGGTGAGTACTGGTAGATCAAGTTGAGATTCTCGTCGTGCCCGCGTGGAGTGATAATGAATCTGTCGCGATGACCATTGACGCGAAACATGAGATCGGTAAAGCTGCGATTGCCCGTGAAGCGCAGGCCGAGCTTATCCTCAACAAGCGGCAAGGCGACCCCCACAGAGCCGGCCGCGAGGCTCAAGCCAAGTGTATAGCTCCGTTGCATCGGCAGGTCGAGGCTCTCCATCGCCAGCACCGCAGAAAGCGCATTGCCGTAGCGGGCGGAGAATCCACCGGTGGAAAAGGCCGTACCCTGCACCATGAACGGAGAAATCGTGCCGAACACTCCGCCGGTGGGCGATTCGTATTTGTAGGGATGTACCACCGTGGCTTGATCGAGCAAGATAACGGTCTCACCCACATCGCCCCCCCGCACAAAAAGACCGGCACCACCATCTACGTTTGCCACGCCGGGGAAGGTCTTGAGCGTTAAAAAAATATCGGCGGAAGCTCCTGCCGTTGTAACTACCTCTAAGGGAGTAAGGGTAACGGTCTCGTCCTCCCCGGTGGTATAGGTGCTAACGGAGACGACGGTTTCACCGAGTTCAATGAGAATGCGTCGCAGCACCAAGCGCACTGTGGTGGTATCGCCCGCCGTCAAGTGCAGGGGCTGCCGGGTGGGTTCAAAGCCGATAAAGGAAGCACTCAGGTCGTGTGGGCCAAGATGCCGAGTGAAAAAGGCAAAGCGGCCATCGCGGCCTGTTACTGCACCGTCGGTGGTATCGACGATTTGTACATTGACGAAGGCCATTGGTTGTTCTGCCTCATCGACTACCTGCCCTTGGACGAAGGCCCGATTTTGGGCAAAAATCTGCCCAGCGAGCAGGGAGACGCAAAGGAGGCCGAGCGCGGCCTGTGGGGCGAAGCATCTTTTAGTCATTGTGTACTAACGGTCCAATCCCGGCAATAAGTGCTTTTCCACCCAGCCGTTGTTGGGATTCACTTCAAGCGCCTTGACAAAGGCTTCCCTTGCCCCCTCAATGTCTCCGCCCTCTTGACGCATGATGCCCAAGTGGGCGTAGGCTTCGTCATAACCCCAAGAGGGTTGGAAGGGATCGCGGATTTCCTCTTTAGCGAACAACTCAAGGGCGTGTTCCATCTTAGAGATAGCCCGTTTCTTGTCGCCGCCGAACATAACAGGAGTGTAATAGTCGCTCATGCCATCTATTAAGACGACGCGGGGATTATTGCCATCGAGTCGCTTGGATTTTTCAAGTACTGTTTTGGTTTCAGGACCTAATGCCATGCCCAAATGAGGCTTCAGGCCTAGCTTCTGGCCATAAGCACTGGCTAAGAGGGCATACGCGTCGCTGAAGTTGTCTTCTAGTTCAATGGCTTCCTTGAGGTACTCTATGGTTCGGTTGATGCTCTGGGCCTTTTCGTCGGGATCGGCCGCAAAAAGCGTGGCGAGGCGGTATTCGCACAAAGCCAGATAATACAGGGCAAATATCTCATAATTACCGTTTTGACGGGCCTGTTCAAACAGTTTCTGTGCCTCGTATAATTGGTCGGGATCGGAGGTATCAATTGCCTGCTGGAGTCGCTCTTTACCCTCGACAAAAAGGACATCAAACTTGGCATTCTGATTTTCTTTTAAACTGTTTTGTTGATAACGCATATATCGCCTTCCCGTAGCAAATAGGTACACATCCTCAAGGTCAGCGGTTTTTACGGAAAACCTGTATATTCCTAAACTATTGAGGCGATCTATAATTGCGTCCTTAAACACCTCATCCTTACCATATATACACGTGCCTTGAGAACTAACATCGATATGCGTTATTTCGGCGCAGTCTGCCAAGACATCAGAATCGACTTCGGTTTCTATCTCTACTTTGAGATTTAGCTGAAATTTTTCGAGCAGTTGCGGTACCGAACCAGAGGCAATGATTTGGCCTTGGTTCATCATGCAGACCACATCGCTGTACTGCTGAGCCTCCTTCATATTGTGAGTAGTCATGACAATGGTGAGTCCTTGACGGCGGTAGTGGTTCAGCACCTCCCATAGTTGACGGCGTAAGTGTGGATCCAAATTGCTCGACGGTTCATCGAGGATTAGCAGTGCCGGTTTGCCCACTAAGGAAATGGCAATGAGCAGTCTGCGCTTTTCTCCACCAGACAGATTTTTGTAGGCCGTTTTCTGTTGTCGTTGTAGATCAAAAATGTCGATTAGCTCGTCAACATCAACAGGATTCCGGTACATTTTCGCATAAAGGCATAACGCTTCTCTAACTCGAATATCGTTGTAGAGAGAATCTTCTTGAAATTGGACTCCGATTCGACTGCGTATGTCTTTGCGCCGTCGCAGGTTAGATACGTTTGTACCGAATAAATGTATGTCTCCGGAGTCCGGCTTTTTTAAGCCTACGATACAGTCTATAATAGACGTTTTACCTGTTCCGTTAGGTCCTACCAAGCAAAAAACTTGTTGCGGATATACGGCAAAACTAACGTTTTGTACGACTATAACTTTGTCGTAATTTTTGCATAAATTGCTTACTTTTATAATAGGAGTTTGACCCCGGCCTGTACTAGCGAGAGGTGAGATATGTGAAATCGAAGTCATGATTTCCATTCAATCCGTATCTTGAAAACCATAAGGTTAAAGACCTGATGGCATAATATAGATGGCAAAAGGCTATCAAAGGCGAGATACATGATGCTCAAAATTACACCAAACAATGTTTTTGAGATCACATTGGCTAAACCATAAGATAGATGATTCATTCCAAATGCGAAAGATGCGATAACGATCGAATATTGCACAGGTATGTTTAATACATCAGTTGAATAAGAAATCAAATAACCTCTCCACAGTATCTCTTCTAGAATGACTTCACTAAAGATGCAAACCAATAACAGACCTATAGGCAATTTTTGTCCTTGCCGGACAATGCGTTTGGTCTCTCCAAACATCCAGTTTTTTACTGTTGGCTTGTTTCCCATCCGCAGTTTTAGCCAAGCTCGTGCCGCAATGATCTCTATATAATAAAAAGACACGCCTATAACTATACTAATAATAGTTGCAAAGCCCAGCGATACGTATGTTGGAAAACCAGACCACATAGGCCATGCAAAGGCCGCTCTCAATATGTGGCTTGCCGGATTACATAGGCTCAGAATTAGAACCAGAGCACAGAGCATAGATCCCAAAGGTACGACAAAATCATAGCGATCTAAAATTTCATCCATCGTTTTTTTTGATAGAATCCAGCTACCGATCAAGTATAAACCTGTATATACTATATAAAGGGTGCTGGGATATACTAAAAGAAAAATGAAACAGAACATATTTCTTGATAATGATTAGATAAAGGGGGCAGGACCTTGTTTGAGTTCTTCGAATGTAAGAGGCTTATCTCGCAAACCCATTGTCATGGGAAGTTCGTAAATTCGCGGGTGTCCCAAGTACGGATATGCACTTATATGGTGCTGTACTAATTCCGGGATGAATACCTTGACGACCTTCATCTGTGCCATCTGCCCATGAGTGCAGTCAATGACAATAGGATCTATATCGTATTTTTGCAGAATTCCTTTGAGATATTCCAGTTGCTCTTCTGAATGTTTGAATTTTACTGTTGGCAATTCCGATAGGTTTATAATGTTGTCGCTAGAAAAGAAATCCTTCAGGCGGCCAGCATGTTCAGCATGTCCATAATAGCCGATTGCTTCCAAAAATGTACGCATCTCGGCGAGCGGCTTGTCTGGTGGGACATCAAATACAAACTCAATACTTCTCATAAATTGCCGCTGTGGTGCCAACATAGCGCATTTTAATTGGAGTTCGGATTGTCCATACTCCAACAAGGCTTGGCGCAAGGCTTCTTCTCCATTTAACCCTGATGCCGCTCCAGTTTGATAGGCAAATTTCTTGTAGTAAGGCACTCGCTGAGTTGTCGATATGGAGGGAAATTCGGGAAAACCAACATCGTGTAGCCAGAAATTTACCTCACCAGAAAGTGACTTGATATGTGAAAAAACTCTATTGGCCTTTTTAGAAGAAAGCGGTCTATCAATTTCTATACGGCGTAGCGGGATATTTGCGTACCAAGATAGCATCAAGGCATCGCGCTCGATGATTTCCATCACTCCAGCAATGATGGCCAAGGCTTCATCTATATGAGAGGCCATACCAGAAGAGGACGAATAGCCAATGCGAGCCTCTTCGATAGATGGTATATAAAATAAAAGCATGAGTTGTAGAGGAATCCAGATGTCTTCTTGACTAATGAGGCGACGTCCTTTGACCCAACTAAATTCACTATCTCCAGTAAAGGGCTGAAAAAAGAAATCGGCGGCGGCGTATTGCTCATCTGCAAATAAGGGTAGTGCTTCTGGCGCGATAGCATTTTGACCAGCTTGCTGTAGAGAATTATAGGAGCCAGCACAGATCTCTAAGTCTTCTTTGAAGAAGGCGAATGCCCCAGACATCCTTTCCACGCTTTCCCCTAAACTGGACAAAAAACAAGATACAGACTCGAAGCCTTTGCCCCCTGCAAGTACCGAAGAGTTCAATCCCAAATTAAGAGAAGGCAGGCCTATTACTTGGCGCACAACTTGGTCAATATCCCAATAATTGTTATTGGCAACGGCAGTTTGGGAAATTCCCGCTCCTCCATTATAAATAGTCGAATAGCGAATCGGGCCATTGGGAGAATACCACGATAGCATTTCCTCAATTGCTCTGCCTTCTTTATCGCTCACCATATTAGGCAGAATTTCTCGATAAGAATTGATGTAAGTTGAATGCAACTTTACAGAAGTCATGTTAAATGTTTATACCTCCCATTTGAATATTCTAATAGCTATTAAGTACGACAGTATGGTTACGATTATAAGAAACAGCAATGAGTTTATATATTGACTTATCGGATCTCCAAGCCATACACCAGAGAAAGTCGAGACGACATGAGTCAAGGGAGAACCTAAGCTTAAGACCTGCAGCCAATCTGGGAACATTTGCCGCGGAAATGTAGCTCCTGATATAAAAAACATAACGAGAAACAAAAACTGACCTAGTGCACGCACATCTCTTAAAGATTTAGAAAGGCCACTAACTAAGAAACCTAAAGCAAAAAAGCAAGTGATGCATACCATTCCCACTAACAGGACAATTGCCCAGTGCCCACGAAAATGGAGATCGAAAACATTCTCTGCAATAATGAACAAAATAGCGGCAGAAATGATAAAAATAAAAACCTGCATTGCAATGTGTACACAGAGGTAAAATCCAAGCGAGAATGGGCTGATGATATAGCGTTTTAGGATACCGATTAATCGGTATTCAGTTAAGAAGTTAATGAGGCTTGTCAGGCCAGCTTGGCCTATATATGCGGACATTAGTGCTGGAGCGTAATAGTCGATATAGCGCACATCGGGGCGACTCCACATAGGAGCCTCTCCAAAGATAGAGCCAAATAGCAGAAAGATTAAGACTGGAAATATAAATGTAAAGAACGCGGCGGCAGGCTGTCGTATGAACAACTTACATTCGACAACCCAAAGTGCGATGAAGCTTTGAAGCCAGATTATTTGGTTCGTAGAGGTCATATTATATAGATCCTCAATTATTTCCTAACGGTGAATTTTTGCATAAGCGATTTTCTATCTTCTTTATTGCCAACGGCAACTAATAGGACTGTAAATTCTTGGAGCCCATCTAGCCCCAGCAAAGAGTCTAGACGCTCGTCATCAAAGCCAAATACCATACATGAACCTAATTCAAGAGCGGTAGCGACAAGGTGCATATTCTGGCTTGCAACACCTGTTTCGAGATGTGCTAATCGATACGATCTATAGGCACCGTATTTCCACGCAAGTCGTGATATATCGGAGGCAATAAAGATGATGGCATTTGCTTCAGCTAACCATTCGTGTTGGGGACAGCAGTTGACTACGCGCCAACGAAAATTTCCTCGCTCAATAAGTTCTAGACAATTTTTTATCGAGCTGTAATGATATAAACCCTGATCAATATCTTTTACTTTGTTGATCACGAGGTAAAATTCGGTACATTGTAGTCCACCAGGAGTCGGAAAATTGCGTAGCGTAATATCACGGCGATTATATGCCGGTATAGAACCTCGCACACCACAGGAATAATTTAATAGTGCGCTTAATTTTTCAAACGATAGAGCCGTCCCTTTGAAGTCTCGGATCGAGGTTCGGCTTTTGATCACTTCTGATATAGATTCGGTAATGGGAGGGAACGTTGTCTTTAGTTGAATCTTCTTTGTGTCTATGAATTCCTTGTGTAAATCGGGCGCGATTTTTTCATTTATTTTTCGGAAGGTCATCCATTCCCCTTCCATCTGGTATTCCTTTAACCCGTTTACTACGACAGTCAATTCATCTATATGCCCATTAACTGATCTATTCCTTTTGGCACGCTTCAGGAATTCACACAAAACTTGCTGCTCCTGAGACTCCAACTCTTCCAGTTCTTGCAACAGAACTGGCTCTATAGCGTTCGTCGACTCTAAGTGAGGTGAGGATTCCCGTATTTCTGCCGCAGCGGATTTTCCTTCTTTAATCGTCATTGTTCATTTATCCGGGTTAATGGGTGAGAAAGTAAGAAGGGCATAAACAGACCGTTCCACACCATCGGCTTGCACAAATTGGTCTGCTTTTGTATCGAGGAAATCCTGATGAACCGTAGCTGAATGCCCATTGAATTCACACTGATATTGAAGGTATCCCAGCAGTCGCCCAATGTCGAGCAAAGTGTGGCGGTAGCCCCGAGGGCCGTAGAGAAGCATATATCGCCAAGGACATGCAACGACGAACAACATAGTCGAATATTCTTCAAAGCGTACCGGCAGAGATCGCCAAAACAGACTAGACAAAAAGGCCGCTTCATCTTTTACTTCGTGTTCACTCCAGAGGTAGTTAGACTCTGGAACTATGCGGAAGAGCATTCCATCGTGTAGCACAATCAAATCGGCGGCATAAAGTAGATCTGTCAGTAAACCCGGTTTGGAAAAGAGGTTCAATGGATCTTGAAGCCATTCGGGAAGCTGGTCATAAGATATCCTCAGTCCAGATCCATTGGCAACTAGGACTTCTTCATCAACACAATAAGCTGTCTCAAAAAACCACCGACGAACCTGTTCAAGAGTCGAGGTATCAGCGGGAATATGGAGGGTTGAGTGAGGGCTGAGTTTTGAATTTTCGTGATACAATTCGGCCAGATGTGGCTTTGGTCTGACTTGTCGATAAAGACAATCCGAAGCCGCTGAGTGGCTTAAATCAATACTATGAGGAGAAGGTATAATCGGCGATTCCAAAAATGTCTGGATGTACTCCAAAAGAGGATCTGGAGCGAAACGAGAAAATTCAGTGGTCATTTTATACTCCGTTCAGGTCAGATTCGTAAGATGTTTAGAGGAATATCTGTCTATAACCATTGCGCGTATCAATAGATACAGGAGATCTGGGTAGTTTCAGGATTTCTTCGTAATCTACATAGGGTTTTTCAAAGTTAATACGAAAGCATCGGCCTATTAAGGAAGATTTTCTAGATAAAAGAAAAGACGCGGTGGTACCTACCACAAAACCGGCAGCGATGCTAGCGTAAGGTGGAAATGTAAATTGATGACTATAAAGACCGTTCTTACTCATTTCCTCTTTATAAGTATAGTACTCGCTGCGCTGAATAGATAATGTAGCTTCTGATTGGATTTCAAACTCATTGTAGCAGCATGTTTCTCCAGGTACATAAATGGGGCCGATACAGGCCTCACTACCGTCCATAAACGCAGACATCCACGGCTTTTCGGCAGAAAGTGCTGCTATATCTATGGTGTGAAAGAAATGAGAAGAGAAGACTTCGGAGGTGGCGATGACGAAGTTTGAAGCACTAAATAGGTTTTCTAAGGCATCTTGATTATGGTAGGGTTCTTTGGTCGCCTTTAGACAATCGTAACCTCGGTCTGACAGATGCGATCTCAAGCACTCGACATACGGCTTTCCTTTCTCTATATAAGTGGGAGAAAAGTTAAATTGAGCTTGATCGATCTCGACTTTTTCGACGCATCGGTCATCCAGAATTTGCATCTGGCCTACTCCGAGCTTCGCAAGTTCTTCCGCCACGCGGCTACCGAAGTAACCGGTACCTACAATGCCAATACAGATGTTATCAAGGTCTTGGTTTTCGCTCACAATAGCGTTCAAATAACTTACTATAGGACTCTCGTTCTCTTGAGAGAGAAACCCTTGAGATTCCAGAGATGTGAAGAGCTCTCCTGTATCTTCAACCTCTTCTTCCTCAATCACTTTTTGCTCTTGTAGATCTTGCAGAGAAGTTGGCGATGTCAAACAACGGAGCACTCGCCCTAAAAGATGAGTTCGGCCTTCATCTCTGATCGTCTGGTTGAATTTGGATCTCATGCCGTGTAGTACTAAAATTTCATCTTCGCCGCAAAAAATAAACTTGAGCGAAGGATTGAGTACGAAGCGACAATTATTAATGGATTTGGTTTGGGTCTCCATGGACATTTACCCTTTTTGGTTATTGTGGTTTATCCGAAAATGGCCGATCGCGAACTACGAATACAACAGATACGGCAGTAGGCAGGCCATCAAGTGTTAAGACCTGCCCGCAGCAATCTATATAGACTGCTACGGACAGGGTAATATCGAACACACCGAGTACCGTTTGAGGTCAAAATATCCTCAGCCGTAAAAGAGTTTCACCGAAATAGCTCGACCTGACGGTGCTTAGGTGATCTCGATAGTTGCACAGCAGCAGCAGCAACAGCAGCAAGCCGCTGCTGTATTGTTAGAGACTTCGTCTTTTATACTATCAGTGATAGAATCACCCTCTGCTGCTGGCGACATATAACCACTAAAAGGCTTCGAGACGATTCTGAGCTTCATAGGGCTTTCCTCCTTGGTTAGCGGTTAAGATGAGATTAGCTGCCACTCTAATACACAGTTATGGCGCAGCAGCAGCAGCAACAGCAGCAGTTAGATGGAACATTAGACTTCTCAGTGTCAGTAGAGTCTTTAGAAGCAGAACTACCACTCTCTGCTGCTGGCGACATATAGCCATCAAAGGGCTTAGATACAATTTTGAGCTTCATCTTGCTTTCCTCCTTGGCTCGATCAGCCATCCGTTTTGTAGCCGGTTGAGATGCGACACAGCAGCAATGGCAGCAACAGCCGACTTTCTGTTTGCTTCCATGTCTTAAATACTGCTGATGATTCGAAGCACGGCTGAGGCCTCAGCGGGAACAAAAGCGAAAAACATGCCAAGAAGTACGCCAGACAACTAAATCGTCTTTATTTTTTATTAAATAATTGTAAATAATTGAGTTATAAAATGATACTTCTTTTGACAACAGTCTCCGCTCCAACTGGGCGATACGCCCAAGCGTATCGCCTCCGCAACACCATTGTCGCCAAAGGGATACAGAAAAAGCGGTAGTGGTTGCGTTTGAAGCAATCACCATAAAAGTTGTCTAAACAGCCGCGAGGACTTCTTTGATTAGAAATAAGAATATGAGGATGTACCGGATGATGACGGGGTATAAAGGCGGCAAGGAAGAAGGCGCAAACGGCGATCCAAAGCCGCTCGATTGTGTCCATCGCAGAACCTCTGTGGTAGAAGTGAAAGGAGGCCCCCGAAGGGGCCGGGCCTGTTCACGTTCCCACAGAGATGTAGAAAGTCCTGCCTATTCGCCGAGGCGGAAGGGAGCGACCCTTCGCCGGGTCTTGGCTCTTGTATTCAGCAGAGGACCCGACGAAATCGAGACCTCTGTGAGAAGCGTGAACGTTCCCATTGTACGACGGCTGGCCACGCCGGTCAAGCAAACTGAAAAAAGCAGCCGCGGCACCGCGGCTACCCGCACCCGCATTCAATTGACAACTGCATATATGTTCACTATATTAAGCAGGCGGAGAATTGCTTAAATTAGCAGTCGCACCAAGGAGAGCGACTCCCCCTCCTGCTCCCCTCCGATGCCTCTGCTCTCTCCTGCATTTTAAGTCTCCCATTGTCCGCCGGTCGCGTCCCTCCCCTAGGAATCGCGGCTCGTTCTACTATAAACCTTCTTATGGAAGCAATGGCTAAGACTCTGACCAACGGCCGCGCCAACGGCAAGGCCACGTACGACGAAAGCAAGATCAAAACCCTCTCTTCACTCGAGCACATCCGCCTGCGGACCGGCATGTATATCGGTCGCCTCGGCTCGGGTGCCGATCCCGACGACGGCATCTACGTATTGCTCAAAGAGGTCATCGACAATGCCGTCGATGAGTTCATCATGGGCAGTGGCAAGCAGATTGACGTCGAGATCGACCAAGGGCGAGTCCAAGTCCGCGACTACGGCCGCGGCATTCCCCTCGGCAAAGTAGTAGAGTGCGTCTCGGTCATCAACACCGGCGCCAAATACAACGACGACGTCTTCCAGTTTAGCGTGGGGCTCAACGGCGTCGGCACCAAGGCCGTCAACGCACTCTCGGCTCACTTCGCTGTCCGCTCCTACCGAGACGGCCGATGCGCCGAAGTGCTCTTTGAGCGCGGCGAACTCAAAAAGCAAAAGAAGAGCCGAGCGCCCAACGAGCCCGACGGCACGTACGTCGAGTTTTTGCCCGATCAAGACATCTTTGGCGAATACGCCTTCAACCACGAGTTCGTCGAGCGCCGGCTGTGGAACTACGCCTGCCTCAACCGAGGTCTGCGCCTGTACTGCAACCGCCAAAAATTCGAGTCCAAAAAGGGACTACTCGACCTCCTCAACAGCGAGGCTGGCGACTCGGTTCTCTACCCGCCCGCTTACCACAAGGGCCAGTACCTCGAATTTGCCTTCACCCATATCGACAGCTACGGCGAGTCCTACCGCTCCTTTGTCAACGGCCAGTACACGGCCGACGGCGGCACGCACCAGAGCGCGTTCCGCGAGGGCGTGCTCAAAGGCGTCAACGAGTTTTACAAGAAGTCCTTCAACGGCGTCGATGTGCGCGACGGGGCTTTTGGCGTCGTCGCCGTCAAGGTCAAGGAGCCGGTTTTTGAGTCGCAGACCAAAAACAAGCTGGGTAATACCGACATCCGCGGCTGGATCGTCAACGAGACCCGCGAAGCCATCGTCGATTTCCTCCACAAAAACCGCGAAACCGCGCAAAAGCTCGAAGCGCGCATCGTCCACAACGAGAAACTACGCAAGGAGTTAAACGCGGTTAAAAAAGAAGCTAAGGAAGCAGCGCGCCGCATCGAGATCAAAATTCCCCAGCTCAAGGATTGCAAGTACCACAAAGGCGACAAGAAGCGCGGCGAAGAATCGACGATCTTCCTCGCCGAAGGCCAGTCGGCCGCTGGCTCGATAGTCTCTTCGCGCGATCCCGAAACCCAAGCCATCTTCACCCTCAGGGGCATGCCGCAAAACCTCTTCGGCAAAACCCGCGCCTCCATCTATAAAAACGAAGAACTCTACAACATGATGATGGCCCTCGGGATCGAAGAAGACATCAGCAACCTGCGCTACAACCAAGTCGTCATGGCTACCGACGCGGATGTTGACGGCTTCCACATCCGCAATATCCTGATGACCTTCTTCCTCACCTATTTCGAAGAGCTAGTCACCTCGGGCCACGTCTATATCCTCGAAACCCCGCTCTTCCGGGTCCGCAACAAACAAGAGACCCACTACTGCTACGATGAGCGCGATCGCCAACGCGCTGAAAAGAAGCTCAAAGGCAGCGCGGAAATCACCCGCTTCAAGGGCCTTGGCGAGATTTCTCCCAAGGAGTTTGGCCAGTTTATCAACGGCGACATGCGGTTGGTCAAAGTCGGCGTCCGCTCGCTCGACACCGTCCCCGAGACCCTCTCCTTCTATATGGGGAAGAACACCCCCAGCCGCCGCGACTACATTATGGAGCATCTAGTCTAATGGCCTATATCGACAGTCTCTACAACAACTACTTCCTCGAATACGCCTCCTACTCCATCAGGGACCGTGCAATTCCGCACATCGACGACGGGCTCAAACCCGTCCAGCGCCGCATCCTGCACGCACTGCACAAGATCGACGATGGCAAATTCCACAAGGTCGCCAATGTAGTAGGACAGACCATGCAGTACCACCCGCACGGCGACCAGTCGATCTACGGCGCGCTCGTGTTGTTGGCCAACAAGGACCTCTTCATCGAAAAACAGGGCAACTTCGGCAACATCTACACCGGGGACGAAGCCGCCGCCGCCCGCTATATCGAGTGCCGGCTCACGCCACTGGCCAAACAGGTGCTCTTCAACAAGGCACTGACCGACTACGTCGATTCCTACGACGGTCGCAATCAGGAGCCAGTGGTTTTCCCCGCCAAGATCCCGGTGTTGTTGGCCCAAGGTTCCGAAGGCATTGCCGTCACCCTAGCGACCAAGATATTGCCGCACAATCTCATTGAGCTGTTAGAAGCCCAAATCGCCTATTTGCAAGACCGCCCCTTCCAGCTCCGCCCTGATTTCCCCACCGGCGGCCTAGCTGATTTCTCCGCCTACAACGACGGCAATGGCAAAGTCTTAGTCCGCGCCCGGCTCGACACCTCCGACCCCAAGCGCATCGTCATCCGCGAACTGCCCTTCGGCACCACCACCGAACAACTCATCGCCTCCATCGAAGACGCCGCGCGCAAAAACAAAATCAAGGTCGGCACCATCTCCGACTACACGGCCGAAAACGTCGAAATCGAAATCAAGCTGCCGCGCGGGACCTATACCGAGGAAATCGTGGATGCACTCTACGCCTTCACCGACTGCGAGCTGTCGCTTTCGGCCAACCTGATGCTGATCAACGAGCACAATCGGCCCCAGGTCATGAGCGCCACTGAAGTCCTGCAACACAACGTCGATCGCCTCGTCGATATCCTCAAGGCCGAGCTCCAGCTCGAAGCCGAGCAACTCAACGACAGGCTCCACGCCAAAACCCTAGAACAAATCTTTATCGAAAACCGCATCTATCAGGCCATTGAAGAGCAAACCACCACGGACCAAGTCGACCTAGCCGTGCGCACCGGGCTTTGGCCTTTTGCCCCGCAGATCAAACGCGACATCACCGACGACGATATCGAAACCCTGCTCAAGATCCCGATCCGCCGCATCTCGCGCTACGACATCAATCGCGCTGAAAAAGAGATGAAGGAAATCCGCGCCCGACTGCGCCAGATCAAGAAGCATTTGGATGGCATTATCCCCTATACCATCGCCTTTCTCCAAGACCTCATCGACACATACCGCAGCCAATTCCCGCGCCGCACCGAAATCGTGGAAATCGAAAGAGTGGATGCGCGCTCGGCGGCCAACCGCAACCTCAAGCTCCGCTACGACAAAAAGACCGGCTATCTCGGCCACCAAATCAGCGGCACTACCCTCTGCGACGTATCGCTCTACGACGCTGTGCTCGCCATCCGCAAGGACGGCACCTACTCAGTCGTCCACGCGCCGGACAAGCTCTTCGTAGGCAAGGGCATGCTCTACTGCGGCTTGATCGACAAAGACCTTGTTTTCACCGTCGTCTATAAGGACAAGGCCGGGGCTTCCTACATCAAGCGCTGCACAATCGACAAGTTCATCTTAGGCCGTAGCTACGACCTCGTACCCGCCGATTGCAAGGTGCTCAAGCTGACCACCGATTCCGACAAACAGATCGCCCTCAACTACAAGCCCAAGCCACGCCTCCGCAAGCTCAACGAGGTCTTCCCCATCAGCGAATATCCCGTGCGCGGGCTGCGCGCCGGCGGCATCCGTCTGAGTACCAAAGAGCTGGAAGGCTGCAAGCTGCTGTGATGGCTATCCAAGCCCAGCCAGCCACTCGCGCATCGCGCCTGGATCCTCCTTGAACATCAGCGAGCCGGGGACGATATAATCGGCACCGGCTCGCGCGATCTGCGGCACGGTGTGGCGACGAATCCCGCCATCGGCCTCCACCACAGTCGCCAAGCCGCGTCGGTCAATCTCGTCCCTAGCCCGGCGAATCCTAGCGGGTGCCTGCGGGTCCATATCGGCACCCTTAATCCCGGCAGCCGTGTTCAGCAGCGTCAACACATCCAATAACCCCCAATAGGGATCGAGTAGATCGAGATCTCCTTCCAGCAAAAGCGAGACTCCGGCCTGAAGTCCCCTTCCTTTGATCGCCTCCAGCACGGCACCCGGGTCAGCGGTCGAGTCAAAGCAGATGATAATGGCGTCGGCACCCGCCTCGGCAAAAGGGTCAATCCACGCAGCCGGATCAGTGGTCATCAGGTGCATTTCAAAGGGGCGATCCGTATGCGACCGCAGTGCCGCCACCAGATCTGGGAAAAACAGCATCGTCGGCGCATAATGGCCATCGGCCACATCGAGGTGGAAGCGCTCTGAATAGGGTTCGACGCGCCGGATATCAGCCGCGAGATTGGCCAGGTCAGCCGACCACAGGGAAGTTGCGCACTTGAGCATCGTGAACCTCTGCGAATAAACGGACGGGATGGAATTGCCCAATATAGAGAGACCACCGTTTAGCGACCAATTTGCCTTTGTGCTAGAGGGCACTGTTATTTTTACCCAGCATCTACAGCACCCTCTAGCAATCCCGAATGAGCGCGAACAATCTATGATGACCATTCTGCGTCCATCTGCAGATAATTTTTAGGATTGCTTATCACAACAAGGAAAACGCCCCATGACCACTACTCCAGCAGCCATGGACTGGGACCTGACGAGCTATTTCGCTGAATTTGATGGCCCGGCCATGCGGCAATTCAAAGATGAACTGCAAAGGGACATTGCAACGGCACGCGAACAAGCCGCTGCCTTGGCACCGCTTGCCGAGGACAATGCCGATAGTTGGGAGGCCATATTCCTCCTGACTGAAGGTCTGACTGACCGTCTCTCCCATCTGGGTTCCTACCTCGGCTGCCTCACCGCGGCGGACGCCCGCAATGAAGACTACGCCCGCGAGGAGGCCGCCTTTGCCCTGCTAGCGGCCGAGAGCGAAAAGCTCGACGTCGAACTCCTGCGCGCGCTCAAGGATGCCTCCGACGAAATGTTTGCCACATTCGCCCAGCGGCCCGCCTTGGCCGACTGCGGCCACTTCCTCCGCCGCCAGCGCGAAGACGCGCAGCGCACCATGAGTCCAGAAAAGGAGATGCTCTCGGCCGACCTCGGCGTTGATGGTCTCCACGCCTGGGGCCGCCTCTACGACTCAATTTCCGGCAAGCTCGAATTCGACATGGCGTTTCCCGACGGCCGCACCGAGCGCCGCCCCATGTCGCAGCGCCGCGCCCTGATGGAAGACCCCGACCGCCGAGTTCGCCAAGCCGCCTTCGATGGCGGCAACCAAGCCTGGGAAAACGTGGAAGACGTCGCCGCCGCCGCGCTCAACGCCATCTCGGGAACGCGGCTGACCCTCAACCAACATCGCGGCGTGGACCACTTTCTCGATGTCGCCCTCTTCCAAGCCTCCACTTCGTCCCAAACCCTCGACGCGATGTTTGCAGCGATCACCGCCCAAATCGAACTGCCTCGACGCATCCTTGCCCTCAAATCGCAGCTCATAGGCACCGAGGGCGTCGCTTGGTACGATCTGGGCGCGCCGCTACCACTGCCCGATCAAGGCCAGCTTTCTTGGAATGAAGCAAAGGCCCTCGTCGTCCGCTCCTTTGCGGCAGCCTACCCACGCCTAGGCGAGTTCCTCAACCAAGTATGCGAACGCCAATGGATCGAGCACGCGCCCCGCCCCGGCAAGCGGCCCGGCGCCTTCTGCACCGGCTCGCTGTTGACCCGCGAGTCCCGCGTCTATATGACCTACAACGACACTCTCGGCGATGTGCTCACGCTCGCCCACGAGATCGGCCACGCCTTCCACAGCTACATCATGCGCGACGTGCGCACCTACGCCCACTTCTACCCGATGACCCTGGCCGAGTCGGCCTCGACCTTCGGCGAAATGATCCTCACCGAAGGCATTCTCGCCGACCCTTCCTTTAGCCCGGCCCAAAAGGCCAGCGCCCTCGACCAAGAGATCGGTCACGGCGCGATCTTCCTGCTCGACATCCCCGTGCGCTACCAGTTCGAGAAAAAGCTCTACGAGGAGCGCGCCGACGGCGAACTCACGGTCAGTCGCCTCAAAGAGCTGATGGTCGAAACCCAGCGCGAAGTATTTGGCGACGCGCTCGCACAGGGGGGTGAAGACCCTTACTTCTGGGCCTCAAAACTCCACTTCTATATCACCGGCGTAACCTTCTACAACTTCCCTTACACTTTCGGCTTTCTACTCAGTCGCGGCCTGTATTCAATGTTTAAACAAGAGGGTAGCGACTTTCTTCCCCGCTACGAGGAATTCCTCCGCCTCACTGGCAGCGACACGGCCGAGGGCGTGGCTCGCCGGGCCTTGGGCCGCGACCTCGAAGACACGCAGTTCTGGACCGAGGCCATCCAGACTTTGGAAGCTCCACTGGCCGAGTTAGAGAAATTGCTACCCGAGGTTCTACCTGAGCATTCGTAAGAAGCCGGCAGACTCTTCGCGCTCCAGTCACCCGCAACCGCAAGGATCCCTATGTTGCGCTTACTCCTAGTCTTCTTCTTTTGCATCGGCCTAGCCCACGCGGCCGACAATCCCGCAGCCCCCGGCTTCAACGCCGCCGATTCCGACCCCAAAGCTATCGCCCTAGCCGACGAAGTTATGGCTGCGATGGGCGGTCGCGCCAACTGGGACGCCACGCGCTACATCACTTGGCGCTTTTTCGGGTTCCGCTTGCACGTGTGGGACAAGTGGACGGGGGACATTCGCTTCGAGCAAGACGATCTGACGGTGCTGATGAACATCCACAGCAAAGAGGGCCGCGCCTTCGCCGCTGGAGAGGAAATCAGCGACCCCGACACGCTCGCGGCCAAACTCGACCACGGCTACCGCGCTTGGATCAACGACTCGTACTGGCTGGTCATGCCCTACAAGCTCAAAGATACCGGCGTCACCTTGCGCTATCGGGGCCTAGAAGCCACTGAGGACGGCCGTCCAGCCGAAGTGCTGGAACTCACGTTCAAAGACATCGGCGTCACCCCGCAGAACAAATACGCGGTCTGGATCGACCAAGAATCGCGGCTAGTAACCCAATGGGCGTTTTACCGCGAGGCCGCCGACGCCGAACCGCGTTTTACCGGCCCCTGGACCAACTGGCAACGCCACGGATCCATTTTGCTCTCCGACGGTCGCGGCGAGCGCCAGCACACCGACGTGGCGGTCTTAGACAAATTGGCGCGTAAGGTTTTCACCAGTCCGGACCCGCTGGATTGCTCTTGCCTTCTGAAAGAGTAAGCCACTGCACCGCTAGTCCGCTACAGTCAACACGACAAAAAAAGCCGACCCAGCTATTGGGTCGGCTTTTGCTTTCGGGGTGCGTTCAGTTCACGCCGCCTGCAACTCATTTTCGGGCGCGTTCTCCAGCCGCGACAGCCAGTAGGACACGTCGTAGCTCTCGTCGCCGGTCAAAAAGCGCCACAGCTTGATGCGATTGACGACCTCCAAGCGCACCTCGTTGCCGTACCAGCGATGGTTGGCATTGAGCAGCGCGGGGATCTCCGCATCGTCGATATCGTCGGTGTTCCACAGCTTCTTTTGCCGCACCGTGGGATTGAGCCGCAGCTTGAACATGTAGCGCTTGCGGCCGGTTAGATTGGGCTGGGCGCAGTGCCAGATGCCGTGGTGAGCCACGGCCACCGTGCCGGCCTTGCAGACCATCGGCATCTGCCCGAGGAAGTTTTGATAGCGGGCGACGTCCGACTCGCTGATGCGGCGATAGTGACTGCCGGGCAGGAACATGGTGCCGCCCATTTCGCGCGGCGTGTCGTGGGCAAAGTAAAAGAGCTGGATATCAAAGTGCAGCCGGGTGTCGATAATCGCGTCGGCGTGCCAAATCTGCCCGTGCTCGTGGTGGGCATCAACCGTATGCACGGCGTGGTGGTCGTAAAGCGGGTCGGGGCCGACTAAACTGTGAATGATCCCCTGGATCTGAGGCAGACGCACCACTTGACCAACCGCCGCATCAGTCCACAACTCGGCGAGCGGCGCGCCAGCGCGACCCCGTGGAACCCCGGCTTCCATCTCCGCACACGCGGCGCGATTGAACTCGTCGGGCACCAATCCGTCGAAGCGCAAAAAGCCATCGGCGACAAACTGCGCCATTTGCTTGGTAGTAAGGAGATATTGCTCATCGACCATCGATTGCCTCCATCTTTTCGAGAATGTACTCGTATTTCAGGTAGGACGTGTTGTATTCCATGCCTGGATAGGCCGGATACTGCTGGGGGAACTGCACCACCCGCCACCCGTCTCGCATGGCCGCCACCACCGAAGGGTAGGGCGGTTCCTCGCTATCGCCGCTGCTGGACCGCTCCTCGCCCGTGCCGTCGTACAGCGACCAAGCCACGGTTTGACTATGCAAATCGGGAGAATGGGCGTAGAGCACCAATAATTTCTGCCGGAGCTGAGCCATAGCGTCCTCTCGTTAAGCTGATTCAATAATAGGACGCGGCACAGCCCCCGGCAATGGGCCTGTCGCCCGCTCAGTTGTTCGAAAACTCGATCAAATGCCCGCCGCACTCGTCTTTCATTTTTTCTAACGCCCGGTTCCGCAACTGCCGCACGCGCTCGCGGGTGACGCCCATGGACTCGCCGATCTCCTCCAAGGTCTTAGGCGGACTGTCATCGAGGCCAAAATAAGCGCGGACGATGTGGGATTCGCGGGCGTCGAGCACCTTCAGACAATCGGCCACCGCCGCACGCATTTCTCCCTCGACGAAGCGCTCGTGCGAGCTGGGCTCGGCCGAGACAAAGGTCTGCGCAAACGTCACCTCACTGTCGGCAAAAGCCGGGGCGTCCAAGGGCAGGTCCGGCTGCCCCATCTCAAAGGCATTGCGAATGCGCTCCGCCGAGAAATCGACGCAATCGGCAATTTCCTCAACAGTCGGGGCGCGCCCCAACTCTTGGGCGAGGACATCGGCTTCCTTTTCGACCTTCTGCCGGTCGCTGACCCTGCTCAGCGGCGGGCGAGCAATTTTACCGTGTTCGGCTAGGGCGCGGAGGATGGCTTGGCGAATCCACCACACCGCATAGGTAATGAACTTAAAACCGCGCGTCTCATCGAAGCGCCGGACGGCTTCTAGCAGCCCGAGATTGCCCTCAGAAATCAGCTCGATCAACGAGAGACCAGACTCGTGGTACTCGCGGGCGACGCGAACCACGAAGCGCAAATTGGCCCGCACCAGCGCCTGACGCGCCTCTTCGTCGCCTGCTTTAGCGCGCTTGAAGAGGGCCACTTCTTCCTCGCGGCTGAGCGGCTCGGAGTCTTTTATGTCGCGCCAGTAGAGATCGGTCGCCGAGTACATTGTTTCTTTTTTTTGTGCGTTCATTTCAGTTCCTAAGTTCGCAGTAAACAACCTTTACGTTCACGTTAAGATTTAAGATAGAACACCTAGTGAACATGCGCAAATACTATCTTTCTTTAGACGCACCAATAGGGCCAAACGTTCAATCCAAAGGCGTTTGGCGGTTCTTTTTTTTCTCGGAATGACGCCGCTTGCTGTCGAGGCGACGCGCTTGGGCGGCGCGGCTGGGCTTGGTTTTTTTGCGTTTGGGCTGCGTCTTGAGCGCCTCGGCGAGCAGGGCAGCCAGTTTGTCGAGGCAGTCGGCGCGATTGCGTCCCTGCGTGCGAAATCGCTCTGACTGGATCGACAGCGCACCCGTGCTATTCAGGCGCGTGGCGAGCTTCTCGGCAATCCGCTGGCGCTGCTCGTCGCTGAGCACCACACTGCGGACAAAGTCGTACTGTAGCTCGACGGAGGTATTGAGCTTGTTGACGTTTTGTCCCCCTGGCCCCGAACTGCGGTGGAACTTGAAGCGCAGTTCGGAAAGCGGGATGGAAAGAGTAGGCGAAACGTACAAGGTTTCCATAATTAGTGGTCGTTTTCCAGCCTGCAATCTCGATTGGTACGGCCTGCGGACTTGAAGATAACCTAATGCCTATTCTTTATTATGTCTCAATAGTACACCCGCTATCACGTTTTCGCCAAGGAGATATCCTCTATGAAACGCTATACTGCGGCAATCGTCGGCTGTGGCTCCATCGGCAACGCCCACATGGAAGGCTACAATCTCGTGGACGAGGTCGAAGTGATCGCCGTCGCCGATCCAGTTCCCATGGCCCGCAAAACCTACGTGGACGCATACGGCATCCCGCAGGAATTTGGGACAGTCGAAGAAATGATGGAAAAGGCCCGGCCCGACATCGTCAGCGTCTGCACTTGGCACCTCTTGCATCCGGCACCCACCATTGCCGCAGCCGCCGGCGGTGCCCGCGCCGTCATCTGCGAAAAGCCCATGGCCATCGGCATGGCCGCAGCCGACTCCATGGTCGATGCCTGCGAGGCGCACGGCACCCAACTGGTCATCAGCCATCAGCGCCGCTTTACCCCGGGCTGGGAAAAGGCTAAAGCGCTAGTCGAAGAGGGCGCGATTGGCGAACCGATCTTCGTCACCAACAAGGTCGCCGACGGCCTGACCAACTGGGGCACGCACTCCATTGACGGCTCGCGCTTCGTGCTCGGCGATCCCCGTGCCCAATGGGTCATAGGCGCAGTCGAGCGCCGCACCGACCGCTACGAGCGCGACACCATGATCGAAGACGCCTGCATGGGCTTGGTCCACTTTGACGGCGATCTCCAACTTTTCATTCAGTCCGACCTCATGCGCGAGGGGGCTGGTGCTGGCTGCTTCGAAATCCGTGGCAGCGAAGGGATCTTATCCGTGAGCGAAACCCGACTCCAGATTATGAGCGCCTCCTCTGGCGGCTGGCGCGACGTCGATCTCGCGCTCACCGAAGGCTCCAAGGCCATTGGCGGCAACACCAACGCCGCCCAAGTCCGCGAACTTCTCGCCTGCCTCGAAGGCCACAAGGCCGAGCACCGCAACGCCGGCACCACAGCCCGCGACACCGTGGAAATTATGATGGCCCTCTACGAATCGGCGCGCCGCAACCGCGCGATCCACTTGCCGCTAGAAGAAAAGGGCTATCCCCTCCAACTCATGGTCGAGGAGGGCGGCCTGCCCGTGGAAGTCGAGGGTCGCTACGACATCCGCGGCTTTCTCAAGCGCGAGGGCATCGACGAAGCCAAATACAAAAAGCTCCGGGACGAGGGCATGGGGCACCACCAAATCATGCGCCAACTCCACGACGAAATGAACCCGCGTTAACACAGGAGGGGCCGGGGGATATATTGACATTCCCCGGCCCCTCCTGTACTTTTTGTCCTTTTGAACTTGTGCATCCGCACCAAGCGGGTGCCTTAACAAGGAGCATCGTCATCGCCAAGTTTCGCAGCTCGCGCCGAGAGGCCGTCGCCAAGCTCAAGTCCGAAGACATCGACTACAAGCGCCTCGATGTCCTAGTCAAGTTTATCACGCCGACCGGCAAGATCGAATCGGCCCGGCGCACCGGTGCCACGCGCAAGCAACAGACGCGCGTCGTCCGCGCCATCAAGCGCGCCCGCTTTTTGGCCCTCGTCCCCCATACCCTCAACGACACTCGTTGACCGAGCCATGCGCGCCCAATGGCTGCCATAGGGCTGATTGAGACTCGCGGTCTCGTCGGCGTCATCGAAGCAGCCGACGCAGCCGTAAAATCCGCTCCAGTCGAGCTCCTCGGCATCAAGCCCATCGGCGGCGGGCTGGTTTCAACGCACTTTAGAGGTGAGGTTGCCGCCGTCCAAGTAGCGGTGCAAGCCGGCGTCGAAGCCGCGCTCAAGGTCAGCCAAGTGATCAGCCACCGCGTCATTCCCGCCCCCCATTTAGACATAGAAAACCTGCTCCTGCACCAACCCCAAGCAGCTACCCAGCCAGCGCAGCCACCCCCCGACGAACTAGAGGGCTTGCCAGTCGCTCGTCTGCGCCAACTCGTGCGCCAGCTACCCGATGCTCAGCTCAAGGGCCGCCAAGTCTCGCGGGCTAACAAAGAAACGCTCCTCCGCGAACTGCGCCGCGCCTCGGAACCAGACACTTAAACCATACGAGGTCTCAGTGGACAACCTGTGGAACAATCTAGTGAAAGGGCTGCAAGAAGGCGCAGCCACAGCCGCCGACAAGGCCGGCGACCTGACCCGTCTAGCGCGTGCCCGACTCGACATCGCCGCGGCCAAAAACCAGCTACACCGCACCCAAGCAGATTTGGGAGCACGGGTCCACCAGCTTCTCGAAGCCGGTTCCGACCCCGTGACCGACGATCAAGTACAAGCGCTGAACCAACAGATCAAGGAACAAAGTGCTGCGCTCGCCGATTGCGAGGCGGCCTATGAAGCGCTGCAGAGTACAGTGCGCGCGGAAGAGCGCACCGCCGATTAAGAGTCTAGCGGCAGCAACGTTTGCTGGGAGTCGGGCGGCGCGGCGGGCCAGTGCGCTGCAAAGCCGCCGTTCGGTTCCCCGTTGTATTGCGCCACCAGCGTCATACCGTCGGCCTCGCTGGCAATTCCCGTAACCCCGTTTAACAACAAGTCCTGTTCCTGAGCCGTCATTACCGGAAATCCGTAGTGGCGGCTCTTGTATTTCAACGGGCCATTCTCCTCCGTGCGCACAGCGGCCCACTCTTCGTGCCGGGCCAGCCGAGCGTGGTTGTAATCGTTGGCCGCAGGAGGTGTGGAACGCAGCAGGTTTTGCGCAACTGGCACCAACGTCTCGTCAATCTCCACGCCGACCGAGTTTCTTCCCGCCGTTAGGGCGGCTGCCAGCGTCGTTCCAGTCCCCGCAAACGGATCGAGCACCCAGTCTTCTTTGACGGAAAACATGCAGATGAGCCGGTAGGCCAGTTCAAACGGAAAAGCCGCGCTGCGCTCGCGGGTCGGCGCATCAACCAGCCCTTGCGAAGTTCCCTTCACATCGAGCCACACGTCCGAGAACCAAACATTGCGTTCTTCCCAGAAGAAGGCGCTCTCGCGGCGCTTGGCTTTCTCCGCGGCCGTGGTGAATGTTCGCCGCCGCCCTTTTCTAAGCACGAGGATGTACTCGTGCTCGTAGGTCACATACGCCCCTACGGGCAGCATCCCAGACCCCATAAATTTGTTGGGGGCGTTGGTCTGTTTGCGCCAGAGGATATCGGGCAAAGTCGCAAAACCCTGGTCGAGAAAGCTGCTGAGGATGCGAGAGTGATTAGAGTATAACTGGAAATCGCCATCCAAGGTGCGAGTGGCGTCGCCAATGTTGATGCAGGCAATAGCCCCCGGCTTCATGACGCGGTTGCACTCCAGCCAAACCGCATCGAGCAATTCGTGCATGAGCGCGAAAGCAGCCTGTCCATTGCCGCGCGACAGTTGCTCCCCAATGCGCCCGTCTTGGCGCGCGAAAATCTCATCCCACATTTCCACCATCGGATAGGGCGGCGAAGTGACGATCAAATCGACCGACTCATCCGCGACGCCCGCCATGGACTGGGCAGGACCGCATATCAGCTTAGCGGTGGTTTGCATGGATGCCGTATTTCTGTGAAAACTCTATTGCCGCGCCGTTACATATCTTCAGCAAAGTAGTTCTCGTCCAGTTTTTCACATCGCATCTGATTTCGGAGACCACGTCGCCGCCGTTGATTGAAGCCGCTCAATGCCGTATCCTTTCGGTAGCACCCCTCAAGGAGGACAACCATGGCCACTCCCCGCATTGACGACCGCGACTGGTCGGCCCTCACCACTGGCCAACGCATCCGCCAACTCGAAGTCGAAGGCTATCTCGTCCTGCCCGACCTGCTCGACGCCGACCACATCGCCCGCCTCAAAGCCATCACCGCTACCTTCGAGACCAAAGCCGTCGATTACAGCGAACGCCAGCGCGGCCGCAGCAACATCCAATTCGACGGTGGCGAAATCACCGCCCTGCTCGGCCACCCGCCGACACTCGCGTTCCTGCGCGAACTTTTGGGCGACGAAGTGATCTTCATGCACTACGGCTATGCGCGCTCCGAGCCCGGGCACCCCGGCATCAGCCTGCACGCCGATGGCCAACCCTACGGCTCCCAAATTTTCGGCTTTGAAGGCTCTTGCCCGGTGTTGATACGAGTGCTCTACTATCTCGACGACCTCATCCCAGAGGTCTCGCCTTTCCGCGTGGTGCCGCGCTCGCACCTGTGCCTGCACGCCGACGCCAACCCCTATACGCGCTACGAATCCCATCCCGAAGAAGTCATGGTTCCCTGCAAGGCCGGTTCTGCCGTGCTCATCCACCACCGCATCTTCCACGGCAACTTCCCCAACGTCGGCACCTATCCGCGCGAAATGCTGGCCGCCGCCTACCGCCCCGCTTGGGCTGGTCCGGTCGACGATATCAGCCCTTGGAACGAGGAAGACCTCCAGACCTTGCCCGACGAAATCCGCCCGCTCTTCGCCGACCGCAACACGCGCCATTGGGACTACCACGGCGGCAACAAACCCCCGAACATGGCCTCCGAGGCTCCCGGCATGGATCCCAGCCGTTGGGAGCGCGCCTAACGCTACCGAGTGAACACCGTTCCCCGCACGTAAGACCCTTCTTCGGAAGCCAAAAACGCCAGCACCCGCGCTATCCCCATCGGGTCTCCCAACACGGCGTTCCGCTTTGCTTCCTCTGGATCGCGGCCTGTGGCCTCTGCTCCTTGCGCTATATTCTTTAGTTTCAGCGGCGTTGCAATCCCCCCGGGGCAAATCACGTGCAAGCGCACCCCCTTAGGCCCTAACTCGCCTTCGAGCTTGTAGTGAAACCCGTGCTGCCCCGCCTTGCTCGCAGCATACGCATAAGATGAGGAACCGCCCCGCACGCCCGCGCCCGAGGCGATAATCAGCAGCACGGATTGGTCGGCTGCCGCCAAGAGCGGCGTCGCGTATTTGGCCGACAGAAAGGTGCCCTTCAGGTTGGTGTCGAGCGTCGCGTCCCAATCCTCCTCTGACAGCTCCTCAATCGTCTTGAACGCCCCCGTCAAGACCCCGGCCGAGAAAACCGCCACATCGAGGCGGGCGGTGCGCTCTCTGATCTGCGCGACCGACGCGGCTACGCTCTCTTCCATGCGCACGTCCGTGGCGTAGAAATGCGCTTGGCCCCCTGTGGCCTCGATCTGCTCCACAACGGCTCGGCCCTCCGTCTCGTTGTAGTCCATGATGTGGACGCGCGCACCTTCTTGAGCAAATAGCTCGGCAGCGGCCCGGCCAATGCCGGTGGACCCGCCAGTTACCAATGCATCTTTGTTTGCTAGCTTCACACGTACCTCCTTCTATCGCGTGTGGCGACGCGGCAAAAGTTGCCAATCTATCGCCATAGAGTATTTTCTACGAGTGATTTGTTCAAACCCCACCACATGACCACCAATCGCCAACTCGCCGTCTGGCTCCTCGCTGTCTCGGCCCTCATCGTCGTCCTCGTAGTGTACGGGGGCTGGGTGCGCCTGACCCGCTCGGGCCTATCCATCGTCGAGTGGAACGTCGTCACCGGCGTCGTTCCGCCGCTCAGTGCTGCGGCCTGGGAAAGCGAATTCGCCAAGTACCGGCAGACACCCGAATACCAGCTCGTCAACTATGGCATGGAGCTGGACGCATTCAAGTTTATCTACTACATGGAGTTCGGCCACCGCCTGCTCGGCCGACTGGCCGGATTGCTCTTTGTGGTGCCCCTGCTCTATTTCCTCTGGTGCCGCGCCATTCCCCGCGCCCACATACCCACCTATCTGGGCATTGGCCTGCTTTTCGCCCTCCAGGGCTTGGTGGGCTGGCTAATGGTCAAGAGCGGCCTAGACGACCGGCCCCAAGTAAGTCACCTGCGCTTGACTTTGCACCTTTGTTGCGCCCTAGCCCTTTTGGCCGCTTGCCTCTGGCAGGCCCTCGGCTATCTGTCGTCTGCGGCAGCGGCTCAGTCGGTGCACCGCACCGCACGCCGCCTTTGTGCTTGGCTGTTTGCCGCCATCTGCCTCCAGATCGCCGCTGGCGGCCTAGTCGCCGGGCTCAAGGCCGGGCATCTATCGGACACCTTCCCCAAAATGTTCGGGGTTTGGGTTCCGGCCGGCTTGTGGTCTATGCAGCCGCTGCTGGTAAACCTGCTTGACAACCCCACTACCGTCCATTTCCAACACCGCTTCTTCGCCTTTGCAGTCCTTGGGCTAGCACTAGCACTGTGGGCGGTCGCACGTCGCACGGCCCTGAAAACTGGGGCTGGTCTAATCCTCTGCTTGGTAGTGGTGCAAATCGGCTTGGGGATCGGCACGGTCGTCGCGCATGTGCCCTTGGCCTTGGCCTCGCTGCATCAGGCAGTAGCCGTGGCCCTGTTCGCTGCCGCGCTTTTTCTCAGCCACCGCGCGTACAGAGGCTAGACCGCCTCATAGCGGTTGATGATCTCGGTTTCGACCGCGCCATCGGCCGCGATTCGGCGCACTGCAAGCGCGATCCGATGCTCGGGGTTTAGAGCCTCCCAGAAGCGAGCGGGCGCATCGGCGAGGGGCAACAGGTAGGGAACTCCAGAAAACGCAGGCAACGGCTCGCCATCTGAGTCGTACGTAGTGATGGCGTAACCGTAGCCCGGTTCGACGCAGTCGAAGCGGAAGAAGTGGCGTTCGCTGCGCTCGGGATCAAAAGGGCTAGCCTTGAGTATGGCGAGCCAAGCCTCATCGGTCTCCAGATCGACATAGCCCGCTATGCGCGGCGTGTAGTTGGGCAGATCCGGCTCGTGCAGCCAGCCAGCCAAGCTCTCGGCAAAACTGCGGCCGGCGACAAAACCCTCGTGTATGGCGTCGGTATGCACCCCATTGGAAACAATGCTGCGTCGAGCGCAAACGCGCATGGCATTGTAAATGATAAGCGTGGGGTCGCTCAACTTCGCCGGATCGGCCGCTTTGGTCCGCAACAAGTCCCCCTCGGCGACGAAGATGCGATTGCGGCTGTTGGCACTGCGTCCTGAAATCCAGTAAACCTGCATCCAACTCCCCTCCACAGCCCGACCGATTACAATGCCGCGGCCTACGTAGGGATTTTCGGCCAGCCGTTGCTGCAAGTTAGCCGCGGCCTGTTCTCTTACTGTTTTTGGCATCATGGCCATAGTATAGGCCAACCCTACACTCGGCAAAAGCGCGACAGTATCCACTTTCTGGCGCAAAAAAGGCCGGTGCCTTTGCTCGACGGGGAATATCGAGAAAAGGCACCGGCCTGAACGAGGCTCAGCCGAGGCAGCCTACTTAGCTGCGCTTTAGTACCGGCAGACCGTTTTTGCTCTCAGACACCTGATAGCCAGCCGGCACCGCGTCGAGAGCTCCTTCCTTCTCGGTTTTGGCAAAGAAGTAAATCGTCTGCGAGTTCCCGTTTTTGAGGGTCGTAGTCCGGGAATGCAGAATATACGTGACCCCCTTGGAATTCGTATGCGAAAAAGCCATGGCATCTCCTTGCGTGTGATATAGAGGAAGCATGGAAGTCGAACGGCAAAGCACGACTTCTCGCTGAGTAGGGGAGTCTTTCTAAAAAAAAGGCCATCTAGCCAAAATCGCAACTACTTTTATAGCCCCTTCATCTTGGGCCAGCACGGCTGGTAAGACGGCTCTTGACTAAGAGCAACCCATAGCGTAGAATATATTTTTCTTTACGTAGGAACTTAAAACCCACCAGGGTTAGGAGCAGCATATGAGCAATTTTAGCGTCGAGGTCAGATCGGACGAACCCTTTGAAAAGGCGCTACGGCGCTTTACGTCCAAAACCCGCAAAGCCGGCTTGTTACGCGACTTGAAGAAGCGGCGTTTTTACACTAAACCATCGGTCCAGAAGAAGATCAACCGCCAAAAGAGCATCCGCCGGCAGCAAAAGGCCATTCGCATGGCCGAGATTGGCTTCGTCCGCGGCGCACGCGGGGTCGGTGGGCGTGGAGCCGGTGGGCGCGGGACCGGTGGGCGCGGAGCCGGTGGACGCAGCCCGCGTTAGGTTTTTTTGTAGCCAACTCTGCCTTGAGCCCAGCTTGGAACGCTTAGTTCAATGCCATTAGCAATCGAAGGGAGGTAACCTTCATCATGTCCGAACGTCAAAGTGGATCCGTCAAATGGTTCGATAGTTCCAAGGGGTTTGGTTTTATTCAGCGCGAAGGACAAGACGATGTCTTCGTTCATTACAGCGCGATTCGCGGCGATGGTTTCCGCTCTCTAGAAGAAGGTCAGCAGGTGGAATTTGAAACGGTCGCTAGCCCCAAGGGCCTGCAAGCCCGAGACGTAGTTGTCATCGGCGCGGCCCCTGAAACCGAAACTCCGCAATAATCCCTCCAGACAAACACGAAAAGCGCAGGTCCTTAGGAGCCTGCGCTTTTTTTGTGCCAACCCAGCCTAGTGAGTCTGGAAAAACTCCACGACTTCGCCGTTGGGGCCTTTGAAAAAGGCAATCGTCACGTTCAGCCTGTCCAATGTCAGGTCCTTGGGTTCGACCGTGATCTCGCATCCGGCCGCTCGCACCCGCTCAGTGGCGGCGCGGGCGTCTGTAACCGCCAAGGCAAAATGCGTCACCGGATCGTTGGGGCTTTCGGCCCCAGGGGCGGGCGACTCGGCCGTGGGGGCGAAGAGTTCGAGGTGACTTCCGTCGCCTGCATCCAAGAGCGCGATCTTGCGCTCAGGAGAACCAAATTCGGCGACTACCTCCATGCCCAGCACATCTCGGTAAAAGCTCAGCGACGTTTCCCAATCGCGCGTCTGCACGGCCACGTGGTGCATTCCACAACCGGCGATTATAGCGTTTTTGTCTCCTATGGGCATTGACGTTCTTCCTTTCCTTGCTTTGCGATCACTAAGCGTGCGAAACGCGCGATCGTCTCCTCCAAGTCAAATCCGTACACGGCCTTGTTTCCCGCGACGACCTGTCCGACCACGTCTGCTGGCAGCGCATTGTCGCCGCAACAAGCCCCTACCAGTGCCCCGGTAATCCCGGCATAGCAGTCGATATCCGCGTAGCGGCTCCAGTGCCCTTCCTCGTCGAGATCGCCTTGGTTGGCCGCCACTTGCAGCGCAAGGGACGGATCGTCGGGATGAGACAAGAGCGCGGCAAAGGCAATGGCCAACGCCCGGAAGGGATCAAAGACGCTGAAATGGCGCAACTCCCACGCAAGGAACTCGGCCAATTCCTCGGCTCTTTTACCGGCGGCTCTCGCCAGTAGCGGCGGCAGCCTCTGCCGGATGAAAGTGTCCCCGAAATACCCTCCCAAGCACAGCGGATCCAGCGCCAGTACGGCATTGACCAATGCCGACGGCGACATATCGGCCAATGCCGCCCCTTGCGCCGCTGCCAAGAGCGCGGTGGCCTCGCGGGCGTAGCCAACCGCAAAAAAATCCGCCTCATAAGCCGCGCGATAGGCTCCTGCGGGGTCGCCGGGAAAGAGCAGACCCGCCGATGGCAGCACCAACAGCCCAGCCAACGTCGGATAATTAAGCCCGATACTCCGAGTCGCCAACACCGCGGGCGGCACTCCCGGGTAACGCGGCGACTCCTCCCCCAGACAACCCCGGCTAACCCCCTCCCACAACTCAAACTGCTCGTGCGCTAATTTGGCATTACTGGGAAAGAAATCCCCGGGCCGCTCATACACGTCCAACAATCGCCGCGCCACTTCCCGATCCCTTGGCATCCTCCCCAACTCGACGGCCAGTTCCATAAAGAGATAATTGTAGCGCACATCGTCGGTACCCGTACCCGCTGGGGCTTCGTTCACCCACATCCCATGCGGCCCCTTTTTCCCGGTGAATGGATGAAGCCGTGCCAGCCACTTCTTCCCCGTGCGCTTTTCAACGGCGTCTGGCGGCGCGAATTCAAACGGCGCACCCAAGGCGTCTCCCCAAGCCTGGGCCAGCACCGAGCCGCGGATGCGCGCTTGCAGCGTCGGTTTCATTTTACCCATCGGGGCCGACGTTTAGAGCAGATAAAAGAGGATGTAAGCCGCCAGCCCAGTGCCGACTATGGCACCGCCGTAGCAGAAGTAGTGAATGGGAAGGATCAATTTACGCAGCCCAAATTCATGGAGCATGAAGCGGATGCGGTGCGCCGCGTGGTAGAGAGGCAGGACGGCTACGACGAAAAAGACCACTTTGACCAGCGGGTGGCTGAGCAACTTGCTCATGGCCTCGTATCCGCTCACTTCCGCGCCGACCGAGCCAAGCGGCTCGGCCAACCCGACGAAGTAGATCAACACGGGGATCAGCATGGCGGCTACCACGCCGCCAGCGGAAAACAAGCCCCACCAGAAAGGTTCGGTTTTGTCTTGTTTGTAGCTCATGGCTCTAGCACGTACAGTAAAATGCAGCCAACGGCCGCCGATACGAAGAAAAACCCGACGAAGGCACCCGCCGTTACCAACTTGGGCGGCACGGTAAACGCGCCCATCCGCACGACCTGGACTCGGCCCATTACCCCCAGCCAAGTGATCGTGTGGTAGAGCGCAAAGACAAACGCCACCGCGTAAAAGACCACAAACCCCGGCGTCGTCAGTGCGGAGCGGCAAGCCGCATACGCTTCCTCTCCCTCGGCCAGCGCAAAGAGCTGGTAGAGAAAAAGGATGACGAAGGCGGCGACGAAGACGCTGCTCAATTCGCGCATCATAAACAGGAAGTAGTTGCGGCTCTTTAGCCACCAAGTCGGCGACAGCTTTGGCTTGTAGGTTTCGTACGACTGGCTCATTTGTTCCCCCAAGGCATGAGAAAGGATTTGAACCAGTTGGTCGTGGTCTCGAGCTTGGTGCGCTGGATGGCGGCGGCCGGATCCACATCCTTGGGACAAACCACCGAACACTCACCGATAAAGGTGCATTCCCAAATGCCCTCACTGCTAGCGGCGACGACCGTGCGCTGGGCATGGCCTTCGTCGCGCGAGTCGAGGTTGTAGCGGTAGGACAGCGCGAGAGCCGCTGGGCCGACGAAGACGTCTTCTAGCCCATAGACGGGACAAGCCGCGTAGCACAGCAGGCAGTTGATGCACTGGCTAAACTGCTTGAACTCCTTTAGCTCTGTGGGCGACTGCAAGTACTCGCCTTCGGCGACCGGCTTTTCTTCCTCGCGAATGATCCACGGCTGGACCGCCTTGAGCTTGTCCATGAAATCGTCTATATCGACGACCAAGTCGCGGACGATTGGGAAGTGGGCAAGGGGCTGAACCACCAACTCACTTGGGTAGTAGTCCTTGAGAAAGGCTGCGCAGGTCAACTTGGGCTCGCCGTTGACCATCATACCGCAAGAACCGCACACGCCCATGCGGCACGACCAACGGTACGATAGAGTGCCGTCGATGTGGTCTTTGATGTAGTTGAGCGCGTCGAGGACGACCCAGTCCTCCTGATAGGGAACCTCGTAAACCTGCTCGGTGGGTGCGTCCTCCTGCTCGGGTCGAAAGCGGGTCACCCGAATGCCAATAGTCTTGTCGCTCATAGCTCCTCTCAATCAGTAGGTGCGCTCTTGAGGCTGCCAGCGGGTGATGACGACGTCTTGGTATTCAATGCGCGGCTCGCCATCGGTGCGATACGCCAAAGAGTGGCAGAGGAAGTTTTCGTCGTCGCGCTCCTCGTAGTCCATGCGCGAATGCGAGCCGCGTGACTCTCGGCGCAACAGTGCCGAATGGGCCACCGTCTCGGCCACGTCGAGCAGCGAGCCCAGTTCCAACGCGGCGGTCAGTTCGGTGTTGAAGACCGACGAGCTGTCGTCAACCTGGACGCGAGCGTAGCGTTCCTTGAGCTTGGGCAGCTCGGCACAGGTCGCCTCTAGGCTCTCCTGTTCGCGGTAAATGCCCGCCCCTTGCTCCATCGTCTTCTGCAGATCCGTGCGAATATCGGCGATTCGCTCGCTGCCTTCGTTTTTGAAAAACGCCTGTTCAATCCGCTGCCACTCGTCGGCAGCCATCTTCTCCAAGCTATCGTACGACGGTGAATTGACCTCCGCAGCGTACTCGGCGGCATACTGGCCAGCCCGCACGCCAAAGACCAAAAGCTCGGACAGCGAGTTGGAGCCGAGGCGATTGGCTCCATTCATGGTGACACAGGCCGTTTCCCCAGCCGCGTACAAGCCCGGAATCGGCGTCGCCGTAGTAATGTCGGTGTGAATGCCGCCCATCATGTAGTGGACCACCGGGCGCACGGGCACTGGCTCGTACACGGGATCGATTCCCACGTAGTTTTTGGTCAGCTCGCGCACGAAGGGGATGCGCTCGTCGATCTTTTGTTCGCCTAGGTGCCGCAAATCGAGATGAACGTACGTGCCGTACGGACCGGAAAAGACCCGCCCGGCGCGCTCCTCGTGGACGAACGCCCGCGAAACCATGTCGCGCGGGCCTAACTCCATCTTGTCGGGCAGGTACTCGCTGAGGTAGCGGTCGCCCTTGTTGTTGATCAGATAGCCGCCCTCGCCGCGCGATGCCTCAGTCATCAAGATGCCCGTGCCCGGCAGCCCGGTGGGATGGTACTGCACAAATTCCATGTCCTTGAGTGGACAGCCCGCTCGGTAGGCCATGGACATGCCGTCGCCGGTCTTGATGGCGGCGTTGGTCGTAAAGGGAAAAATGCGCCCGCCGCCGCCCGTGCAGATGATCACGGCCTTGGCGGGAATCGCCTGCATGGCACCGGAGCGCACGTTGATCGCGGCCACGCCGCAGGCCGCGCCGTTGTCGTCGAGCAGCAGCCGCGTGCCAAACCACTCGTCGTAGCGATGGATGCGGTCGTATTTGAGCGAGGTTTGGAACAGGGCGTGCAACATGTGGAAGCCGGTCTTGTCGGCCGCGTACAGGGTGCGCTTGACCGACATGCCGCCGAAAGCGCGCACGCTAATCCGGCCGTCGTCGTCGCGGCTCCAAGGGCAGCCCCAATGCTCCAATTGAATCAGCTCGTCGCGGGCCTCCTTGACGAAGACCTCGACTACGTCTTGATCGGCGAGAAAGTCGCTGCCCTTGATGGTGTCGAAGGCATGGCCGTCGAAGCTGTCATCGTCGCGTATCACCGCTGCGGAACCGCCCTCGGCTGACACCGTGTGGCTGCGCATGGGATACACTTTGGACACCAAGCCGACGCTGAGGTTCGGATCAAGTTCGACGGCGGCAATCGCCGCCCGCAGACCCGCACCACCGCCGCCTACGATCAGTATGTCGTGGTTAGGTACATTCACGTTTGTTTCAATCCACGCTCCCGCACAGGGGGCGACCTTTTGGGTAGGGTTTCAATCCACGCCCCCACACAGGGGCGATTCTCGCCTTCTCAACTAATAAAAAGAGGGCCTCTACACCTAAGTGAAAGAGGCTAAAAAATTAAACCATATCGCCGATGGGAGCAACTGCCCAAGGCGGCGAGATTACACCGGAGCATTTAGTGCCCGCAGCCGGGCCACTTCGCGTGGGGTGGCCCGCCAAACCGGGCCGGATTCGTGGCGCAGGGCATAGCCCAACGGTGTGAGTTCTTCGACCTCGGAGAAAAAGTGGTCCTGTCCCTTGTGAACGCAGTCCATCACCTTGTCGTCAGCCGCCGGGTTGCGCTGGATGCGCGCTCTAACCGTCAAGTCTGCCCCTTTGTCCAACAGGTACTTGAAGGTCTCCCAGCCCGTTCCTTGGTTGGCACCAATGGCGTGGAAGAGGGGCGTCTGACCGCCCACGCCGTTGCGGCCGATCTCGGCGCGAGCATCCAAATCAGCACCGCGCCTCAGCAGCAGGTTCACGGCATCCAGTTCGTGATATTCGACCGCCACGTGCAGGAGGGTAGCACCCCGCAGCGTGAGATGGTCGCCATAGTCGAGCCAGAAGCGCACCGCGACCAAGTCGGGACAGCGATCGAGGCGCTGCTCCAGTTGGTCAAGGCGGCCTCGGTGGATATCCATAGTCGGCCCGTCTTCAAAGGTGGCCTCCGCTTCGACGAGCGCTTCGACGCAGGCGTGCAGGTGGGAGGGAGGTGAGCGGTGGTACGTCTGCAAAAGCCCGTAGAGGACGCGGCAGTCCCAGCCTTCGTTGTGCGCGTCGTCGGGGTGAACGCCTAACTTTAGCAGGCGCTGTATATGGTCTAGATTGTGATTTTCACAGCACCCAAAGAGCGCTTCGTTCAATTCGCTCAACTCGGCACCGAATTCAACCAACAGGCGCATGGCGTCCAAGCTAGCGTCAATGCGGTCGGCGTACTGCAAGGGGGTATAGCTTTGTCCGTTCGTGCCTTCAACGCGGTGGTGCACCAGATGCGGGTGCTGGCGCAGCAGGGTCGCCAAGGCGTCTAAGTCGCGCTCGTCGAGGGTCTTTTGCAAGTCCATGCTATTCATATCCGTATTCTTTAACTGCGTCTTCGTCAAAGCCCATAAAGTGCGCCAGTTCGTGTACCAAGGTGGTCTCCACCTCCCGCGCCAACTCGCCTTGATCGGGGAAGTCTTCCTCCAAAGGCCCCTGATAGAGCGCGATTACCGGCGGCAGGTCGCCGCTGTCTTCGAGGCGACGCTCGGGCAGAGGTGTGCCCGTGAAAAGCCCGTAGAGCACTTCTTCTGGATCGCCGGTGAGTTCCTCGACCAGTTCGGGGTCCGGCCAGTCCTCGACGACGATGGCGAGGTTGTCCAGCACTTGGCGGAACTCCTCTGGCAGGCGCAGGAGGGCCTTTTCTACCAGTTGTTCAAACGCACGGCGGCGCACGGCTGGTTGCGCGGAATAACTGATGTGACGGCCCTACTCGTCGGCGTCTAGGAGGGACTGGAATGCCTCCAGACTTTCTACCTGGACCGCCGCCCGATGCAACTGCTTGAGACGCTGCAAATCCTCAATGCCCCGTATGCGAGCGGCCAACGGATCCGCCGCACTGAGCGCAAAGCGAATCTCCAGCACGTCGAGCAGATCTTCAATGGCGCGTTCTCGGCCCCCTTGCTCAATGCCTTGCTCAATGCCTTGCTCAATGCCTTGTTGGGTCAGGTATTGGGCAACGGGTGATTCGCGGATCATGTCCATGAGACCCTCCTTGAAGAAAATGGTAGAAACGGTTTCTCTCGCATATACCAGCCCGCTCAGCAGCGACATGCCGGCGAGACAATCGGCTTGAAGGCCACAACAAGTGTGGCCTGACTGCACGTCGCCCGATCCAGCGGCTGCGCCTGCACCGCGCGCACACAAGTCTGCAGCCAATCCGCTGGCCGCCCGATCGGCCGCATCAACGGTGCAAACGACAGCAGTCCTACAGGCCCCGACTTGAGGATGCGCTGGCCGTCCAACTCGCTCAGCCGGATCACTTGGTACTCTATCAAGATGCGCTGGCCGGGACGCTCCTGTAGATAATGGCCCGGATCGCGCCGGCCGGCCTCCGGCCCAGGTAGATGACGCTGGAAACCACCGGCAGGCCGTATTGCTCAACGGCTCGCCCGATATAGCCGACCATCCGCCGCGCCATCGGCGGCTGCGTACTATCGGTGGTTTGAAACTCGGTGTGGACGAGGACCTCTTCGCCGCCCGACCACACCCGCAGCAAACTGTCGGTCTGCCTCGCCTCAACGGTGAGTTGCTCTGGATCAATCACTTCGGCACCTTCGACGTCGTCGCGACCGAGGGCAAAGCGGGCGAAATCGGCGGGATAGTGCTGCATCAAATACTTGGAAACAATATCAAAATCGGCCATACTCTACCAACGTTCCGCGATACGCACCGGGATGTCAAGGCAGCGTGCCAACACAAAGGCCGCCGGGGTTGGAATCCGGCGGCCTCTGGAATTAGGAACTGATGTTGCACAGCTTTTAGTTGTTGTCTAAGTACACGACAGTAGGGTTTCTCCTGGGATTGCGGGCATCCTGCCCGCCTGCGGGCCAGAGGCCCGCGATCCCAGGACAACACTAAAAAAACGCCCATTCAGGTCAGGTGTCGTGTACTTAGGTTGTTGTTATAGGTCCTCGACGATGGCTAGGTTGTCCAGCACTTGGCGGCACTCCTCCGGCAGGCGTTGGAAGACACTTTCCACCAGCTTCTCAAACGCACGACGGCGCACGGCAACACGGCTTCACCTGTGCAGGGTGCGGACGATGCGGCCCTGCGGGTCAACCATGTGGATCGGCTTGTGCTCTGTGTCGACGCCGCACGTCCACTGCGGTGCCAGACGTCCCGGCAAGTGGTCGTCAGGCGTCGAGCCGGTTGCGACGACCTTGGCGGCGGCACTGGGCAGGGTATAAGGGTCGGCTTGAGTGACATCCACGCCGTAGCCGACATCGGCGAGGGCCTGAATCGTGATCGCGCTCACCACCCCCTCCCAACCACTACCACTACTTGGCTCCATGAGTTCGCCGCTGAGCACGGATTCCCGCCAGTGCCCCCCATTTTCCTCCAACGGCACCTTCTTGCCGGTGTAGTTCCGTCCGCCCGCGTCGTTAAACGCGGCAATCGCCCGCGGGCCGTTGAAATGCGGGTCGTTCGAGGAATCCCGAACGAAGCCGTTCTTGCTCCAAGGCTGTGTCCCGATCCCCAGCACGTGCCCTATCTCGTGCAGGGCTGTCGAGGGGGAAACATTATAAACCAAATTGAACCCCATACATCCTACGACGGACAGATGGGAGGTCTCGCGCAACACGTCTGGGCCAGCCCACCCGGCGGGTGCGCCGGCGTCATCGCCGTTGAAGCTGACTACATAGATCCGCAGGTCGTCTATCCGCTCCCCGGACGGAATCGCATACGACCGATCGCCACACGACCCCGACCAGCCGTCAGTAAATGTAAAGTCCGGCAGGTCTTCCCTAATAATCGACATCCAGCGCCGGGCGGCATATTGGATCTCGTTTTTGTTTTCCTCATCGAAGTGGTCGTCGAGGAAAACGAGTTCAATGTCGAAGTCGCTCTCGCGGAGCAGCGGGTCAAAGCGCACTGTAGCGCCGCTGCGCCGAAGGGCGGGAATATGATCGTTGATGGAGGAGGCGCTCAGGGGGTTTTGCCTAAGATTCAGCTCGGTCAGGTTGGGCAAGCCCGAAAGCGCCGAAATATCCGAAATATCGTTGTTTCTAAGCCACAGATAGGTCAGGTTGGGCAAGCCCGAAAGCGCCGAAATATCCGAAATATCGCTAAAGCCAAGAAACAGCCATTTCAGCTTGGTCAAGCCCCGCAACGCCGACACATCCGAAATATCGTTAAGGCCAAGAGACAGGTCGGTCAGGTTGGTCAAGCCCGAAAGCGCCGAAATATCCGAAATATCGTTGTTGCTAAGCCACAGGTCGGTCAGCTTGGTCAAGCCCCGCAACGCCGAAATATCCGAAATATCGTTAAGGCCAAGAGACAGCTCGGTCAGGTGGGTCAAGCCCCGCAACGCCGAAATATCCGAAATATCGTTGCCGAAAAGAGACAGCTCGGTCAGGTTGGTAGCGAACTCCAGCCCGGTCAAATCTCGGATGCCCGAGTAGTCCGCATCCAAGCCGGCCAACGTCTTCATTTCAGCCACGGTAATCGTCGCACCCCTCGCCTTGCCCAGCGCCTCCGCAATCGCCGCCCGCAGGTTGGCGTCGGGGATAGTCACCTGCCCGTCGGCTCCCACGGTCGTAAAATTCGGCCCGAAGACCCATTCAGATGTTCCATCGCTATTCTCGGCTCTGGCCGCCCAACGATACTCTGTATTCGGCTCCAGATCGTAAATCGTGTTGTAGAGCCTCACGCCTTTATGTGGCTCATTGGTCCACTTTCCGCCGACGGCCCGCTTGTAGTTGACATCATAGTCGGTGGCCCCCTCAGCCGCATCCCAGCGCACCCGGCAGGACGAATCGGTCACCGCCTCAAAGCGCAGGTTGGTCGGCACAGCAGGCACTTCGAGGGTCGTCTGAGCCTTCCCGCTGGGACTGGGGCCCTCGTCGTCGTCGTTGAGTACGTCAAACAGGTCGCAAAAGGCACAATCGTCGTCCGTGGCTTTGCCTGCCAAATGCTGTCCCGCCTGCACCACTAACTCCACCGGGGCCATACCCGCTTCAACCCGAAACGACGAATCCACATAAGGAGCCAACCCCTCACCCGACACGATCAACCCATACACTTGCTCGCCATCCGACCTGCTGCCACCGGACGCACCCGACCAAACAGAAGCCGTCCCGCCAGCCGAGACACCCGCCTGCCCGTCAAGCAGCACCATCCGACCCGTCTGACGCTCCGCCGACACCGTCATCCGGTAGATATACACGCCCGCTCCTACCGCACGGCCTGCCGCATCGGTCGCGTGCCACGTCGCCGTGTGAAAGCCGGCCGGCCGTTCCCCATCCACCAACATCGCAATGCGCTGCCCGAGCAGGTTGAACACCTCCAGCCGCACCGGGGCCGCAGCGGCCAGTTGATAGGGAATGATCGTCGAAGGATTGAACGGATTGGGATAATTCTGACCCAGCGTCCACGCCTGCGGCAGCACCGAACTACCCAGCAATGCTAGGGGCAACGCGAAATATCCCGTCGCATCGGTGGTCGCCTGTGCCACGGCACCGCGCTGCAAATCCGTCCAGTCGAACACCCAGATTTGGGCGGCTTCGACTGGTTCTCCCGAAGATTGGCGCACCCATCCTTCCACAAGTGACTCGGCAACCACTGGGGACGATACCATCAGCCCAACGACAACGGCGAGCGATGCGTTCATAAATTTGTTCCTACCTTCGCCTACCTAGGCCAAGAAGGATTCGGCGCAGCGGACAGCGACCGGACGACCCGAAATCCAATGTAGTTTTCCCTCCAGCTAATATTGTCCCATACTTGCTCACGGGTAGTGGAAGTAAAGTCCTTCAGAACGCCCTTCGAGTCGTCTTTCCATGAACCGCCGCGAATGACGTGCATCTGGCAATCGCCTTGCTGCCAAGCGCGACCGTCGGTTGGCGCACCATCGTAGTTGCGGTTCCAGCAGTCCGCGGTCCACTCCTCGACATTTCCGATCATGTCGAATAGACCAAATGCATTCGGACGAAACGACCCTACCGGCTTAGGACCTTTTCTTGGTGTCGTTCCTATCCCTTGGACTTGGCTTTCTGTCTTTTTGGTTTGTCTATCAGTTCCAGCAGCACTTTCGGTCTTTCGTTTCACGACGACCGCCCTTTGTCCCGGCACCACCTTAGAACAAGGCAGAACGTTTGCGTAAGTACAGACGACCTCGCGTTTCTCGCTGTTGCCCCAAAAATAAGGTGTTTGCGTTCCACTTCGGGCCGCGTATTCCCACTCGGCTTCGCTCAATAGCCGATAGGGCTTACCGGTCTTTTGACTGAGCCAGTGGACGTAGTTCTGTCCATCGCTCCAGCTCACATTTATCACTGGACGATTGCCGCGACCGAAGCCTCCGTCTTTAGGCCGATGGCCTTGACAGCCTCCTTCCGCCACGCAAGCGCTCCACTCGGCAAACGTCACTTCGTACCGGCCGACCGCAAGCGGCTGCGGGATCGTAACCATATGAGCCGGAGACTCTTCCCAACTTTTTTCATTCCCCATCAAGAAGGTACCAGAGGGCACAACGACAAGTTCCGGGCAGTTTGGGCAGTCCCGAATAATGTCGCCGACCAACAGGGTCTGCACTCTCTGGACAACGACCTCTTCTTGACTGACAGCCTCGTCCAATAGCCCACTCACCATCAAAATGGTCCAGATAAGTGTCTTCCATTTCCTCTTCCTCATCGGACAGCACCTCCACTTGAGTTACAAGTCGCTCTAAAAGAGAACCCACAGCCTGTGGGGCAGCAGTCATCCTCTATCCGCTGGAGATACCTCTCCATGGCTTTTTCTGGATCAGAACCGGCTGGCAGATAATAAGTTCTTGAACAGACTCTCTCGCCGGTGTCTTCGTTCTTAAGCTGACAATCATAAGTCCAGATTTCGTCGGTTTTAACGGTATTGTCGATGCAGGCACTTAGGAACAGCATGAAAACGACGATGGCGAGTAAGAAAGGATAGAAAAAGCGCATCAGAAAGCCTCCCCTAGCGTTCATCGGGAGTAAACTGTACTGTGTAAATGTTTCTTTGGGACGTAAAGGCGATCCGCCGCTCATTTGGATGCCAAGAGGGTTGATAGGCATTTCCGTCAAAGGTCAGTTGACGCCTGTTTCGGCCATCGGACTCGATTACGTAAATGTCCCAACCAGTATCAGTATCTGACGCGAAGGCAATGTAGCGACCCGTTGGACTCCAGGCAGGGGCCCAAGAATTACCATCGAAGGTCAACTGTTGCTCATAGCCATCCTGATCCACTACATGAATGTTCCAGGTGTCGTCTCCATCGGTGATAATACTACGACGAGTAAATACTATGTCATAAAAATGTTCTCCTGAAGACTCATAAAACGACGAGGTTGGATCTAACTCAGGTTGGTAATCATATTTGCCGTCGTCTTCGAGCGTGAGCTCGTACCAGTCAGTGCTACCTATCCCAAAACTGTAGTCCCGTCTGAGAAAAATCTTCCCGTCATACGAAAAAGCCATATAGTAGTAAGAATAGCGTAAAACCCCCTCAGTAAAGTCTCTATGACGCATAGAGGGATTTCTACCATCAGACACTATGCGTTTTTTGTCTGCGCCGTCGAGGTGAACTGAGTAAATATCGCCATCGGAAACATAATAGATTCGTTCTCCATCTGATCGCCAAGATGGATCTGATGAATTCCCATCCGTGGTCAACTGGCGTAAGACGTTGCCTTCCGAGTCCATTACGTAAACATCTACGTACGTACCGTCATCTTTTGTAAAGACAATCTCCTGTCCATCTGGAGACCAAGCCGGTTGAAGGGAATTTCCATCAAAAGTCAACTGTTCATATTCAGAGCTGACATTGCCAGACGATGTATCTCCGCTGCTGGAGTCATCCCCATCCGCGCTAGACCTGCTAGGAGGACTAGAAAGGATATTAATGATGGAGTTGATAACGTCAGGATCAAAGCATACTAGATCCTGACTAGCCATGGTAGATGACTCGGCTTGGGACTTAGCACTAACTTCTGTTTCTGAGCTGGTTATTGGATTGCTTTCTTGATCTGAACAGGCCAAGAAAGCCAATACAAAAACGAAGGCGAATAGGTTCACGAGAAAACTCCTTGAGTTAAGAGTGATGGCTTATTGCGGAGGCTACGGAGCCAGCGGTTGGCCGAAATGAGCGTCGAAGGTGAGAGGGGAATGATTCCAGAGCGCACTCTGGCGTACAGACCAATGCCTCGTGGCAAAGGCCAGACCTACGACGCGAAACTAGGGCAGAGCCGCACAGACAGCGGCCAGCCCAACACCGAATAAATCGCGGAACGTCATTCCAGCGATCATCCGGCTCTTGGTGAGAAATACGGGATTTAGAGCTTAATGCTCTAGATGAATTTTGAGGGGGGGGTATAAATCATTGTTTTATAACGACTTATGTCAATTTACCAGCGACATCTCTACGCGAGCAACAGAACCCAGCCACCGCCAAAAGCTGCGCTTCCGGCGGCAGTATCTTCTCTGAGATTGGGTTTCCCACCATGGCCAATTCGTCCTTTACCAGCGGAGCCAAACGCTCCGCGCTTCACGGCGACGCATAAGAATAATGTCGCATCAAAACAAAAAATCAAGTTAAAAAATCAAAAACTTTCACCAGCTTCTCAAACGCACGGCGGCCCACAACAACGCTACCAATCCGCGACGCTGCCGTCGTTTTCGTAGTAGAGTTCGCCGCCCAATTCCTCTGAGTATTCCATCGTCTTTTCCACCTCGGACTCGATCAAATCAAACCCCAACCCCGGCTTGGTCGGCAGTTCGACGTGGCCATCGACCACCTGCCAAGGCTCAACGAGCAGCCCCTCGCCCAACCCCACATCAACCTGTTCCTGCACAAGGAAATTGGGCACTACCGCATCGACCTGCATACAGGACGAAAAGGCCACCGGGCCGATGGCGCAATGCGGCATGATGTGGATGTAATAGACTTCGGCCATATTGGCGATTTTTTTTAGCTCGGTGATCCCACCCGCGTGCGAGCCGTCGGGTTGGATGTAGGACACGGCCTGCTTTTCAAAAATCTCCCGGAACTCCCAGCGCGACAGCAAGCGCTCGCCCGTGGCAATGGGAAACGGCACGTGGTCGGAAACCTCCTTCAGTGCATCGACATTCTCCTGCGGAATCGGCTCTTCCACGAACATTGGCCGCATTCCCGCGAGCTGGCCACACACCTCAATCGCCAGCCCCGGCGTCATCTTGCCGTGAAAGTCGAAGCACAACTCGACCTCGTCGCCGACCCACTCGCGCATGGTATAGGCGTCTTTGACAAAGGCGTCGATCCGCGCCGGGGGCTCGTGAGCGCGCCACGTGCCACCCGGCCCCGTCTTAAAGGCCGTATAGCCTTTGGCCAACAGCATGTCGAGCCGCGCCCGCGCCGCGGCCAGCGCCGCGTCGGTCTGGCCGTGGATGCCCCAGTGCGCGTACACGCGAATCCGGTCGCGCACCGCACCGCCCAAGAGCATATAGGCGGGGACATTGTAGTGCTTGCCAGCGATGTCCCACAGCGCCTGATCAATGCCCGACAGCGCGCTCATCAGCACATTGCCGCCGCGAAAAAAGGCCGAGCGATAGACGTGCTGCCAGTGGTGCTCAATGCGGAGCGGGTCCTTGCCGACGAAGTACTCGGCCAACTCTTCCACCGCCGCCCAAGTGCTCTTGGGCTTCCCCTCTAGGGTCGTCTCGCCCCAGCCAACTATCCCGTTGTCCGTAGTAATTTTGACCAAGCGCATGCGCTGGCGCGGGAAAAACTGTTCGATCTTGGCAATTTTCACTGTCTAGTCCTTTCGTTAGTGGGCCTCGCGCGTTACAACGGCACTCGACTTGCCGACCAAGAAGTCGAAGTCAACTCCTTTGTCGGCCTGCATCACGTGGTCGATATAGAGGCTGACGTAGCCCCGGGTATCGTGCGGCACAGGAGGCTGCCAAGCCGCTCGGCGACGCGCCAGTTCCTCGTCCGACACGTCTAGGTGCAGCCGCCGGCCCGCCACGTCGAGTTCGATCATATCGCCGTCGCGCACCAGCGCCAGCGTGCCGCCAATGGCCGCTTCGGGGGCCACATGCAGGATCACGGTGCCATAAGCCGTACCGCTCATGCGGCCATCGGAAATGCGCACCATGTCCCGCACGCCCTTTTCCAGCAGCTTTTTCGGCAATCCCATATTGCCGACCTCGGCCATGCCTGGATAGCCAACCGGCCCGACGTTTTGCAGTACCAAGACGCTCGACTCATCCACGTCCAAATCCGGACTGTCGATCCGTTCGTGATAGTCCTCAATCGTCTCGAACACTACCGCTCGACCCCGATGCTGCATCAACTCGGGCGAGGCAGCCGACGGCTTGATGATCGCCCCGTCCTCGCAAACATTGCCCCGCAGCACGGCTAAGCCCGCGGCCTCGATCAGCGGCGCGCTTAACGGCACAATCACGTCGCGATTGTAGCAGACCGCCCCGGCGACATTCTCGCCGAGCGACTTGCCCGTCGCCGTCAAAGCGTCCAGATGCAATTCGTCCTTCAGCTCCTGTATCACCACCGGCAAGCCACCAGCGTAATAGAAATCCTCCATCAGATACTTGCCCGCGGGCATCAAATTGACCAATAGCGGCAACTCGCTGCCGAGGCGGTCGAAATCATCTACAGACAATTCAACGCCGACGCGCCCAGCGAGGGCCAGCAAGTGGACGACGCAGTTGGTCGAACCGCCAATGGCCGCATTTACCTTGATGGCATTCTCAAAGGCCGCCCGCCCGAGGATATGGGACATCTTGAGGTCTTCGCCCACCATCTCGACGATGCGCGACCCGGCCAGATGCGCCAGCACCTTGCGCCGCGAGTCCGGGGCCGGGACCGCCGCGCCGCCGGGCAGAGTCATGCCGAGCGCCTCGACCATACAGGCCATCGTCGATGCCGTACCCATCGTCATGCAGTGCCCATCCGAGCGCGTCATGCCGTCCTCGGCCAGCCCAAACTCCTCGCGCGTCATCTTCCCAGCGCGAAAATCCTCGCTGAATTTCCACACGTCCGTTCCCGAACCAATATCGCTGCCGCGGTACTTGCCGTTGAGCATGGGGCCACCGGGCACGACAATCGTCGGCAGATCGACACTGGCCGCGCCCATCAAGCACGCTGGCGTGGTCTTGTCGCATCCGGTCAGGAGCACCACGCCGTCAACCGGGTTGGCGCGAATGCACTCTTCCACGTCCATGCTCGCCAAGTTGCGGAAGAGCATGGTAGTAGGGCGCATGATAGGCTCGCCCAGCGAGGTGACTGGGAATTCCACAGGCAACCCCCCGGCTTCGTACACGCCGCGCTTGACGGCTTCGGCCAAGTCGCGGAAGTGGATATTGCACGGCGTCAGTTCGGACCACGTGTTGCAGATGCCGATGACCGGGCGGCCGTCGAATTCGTGCTCGGGCAAGCCGCGCTTCATCCAACTACGGTGAATGAAGCCGCCTTTGTCCTCTCGTCCAAACCAGTCGGCGCTCCTCAGTTTCCCATGATCTGCTGCCATTAATTCTCCTCTGCTTCTATTTTCTTACTAGCGGTGAGGCAATCAATCTAGGCGATCTCTTGGCTCCCGCAATATATTAGTAGGGGCGGTTCGCGAACCGCCCCTACTCTTGCGATTATGGAATAACATGGTACGTCCGATTAAACCCCTCCTCTAGGCGACGATATGAATCTCAAACGCATTGCCGTCATCGGGGCCGGCACTATGGGGAGCGGCATTGCCCAAGTTTTGGCTCAAACCGGCCGGGAAGTCCTGCTCTACGACGCGGATCCCAGCGCCTGCGAACAGGGATTGACCTCCATCGCCGCACGCCTGCGCCAACAAGCCGCCAAAGGTCGATTAGAACCGGCCGCCAGCGAAGCGGCCATCGCCGCGCTGCGGGGGATCGACCAACTTGCCGACATCGACACCGCCGACATGGTCGTCGAAGCCGTGCCCGAACGCCTAGACCTCAAGCTCGCGATATTCGCCCAACTCGGACAATTTGCCAAGCCAGAGGCCATCCTCGCCAGCAACACCTCCGGCTTGGACATTGACGCGCTCGCCGCCGCGTCCGGTCGGCCGGACAAGGTAATTGGCATGCACTTCTTCAACCCACCTCCAGCCATGCCTCTAGTTGAAATAGTGCGCACAACCGCGACTTCGGACGAGACCTTTGCCGCGGTCATGGCCTTGGCCCAAGACCTAGGCAAGACGCCCGTCGCGGTCGCCAACAGCCCCGGTTTTGCGGTCAACCGCATCCTCTTTCCCATGATCAATGAGGCCATCTACGCCCTTGCCGAAGGCGTGGCCAGCGCCGAAGACATCGACCGGGTGATGGTGCTGGGGGCGAGCCATCCCATCGGGCCGCTGGCCTTAGCCGACTACGTTGGACTCGACGTGACCTTGGATATCCTCGAATCGTTCGCCCAGCGTCTGGACAGCGCCAAATATCGCCCCTGTCCCCTGCTGCGCGAGATGGTCGCGCAGGGCGCGTTGGGCCGCAAGACGGGTCGGGGATTTTTCTCCTACCCGCGATAACGGGGCACCAATGTTGCACCTCTTTATTCTCTTATGCCTGCTGGCCACCTGTAGCTGCTCAATCCGCTCGGCCCCGCGTTACACGACCGACTCCAAGGATTCGGACAGCAAGAGCGTGGTGCGCGAACTCAAGGAACGCCGCCGCGCCAGTCCGGACCGCCTTGCTCGCGTCGTCGATCGGTATCTCGGCGTACCCTACCGGTGGGGCGGCACCACTCGCGCTGGCATGGACTGCTCGGCCTTCGTCCGCGCCGTTTTCCGCGAGACGTACGGGATAGAACTGCCCCGCACTGTCAGGCAGATGTACGGGGTCGGCCGCGTCATCATCCAGCGGCAACAGCTCAGAGCAGGCGATTTGATCTTCTTTAACATCGAGGATGTTAGGCGCAACCCCTCACATATGGGAATCTACCTCGGCAAGGGACGCTTTGCCCATGTCGGCCAGAGCACCGGCGCGATCATTACCTCGCTCAATCACCCTTATTTTCACCACCGCTATGCCGGCGCTCGGCGAGTCGAGCGCTAAGCAGCTATTTGAATCCGCAGATGAACGCAGATGAGACAAGGGCGAGCACAGGTTGCTTGGGCGCACTCGGAATGTTCAGATGCCCTCTAAGGTGCAATTCCACCTGCTTTTCTTGGCCTGCGCTCTAGAGGCCTGCTGCTGCTATCTAGTCTCCCTCGGCGATCTCCAGCGCCAAATACCACAGATGTGGGCCGGCGTCTTTCCCGCTTTTCTCTGCTATGTATTCGCGGCCTATCTCGTCCTGCGGCGAGGTGCGCTCCCCGGACGGCCCTACCTAATCCTCGGAGCCGCCCTCGTCTTCCGCCTGACGCTGTGGTGGAGCCCGGCGACGCTCTCGGACGATATTTTTCGCTACGTCTGGGATGGCCGCGTCCAGCTAGCCGGCATCAATCCGTATCTATACGCGCCCTCGGCACCCGAGGTGGCGCACCTGCGCGACGCGCTCTACCACAGCGTCAACCACGCTGACATTCCCACGATCTACCCGCCGCTGGCGCAGCTTTTCTTTCGCGCGATTTGCGCGCTCAGCGCGACGCCAGCCGCGTTCAAATTGGCCCTGCTGCTCTGCGATTGGGGTCTCTGTCTACTGTTGGCACACAGCCTCGTCCAGCGCGGCCAAGACCCGCGCCGCGTCGTGCTCTACGCTTGGAATCCCCTGCCCCTAGTCGAGGTCGCTGGCAGCGGCCACATCGACGCGCTAGGCGTCCTGCTCCTCTTTACGGCCCTGTATGCACTCCACAGCCAGCGTTGGGCCGCAGCCGTCTGCGGCCTCGCCGGGGCCTTTCTCGTCAAACTAGTGCCCCTCGCGCTGTTGCCCACTTTTTGGCGTCGCCCTCGCGCCGGTTGGTTCAACTTCCGCAAGCGAAGTGCCCTACTCCTGTTTCCAACGCTAGGGCTATTGGCCTTTTGGCCCTTTGCCGACGCTGGAGAAAAACTCGCGACGGGCCTTGTGACCTACGTGCAACACTGGCACTTCAACGCGGCGGCCTACTCGCTCTTTCGCTTTGCCTTGGAACCTCTACACGCTCGCTGGCTCTGTACCGCCCTTTTCGCACTAATAGCCCTCGGCGTCCAACTCCGCTACTGCGACCCCTACCGAGCCGCCTTCGCAACCCTCGGCGCTTACGTTTTGCTCTCGCCGACCATGCATCCCTGGTACTTGCTTTGGGTCCTCCCGTTCCTCGCCTTTTTTTTCAGCCCCGCTTGGATGCTCCTCAGCGGCTTGATCTTCCTCGCTTACGAGGTGCAGATCGGCTATGGCAGCGAAGGCGTGTGGAGCGAAAAGCCGTGGGTTTTGTGGGCGCAATACGCGCCTTTTTACTTGCTCCTCGGCGCCACGGCCTGCTACAGACGCCTCAATCGCCGCGACGATTAGCAAGCAGACCGCCGCGGCCACGCAAAGGGCAGGTGCATCAGAGCGAAAACAGTGAGAAAGATGGCGGAGACGGCCACTAGGAAGAGCCAGTGCGGGTAGGCGTGGATAAAGGCGAGCTGTTTGGGTGCCGAGAGCGTAAAAAAATAATTAGTGCCGAGATACAGGTTGAGCGGGGTAATGATCAAGGCGTAGAGGTGGACGGCGATATAACTGCGCAGGATCGCCCGCGCCGGCGGGCGATAGCGGCACCCAAAGGTGAAATAGAACCCCGCGCCGACTAAGGCAATATGGGTCAGGAAATAGCGAATCTCGGCGATGGGGCGGATCGACCCGGTCTCCGAGATCGCCGGGAAACACACCGCCAGCAAAGCACCGACCACTCCCGCGTAATACGCCAGCTCGGACCACAACCTCCCGCCGGTCGCCAGCCCGGCGAACAGGATGAATACCGACAGATCGCACAGATGCAGAGGCAGGTTATCGGCGATGGGGATGCCAACAACGAAGCGCCGATAGGCGAACCAGCCGAGTTCGTTGACTAGCACCAAGGTGAACAGCGCGACCCGAAAGGCCGCATGAGCTCGCCCATCCGACGGCCATCGCCTCATATTGGCGCAGCCCGCCGCGAAGAGCGCGGCCACCCCAATCCAGAACAGATGGCGCACCGAAAATAGTTCCATGCCTCAGAAAACCTGTGAAAAGGTGATGTAGATTGCCCTGCGGCCACCCGAGGTGCCGTAGTCGGCCCGCACGATCGTACTCTGCCAGTGGCAACGCAACCCCAAGCCGCTACCGCCGCGCCACCCTCCGCTCGTCGGCAGCGCGTCGCGGGCGAATATCTGCCCGATGTCGCCAAAGGCCACCAGCCCCAGATACAGGTGCTGCTGACGCCATACCGGCAAGCCGCGCCAGCGCAACTCGCCGTTGAACACGATCCGCGCCTCACCCCGGTCTCTAGCGCTAGCCAAGCCGCGCACCGTGCCGCTGCCCCCCATGTCCAGTTCCTCGTAGAAGGGTAGATCCCCGATGGTCCAGTTGACGCGCAGGCGGTTGGCGGCCACCAGCCCGTACCCCAAGGCATGGAAGTGTCGGTGGTCGAAACCGAGCGTCGCCCCCCGATAATCTCCACCGCCGCCAACTCCGAAGTCCACCAGCAACTCCTCCAGCACGCCCGAGGTCGCGTTGTTATAGTTGTCGCGCGTGTCGTAGCGCAGCGAGGCGATGAATTGGGCAAACGCGCCCCCGTCCGCGCCGAGGGGGTCGAGCGCGAAGAGAATGCCATCGGCGGCGTTCGGCTCGATATCGTTGTGGCTCAAACGCCCCCCGATGCGCAGGCGCCAGGGGAAGCGCAGGGTGCGGATCCACTTGACCTTGAACTCCGGGAAGGCTTGCCGGAACGTCTTCTGATCCCGCGAATACCCGGCGATATCCTCGTCGCTGAGGCCGCCGTAGTAATTGGCGAAATCCTCCTTCTCGTAAACCAGTTCGACCTCGAGCCGCTGGCCGGGCCGGAATTCGGGCGTATCGACGAGCACGCGGTGTACCCATTTGCCCTTGGTTGTGATAAATACTTGCGCGCTGTATTTGCGGCGATAGGGTACGCTCCGGCCGTCGTATTCGAAAAAATTGGCCCGCAGCCCGTATCCAGTGCCGTCGTCCGAGCTGAAATTCAGCAGCGGCACCGCGGTCGGACGCCAGCCGACTGTCTCGTGGACCGGCCGGGCACCGCTCGGATACGCCCACGCGAACGCCAAGATCGCCGCAATGTTAAGGACCCGATTCAGCATAGACCTACCCTCACTAAAGTGGTTTTATGCGCTATGTAGCCGTCCGCATTGCCCGCGTTAAGTATGGTCAATCAGCAAATGGAGTGCTACCAGTCCGCGCAGCTTGTAGTGGTCCGCCAGTGGACAGCGATAAAAGGAACGAGTCGCCCTCTTGCGCTGTCTATACTAAAGCTCTGCCATTTTATGCGGTAAAAGGAATGAATCGTCCCTTTTTAAGGAATGAATCGTCCCTTTTTGATGTCTATAACTTATAACCAAGCCCTGCCACAACACGCCTTTTTACCTATTTATGGGACATCGAACTAGCTCGTCGTCAGCAGGGAACAGATGGATCGCGGAGGCAGAAGTGCGAAAAATAGTTCAAAGTGCTTCTGTTTGTTATATTCCTAACTTACAACAATGGCGCAAGGCGTGTAATGGCCGTGCGCCTAGAAAAAATCGCGCGTGAATTACTCTGTGAAAAATTCCTTACGCCTCCTGGCCTTTGGCTTGGGGGCGCTGTGTCTGCACGGCTGTCTGGAACTGGTGCGCCGGCCAGCGGCGGGAGAATCCATCGGCTACGAGTACGCCCCAGCCGCCGACACCACAGCTACGAGCGCAGCTACCGTCCAACCCGCGCCGGTGCTAGTTGTCATAGATCGCCCCAAGCGCTCGCGCCAGCAGTTGCAAAACATCGAGCAGGTCAACAAATACGCGCTCTGGTGCATTGAAAATGCCATGTGGAACGAGGCCCAATCGCACATGGAACGCGCCCTAGCGCAAGACAGCTCGTCGGCCAGCTTGCACAACAACTTAGGGGTCATCTACGAGCGGCTTGGCATGACCGACAAAGCCGCCCAATTCTACGACCGGGCGCGGGCCCTCAACCCCACCCGCGAAGCCTATGCCGCCAATTTGCGCCACCTGCAACAATACCAGCAAGTCGGCCTCGACTCTACAGACTCACTTGATATATTCAGGGCGGACGATGGTTCGCGGTCGCGGACCAGACGCCCGGACTATTCACCCACATCCACGGGAGAGTGAACGTGCAGGCTATAACGAGATTCCGCAGCCTCGCCTGCGTCGCCCTGCTCGTTTGGGGCGTCGCAGACCTCGGTGCCCAAGACATTCTCACCTTGCAATTGCAGCAAGGGTTCGGGAAAAACAAGGTCCGCTACCGAGACTTCCAGTGGGAAATCCTCGAAAGCGAACACATAGAGCTTCACTTCGAGCCTGAATTCCAGAATCTGGCCGTGCAGGCGATCGAGTATCTCGAAGAGGGCTATGATCACATCAGCCAAATTTTGCACCACGAGCTTTCGCACCGGCCGCCGGTCGTCATCTATCAGTCGCACTACCAGTTCCAGCAGACCAATATCTTCCCCGACTTTCTGCCGCCTGGCGTCGCTGGCTTTGCCGAGCCGCTGCGCTTCCGCATGGTGGTCCCCTTTGCCGGCGATCTCGACGAGTTCCGCAATGTCCTCGTCCACGAGTTGGCTCATATCTTCCAGTACGACATCGTTCACAAAGGCCCCATTCGCCGCATCACCAGCCCGATTGTCCAGCCACCCACTTGGCTGATGGAGGGCATGGCCGAATACACCACCCCGGGCCGCAACACCATCGATGAAATGGTCCTCCGCGACGCCGTGCTCACCGACGGCCTCATCCCCCTCGAAACCATGAATGCGGCTTGGGGCCAAGGCAACGTATTCCTCGCCTACAAGCAGAGCCACGCGCTCATGGAATACATTGCCGAGCACTACGGCCCGGAAAAAATCAGCCGCATCCTCCGCCTGTGGGACAGCCAGCACGATACCGACAAGCTCATGGATCGCCTGATCGGCATGGACTTGAAAACCCTCGACGAGCGCTGGTCGGCCCAGATGCGCAAAGCCTATTGGCCCCTCTTACAGACGCGCGACTACACCTCTGAATTCGCCGAGGAAATAGGCGACGACGAGAATATTCACAGCTTCTCTAGCCCCTGCTGGTCGCTCAGCGGCGACATGCTCGCCGTCCATTCCTCAGACGGAATCGAACAGCACGTGGACATCATCCGCCTGCGCGATGCCTCGCTCGTCGAGCGCGTCACCGGGAGCATGCGCACCGCCGCCTACGATCACCTCAGCATCGGCAGCGGCACTGTGGCTTGGGCGCAAGATGGCCAGACCATCGCCTTCGTCGCCAAAGAAGGTCCCCGCGACCGCATCCTGCTGTGGAACCTCTACGACAAGAAGCTGGTGCAGACCCTGACCATGCCCGATCTGGATCTCGTCGAGAGCCTAACCTGGTCGCCCGACAGCCGCCACCTCGCCTTTATCGGCACGGGGCAGGGCCAGAGCGATCTCTACATCATTGATGTACAGACCGGCGAGCGGCGTCAGCTCACGGGCACGCCCGAGCGGGAAGATTATCCGAACTGGTCGCCCGACGGCCAGCGCATCGCCTTTAGCAGCAAGTACCGCAACCAGTTCGACATCAAAATTTACGATCTAGCCGAGGGCACAGCGCACGCGGCTATCTCCAGCTCCACCGACGATTTGTGGCCTCAGTGGCTGCCCGAAGGCAACAAGCTGCTCTTCGTTTCCACCCGCGACAAAATCAACGACCTCTTCGTCTATCACCTCGACGAAGGCCGCGAGTTTCGCCTAACCCGCAGCCTCAGCGGCATTATGAACCCGGCCCTTTCGCCTGACGGGCGGCAGATCGTGTTCAACACCTATTTCAAGGGCCGCAACCACCTCTACCGGATGGCCATGCCCGAATGGCCCGAGGTCAAGCGCAAAGACGCCCAGCTACTAGCCCGTGTGGCCGAAGTAGCGCCGCAAGCCCAAGTAGCACCACCAGTCGAAGCAGAGCCGCCAACTGAAGCAGAACCACCAGCCACCGAGGCCATAGCCATAGAGATGCCCTCGGTGCGGCCCGCGGTAGAGGGCGACGCTGTGCTCTCTGACCAAGGGGGGACCCCAAGCCTAGGGGAGATCTCGACCCCGAAGGACCCAGATCTCCCAGACGACGCCGTGCTGCTAGCCGGGGCCAGCGGCCCGTTGTCGCCCACCGAATCCCAAGAGCCGCAGGCCACCGTCCAGCTTCTCGCCGACGACGGCGACGACGAATTGGAACTGCGCCGTCGCCGCTATACCCCCAAGCTCGAATTCGACGGCATTTCCGTGCAGATGGGCTATTTCGATGGGTTCTTATCGTCGATTGCCCAGCTAAGCATGAGCGATCTTTTGGGCAATCACTCGTTGGTTTTGGCCACGGATTACGTAGCTGCGCAGGACATCAGCAATGACTTCAACTTTGCCGCTAGCTATAGCTACTACGGCAAGCGGCCCACGTACCACGTATCTATTTTCAATTGGAACCAGTACTTCATCAACAATCGCAATTTCCTCGTCCCAGGCCGCGCCCCGGCTCGGGGCATTAGCCGTCTCCAGCAGCGCGGAGCGTTGGCCAATGCCAGCTATCCACTCGACCTGTACCGCCGCCTCGACCTGAGCTATACGTATGTCGGCGAGCAAGAAGAACAAGTCAGTCCTTTCTACGAGCCAGATTCTACTGCTACCAGTACTCATCTGTTCAAGACCGCATACGTCCACGACTCCATTACCTACGGTCTTTTGGGTGCTACCGCTGGTAAGCGCTACTTCCTCTCGGTGGGGCGCACGCTCAACCTTGGGTCGGCCACGCGCTCTTTTTCGCACCTCGAATTCGACTACCGCCACTACTTGCGGCTAGGGCGTTGGTCGGTGCTGGGCTTGAGAGCCTATAGCGTGGGGTCTTTGGGCCGCGACGCCCTTGAATACAACCTAGGGGGGCCGACTTGGTACTTGCCCTTCTACACGGGCTTCAACCTCAATACCGGCCCACTGCGCGGCTATCCGTTCTCGGCCTTCACCGGCAGCCGGGTCCTGCTGACCAATGTCGAGTTGCGCGTCCCCTTTGTGCGCGGCATCCTCTTTGGCTGGCCCGGCACCTTCCTGATTCCGGCGGTTGATGGCAGCCTGTTTATGGATATGGGCATGGCCTGGAACAAGGATGACGAAATCGACCTGTGGCCCTTCCGCAACCCACACGCCGCGCTCACGTCCTCCCCACGGCAGGTACACGCCAGCGTCGGCTTCGGCCTCTTAGTGTACTTCTTGCTGCCGATGAACTTTGAATTCGCTAGACAGATGGACCTACAAGGCAACTTCTCGGACTACAAGTTTCACTTCAGCTTTGGACAGAGCTTTTGATTGCTACTCTCATATTGCTCATTGGCCTAGCCGGCTGCGGCGGCCGCAGCGCTTTTACGCGGGTCGAGTTTCGCGCCCCGTCGCAACCCGATCCAGTCTTGCGCCCCTACCTAGCGGAAGTCGATCACATCGGCGTCGTTTGCGCGACCAACATCGAACCCTTTCGGGAGCTAGACATCGAGAAGGTCATGGCGCGTCTGTCCAATGCCGTGGTCCGCAGCCTCGGCAATATGCCCAAGACCGAAGTGATGAACCAAGACGAAATTACCTATCAACTCAAGGGAATTCGCCTCGATTCGACGAGCGTCCACCAAGACTCGGTACAGGCCATTCTCAAGGAAAAACTCGAACTCGACGCCTTAGTCTTGGTCGAGCTGAGGCACTTACAGGCGCGGATGATGCCCATGTCGCCCACGCCCTATGGCATGTCGCCCAACCCCGGCATCGACCTGACCATAGATCTCAAGGTCAGCCTGATCAATCTCAACACCAATCAAGTCTGGCAGCAGGGCGGCACGCAGCGCAATTATCAACCGGTGCAACTACAGCTTTTCGGCGGCAATAAACAAGGCGAGCGCCAACTGCTCATGGCGCTCGCCCGCCCACTACAACGCTTCCTCTTCCGCATCGCCCCGCCACCCAAACCACAGACCCGCCACTTCGATCTAAGCGGCGATTAGGCACAAAAAAGCGGAGGGCAACAAAAGGCCCCCCGCTTTTTCTGTGTTTCTAGTAGCGAAAAGTCAGCGCCGGCGCTTCTTGGGCTTGGCCGATTTCTTTGTCGCGGACGATTTAGAAGCTGGTGCCGATGTGGCTGCGGGCGCTTTGGTCGCCGACGTACTCGGCGGCGAACTGACCGAAGATCGCGATGTAGGCGCAGGCGCATTGCTGGCCGAGGAGCGCGACGTAGGTGCAGGAGTGCTGCGCACCCGAGGCTCGACCCGCCGCTGCCACACATTTTCTTCGCGGCGCTGTCTTTCGGTCGCTGCGGCCGGGTCGGCAATCGCCGGCGTCGTGCTCAGCCGACTCGCCGCGCGCAAATCGTCGAGCTGGCGCGTGCTGACCAGTTCATAACCTGGCGGCACGTAGTAACCGCCCGAACTCCGATAGTACGGATCGTAGCCGTAACTATAAGGGCCATAGCCGCCATAATAGGAGGGATAGCCGCCGTAGTAGTAAGGATAGTAGCCAGAGGTAGGATAATAGCCGCCATAGCCACCGTAGCCGCCGTAGTAGCCGCCATAGCCGCCATAGCCACCACGCACACCCGGATAGCGGTAGAGATCGTCCATGTAGTCGCGGTCGTCGAACTGGCCAACCGTGGGAGCCTCGACAGCGCGGCTCTTGGCGCGAGCTAGATCCTCGTCGTGCAGACTAGCCGCCTCATAGGGACTACTGAGCACTGTGTAGCAGCCGCTGGCCATCAGCGCAGTTAGCGGCAAGGCCGAATACAAAATAAAAGCCTTCATTTTCATAAATTAACCTCCTCCTTAAGGAGCGTTAAACTCATCTTCAGCCTGAATATACACAAACCAGCAACCGAAGCAAAAAAGAATCCTAAAAGTTGTAGCCCACGCCGATGACGAGGCGATTGATCGCGTAGTCCTCGCTAAGGATGTTGTCTGAGAATTCTTCTACTTGCTTGAACGCACCCCGCACCCAAGCTAGATCTATTTGCATGGCCTCATCAACCAATATCCCGGCCCCGAGAGTAATAAAACGACGGTCTTCTTCAATGCGGATGGGCGGATCGTCGGAGCTGGGGTCGCGCGGACCGATAAAGGGAATCGGGTCCACGAAATAGCCGGCCCGCAGATCCAGCGCAACGACCGGCACCCGGTACTCGGCACCTAAGTGATAGCGCAAGACATCTCTGTACTGCGTTTCAAACGAGGTATCAGCGCGCAAGCCGTAGTCATCGGCCCCTTTGTACTCGCTCTGCGACCACTCAGCTAAATGCAGGCTGCCCGCCAGCGTCAGGCCCGGCACAGCCTCGGCCGAAGCACCCACGCCGAACTCAAACGGTAGCGCGAGTTCGTACGTGCTGCGCCCAACTTCGTCCGGGAAATTCCCTACAGTTCCGTCGTCGCACTCAACCGAGCTGTAATTATCTGCAAGGGGCGAGTCTGGAGTACCTTCTGGGAATAAGTGTTGGCAAGGGTTTGGTTTGTCATAGGATGAGGGACCGCGGAAGACATAGCGAATTTCGTGCGTCCCTCCAGTCGCAAACGTCGCGCCCAACCTGTAGCGCGGCTCGTCGCGCGGCGTGCGCAGCATCGCGCCCAATACGGCATACGGAGTCCACTTATATTCGTCTGTAAAGGTGTCGCGCACGAGAAAGCGCTGCTCGTAGAATCCGTCCTGCAGATCGGCCCAGTCAAATTCACTGACGGCCTCGTCTTCGCCGCTGACTAAACCAAAGGTCGCGCCCAGTGAAACAGCCGGCGACACGTCGATGGCAGCAGACACGCCGGCCAGCGCCATCTCGCCCTCGTGCTGGAAGGTGTGGTCCGTAGCAAGGCCCGCGGAGTCACCTTGTTGATTGAGGCTCCAGTCGAAGTCCTTGATGCGGGTAAAGCCAGCCGCCAAGACCAAGCTGCCGCGATAGACCGGATAGGGATAGACAAAGCCCAGCGAGCCAAAGCGCGTATTGGTCAGCTCGCTGCTCCCCGGCGTGCCGTTGAAAACCGAGTCGTTGGCGCGGCTGTTGCGCAGTAAAGACACCTGTATCTCGCGCTGCTGCATCTGGGCCAAGCCCGCCGGATTCCAGTACATGGCCGTGAAATCGTCGGCCACCCCAACAAAGGCCCCGCCCATGCCCATGGCCCGCACCCCAACTCCAGCAAAGTTGTCGATGGCCCGCTCCTCTTGGGCCACCGCGCCGCGGACCCACACGCAAAGCAAAGCAATAGCCAGTATTTTCATCGGAATTTCCTCCTGTACGTGACGGACAACTCCCGAATGGACTGGGAGCCGAAGTGATCGCTTTCCAGCGCGTTTTTAAGATAATACCCGACCCTTAGCTGCGGCGCTACGGTCCAGGCCCCCCCGATGTTCAAATAGCCTTCTGCCACGCCTTGCTCTCGTAGGCCGTTGTTGCGGCCCAAGTCGTATTCGGCGAATAGGGCCATAAATCGCAAGCTCTTGTCGATACCCAACCACGCAGACCAGTCGCCATCGTCGTCATCTTCGCGTGACACATTGACGCCTGCATGGACGCCGAGTTCCCCTAGCATTGAGTTGTAATTCTTGCTCAGTGCCAGATATATGCCTTTGGATTTGACTTGGTAGCGCTGATCTTGATACGGCCCGATGCCTTGGGAATCGAAGCCCAACAGCAGCGCCGGCCACGTGTACCCTTCTTCGATGATCCGGCATCGAGCAGCCACTGCCACGCGCGGGTACCAATCGACCGCACCGGTTCCAATGAGTTGCTCGCCGCCAAAAGACGCGCCCACGCTCAGCCGCTTGAGCACTCCCACATGCAAGCGGCCGACAGCTCCCCCATCGACAAACAGGCGAACATTCACCGCATAGTGCCCCTTATTGACCAATCCGGCCGTCGGGCTATCGACCAAGCTCGTCAACTCGGCCCGCTCAGCCGCGGCCGGACCAACGGCAATGCAAAGACACAGTATTAGCCGCTGCAAAGTCCCCTCCCTGTAGCCAATTTCTCAGAACTCTATTTCTTCTACCCCATCCCCTTGCAAGGTAATGCGCCGCTCGCAAGCCTCCCCGTGCTCTAGCCACACATGGCAGCACCTATCGGGCAGCGAGCCATCGGCGCGCTCGGCCCACTCGACCAAGCAGACGCCGTGGCCGTAAAAGTACTCTTCGGCTCCTAATTCCTCAAGCTCTTCAACTCCCCCCAGCCTATAGAGGTCAAAGTGATAGATGGGCAGATCGCGGCCCCTACATTGCCCGACGTACTCGTTGATTAAGATAAAGGTCGGACTGGTGACGTAATCGGCCACTTGCAAAGCCTCGCACACACCTTGAATCATGCAGGTCTTGCCGCTGCCCAAGTCGCCGCGGAAGGCGACCACATCGCCCGGTGCCAAGCGGCGGCCTAGCGCAACGCCCAGCGCGTGGGTCTGGGCCGCCGAGTGGGTGGTGAAAACCTTTTTCACGTTCCCTACTTAGGCTCCATAATCGCCACGGGCAAAATCATTTCCTCCAGAGAGATACCGCCGTGCTGGAAGCTGCCCTTGTAGCGGCGCTGGTACTTGTTGAACTGGGTCGGATAGACGAAGTAGAAATCCTCGCGGGCGATGACGAAGCTATGACCGAGGCCCGCCGCAGGCAGCCCATAGGCCTGTGGATCGGCGATCAGCAGCGCGTCCTTTTCCTCGCAGCGGAGATTCTGACCGTACTTGTAGCGCAGACTCGAAGACGTGCTGCGGTCTCCGTACACCACCGAAGCGCGCGTGCCGCGCATGGAGCCGTGGTCGGTCGTCAGTACTACCACTGCATCGGTGCGGGCAATGCCTTTGAGGGTCTCAAAAAGCGACGCATTGCCAAACCACGTCTGCACCAAGGCGCGAAAGGCCGCTTCGTTAGGTGCCATCTCCTTGAGCAGGTCCGACTGCGCTTGGCTGTGAACTAGCATGTCGAGAAAATTGTACACCACCGACACGAGCGGCCACTTGCCCAGCGATGGTATCTTGCGGGTCAATTTCCGCGCCTCGCTGGTGTCTAGCACCTTGACGTAGTGCGAACCCGGTTTGAGCACGACGCCCATGTCGAGGACCAAGTCGTCGATGAATTGGTGCTCGTGCCGGTTGAGGCTGTATTCGTTGTCTTGGGCCTCGCTCCATAGGGTGCGGTACTTGTCGGCGATCTCTTTGGGAAAAAGCCCGCTGAAGATCGCATTGCGTGCAAAAGGCGTGGCCGTAGGCAAAATCGAGTAGTGGTAAGAGCGCTTGATGTTGAAGTACTCGACCAATTGAGGCTCCATCACCATCCAGTGATCCAAGCGCAGGCAATCGACCACGATAAAGAATACCTGCCGACCTTGTTCGAGATAGGGCACTACGAACTCGGGCACCACATCCACCGACAGCGGCGGTGAATCGCCTTCGTCCACTATCCAACGCGCGTAATGCTGCTCGACGAAGCGCCCGAACTCGCGGTTGCATTCGCGCCGTTGATCCCCAATCATCTGGCCGAGCCCCTCGTCGCCCAAGCGCGCCACTTCGATATCCCACTCGCAGAGCTGCCGATGTACGTCAATCCACGTCTGCCAAGTTGCGCCCGCAATCTGCTCGCGGATCTGGCCGGCCCGCGAGACGTAGTGCTGCCCGGCTTGGCTTTGGCGAATCTGCTGCGCGTCGAGTAGCTGTTTGCAAGCCATGAAAATCTGGCTGGGATTGACCGGCTTTGTCAGGTAGTTGTCGATGCGGCGGCCAATGGCCTCGTCCATCAGGTGTTCTTCTTCGTTCTTGGTGATCATAATCACCGGCACGTTGGGATCGGCCGTCTTGATCTGCTCTAAGGTCGAAAGCCCGTCCAGCCCCGGCATCATCTCGTCGAGCAGCACGATGTCAAAGGGTGCTTGGGCAATCAGGGCGATAGCGTCCTTGCCGTTGCTCACCGGCGTGACCGCGTAGCCCCTTTCGTCGAGAAAGCGCCGGTGAGCGCGCAGTAAGTCTATCTCGTCGTCGGCCCAGAGTATCTTTCGCTTGTCGCCTTCCATGCGTTGCCTTTAGCTAGAGGATTTCATTCCTAAAATAACGCTTTATGCCCGAGTCTGTTCCTCAACTCAAGGGCAAAACCACCGCAAAGGTCGTACCCTCGCCCGGCGCACTATGCACCAAGCTGATCTTGCCCTTGTGGTATTCTTCGACGATGCGCTTGACAAACACTAGCCCTAACCCCCAGCCGCGCTTCTTGGTGCTAAACCCCGGCTCAAAGATGCGCTTGACGTGCTCGGGTTCAATGCCCCGCCCGTCGTCCTCAAACGCGATCTGCACGGCGCGGCTTGCAGGCAAAAGCTCCATGCGGATGTGCAAGCGGCCCGTCTGGCCATCCATGGCGTCGATGGCGTTCTTGCACAGATTCTCAAACGCCCAACTCATCAATTCGGCGTTGATCGGCACCGGTGGCAACTCGCCTAGGCATTCCAGTTTAATTTCCTGCCGCCCAAACTGGGGGACGCGACGTCGGAAGTATTCTATCGTCTCCTCCAGCACGGCTGCTAGGTCCTTTTCCTCTAATTCGGGTACCGAACCGATCTGGCTGAAGCGCGAAGCGATTTGGTCGAGGCGACGCATGTCCTGCTGTATCTCCCCGATCATCTGATCGACGCGCTGCCAACGCTCGTCGCGCTCCGACCTCGGAACGGCGGCGGCCTCGCCACGCAGCAGTTCTAGCCACCCCGATAGTGAGGAGAGTGGGGTGCCGAGCTGGTGGGCTGTCTCCTTGGCCATGCCCACCCAGAGCGAGCGCTGTTGGTTGCGCTTAATGTTGCGGTAGCCGATATAGCCGACGAGCAGAAAGAGAACCAACACGCCAATCTGCACAAAAGGGGCGAGGGAAATGCGGCTGACTAAGCTCGTGTCGCCGTAGTGAATATAGTGCTCAGCCGGGATCTGGAACTCTAGCGGTGAGCGCTGATTGGCCAAGCTATCGACAAAGGCCCGGAGCTGGTCTTGCACCGCTTGGGTGGGATCGTCGCTGGCCAGCGGCAGCCCAGCCCCCACCCAAGCCCTAAATTGGCCCTCGGCGTCGGTGATGATTGCGTTGGCCGTGTCCCAATGCAGATAACTGAAGCTAGCAGCCGGCACGCTGAAGAGCAGCGGTTCTCCGGCTTCCATCTCCTGCCACGCCCGTTGCACCTCGGCAAGGGCCGCGGCCGAGGTGTCGCTGCTCGCTGGCAGGTCCGTCCCCTGCCACGCCGCGATGGCTCTTTGCGTATCCGCGATGATGACGCGGCCCCCCTCGCAGTAGAGCCGCCCCAAGGTCTCTGGCGACCAATAAAAGGGAATAGGCGGATTCTGGACGTCCATTTCCTCGATCAACTCTTGTAGCTGCGCAGTCGAAGCGACCGGCGCGTCCGCCGCTTCGCTGCGCCAAAAGGCCCAACTGTCCAACAAACTCGACGTATCGATGTCCTCGGCCTGGATGATCTCGCCGCGGTGATTGGTGATAATGCGCGGGAAATCGACCTTGGTGATCACCTCGGTAAAGAGGGTGGGAATTTGGCCTTCTGATGCCTGCGGTGTGAACGAGATCAAATGCGCATAGAGATCGACCCGATTCTTTTCGTGTTCGCGCAATTCGGCGATGATCGACTCGTTGTAGAGCAGGAAGGCCAAAATAGCGGCAATGCCGCCGAGGAAGATGTACGCGCGAAAAACCGGCGACGCGCCCAAGCTGGCTAGGGCACCGCGCCGCCAGCGCCGCCAGCCACGGGCGGGCGACGCTCCTTTTGCCGGGCGCTGCCGAGCATCCGCAGGTACCGCGATCTCCTCTATTGGAACCGAGCGGCGGTGCCGGCGGCGCTTGGACTCAGGATGGTCGCGTTGGCTCATCGACAAGAAAAAAAATCCATCGGCAGCGCGGTGCAGATGGATTTTTTACGCAAAAACGAGGTAGGAAAGTGCTATTTCTTTTGAGTTTGGGGTCTGGGCTCGGACGTAAGGGGCTTTGCCGCTGCGCCGTCTGGGGAACCTTTTTGAACTTGGGGTCTAGGCCCAAACGGTTCGGGCTTTGCCGCTGCGCCGCCCGAGGCACCCGTTGCCAGCGATTCGCTTTCCTTCTTGTGGTTTTCCATCGAACAAGAGCCGTGAAAAATCGCACCCTCGGAGACCGAGAACGAGTCGGTGTACACGTCGCCGGTAAAGCGCGACTGCGAGTCCAACCGCACCTTATCGGCGTGCACGGTGCCATTCACGACGCCGTCGATGTACGCGTCTTTGCACTGCAAAGTAGCATCGACCTCGCCCGACTGGCTGATCGTTAGCTCCCCCGTACAGACCAGTTCACCTTTGAATACGCCGTCTATTCTGACGCTGTTATCTACCGTCAGCTTGCCTTCAAAGTGGCTACCGCGACCGATGATCGTATTGAGCGCTTGTCCGTTGCTAACGGCAGTACCCTTCTTTTTGTTACCCAGCATTTCTATACCTAACTGTTGCGCGTTTCCACGACTCCTCAACCGTGATTTTTGGAATATACAATACAGCATTGGGCGAATCAACAAGCGGTGCGCCGCATCAATTGGCCGAGCGCTTCTTGCGGGAGGCACGCAGGGCCTTGCGGATTTCCTCTTGCTCCTGCAGTTGCTCGCTGACCACCATGGCGACCTCGCTCGTCAGGCCCTCGACCGAGGTAGTAGTAATCACCGGAATGCCGTGGGCGGCACTCGTTTCAATGAGATAGTCCTGAATTTTAAGGATCTCTCTCAAGTGCTTCATATAGCGATGAGCCGAGCGCGACGGAGCTTCGCTGGCGCGCTGGGCAAAGCGGTCCTCAAAGGCGTCGCGACCAGGCAATTCCAAACAAATGGGTGTGATAAAAGCGTCGCCAGCGTATCCCTCTAAGTCCAGCATATCGCTGATTAGGTGTACGCCGTCGATGATGACGCTGGTGTTTTCCTCAATGCAGCGGCTGATGATGGCCTTGACCCCAACGCAGACGCTGCGCGCCTGCTCGCGAAACCCGGCGACGACCACGTCGAGATGACCAGTTTCTGGAACAACCTTCCAAGCAGTGTACGAGGAGGTGTGCAGGGCCGGCACCAACTCCTGTGCAAGCGTCAAGCGCATGACTTGGCGCAAATCGTCGGTAGCTACCACCCGGGGAATATCGAGCAAATTGGCCAGCGCAATCGCCAACGAGGTCTTGCCGACCCCGCTGGCACCGCCGATGAGGATGATCAGGGGTTTATCTACATCGCCCCAAGCGCGCCACAAGCGGTAGCGCTCGGCAAAGGGCTTGTCAAAGGACTTTTCGATCAGCTCGGCCGCCAAATCCTCCAACTCCCAATGCGCGATGCGCTGGCGGCGCTGGTTGATCAAGCGAGCCTCAATCGTCTGTGCAATCTCGTAGCTCTGGTCTGGAGCTAGCCCAGACGCCTGAATGGAATCCGACAGCAACTCCTTGGAAAAAGGCCGCGACCCGCTCTTGCGCTCGACGATGATGGTGGTCGGCTGGCGCTCCCAGAAAATTAGGTCGCCGACCTCGTGCGTGTCGAACCCCTTGCGAATGGCCCTATGTACGAGTTGCACCATCTCCTTCTTGCGCACCAGTTCTGCTTTGCCCAAAGACGCGCGCACCGCATTGGCCACAGCGCGGGCGTCTTCGTGACTAAAGCCGCGCTCAATCAGGTAATGCACCAGCATTCCGCGCATAAAGGGGATGCGCTTTTTGCCATCGACTATGGTTGCCACGATGAGTGGTTCCTTTTATTAGCTCGCGGCGCTGGAGTCTTCCCACGCCGCAATCGTCCGCTCCAATCCCTCCGCCAGCCCAACCCTCGGCTCGTAACCCAACTCGTTCCGGGCGCACGATATATCGGCGGAAGAAAAGCGGATATCACCCGCCCGAGGCGGTGCGAACATCGGCTCCAACTCGGTCCCCAAAATCTGGTTGAGCGCGGCGATCAATTCCAGCAGCGACGCGCTGCGGCCGCAGCCGATATTGTATATCCGCCCGGCGACGCCCGGAGTAGTACTGGCCCTCATATTGGCCTCTACCACATCGCCGACATAGACAAAATCGCGCGATTGGTGGCCGTCGCCGCAAACGGTTGGCGACTCGCCCGCCCGCATCCGCGCGACAAAAATCGAGATGACGCCTGAGTACGGGGAAGACGGCACCTGCCGAGGGCCAAAGACATTGAAGTAGCGCAAGCCAACCACCTCCAAGCCATAGAGCTGGCTATACACTCGGGCGTAGTGCTCGCCCATAACCTTGGAGACCGCGTAGGGCGACTCGGGTTCGGGCTGCATGTCCTCGCGCTTGGGCATTTGCGGGTTGTTGCCATACACTGCGGCCGAACTGGGAAAAACCACGCGGCGCACCCCCGCCTGCCGCGCCGCTTCCAACAGCCGCAGCGTTCCCACGGCGTTGACTTCCTGATCGACGAGGGGCTGCTCGACCGAAGCGGGCACCGACACGATGGCCGCGTGGTGCAGCACGCAATCGACCTGCTGCATCACCTCGGCGAGCAAGGCCGCGTCGCGGATATCGCCCTCGACGAACTCTATCTCGCCCAAGATGTCGGCCAAGTTTTCGCGCCGCCCCGTGCTCAAGTCGTCGAGAACTCGTACTGTGTGTCCTTCTTCACACAAGCGCTGACACAGATGAGAACCAATAAATCCCGCTCCACCCGTAACCAAATACCGGCTCATATTTCCTCGCATCAAAGTTGGCCGCGCTAATATCAACAGCAAGACGGCTGCGCACAACGCCTTGAGCGGCACAATCGACTTGTTGATTTTCGCCTGTGCTTGTATATTTGCAAAACTCACACGAGGCGGTGTGGGAGGCCATGGCGGACGCTGTGGCCTTTTTTATTTTTTCGACCCCGAGGAAGCCAACGAACTGCTCGGAGAGGCTTGGAGAAAGTGGGCACCCCTGTGATCATCGCCGGTGATGTCGGCGGCACCAAAACGTACCTCGCCGCTTTCGACCCAGACGCCCAAGGCTTCGCCCCGCTCGTCGAGCGGCGCTACCAAACTGCATCCTACCCCAGCGCCGGTGCGCTGCTCAAGGCTTTCGCCGACGAGACGCAGATCGACCCCAGCCGCACGGTCTTAGGCGTCCCCGGTCCCGTCCATCAGCTTCCCGTCCGCGCCGTCAATCTGCCTTGGCTCATCGACCCTAGCGAAATTTCGGCGGTACTCAACGGCACTGACGTTCACCTGCTCAACGACCTGCAAGCGACTTCCTACGGCACCTTGGTGTTGGAGTCGGACGACCTGTGTCCGCTCAACGAAGGTCGGCGTGACCCAAAGGGCAACATCGCCGTCATCGCCGCCGGCACCGGGCTGGGCGAGGGGGGCTTGTGCTGGGTCGAGGGCCGCTACGCAGCAATCGCCTCTGAGGGAGGACACGCGACCTTTGGGCCAAGTTCCGCACTCGAAATCGAGCTTTGGCGTTTCCTCAACGAGCGCTACGGCCACGTTAGCTGGGAACGGGTGGTCACGGGCCAAGGCTTGGCCGCGATCTACGACTTTCTGTGCGAACGGCATCCCGACCGCGCCGACGCTTCTCTGGCCCCCGAGGCAGAACAACCCGACCGCGCCGACGCCATCGCGCGCGCCGGCCTCGAAAGCCACTCCGCGCTGGCCGTAACGGCCCTCGACCTCTTCGCACTCCTCTACGGCCGCGAAGCGGGGAATTTAGCGCTGAAGCTTATGTCTTCGGGGGGGGTTTTCGTCGGCGGCGGCATTGCGCCTAAGATCCTCGCCAAGCTGCGCGACGGCCGCTTTATGGAGGGCTTTGTGGACAAAGGCCGCATGGGCGAGCCGCTCGCGGCCATTCCCGTCCACGTCATGCTCAACGACAAGACCGCGCTGCTGGGTGCCGCCTATTGGGGAGCGCAGGTTTAGCCGAGTAATTCTTTGAGCCGGCGGGCGATCTGTTCAGGCTCTCCCTCCTTGAGGCACATCGGCCCAAAAATCACCGCCCCCTCATGCACATATGTCGGGTTAGCGGCGATTTGCGGCCGACCTTCCTGTAGCGCCTTGACCAGTTCCAGCGCCGTCGTGCCCGCGGCTTCCTCGTCAAGCACCAGCCGCGACGTCGGAATCTCAGAGCGCTTGCGGTCGGCTACCACCGCGATCTCGGCGTTTTTCAGCACTCCACACGCAGCGACCAGTTCCTCCATCAGCGCATACCAGCGCTGCCGCCGCTCCGCCGGATCCTCCGCCACAAAAAGGCGCAACGCCTTCACCAATCCCGCGATTTCCTCCTTACCGACCTTGCAGGGCCGCCCAATGCCATGCTGCGGGGCACCGGGTAGCTGCGACTTGTCGATCAAACTCGCCGGCGGCTCCCACAGCTCGGGCATCACGTCGAGGTCCTGATGTTGCAGCGCCGCCGCGGCGATCAAATCCCGCCGCCCACACAAAATCCCCGAAGCCTGCGGCCCACCAATGGCCTTGCCACCGCTAAAGGCGACCAAATCGGCCCCAGCGGCAATGAAGCGCTGCAAGTTGCTCGCCGGCGGCAACTGCCCAGCCGCATCCACAATCACCGGCACGCCGCCCTTGCGCGCTGCGGCCACCACCTCTTCCAGCGACGGCTGCGTGTGCGCGTACGCCACGTACACAATCGCCGCCGTCCGCTCGCTGATCGCCGCCTCAATCTCCCACCCTTCCGCATCGCGTATTCCCGCCCCGGAAAAGCGGTCGGCAATCCCCACTTCCACCAACTCAATCCCCACCGAGCGCACCGCGTGGTCGTAGAAGTTCCGGTGGCTACGCGCCATAATCACTTCGTTCTTCATCCCGGACGTATCTGGCAAGCGGTTCATCTTCCCCGGATCCAATCCGGTCACACAAGCGGCCGTCCCCAGCAACAAGCCCGCCGCCGCCCCGCTCGTCACGTACCCGGCCTCTGCACCAGTGATCTCGGCGATCACTTCCCCGGCCCGCGCCTGCAACAGCGCGATATCCACGCAGCACTCCGAAGCCTGCCGCATGGCCTCGGCCACCTCCGGATGCAGAATCGACCCACTCAATCGCGTCGCCGGTCCTACGGCGTTGATAATGGGATCAATGCCTAATTCTCGATATATGTCCATACTTTAGAGCGGCTTCCCCCCGCCGTCGTAGAGTAAGCCAGGTGCCGGAAAGCGAGCGCAGAGTGCCCGCACCTCAGCCGCGATCTCGGCGTACTCCGCTTTCCGGTCGTCGAGTTCCAGCGCTTTGTTGGCCCGGATCTGAGCCACTCGGTCCATCCACTCGGCCAACTGCTGCATCTCCTCGGCACCAAATCCCCGGCTGGTAATCGCCGGCGTACCGATGCGGATACCGCTGGGCTTGCGCGCTGGCCGCGGATCAAAGGGCACGCGATTGAAGTTGCAGACGATACCCGATGCGTCCAGCGCCTTGGCCATCGCATAACCAGTAACGCCCTTATTGGTCATGTCCATGAGGATCAGGTGATTGTCGGTGCCGCCCGAGCTGAGGGCAAAACCGCGCGCCGATAGAGCGGTAGCCAAAGTCTGAGCGTTGGCGACAATCTGCTGGGCATACTGCTTGAACTCCTCGCTCATTGCCTCCTTGAGCGCCACGGCAATCGCCGCTGTGGTGCTGTTGTGCGGCCCGCCCTGCAAGCCTGGGAACACCGCCTTATCGAGGGCGTCGGCGTACTGCGCCCGGCACAAGATCATCCCGCCGCGCGGCCCCCGCAGCGACTTGTGCGTAGTCGTAGTTACCACGTCCACGTGCGGCACGGGACTGGGATGCACCCCAGCGGCCACCAACCCGGCAATATGCGCGATGTCGGCAACCACGATGGCCCCCACCGAATGCCCGATCTCGGCAAAGCGCACAAAGTCAACGATGCGTGGGTAGGCCGTGCCCCCACAGAAGAGCAGCTTGGGCCGGTATTCTTTGGCCAGCTCTTCGACTTGGTCGAAGTCGGTTTCGCCCGAGTCTCGACACACCCCGTATTGCACGGACTTGTAGTGCATTCCCGAAATGCTGACGCGGTCGCCGTGCGTTAGATGGCCTCCGTGCGCTAGCGCCAAGCCCATGACCGTATCGCCCGGCGCGCACAGGCCGACGTACACAGCCTGATTGGCCGGCGAGCCCGAATAGGGCTGCACATTGACGTGCTCGGCACCAAAAACCCCCTTGGCGCGCTCGACGCACAGCCGCTCGATCTTGTCGATTTCCCGCTGGCCCTCGTAGTAGCGCGCCCCGGCATATCCTTCGGAATACTTATTCGTCAGGATGGAACCGCTGGCTTCGAGTACGGCTTGACTGGCGTAATTTTCAGATGGGATCAGGCGAATTTTGTTGTGCTGACGCCTGTTTTCAGCGCGAATGATGGCCTCGACTTCCGGGTCCACTGCCGCCAGCGTCCCCGCAATCTCGGGCCGCACCGCCACTGCCTCCATTGGTTTTGTCCTCCCCGGCGCGTTTGTTAATTTTGGTGTGAATAGCTCACAAAAATTACGGCGGGGTATTTCTATGAGCAAGTATCTGGGCATCGACGCTAGCACCCAATCCATCACCGGCTTGATCATCGACGCAGAGCAGCGCACCATCGTCGCCGAAGCGTCCATCAACTTCGACGAGCACTTCAAAGCTGCGTATGGAGTCGTCAACGGCGTTTTCGACCTCGGTGAGGGCGTGGTCCACAGCGCGCCCCTGATGTGGGCCGAAGCGCTGGACCTGCTCCTGCAAACGCTCGCCGACCAAGGCCACGACCTCGGCGCTGTGCGGGCAATCTCCGGGAGCGGCCAGCAGCACGGCACCGTCTATCTCAACGCCAATGCCGCTAGCGCCTTGGCAAACCTTTCACCGACCCAGCCGCTCAAAGACCAACTCGCCACCATCTTCTCCCGCGCCACTGCGCCCATCTGGATGGACACTTCCACTACCGTTCAGTGCGCCGAGATCGAAGCGACCGTCGGCGGACGCGACGCACTGCTCGCGCTTACCGGCAACGCAGCCTTTGAGCGCTTCAGCGGCCCGCAGATCCGCAAGTTTTACCAGACCGAACCCGACGCTTACGCCGACACCACGTACATCGGCTTGGTCAGCTCCTACGTCGCCAGCCTGCTCGCGGGTCGGCTCGTCGGCGTTGACCCCGGCGACGGCAGCGGCACCAACATGATGGACATTGCCGCACGCCAGTGGAGCGCGCGCGCGCGCGACGCTACCGCTCCCGACCTAGCCGCCAAACTCCTACCCATCGCCCCTTCCGGCCAGCCCGTCGGCCCCATCAGCCCTTATTACGTGGGTCGCTACGGCTTTGCAGGCGACTGCCTCGTATTGCCTTTTTCCGGCGACAATCCGTGCAGCCTCATCGGCCTCGGCCTCGTCGCCCCGGGCCAAGTCGCCCTGAGCTTGGGCACTTCGGATACCCTATTCGCCTGCATGGACCAGCCGCGCACTTCTAAAGAAGGCGAGGGCGCAGTCTTTGCCTCGCCCGACGGCACGCACTACATGGCCCTGACTTGCTATCTCAACGGCAGTCTGGCCCGCGAAGCCGTGCGCGATCAATGCGACATGAATTGGGATCAGTTCACCAGCGCCCTACGCGCCACACCACCGGGTAATAACGGCGCACTCATGCTCCCGTATTTCTCGCCAGAAATCGTCCCCAAAGTCCCCCAACCCAACATCGTCCGCCAAAACCTCGACCCTGCCGACGCGCCAGCCAACGTCCGCGCCGTCATTGAGGCCCAAGCCCTTTCCTCGCGCATCCACGCGCGTTGGATGGGCGTAGAAATTTCCTCGCTCTACGTCACCGGCGGCGCATCGGCCAACGCCGAAATCCTGCGCGTCTTCGCCAACGTCCACAACTGTCCGGTCCACCGCTTCGAGACGACCAATTCAGCAGCTTTAGGCGCTGCCTTGCGCGCCGCCCACGCTCACCAATCCACAGCCGGTCACGCGCCTTCGTGGGCAGAAGTTGTCGAGCCATTCGCGCAGCCGGTCGCCGGATCGACGATTGAGCCAGAGCCAAGAGCTGTCGCCGCGTACGACGAACTCATCGGCCAGTACGCCGCCTTAGAACAAGCGCACACTTAGGGCGTAGTACGACAAAGAAGGTTGGGTTATATACTAGGCTCGTTGGCACCTAAGTTGACCAAACGGATTTGTTATTAACTGATGTTACACAGTCGTTATCCTTTCGCCGGGGCCGGCTCTGCGGCTTCCTATCGCTCGGCCCGGTGCCATTCCCGCTTACGCGGGAATCCAGCTTTACATACAATACGGAAGCGCCGTTTGACATAGGGCCTTTTTTTATTGTTTTTCACACCTTCAATGTCGAAAACCGCGTATTGTATAAGACGGACATTCACAAGGTTGTAGTACTGTTTTATGAGCATTGGATTGGCTGTGCCAAAAAGAGCACTGGTTTGCGCTCGACAGATGGCTACCTGTTGGGCTTTGACGGCGATTATCGGGCTGATGACCGTCGATTCATGGGCTGTGAATTCAGCCGTGCTGGCCAGAGTCGGGAGCGAAGTCATTCTGGTAGATGACTTGCTCCGCGCCGAGCGCAATATGCGCCGTTTTTCAGCGGAAAATGCTCGGGAAATGCTACAGCCTTTTATCGATCGCAAGCTGCTGGTCTTAGAGGCCAAGGCGAAGGGTTTGGATCAGCATCCCGACGTGGTCGCAAGCGTGCGGCAGGTGCGCGACCGGAGGCTGGTCGAACGTCTATACGCGGAAGTCACGGGAGACGTTTCCATATCGGAAGAGGAACTGCGGTCGCATTTCCACCAAAGCGGATTGCACAAAAAGCGGGAAGTGCGGGCGAGTCATATTCAGGTAGGCAGTCTCGAAGAAGCCCAAGCCCTGCAAGAGAAGCTACGGCAAGGTGCCGATTTTGCAGAGCTGGCGCGTGAGCAATCCCTCGATCGCACATCGGCGACCAAAGGTGGAGACATGGGTTTCTGGCAGGAGGAAGAAGCACGGCACAGCGGGTTTGTCGCCGAGCTTTTTCGCCTACAGGTCGGCCAAGTGTCCGAACCGTACCGCAACTCGCAGGGAACTTACCATCTGATCAGAGCCGATGAAGAGCGCTACGTCACTTTTGAGAGTCAAAAAAAGACGCTGCGCCAAACGCTGGAAAAGCAGCAAAAAAAAGATCGCTGGTCCAAATACTTAGCCGACCAGAAAACGCACTTTGATTTTTCAGTAGATGCACAGGTATTGGGTGTATTGCTGCAGCGGGGGCGATTAGCTGAAGGCGGTGTGCCTGTGCTAGAAGCAGGAGACCACGCGCGTATCCTGCTGCGCTATAGTGGAGGGAGTATCGACCTGAACGCGTATATGGCTTTGGTAGAGGAGGCCGAACCCAAGCGCCGTCCCCACGCCATAGATAGCACCGCCGTGGTCGAATTTGCCCAAGACGAAGCATTGCGCAAAATCCTGCTGCCTCTGCTGGCCCAACAACGGAGGTTGGACCGCGAGGAAGCCGTGGTCCAGTTCGTGCGGGATAAGCGCGAAGAAGCCATGGTCGAGATATTGCGACGAACAGAAGTAGAATCGCGCTTCGTCACAGAGGAACAGCAGCGCACTCTATATCGGGACCTAGCAGGGGAATTCACCCTGCCAGTGCGCACGTTTTTTGCCGGTGCCCTGGTTGATTCGGAACCGGCTTCGCGCGTTATCGCCCAGCGAGTGCGCTCCGGCGAGAATATGGCCGAGATCATGCGCGAGTATCCGGCATTTAAAGGGCGCGTACGCCAATTCGACGTATTTAACTTCACGCTGGCTGACACGGCGACGGCCCAAGGCGCTATGGCCACCATGATCCAAGCCGTGCAGGGTGTGCCAATTGGCGGCATCAAGGGACCGCTTCCCATCCAGTTGAGCGGCGATATGACGGGATATCTCGTACTCGAAATACTGGCGACGCACCCGAAAAAAACCCTCTCTTTTTCTACACCCAAGGTGCAGTCCAGAATATGGCGTCAATTGCGCTACGCCCATCGGCACGCGATTGAAGAAGACTTTGATAGCTATCTAGATGAGTTGAGACATAAATATAGGACCGAGATAGTTGTCGATGAACAGGCCCTGTCTAGCCTAGAGAAGTAGCGGCTCTGCGTTTCTACGCCTAGACGAGCCCAGATATCCCTACTCTAAATGCGGAAGGAGGTGAATGGATACAACGTTCGCAACTGCAGGAGCAGAAAAGAGCAATATCTCTAACTCTATCCATAAGGAGAAAAGTATGCGCAGGAACTCACTCATAGCAGCAATGTTGTCCGTGGCACTGGCGAGCTTCGCCTGGGGCCAGTCCAATGCCAACGGCATTGGCTACTTCGCCTTAGAGGTGCCTGCTAATGTTACCATCACCATTGATGGCGACGATGGCGACTGGGCGTGGTTCGACCCCATTTTCACCGTTGGTCCCGACGAGATGTACGAAATCCAGAAGGCCGAAGTGCTGGACAAGAGCGATCTCGATGTGGCCATTATGACGGCGTGGACGGGCACAGACCGCGACAACAGGCTCTACGGCTTTGTGCGCGCCACCGACGACACGCTAGTCGTCACCTCCGACGTCTTTGACGACGGCTGGCGCGACGATGATCTCGAGATCATCACCGATGCCAACGCCAGCGGCGGTCCGCACGACGGCGACGGCGAGTCGGGCACGCGCGCTGAGGGGCAGCAGTTTACCATGCATTTGCCGGTCCCCGGCGTGTATGAAACGCCCTATGGCGGCGACGGCTCGTGGTGGTTGCGCTGGCAGGTGGTCGAAGAAATCCACTGGATGGATGAGTTTGCTGAGTCCAGAGTGACGACCAATCCTCCGGGAGCGACCACGGGTTCGACCAACGTCACGGTCAACTACGAGTACAGCATTCCCCTCTGGGATTACGCGTCGTTGGACGGTGCGGATAACAGCATCCGCCACGAAAACGAGGCTGGGCAGATCATCCGCCTGACCTATCAGTTGAACGAAGCGGATAATCCCGAAGATCGCCGCACCCACCAGCTAGCAACAACCGGTGAGGATGGCGCTTCGGGCAACTGCGATGTCTGCTCGGAATACACGCTGCTCGGTGCCGACGAGTACGATCGCGCCGACGGCGGCGCGGGCACCGCAGTGGAATCCGAGAGCTGGGCAAAAATCAAAGCGACCTTCAGCGACTAACCGAACGGTCCTTTGATCACCGATTGGGCGGCGGCATCTGCCGCCGCCCAATAACCGTGCAATGTACACTTCCCGAGGTTAATGCGATGGTACGATTCGGCGTGTGGCTTTGTTCCCTAGTGATGTTGGCAGGATGTGGACGTTATTTCGACGGGCCAATTCAGCCAGCTCCGCAGGGACAGCAGGAGGCCGATATGGTGATTCAAGACGATGGCTTGATCACCTATTCGTTCGAGCGTCTGGAGATTGGTCTGCGCCCTATGACCGACGCCGAATTGAACCGCAAATTCCCACAGCAGTCCACGCAGGGGCCCGTATCGACCAATCCCTATACTTTCGGCAACTGGAAGCGCATGGGCGAAGAGTGGACGCCGCCCAAACACAGTGTATGGCTGCTAAAAGTTAAAAACTACGCCTATCCCAAAGTCGGCGTCGATCCTCTCAGAATCGAGCTAGTTTCAAAGGATGGGTATCGCAAGTACGCGCCCTTAGAACCGCTGCAGATATTGGAATACTACTACTCGTTTATTCAGGGATATGCCGGCAACGAATACCGACGCTTTAACGAGCGCGAAGATATGCTCAAGCGCACTATGTTTCAGGAGCAGATCATCTTCAGCGGCCAAGAATCAGAGGGTTTTGTCGTTTTTCCGAGCCTCGCACCCGACGTGAAGGAGTTTTCCATCCACGTCAGGGGCATTGCGTTGCGATACAATTACCGCGACGAGCCTGTAGAGACCAAGGATCTAACCTTTCACTTTCAGCGCGAGGTGTTTAAGGGGTTTAAGCCACCGCCCGAACTGGTGAATAAGCAATGATGGCTTCCTTTCGGCGAACAGCTTCGGTCGGGCTGATCCTGTCGTTCTGTATTGGGACGGCGGAACTACAGGCCGATGTCTGGGGGGTCGGCTTGGGAGGGCAAGCCTGGGAGGAACCAGCGCAGACTATGGCGGGGGTAGTCGTAAGTGAAGGACAGGTCCTAGGACCGGCCAGCTTTTCGCTTGAGCAGAACATAACTCAGTTCATCGTCTGGGGAGTCGGCGCACCCAGCAGCTTTATCGCCGAGGGCAACGGACGAGTGTGGAACAATTCGGCGCGGGGCATTGCGGGGTCTGAGGTCCTAGTGGACGGAGATGGCACGACCAGCACGGAAAATAGCTTTAAGGAAGTGGGGGTCAATCAGCGCGGACGCATTTTTTTCATGGATCTCGGGGCTTCGTTCCCAGTTAGCCAAGTTGTTTTTTACCCTCGTGAAGGAGAGGATGAATTCGTCGCTGGCTACGAAATATCACTCAATGACGGGCGCACTTTCGACGCCAATGACTCGCCCGTTTACGAGGCCGTTCGCCAAGTGACGATCAACCGCGACCCAAGAGTGGATGTGCGCTTCCCAACGCAACTGGTGCGCTTTATTCAACTCAGAGTGCTTTCACCCAACCCCTTTGAACTGGCGGAAATCGAAGTGCATGGCGAAGGGTTCGTGCCGCGTGGGCTCTACGAAACCCAGCTCATCCAGTTTGCCCAGCCTGTCAACTACGGCGCATTGACTTTTCGTGCGCACAAAGTTTCGCTGGCTGAGGAAGGCGAAAGCAGCGCGGGTACCGATGAGCCAGTGCGGGTGATCGTGCAGATGCGCAACGGCGTTGACGAAACGCCTCTCGACTACTACCAAATCGCCGACGTAGAAACCCGGTCAGAAGTGCTGGTCAGCAAAGAAGAGTACGAAGAACTGCCGTTGGTCCTCAAAGGCAGCATTCGCCCGGATGCCACGCACTGGTCCTCTTGGACGGAGCCGCTCATCGCCGACGCTAGTGGCACGTACTCCATTCCGCTGGATCTACCGGGACCGCGCGATTTTTTCCAAGTACGCCTACGCTTTGAGGGCAATACCTCCGCCAGTATGCAGGTCGATAGCCTAGCCATTGTGCATACGCCGCCACTGGCCGCGCTGGCATTGAGCGAAGTGGCCCTATTGGACGATCCCTTTCCAGCCGGTGGGCGCGCGTCCGTTCCGGCCGGTCGAGATACGGTTTTTACCTACGACATAAAGGCCGACTTGGGCGAGGGAACCGGCTTTGACGGCGTGCGCATCTCGACGCTAATACAGCCCGAGTTTCTCAAACTGGAAATGGGGCACGAGTTAGAGGAGATACAGCCGGACAGCGTGCACGTGGACGATACGGGCTTGCGCGTTTATTTCCCATCCCGGCGCATTAGCACCGGAGAAGATGTGCGTCTGCGGATTACGTTTCGCTCGCAGGCTCTGCTCTTTTCCACCCAGTTTATAGGACAGCTTCTGGATACGACCGGCAGCCTTCCCCAGCGCATTGCCGAGGGCGACGCGACGCGGGAAGTAGGCACGGACTCGCAGGAGGTAATTTTCCTCGCCAGCGGCGAAAGCGTGTTGCAGTCCTTTGCCGTTTTTCCGCCGATTATAACGCCTAACGGCGATGGCGTAAACGATTCGTCCGCCTTCTCCTTTGTGCTCATCCATCTAGTGCGACCTGCCGCGGCCGAACTACTCGTATATGATCTTTCGGGTCGAGTGATAAAAAACGTACTCTCTGATGCGCTGACTGCCGGACGTTATACTCAGTGGCACTGGGACGGAACAGACAATGCCGGCGATTTGGTGCCTCCGGGGACCTATATCGCCAGAGCCTCGGTAGAGGCGGCTGCTGACGAAGTCAACCGCACGAGCCTGATCCACGTGGCCTATTAGCGCGGAGAACTGAGCATGAAGCACCTGATGGCACTAGCTCTTTTGCTCTTGGCCCCTTGTTTTGCAGAGGCACAGGTAGAGCGATTGGTGCTAGGTACAGGAGACGACGGCTGGGAAGACCTAGCCGAGTTGATGGGCGGCATGTGGGTCGTGGACGGCAGTCTGCAGCCCTACGAATTGGACCCAGCAGTCAATATCGCGCTGGGCGAGAAGAAGGGCAGCTCGCGCGCCGATGTCTTCGGCAACCCCTGGGGGGGAGAGCGGGGCGGGACGCAGAACGCACGCCTCATTCCCGGCGAGCCCGAGGTCCTGGGAGATAACGGCTTCGTATATACAATAGACGGCGACACGACCCGATCAGTGGCTATTGTCTCCGGCTATTATTACTACAACCTAGGTTGGGAATTGCCCATCAATCGCATCCGCTTTTTTTCTCCAGCGGAAGGACGCACCCAGACCGATGACCGCAAGCGGATCACACCGGGTTTACCACTCAAAAACGCCTACCCCAAGCTGTACGAAGTTTGGGCTGCAATTGATGGAGAACACTTTAAGCAAGGGCAGTTTGACCTCTTACTAGAGCAGAATCTCAACCAGACCACGCGCATCGCCAATGCTCGTTTTCCCACCCAGTCCTTGCAGTTCATTTTCATAAACTTTCCGGAATTGGGCGTCATTGCCGAGGTGGAGTTTTACGGCGAGGGTTTTGTGCAAAAATCGCAATACCTCTCCAAGGTGATCGACATCGGCGAGCCGGTCAATTTCGGGCGGGTCATACCTTATTTCAACGGGTTTGTCAAAAAAAGCATAGACAGCGAACCCGAGCTTTTGGCAGAAAATCCCATCTCCTTTTCGCTGGAAACGCAGACCGGCCGGGACGATACGCCACAGATTTACACCATCTACACCGAGTTGAGGACCGAACGCGAAGTGAGTTTTGCCGAATGGGACAAAGCGCCGCGCGACGATTATGTGCGTCCTAGAGCTCGGGGGCCGGAGCGGCCCGACGTGGACAACTGGAGCTTCTGGTCGGTGCCACAAGAAGCGTCCGCGGGCGAGGGCATAGAGATCCTTTCGCCAGATAATCGGCAATATCTCAAAATCAACTTCACGATGAAGAGCGAGGATTTGTTCACCTATGGCCGGATGGATTCGCTAGTCATAGAATACTCGCCTTTGCTGGTGGATGCGGTCGTCGGAGAGGTCGCATTACAGGACGAACCACAGCCGCTCGGGCGCAAAACGGAAGTGCCTTTGGGCGAGGAGCGCATTTTCACTTTTGACGTGCGGGCCGACTTTGAGTCGGAGACCAAAGCGGGTTTTGACGCCTTAAGGCTGCAAACCCCGGGCCGCGTCCAATTTATAGGACTGGAAATGGGCGATCCCTTAGTCGCTGTGGAACCCGACAGCATCGCGGAAAAACAGGGTGAGTTGATCGTCTATTTTCCGTCCAACCGCATCGCGGCCGTAGATAACAGGCCGCTGCGGCTGCTGTTTAAAACGGGCGTCTTCAGTTTTAACGCCTTGTTTCAGGGCGAAATATTTGTCGTGGGGGGAGAAGGACAGCCCCAATCTATCGATCCCGGAGATGCCAATGCCGAGGTATCGACTAATTCCATCGAGGTGCTGGCACAGAGCGAAAAGTTAGATGTGCTGAGCGCATTAGACGTGAGATCAACCGTCGTGACGCCGAACGGCGACGGACGCAACGACGCGTTTGAACTAGCCTATTCACTGCTGGGCGTCCAGGCTAGCCAAGTGGTTTTTGAAATCTACGATTTGCGCGGACGCAAAGTGCGCACGATATCGGCCGATTCCAGAAGCGAAGGGCGTTATGTCGAAGAATGGGATGGGCGGGGAGAGGGATCGGGACTCGTAGCTCCGGGCCTATATCTGGCCCGACTTTCCGTCGAGACAGACGCGGGTGACTTCACGCGTACGCGCACCATTGCGGTAGCCTACTAAACGGTTGCGTATAAGCGTTAAACCCTGTCGAGGTGTACCATGAGGAAATTCGCTGAGATTCGCCTTTTGCTCGTCGCTATCCTGTGTGCAGCAGGGGCCTATGCCGACGAACTGCGCCTGAGCAGCCCGGCGGACTGGCAGACGTGGGCCATTCCCAAGGGCACGCTGGAAATTGCCGACGACGGCAGCATTAGCCTAGCGTGGATGCGCCGCAACATAAACGCCGTAGCCGATGCTGCAGAGTTTTCCCATAGCGAAGGCAAGAAACAGGTTTTTGGTGGTATCCGCGCCGTGAATTCAAACCCCCAAGATGCGGCTAATATTATTGACCAAGACCCATCGACTTGGTGGCAGCCGTCTGCCGACGATCCGCTGGACGATTGGTGGATCGAAATCGACCTCGGGCGGCCGGTATTGGCACGCAAGTTGCGCTTTGTCTTTCCAGACACACCCGACGCCAAGCCCTTTCGCAATTTTACGACTTACATAAGTAACGGTGTAGATACGCGTTATGGCGTGACCTACCACCCGGTCGCCGTCACCATCACACCCAATGTAGAGCGCGTTTTTGAGGTCGATCTGAAACGAATTGAGTTGGGTCTGGCCAGCGGCGAGCACCTCATAGAACAGGACACACTGGATTTTAACCTCGTCCACCACGTGCGCCTAGTCCCCACAGAAAAAAACTTAGGCGCAGCGCTAGCTGAGATCGAAGTGGATGCACTGGGTGATAATCTCGCCATAGGTACAGTGGAACGGGGCGGGTCAGTGCGAGCGGGGCGGAGCGGAGACAAGATAGGTACGATCTTCGATGGGGATGTCAATACCAACTGGCGAGCTGCCGTCGGTGGCGACCAAGCCAAGGAGGGCAATCTCAGGACCTACGTCGAAGACGGCGATTGGTTTGAATGGGATCTGGGGGCCACGTTCTGGGTAGATCACCTTTCCCACCTAGACCTGACGGTCGGAGACGGCGAAGGGTCTCGTGGCTCCCACGGGCACGGGGCCAAGCTATTTATCCTCACCACCTCGGACGGTACGCCCGCCAGCGGCCTGACCAGCGACCGCATTCGCAGCAATTTCGACTACCAGGAACTCAGCGACGTATTCAACGATAGGTTCCCCAACCAACAGTCGTATCACTTTGCATTCCCGCTGCGGAAAGTTCGCCATATCTTCTACCACCGCAGCGGCATTCCAACGCGCCTGCAGATCCGCCAATCGGTTTTTGAATACATACTCCACGGCGAAGGACACGTGGCGGCGACGGAAATGGTGTCGGACTTCATCGACCTAGGCTCCATGAAGAGCGTGCGCAAGCTGTCGTGGGACGCCGATTTACCCGCTGGTACGCAGATCGAAATTCGCTCGCAGACCGGCAATACTTTTGAACTGCAAAAGAAGTATTACCACAAAAACGGCACGGAATTGGATTCGGCTCGTTTTGGCAAGCTGCCCAAGAGCGTGCGCGGGCGCATCGACACCCTCAAGCTCAAAGGACCGGATTGGAGCGGCTGGAGCCAGCCCTATGATTTTCCCGCGGAGGCATTCCTCTCGCCTACGCCCAGACAATTTCTGCAACTGCAGATTCAACTGGCCAACGACGATCCACAACTGACGCCGGTACTGCGTTCCCTGACCCTAGAATTCGACGATCCCCTCGTCAGCGGCGGCATTGCCGCGCGCATATTGCCGCGCGAGGTCGGCCTAGATTCGCTACAGCGCTTTACGTATTTGCTGCAACCGACCTTTGCGCGCAACGACCAAGGTTTTGACGAGATCTTTATCCAAGTACCGGGCGAGGTGCAAGAGGTTGGTGTACGAGTCGGCGGACAAAACGTGCAGCCGAGGGACGTTGAACTAGCGGACGGGCTGTTAAAAGTCGGACTGCCGGAGCGGGTGCGGGAGGATTCAGTGGAAGTGCTGTTTACCGCGCAGATAACGACCAATGCCACTCTCTTTGAGGCCTGGGCTGGGGACAGCCAACAGAATGTGCGCCAAGGCGTCGAACCCTTAGAGCCGCGCTCGATGATCGTTTTTGTGCCCGACGTGGCCGGTGGGAATTTGCTGCGCAACGTGCAGGTGACGCCGGTCGTTACGCCCAACGGCGATGGCGTAAACGACGAAGCGCAAATCAACTTTATCGTGGTCCAGGTCGAGGGCAATCCCAACGTGGATATCTACGACCTGACCGGATCGCACCTGCGGACGCTAGATCGAGGCACCGCGGGTTTCGCGTGGGATGGCCGGGACGCGGCGGGAGCGGTTTTGCCGCCGGGGGTGTATATCTGCCGCATCCAAATGGCAGCCGACTCTGGAGACCAATCGGTGTATCGCGCCATTAGTTTGGCCTATTGACAACCAGCGCGTTGCACAGCAGTAAAAAAGGGAGGGAACAAATGGGCCAGAAGTTTTTCGGTGCCCTGTTAACGGTTTGTCTTTTGGCAGGTGGACTATTAGCCGAAGGCCTGCAATCGGGCTTTCTCAACCCCTATGTCACCAGCGGTGTGCGGATATCGCCCCAGACCATCACACCGACTATGCGGAAATGGTACCTGCCCCAAACGCTCTACGATATTTACGGGTGGAGAAACTGGGAGTACACCAACTACGCCAAGGATCGCTACGAGCGCTATACCGACATCGTGCTACAGGGTCAGCGCTTTTACGATATCTACGGCAATTACATCACGCGCGGCTGGAGAATCTACGAGTGGGCGCAGCAGCACCCCACGGAAACGGGTAGCGCGATCGACAAGTCTGTGGAGTTCAATAACTGGTTCAACAACCTAGTCATTTCAACGGCGTCACAGGGCCAATACCACATGGCATTGACCGTGGGCGAGCAGCTAAGAACGACGCTAACGCCGATGACCTTTTCCAAACCGCTGTTCAACGGCGTGCAGTGGGATTTCCTCTCCGATAAATACGCCCTGACGCTAATCGCCTCGCGCACAGACAACCCCGCGCTGGCGGCCACGGCGACCAACCGCGACCAAGGGGCTACGGTGCGGACGATCTTCACCAATTTGCTTGGCCTGCGCGGTACGGCCCAAATCGGCGACTTTATCAAGCTGGGCACGACCTACGTCAACGCCGGCCACTGGAATAGCTCGGAGAGCTTCGGCAACAACTCTCTCAAGGGCACGCTCGGCGGCAATCTGCAGGCGGGCAACGTGCAGCGTCTCCTAGTGCGTCTGTCCGACGATTCACCCGAGGACGGCGAGGGGGGAGCATTGCTCTTTCTGCACCGCGTGTACATAAATGGCGTAGAGCATCCTGAAATCTCCGACCGGGCGCTGGTTGACGGCGGCATCCGGCGGCAGGGACGCTGGGAGGCCAGCGGCGGCAACAACATCATCATTACCTACGACATCGAGCGCGACTTTACGCCCATTCCCGACGAAGATGAGATCATCGACTTCAAGGAAATCAAAAAGATCGAGATCGAATTGGTCCTAGCCAATGACTATGCCGTTGAAGTCACTTCCAATATGCAGGTCAACAACACGGGCGAGCCTGTATTTTTGCCCGTCACCCGCGCGGAGAAAAACATCAAAGACGGCTCCAACCAACGCGTGGTGCGCTTTAGCTACGGCTTGCCGACGGCCAATGAAGTCGCCGGTCTCACCATGGAAATCGACGACCTCTTCGGCGGGTTTAACCTACGCGCCGAATACAACGTCAACCGCAAATACCGCCGCTTCCCCAACCAGAATTTCACCTACAATCAGGCGCTGGGGAAAGAGAGCGCAGAGGGCTACTACGCAACGGCGTCGCACAATGTGTACCCGTGGTTTGCCTACGGCGAAATTTTTAGCATGGACCCGGGCTATCAGACATTTATGTTCGTGCCCGACAGCAACGGGCGCATTAACTACGAAAGTTCTGTAAACAACGTCTACGAATTCGTCGACGACAACGACGACCAGGACCGCTTCCCCGACTGGCGCAGGCGCACCTTTAGCAGTTCCTCGTCGGAGCGCTTGCTGATCCAGCGAGCTGACGTGGCCGTCTTTCCCGGCTACGACGAGAACAACGACCTAGTGTCGGACTTCAACCAGAACGACAACGGCATGCCGGACTATTTGGAGCCCTTTGTGCGCTACGATGTCGATCCTCTGGAATTTCTCTACGGCACGGACATGAACAACAATACCGTGATCGACCGCTTTGAAAACGATGAGGAAGCAGACTATCCGTATCCGCGCGACCATCGAGGTTACAACTTCTACGGTGGTGCCGAACTCAAGCCGGGCAGCCGCATAATGGTCGGTCGCCTGCGCGAGTGGCTGCTGAGCAGCAATCGCCGCAACCAGTCGCTCTACGGTCTGCTAACGCTGACGCACGAGGTGCCCCGCCACGGTTTGCAGATGCAGCTCTACAACGGTCTTCGCCGCGTCAAGGACAATATCCCCGAAGACATTATTTTATGGGTACAGAGTCCGCGCACGCGGGGCGATATGCGCCCCTTCGTCGATCCCATGATCGCACAGAATGCGCTGATCAACACCTCCTTTCTGAGTGCGCGTACGCGCAAATATGCCCCGCTCAATCTGGAAACCAAGCTGAAGTACGAGATATATCACCAGCGCGGAGACCAGCAGCCAGCAAATTGGCAGGACGAGAAGCTCCTCGCGCTGATCACCAAGGCGGATTTGCCCATTCCGATAGGTAAACACGTGCTGTGGCCTAGGTGGAAACAGCTCTACAAGCGGCGCTCGCCCACGGATAAAACCGAGCTGGAAAATAACGAGCTGTCGGAAATTTTCTTCTTTGTGTGGCAACAGGAACTGATCAGCACGATGCGCCTAGAGTCCGGCATCGAGTACGAGATTTTCAGGAATATGGTCGAACGGACTGATCCACTGCCCGCCGGATATGTGGACGATTTTGAACAGTTTGTGATTGCTGCACAGCTATCCAATCGCTCGGACTATCTGGGCTATCGCCTGATGACCAACATCGGCGGGCGCTGGGAGCGGCGCGATTTCCGCGACGAGACGACGACGGATCTGGTGCTGTTTCTGAGTATGTTTGCCGGATTGCAATAACGCCTGACAAATCTGCCTTTGTGCAGTCTGATGTCTGCGCCGGTTAATGGAATTGCATCGACTGCATACTTCCCGCGCTATGCGCCCTTTTTACATGCCCATCGTTGCGGTTCTCTTTAGCTGGGGTATGGCACTGATCGCGGGGTGCTCAAATGAAACTTCCGCGCCATCGACAGAAGCAACTGCGCCCAAATTGGCTAGAAATACACTGCCGAAATTCGTCGATGTCACGGCCGCTGCCGGCATCCACTTTGCTCATGTCAACGGCGGTAGCGGTCGTTTCTACTACGTCGAAACCTATGGCTCGGGAGCGGCTTTTATCGACTACGACAGCGATGGCGACGAAGACTTATACCTAGTCAACGGGGCCATATTGCCAGGTTTTTTGGAGCGGCGTGTGCCGAAAAACGTCCTGTATCGAAACAGGGGCAATGGGAAGTTCGAGGAAACAACAGAGGAAGCAGGTGTAGGCGATGCAGGGTATGGCATGGGTGTCTGCGCGGGAGATTACGACAACGACAGTCATGTGGATATCTATGTCACGAACTTCGGGGCCAATGTGTTGTATCGCAATGGCGGCGACGGTTCATTTGTCGATGCGACAGAGACCGCTGGCATCGGCGACGAGCGCTTGAGTATGAGCGCGGCCTTTGCCGACATCGACAACGACGGCGATCTCGACCTCTACGTTTCCAACAATACCGATTTTACCCTCGAAAACCACAAAGAGTGCAGGCACGGTTCTATACGCGTCTATTGCGGTCCCGGTCAGTACGAGGGTGCGTCGGGAATTATGTACCGCAATGAGGGGAATGGAACGTTTGCCGACGTGACAAAAGAAATAGGCGTTTATAACGACCGCTGTCGCCAACTCGGCGTGGTATTTGGCGATTACGACGAAGACGGCGATGCAGATCTGTTTGTCGCCAACGATATGACTCCGAACTTCCTCTTTCGCAACGAGGGGGGGACGCGGTTTTCCAATATTGGGCTGGATTCCGGCGTCGCCTTCAGCCCGGACGGCAAACCCGAGGCGGGCATGGGCACGGACTTTGGCGACTACGACCGAGACGAACGCCTCGACCTCGTCGTCTGCAACTTCCAGTGGGAGCACTGTCGCCTATTAAAAAACGAGCGGGGCGATGTGTTTAAAGACCAGATACACGAGTCCAAACTGGACGAACCGACCTTCTCGACATTGACCTTTGGCACGGACTTTTTCGACTACGACAACGACGGCTACCTCGACCTGTTCCTAGCCAACGGACACGTCGAACCAAATATAGAAATTATCGACCGCGCCGGACCTTCCTACGCGCAGCGGGATCAACTCTTCCACAACAACGGCGACGGCACCTTTACCGACGTCAGCACCGACTCGCCGGGCTTGGCCACCCCTTGGGTCGGACGCGGATCGGCTACCGCCGACTACGACAACGACGGCGACCTTGACCTGTTCGTCAGCAACAACAACCAGCGCGGCCTGCTGCTGCGCAACGACGGCGGCAACCGCCAGCACTGGCTGTCGGTGCGCACCATAGGTACCCACAGCAACCGCGACGGCATCGGTGCGCGCATCCAGGTAGTAGCCGGTGCCCTACACCAAGTCGAAGAAGTGCGTTCAGGCAGTTCGTATCTGTCGCAGAATGCGCTACGGGTACATTTTGGCTTGGGAACGCGCACGCGGGTGGATCGGGTGGAGATCCGTTGGCCAAGTGGGGTTGAGCAGGTGTTGGAAGACGTGGCGGCTGATCAGTTCCTCACCATCCAAGAGCCAGAAAAACTATAGAATCAACGAGTCAGAATACGAAAAAGGGCAAGGCAAAACGTGAAGTGGTCTAACGGTGTGCTATGGCTGGCGTGGATAACGGCTTTAGGCTGTGGTGGTGCGCTAGAAGAAACTCCTATCGTAGAGGAAAAGGAAGACCCGCGCGCGATAGAGCTGAGTTATTTAGATCGCATTCGCGCCGATTCCAGCGACGTAGCAGCGCACTACGAACTGGGGGCGTTCTATTTAAAACATGCCGTGTATGGAGAAGCGCTGAGATATTTCAGTGAGACCTTCCGCATCGACTCACTGCACGTACGTGCGTTGCTGGGAGCTGGCGAAGTCATGACCCGGCAAGGCGAGCTGGAACGGGCGTTGGCCGTCTATCGCAAGGCCATTGCCCTCGCGCCCTACAGCGCTGCGGTCTATCGCCAACTCGGTCAGCTCTATTTGCGTACAGACGACGATGATAGGGCGCGAGCGACGTTTGCAAAAGCACTGCAATTGGCACCCGATCACGCTCCAGACTACTACAATCTAGGCGTGGCACATGCCCGCGACCACGACTACAAGACCGCAGCCCAGCACATGCAGCGAGCGCTGGAAATAGACCCCGAATACGCGCTGGTGTACCACAGTCTAGCGGATATGTACTGTGCCAAAATGGGACAATGCGAACGAGCTGTGGATATGGCGAGCAAAGCCGTCAAAATAGAACCTAGGCACGCGCGTTACCGCACGGCGTTAGGGCACATCTACATGCGGTTGAATCGCCACGCAGAAGCGGAGGCAGCCTTTCGCGCAGCCATTGAACGCGATTCAGCTTATGTAGAGGCGCTAAATGGGCTAGGGATGGTGCTCGCCCGCCAGGGCAAGGAGGTCGAAGCAGCCGCTGTGCTCGAACAAAGCATCGCCCTGAATCCGGCCTATCCAGAAGCGCACTTGACCCTGTCCAAAGTGTATATGAAGCTGGGAAAGCCAGACGAAGGGCAGAAGCAGATCGAGATATTCAAGCGCCTTGATCCACATTTTGATACCATTCGCGATCAGCGTTTGCGTCTCAAAGGCCACGCCGACGATGCCGTAGCTCGCTATAACTTGGGCGTGATCTACGCGAAGTTAGGTTTTGCTGAAATGGCTGCGCAAGAGTACAAAGCCTCGCTGAAGATCAATCCCGCCCAGATACAGGCCTGGCAGAATTTGGGCACGGCCTATATGCGGCTGCAGCGGGTTGACGATGCCATCACAGCCTACCGCCAAGCCCTAACTTTAGACGAGGACTATGCGCTGGCGTGGTTTAATCTCGGCAACGCCTATTTAATGAAAGACTATCCGGTGCAGGCCCGTGCTGCCTATGAACGAGCTTTGGCGATAAAGGAAAACTACGTCGATGCAATAAACGGCCTCGGTAATGCCAAGCTGCGCGAGGGCAAGGCCTGGGAGGCCATCGACGATTTTAAAGCAGTTTTGCGAGCCGATTCCACCTATGTCGGTGCCCATTATAGTTTGGCCGTGGCCTACCGAGAAGTGGGAGACTCACTCGCGGCGCAGCAGCAGATACGCCTTTTCGCGCGCAAACAAAAAGAGCGCACCCAGTGAAATGTGAACTTGCCACAATGGAGGTGCTTATGAAACGCTGGAATTTTGTGGGCTGTGTAGTTATGGCCCTGCTGTGGACTAGCTGTGCGACACTCTCTCAGCTTGAAGCAAAGCGCATCGATATTAATACAGCCTCGCGCTCACAGCTAGAAACGCTACCCGGGATAGGGCCGGCAGTAGCGCAGAGGATAATTGAGGGCCGCCCCTATCACAATGTAAAAGGCTTGCTCAACATAAAGGGCATTGATATGCAGCGCCTAAAGGACATCGAACCCTATATAACCGTCGTCGAGTAGCTATACCTAACCAATCACATATCTGGCAGCCCGACCGCCGCTGGGACAAATAACTACAAGAAAGGATGAAAAATGGCGCGATTTGACGACATGAAGGGGATCTTCGGCCTGCTGCCGACGCCGTACAGGGAAGACCTTGAGATCCACATCAACGACCTGAAGAAGGTAGCCAACTTCTGCTGCGAGAGCGGCCAGCACGGCATCGTCTGGCCGGTGATGGTCGGAGAGTTTTGGTTTTTGGGCGAGGAGGAGCGGATCCGGGGGCTGGACGCGGTGCTGGAGGAGGTCAACGGACGCCTGCCCGTAGTCTTCGGCTGTTCCGGGATCTCGGTGCCGCAGGTGCTGCTCTATGCGCGGGCGGCGCAAAAAGCCAGCGCGGATTCGATTATCGCCATGACGCCGGCGCGCACTGACGCAGCCACGGCGATGGACATGTACCGGCGCTTGGCTGGGGTGTTCGACGGGCCGATCATGGTGCAAAACGCCGACATGTACGCGCCGTTGCGCGGCGAGCAAGTGGCGCAACTGGTCGATGAGATCCCGCAGGTCGAATACGTCAAGGAGGAGCGGCAGCCCGGTCCTAAGCACATTGCCGAGGTGGCCGAGATGGTCGGCGACCGGGTCAAGTGCATCTTCGGCGGGGCGGCGGGCAAGTTTTTGCCCGATGAGATGCGCCGCGGTGCTAACGGCAATATGCCCGCCTGCGAATTGGCCGATGTGCTGGCCAAAATCACCGAGCTGTGGTGGGCCGGGCAGGAGGAGGAGGCGCGCGCAATGCACCGTCGCCTATTGCCGCTGATGATTCTCGAAAACCACCCCTTTATGCGCTATATCCTCAAGCGCCGTGGAGTGTTCAGCACGCTGGTGGAGCGGGCACCGGCGGGCAAACTAACGCTGGGTGAGGGCGACAAACGAGAGATCGAGACTCTGCTGGAGACCATCGCGGGAGATATCGAGTCGTTTCCGATATTACCGGAGCACTAAGTCATGTATAAAAATTATCCGCAGATGGACGCAGGATAGTGTTCACAAGACGATCCGCATCTCAATTCAGGATAGTTAGATGATGCATTATGGACCGCTCTATTCTGTTTTATAGCCTTTGCATACTCGGCGTTGTGGGCCTGCTCAGCGTACCCGCAGCGCGTTCCCTGTTACTGGGGCTCGACACGTCCGCACAAAGGGAGAGCGGACGCACGGAGATCGTCCTCGCCGGCTGGGGCAATACGCAGGAAGTGGCCATGCTCAATCAGCTCATGGCCGATTTTGAAGCGGGCAATCCAGATATAAAGGTCAAGTTCATCCACATCCAGCAGAATTTCAATACCGTGCTGCTGACCATGATGGCTGGGGGGCGCTCGCCCGACATCTTTTATGTGGCACCGGTCACTTTGGGCAACATGTTGTCCAAAGGGGTGCTCCTCAACTTGGAGCCCTATCTGGAAAAGAGCCAAATCGTTGGCGTTGAAGATTTTTTTCCGCAAACGGTCGAGCCGTACCTCTGGGACGGCAAGCACTTTGGCCAAGGGCCGATCTACGGGCTGTGCAAAGACTGGTCGCCAGACTTTCTGATTTTCTACAACAAGAACCTATTTGACGAGGCGGGTATTCCCCATCCAGACGGCAGTTGGACGCGCGCAGAGTTTGTAGAAATTGCCCGGCGCTTGACCAAGCGCGACGATCAGGGGCGCATCATCCAGTTTGGCGTGTACAACAACGCCAATCCAGAGCAGTGGATCTGGCAGTCGGGCGGCCGCATTTTCTCCGCCGATCGGACGCGCGTGTTGCTCAAAAGCCCAGAGGTGATCGAGGCACTGCAATTTGCCGCCGATCTTTCTACTCGCTGGCACGTGGCCCCGGGCTACGCCGAGCAGGCGCAGAGTCCGGTAAACATGATGTTCGAAACGGGGCGCGTGGCCATGTGCTTTTACGGCCAGTGGTTCGTGCCCCAGTTTCGCAAAAACATCAAGAGCTTTGCGTGGGGAGTTACAACGCCTCCGCGCCACAAAGTAGATATTTATCTGTCCGGCGGCATGGTCGGTTATGGCATATACGCCCATACCAAACACCCGCAAGAGGCGTGGCGCTTTATGGAATATCTGGTCGGCCCCCAAGGCCAAGAGGCCATTGCCAAGATCGGCTGGAATATTCCCGGCCGCAGGGCAACCGCGTACAGCCCTATTTTCGTCGAAAATCCCAATCTAAATGCGGAGATTACCCAGACTTTTCTCAGGGCCGCGGAGCGCACCGAATTATTTCATCGCAGCCCCTATATCAATCCCGCCGAATACAATCTGCTATTCAATCCAGAGTGGGAACTGGTCATGCTAGGTGAAAAAAGCGTACCCGAGGCGCTGGCAGATGCCGCCAGAAAAATCAACCAAGCCATTCGCGACAATATGGCTCTGCAAAAGGCCAAGGTGGACGGATGAAACTCAACCTGCGAGAGCACCTAGAAGGATATCTCTTCATATCGCCGTGGATTTTGGGCATGGTGCTCTTCGCCCTCGGGCCGATACTGGCCAGCTTTGGTCTGGCCTTCACGCGCTGGAACCTCTTTACGGAACCAGAGTACGTGGGATGGGCCAATTTTCAGAAGCTGGCGCACGACCCGCTCTTTTACAAATCGGTGTTTAATACAATCTACTACACGGTTTTTGCCGTGCCGCTGGGGCTCGTGCTGGCGCTGGGGCTGGCCATGCTGGTTAACCACCGCCTGCGCGGGGTCAATTTTTTTCGCACGGCTTTCTTTCTGCCCAATGTCGTGGCCGGCATCGCGATGCTGCTGCTGTGGAAGTGGCTCTTTGATCCCAATTTTGGCTTGATCAACCTGTTCCTCGACTGGACCGGATTGATGGCGGTGTTCGAGTGGATCGGCATTGGCCGGCCCCAGTGGATCTCATCGCGGGCGGGTGCCATGCCGGGCATGATCTTTATGAGCATCTGGGGCTTGGGTGGATCGATGATGATCTTTCTGGCTGGCCTGCAGAATATTCCCCGCGAGTTGATCGAAGCGGCGGAACTGGATGGGGCCGGGCCGTGGAAGCGCTTTAGATACGTCACCTTACCGCTGCTGACCCCGACGATTTTTTTCCTGACGATGGTCGGCGTGATTGCCTCGCTACAGATCTTTAACCAAGCCTATGTCATGACCCAAGGCGGGCCAGCGCACGCAACCTTGTTCTACGTCCTGTATCTCTTTCAAACGGCCTTCGAGCGCTTCCAGATGGGCTATGCCTGCGCCATGGCCTTGGTCCTCTTTATCATCACGCTGATCGTCTCGCTGATCCAACTGGCGATGGGCAAAAAATGGGTACACTACCAATGAGCAGCGCTTCTGGGGACACCCTGTCGCTGCGACGCCAGTTCATCCTCTACGCCGCGCTGTCCTTTCTGGCGTTTTGGTTTCTGGTGCCTTTTGCCTGGATGCTCATCACCTCGGTCAAGACGCCGGACGAGGTCTTTTCCCGTCTCCTGCCTTCGGTGCTGCGGCTGGCCAACTTCGTGGAAATTTTCAATCAGCCGACGTTGCCTTTCGGGCGCTATTTTCTCAACAGCACGATCATCACGGTTTTTGGCACCGGGGCGAGTCTTTTTGCCTCCTCCATTGTGGCCTATGCCTTTGCCCGGCTGAATTTTTTTGGCCGCGACGTGCTGTTCGTCGCCGTGCTATCGACCATGATGCTGCCCGCGGCAGTGACCATGATCCCGACGTTTGTGCTCTTCCAGAAGCTAGGCTGGGTTGATACATTCCTCCCCTTTTTGGTGCCAGCCTGCACGGGCAACGCCTTTCAGATATTCTTTTTGCGCCAGTTTTTTAAGACCCTGCCGGTAGATTTGATCGACGCCGCGCGCATAGACGGGTGCTCGAATTTGCGCATCTGCCTGTCGATAGCCATGCCACTAGCCAAGCCGACGCTGGCGACGCTGGCCATTCTCAGCTTTCTCAGTCTCTGGAACGATTTTATGGGGCCGCTCATATACCTGCACAGCAACGAGAAGCGCACGCTAGCACTGGGGCTAAATGCCTTTGCCGGCATGTACGGCACGCAGTGGCATCTGCTCATGGCCGCTTCCGTAGTAGCGACCATGCCCATTCTGGTGGTCTTTTTTATGGGGCAGCGCTACTTCGAGCGCGGGCTGGTGATGACGGGGATGAAGGGGTGATGTGTCTTCGTGGATGGATTGACTTCAAGGTAAGGAGACAGGACGATGCCTGAAGACAGAGCATGGAACGAGACGCTGATTGAAAAAAACGTGACGTACCATATTGAATTCGATGGGCGGCTCTTCCTCATTGAGAATGTCCCGGCGCGAGTCAACGTTGAGACAGGTGAGAAGCTCTTCTCACCGGAGACCGTTGAGCGCCTGCAGCAAGCGGTGTGGGAGCGCTGTCGTCCTGTTCGCACCATCGAGACCCCGGTTTATGAGTATGCCGCTTTGGTCTGAAGGATCGGTTTTTCCGGTATAGTTGCCCAAGGGAGAACGGTAATTACCTCTATGCCAATTCTGGGTATTGCGCCGCGTAGATCGTCAACTTCGTCGCCTCTCCGATCTGTTCCAGTTCCGGCCGCCGCCCAGACAGGCGCAAGCTGTCGCGGACCAAATTCAAAAACCCCTCGCCCCGCGCTTCCAGAAAACTAGATCCCGTAACCGGGCTTTCGTAGTAGCGCATGAAGCCGGTAAGAAACTGATTCCGGCGCGCTGGCTGACACCCGGCGTACAAGTTTTCAATGGTCAATGTGTTGTAGAGCGCCCCGGGATTTTGGAACTCAATGCGATCGGGGAACATGCGAATGATGATCTGCGATCCAGCGACTCCGTAGTCCCGATGAATGACGGCATTTACGACGGCCTCTTGGAGTGCGGTATCTATATAGCTGGGATAATCTCGCCGACCGTCGCCGCTTTTCCGCGATATGATCGGCGTCAAAGGAGAGGCTTGGAAATACGACACGACCTTGGTGATTTGCTCGGGTAAGGGCCCGGTGATTTGTCGGCTATCCACGGTGTTGCCGTCGGGAATGTCGTGGTGGTACACGGCCAGATCGATGTACGCGCCGGAAATGTAATGCTCGGGCTGCACGGCAAAGAGCAGGATGCCCAAGTGCGTCGGCGTGGCTCCCACCTCCGAGATCGCAGCGAGTTTGTGCGCCGCCAGCGTGGAAGCCCAGTCTTCTGGCGTGGACCAATCGGGGAAGCGCCGACGGAAGTACTGTTCAAGTCGGGTTTTATCCAAATCGTCGAGGCTGGTGCCGACCATGGGTCGTTCCTCAAGCGGGCTAGCCAAGCGACGCTCCGTCAACATGCGAGCTAGTCGTTCGGCGGGGATCAACTGGCGGTGGCTGCTGACGCGCTGGAGGAATCGCCCATCGCTCGTCTGATGTACGTCGAACTTGGATGGGGGGATTTCAACGATTAAGCACAGTTTGAGATCCCCATCTTCGCCGGGCAGGTATTCCCAATCCAACGCCGGGACGATCATGGGATTGCAGTTATTGGCCGCCACATTGACGATAAATTGCTCTAAGAGGTCGCGCTTATCAGGGGGGATGCCAACCGGGGTGCGATCCGAGTCCCGGACTCCCATCACGACCATACCCCCTTCCGTATTGGCCATGCTGACGAATACCTCGGCGAGTCTCGACGCGGCGCGTCCATCTTCTCTGGCAAACCCAATCCGTTCTCCCCGAAATACAACCTCCTTGAGTTCGAGCTTGGTATCTTCGCCAGCTTGGATGGATGAAATGAGTTGGGTTTTGTCGATCATGGTCGTCGCTTCTTGAGTGGGTCACCATCGGCTCGTCAATTAGACAATGCCGCAGGATGAAATAGAACGCAAATTATCCCCCATTACCTTCCCTCCCCAGCAACGCCTGATACGCCACCAGCGCCCCGGCTACATGCACATTCATCGACGGCCCCTTGCCGTACATGGGGATATAGACCGCGCCATCGCACAGCGCCAGAGTCTGTCGATAGACGCCCTTGGTCTCGTTGCCGAGCACCAAACACACTTTGTCCGGGAAATCGTACTCCAAATAGCACACGGCCCCCTGCACCATTTCCAACGCCACCAAGTGATACCCCTCGTCCCGCAGTGCATTGGCCGCTTCGTCCATGCGCCCGATCCGCCGCCAAGCCACCCGCCGCTCATGGCCCCGCGCCGTGCGCTCAATATCCTCGTGCGGCGGCGCAGGCGTCACACCCGTAAAAACCAATTCCCGCGCCCCGCACGCATCGGCAATGCGAAACATCGAGCCGACATTGAGCGGGTCTTCGACGCTCTGCAACAGAAAGGCTAGCTCCACCTTGGGCGGATAGTTCTTCGCCGCGTCCGCAAAGAGCCGCTTCACTTCAACCTTGCGCAAGGGGCGCATCGGCTTCAACAGGACCGGATTAAAAGCGGACGGCCTTGTACTTCTTCACGTGCTCGGTAATGGCCACCTCCACTGGCAACCGCTCCATGCTCGACGCACCGTAGAACCCATCGACGCCCTTCGTGTTTTGCAGCACGTACTCGGCGTCCTCCGGCTCTGAAATCGGCCCTCCGTGGCACAGCACAATCACCTCTTCGGACACGCCGCGCGCCGCGTCGCATATCGCCTGCACAAACCCCACTGATTCCGCCAAAGTCAGCGCGGTCGTCGCGCCAATCGCGCCCTTGGTAGTAAGCCCAGCGTGCGCCACCACAATGTCGGCACCGGCCGCCGCCATCTGCTTGCCCTCTTCGGGGTTAAAAGCATAAGGCGTCGTCAACAACCCCATCTCGTGCGCCGTGCGGATCATCTCCACCTCTTCCCCATACCCCATCCCTGTTTCCTCCAGGTTCTGCCGATACAACCCGTCAATCAGCCCAACAGTCGGAAAATTCTGCACGCCAGAAAACCCAATCGCCTCAACTTCGCGCAAGAAAACATCCATCTGCCGGAACGGATCCGTCCCGCACACGCCGGCCAGCACCGGCGTATCCTCCACCACCGTCAACACCTCCCCGGCCATATCCATCACAATCGCATTGGCGTCCCCATACGGCATGGTCCCGGCCAGCGACCCCCGGCCCGCCATGCGAAATCGCCCAGAATTGTAAATCACAATCAAGTCAACCCCACCGGCCTCCTCGAACTTGGCGCTGATCCCAGTGCCAGCCCCCGCGCCGATAATGGGAATCCCATCGGCGATGTTCTGCCGCAGCCTCGCGAGTACCTCTTCTCTTGTAAAAGCCATAACCACCTATCCGTTTAACGCCTTTTCTATCCGCACCCCCTCCATCTTCCGCAACTCGGCCTCCGGCCCAAACGGCGCGTAGATGGCGATCAACTTCATTGGGCCGTCCCCATTGTTGACCGTCGAGTGATACACGGCCGTTGGAATGTGTACCAGTTCCCCCGGGCCAATCTCCTTTTCCAGCTTGCCCGATTCCAACTCCACCGTCTGGATCCCAGTGCCCTCTATCACGTAGAGAATCTCCTCGCTATACGGATGATTGTGGCGCACATGGCCCTTGCCCGGTGCCAGCTCCACCACGCCGCAGCTAAAGTGCTCGGCCGCGGTCACCAGCGGCTCGGAAAGCCAGTTTAGCCTGCCCCAGTCAAAGACTTGGGTCTCCACGTCGGCGCATTGTACGAACGTCTTTTTTTCGCTCATCACTCTCCTGCTTTCTCGGCAATTAGCTCCAGTAGCAGCGCGGTCGCCGCGGCTGCAAACGCTGGATCGTTGATGTTGTGATCTACTTCGCGGACGATAATGCCTTCGTCCAGATTGGCTTTGAGGGCGTCGCCAAAAGCGCGGTCGGCTTCGCGGTCGCAAAACAGCTCGTCGTCGCCGTCGAGGATCGACACGCCCCCAAGCGGAATGAGCACGGCGACCGGGCCTGTGGCGGCGTTGAGCTTTTCGGCGAATATTCGGCCCATCTGCGCATTCTCCTCGGCATTGGTGCGCATCAAGGTCACCTCTGGGTTCCACTCGTAAAAGAGCCGCGTGCCGTCCTTGTACTGTTGCGGCACCGTATCCATGCCGCCAAAATTAGCCATATCCACGCAGCCGGGGACCACGAGCTGGGGCAAACCCGCCCGACCCGCCGCGCTCAGGCGCTCCGGACCCGCGCTGAACACGCCGCCGCACACTTCGTCGGCCCACTCGGTAGTAGTGATGTCCAGCACCGCATCCACCAAACCCTCGTCGATGAGCGACTCCATAGTGCGGCCGCCAGTGCCCGTAGCGTGAAAGACCAAGACCTCGTACCCGCTCGCCGACAAGGTCTCGCTGCACGCGTTTACGCATTCCGTGGTGTTGCCAAACATCGACGCGACGACGATCGGTTTGTCGTCGCCAGCCGGCGCTGGCTCGGCTTCGACCATGCCGCAGATCGCGCCAGCGGCTCGCGTAAAAATCACTCGCGAAATCCGATTGACTCCGGCCACATCCACAATCGACGGAATGAGCACCACGTCCTTACTGCCCACGTATGCTCCCGTGTCGCCAGCCGCCACAGTCGAAACACACACCTTGGGCACGCCCACCGGCAGGGCGCGCATGGCCGCAGTCACCACGCTGCTGCCGCCGGATCCGCCCATGCCGACGATACCGTCAAACCGGCCCTCGGCGTACCCTTGCTCCGCCACCTTGGCCGCGCCCTCACCCATAGCCTTCATAGCGGCACCGCGATCGCCAGCCGCGCGCAGCGACTCCAGCGACGCGCCAGCGGCCGCCGCCACCTCGCTGGCATCCACATCCACGGCAAAGGCTTCGCACTCGCCCATAACGCCCGTGTTCACCGACAGGACCTCGTGGCCACGGGCCAAAATCTGCTCGCGCAAGAAGGCGTATTCCACGCCCTTGGTATCAAACGCCCCAACCATCATAATCGTAGCCATGCGCCCTCCTCATGCTGGCGTCGTCAGGTGCTTTCCTTCTTTGTCATACTGAGCGGAGCGCAGCGGAGTCGAAGTATCTCATACCTAAGGGGTCCGTGCGCAACACCAATTTGTAATATGGCGGCCTCAACCAAAGCGCCGCAACCGAAGCGCGTTCATCACCACCGACACCGACGAAAAGGCCATCGCCAAGCTCGCCAGCATTGGATTGAGGAGCGGGCCACCGAACAGGTAGAGTGCGCCCGCAGCCACCGGAATACCTGCGGCGTTGTAAAAAAACGCCCAGAACAAATTCTGCTTTACGGTCCGCACAACCGCTCGGCTCAACTCAATAGCCCGCGCCACATCCGCCAACCGGCTGTGCATGAGCACCACGGGAGCAGACGCGGCCGCTACATCCGTCCCGGTGGCAAAGGCCATGCCCACATCGGCGGTGGCCAGCGCTGGCGCGTCGTTGATCCCGTCGCCGACCATGGCCACGCAGCGGCCCTCGGCCTGCAATGCATGCACGGCCGCGGCCTTGTCTGCGGGCAAGACCTCGGCGCACACAGTCTCAATCCCCACCTGACGTGCCACAGCCTCAGCAGCCGGACGGCTGTCGCCCGTGAGCATCACCACCTCCAAGCCGCCTTGGCGCAGCCGAGCCACGTCGTCCTTGCTCTGCGGACGAGGGCGATCGGCCAACGACACGCAGCCAACCAATGCGCCCGCCACCACGACCCACGCGACGGTGGCACCGTCCGCCGGGCCATTGTCCTCATCTACGCGAACTCCCGCCGCCGCCATCATGGCGCGATTGCCCACCACTACATCCTCTCCCCCCACCTCAGCCTGCGCACCTTTGCCCGGACTCGCCACAACGTCAATAGCCTCTGGCACGGCAAGGCCCCGCTCTGCTGCGGCAGCCACAATCGCCGCGGCCAGTGGATGCTCCGAGCCGCGCTCCACAGCCGCGGCCAAGCTCAGCACTTCGTCGGCACGGCGGCCACTTAACGGCTCTACCGCCACAACCTGCGGTCGCCCCTCGGTGATCGTGCCGGTTTTGTCCAGCACCACAGCATCTACTTTGTGCGCCGTTTCCAGGACCTCTGGGCTTTTGAACAGGATGCCTAAATGCGCGCCGCGTCCCGTGCCGACCATGATAGCGGCTGGCGTGGCCAAACCCAAGCTGCACGGGCAGGCGATGATCAACACGGCCACAAAAACCTGCAACGCAAAGCTCAGACCCTCCCCGGCCCACAGCCAACCCACCGCAGCCACCGCGCCTAAGACCAGCACGACCGGCACGAAATACCCAGCTACGACATCGGCCAAGCGAGCAATCGGCGCTTTGCCCGCCTGCGCGGCTTCGACTAAGCGCACCATTTGCATCAGCAGCGCATCCCCGCCTACGCGCGTTGCGCGCACCATGAGCGCACCCGCTCCATTGAGACTGCCGCCGGTCACCCCATCGCCCGGTGCCTTAACCACGGGCAGCGACTCGCCGGTCAGCAGCGACTCATCCACCGTAGAATTTCCCTCGATGATTTCGCCATCGGCTGGAATGCGCTCGCCCGGACGCACGCGCAGGCAGTCTCCCACCTCGATAGCGTCAGCCGCAATTTCCCGCTCCCCATCGTCAGTCACCAGCGCGGCCTTGTCGGGTTTGAGTTGCAGCAGCGCCCCTATGGCCTCCTCGGCCCGCAACCGCGAGCGCGCTTCAAGATAGCGCCCCATCAGCATCAAGGTGAGGATCGTCGAAACAGTCGGGAAATAGGAGTCAAACGCCGCAACCACCCCCACGGCGACAGCCCCCAAGCCCCAAGCGCTGTAAATCCATGCCGCAGCCGTGCCAATGGCAATGAGCGAAAACATGTTGGGACGACCTCGCCACAGAGCCTGCCCACCCTCGGCGTAGATCTGGCGACCAATCCACATCACTGGCAGCGCAAACAGCAGATGCAAAACGCCCACCCGCAGCGGATACTGAGCCAAGGACAGCGCCGGAGTAACAGGCGCGGCCATCTGCTCGGCCATCTCCACCGCAAAGAGCGGCAACCAAAACGCAACAGCCCAGCGAAACGCCCCCGCTTGCTCAGCCAGTTCGACCCGTTTGCGCTCCTGCCGCCTAGCCGCGCCTTCGGCTTCGGGCGCTTGCACCCGCGCCTGGAACCCCGCCTTTACCACGGCCGCTGCAATACTTTCCTCATCTACAGCCGCCGGATCAAAGCGCACGGCCATCTGCTCGGTCGCCAAGTTGACGTCGGCCTTTTCGACGCCAGCCAAACCAGACACTTGTTGCTCAACCTGCCGCACGCAACTGGCGCAGTGCATGCCTTCGATGGCAAAATGTTGTTCTCTACTGTTTGCTGTCATGTCGCAACCTCTCAACTTGACCGACGATCCCGCTCAACGCGGTGTCTATAAATACGTTAGCCACTGGAGAGCATCAAGCAAGGGGCAAAGGAAAATGACTTGCACCCGTTGACGGCTAGTTGTTTATTGGGACTCGGAACCACCAGCAGAATCCCGCCTGTCGGGTTACTTGCTGAATACAACAGCCGTTCAACCTAGGTTCGGGGTAGCTCCCTGAGCCTCGGCGAATAGGCAAGACTCCCGCTGTCTTTCTGCGTGGTGGTTCCAATAGCCCGGCCCCCGAGGGCCGCACACCACGGCTTGGACCACATGCCGCCCAGCAATAAAAGAACTTTATGATGAACGTCATTATGAACGTCTTAGTGAAAAATGCCAAAGAAAATAGATAACTCTATGCGCACATTCCGCTTGACCAACCCGACCACGCTCCTGCTGGCCGTTGCGGCGGCTCTGATCTCGGCATTCGCACCTAGTCCCTTATCGCTGGGCGGCACCGCGCTCGCCCAGAACTTCCGGATTGCGAGCTTGTATCACAACTCCGCTACCCTGCAATGGGAAATACCGCAAAATCGGGGTATCACCAAGTTCGAACTGTGGCAGTATAATCCCGACGGCAGTTCGTTCATCGACTGGCAAGGCCAAGCGAATGAGGGGGAGGGGTATACCGCGTTCCCTGGTCCGCTAGAGCCCGATACGCAATACCGGCTCGTGCTCAAACTCATGGACGATTCCGGGACGACCATCATAGAGAAGTCGCTTTCACTCCGTACAAAGCCGGATCCTGACTCAGACCCGACGCCGGATCCAGACCCTCCGACGCCGGATCCCGATCCCCCGACGCCGGATCCCGATCCCCCGCCACCGCCGCCCCCTCCAGTGACAGGCGAACTGCCCACGGACGATCCGCCTGTGAACTTCCGGATTGCGAGCTTGTATCACAACTCCGCTACCCTGCAATGGGAAACACCGCAAAATCGGGGTATCACCAAGTTCGAACTGTGGCAGTATAATCCCGACGGCAGTTCGTTCATCGACTGGCAAGGCCAAGTGAATGAGAGGGGATATACCGCGTTCCCTGGTCCGCTAGAGCCCGATACGCAATACCGGCTCGTGCTCAAACTCATGGACGATTCCGGGACGACCATCATAGAGAAGTCGCTTTCACTCCGTACGAAGCCGGCCCCGGACCCATTATCCATCGTTGCGATACGTAGCCCCGGGTCCGGCCAGCCGGGCGATGCGTTGACGTTTGTTGTTGAAGTGCGAGCGAACGGCAGCCCGTCATCCGGTCAAACCGTGTCGTTTAGCGTTAGCCCTGACGCTGGGGCTAAGGCGCTGAGTATCACAAGTGCCATAACAGGCAGCACCGGCCGGGCACAGACAATGCTGACGCTGCCCAGCGATGCGTCTGGCACCTACACGATTACCGCGACGCTCGCCAATGGCCTAGCTGCGAGTGGGACAGCGACCGTTGCCGGTTCATCAGACGACGGTTTCGCGACGGATGAATCGGGTGCTGATCGCACCGCACAGCAACCGGAATCGGATGGCGCGGATAGCGGACCGAGCACGGATGGCACCGCACAGCAACCGGAGTCGGATGGTGCGCGGGCGACTGAGCAAACCAGCGATAGCCAAGAAGACCCGGAATCTGATCCCCTAGCGTCGCTGTCCACGACGATCGACGACGTTACCAGCGCGGCCGAGCGCGGCCGAATGACCTTCACCGTGCGGTTGGAGCCGGCCCCTACGGCCCCGACCGCCGTGAAATACGCCACCGCGTCTAGGACGGCCCGAGCCGGCGTGGACTATGAGGTGGCGTCTGGTACGCTGGATTTTGACGCCGATCAAAGCACGGCCACGTTCACCGTCCTGATCCGCCGCGACGCGCAAGACGAGCCGGATGAGACCTTCGGGGTGAGAATCGTACATCCTTCTACCGGCGCCCTCCTCGCCGAGGCAACGGGTACGATTACGGACGACGACAGCGCGACACCACCGGAGGCCGATTCCGACAGCGACAGCGAGAGAGCCTTTGTTTTCGCCGCGGAGGTCGGCGACCAAGCGTACACTGCTGGCACGGCGATTACCGCGCTGGAACTGCCGGAAGCTACAGGTGGTGCAGGCGAGGTGACATACGGCCTCTCGACCCTGCCTGCGGGTCTGTCATTTGACGCGGCCACGCGGACGATTTCGGGTACGCCCGAAGCGGCCACCGATGGAGCCGTCGAAGTTACCTACACGGCGGCGGACAGCACCGGAGCCGCCACCGGGTTGACCTTCTCCATCACAGTCAACCCGGCGCTGAGCTTCGGCGACCTATCCGACCTATTAGATGGCGAGGCTGGTGAGGAAGATACTGGTGGAGGGTGAGGGAGTTGGTGGGTGGCCGCTGGCAAGGCCAATCCAGCCGCCAGTACATACCCATGCTGCTCTCTTCTCGTTTCCGTCACCGCTGCCCGTAGGGGCGGTGCGGATCGCACTCCGCACGCCCCAGTTCTGTTCAATCGTAGCGACAATCAGGTGCTAGTGTGCGATGAAGGGGACCTTTTTTGCGTTTGCGCCGCTTTGAGTGGAAACCCTAAGTACACGACAGTAACATGGGTTGATATTGTCGGGCGCGTTTAGGTTGGTCTCGTGTTTGGTGTATGATCTGTGTGAGTTGGTCTAATCCTCGTCGAAAGAGGCTTATGGCTTTTCGTCCATGTTTTTTTATGGG
>JAJDVZ010000095.1:0-37674 GCA_022825835.1 Candidatus Latescibacterota bacterium
CCCAGCGATGGGCTGTCGTACAAGACATTGTCCCAAGTAGTCTGCTGGTCCGAGAGCGGCTCTTTGAGAAAAATCGCCGCCACCAACCACGGGCTGTACTCAATAGCTGCCATAGCCTGGGCTTGTGTATCTGGCAAGCCCACGATCGCATAAGGAGCCGTGTGCAGCTTGCCGGCGTACACCACGGCCCGCGCGGTCAGTTGCCGTTTTTCCCCGGTAGCCACGTCGACGTATCCCAACCGCACCTGCGACCGCTCCTCGGATAGACGAGCCACTAGAGATTGTCGCTTTATCTCGTTGTCTCCCAGCCTATTGGCGAGTTGATTAACCAAGTACCCATTGCCCTCGGGCCACGTCAGCGTGTGGGCCGGATACGCTTCGTGCAATCGATAGTCGTAAAACCGACAGGCATAGTAGTGAATTCCGGCCCACGCCGAGACTTGGGCTGCCGTGCTGCCGTAGTCGTCGCGGCAGGCGTAATTGACCAGCCAGCGGAGCCGGTCGTCGTGCCAGCCTTCTTCGCGGAGGTACTGGGCCATACTGATCTGATCCAAACGCCGCACCCGTGAGTCTGCCGTGCTATAGCGCAAGGGTATGGCAAAGGCCCGGCGACCATCCCGGCCGCGATGCAAGGCCCAGCGCAGCATCTCGTCTTCAAAGCGCAACAATGCTTCGCGCTCCCGGCTCGATGCGTCGATAAATGGATCTAATCCATCGGTCCAGCGACCCCGATAGAACAGCCGCTCGTGCGGCCAGCGCAGCATCGACCCAGCGGCGACCAGCGGCTTATTCGCCGCGTCGTAACCATCGATGACGCCTAGATCTTGCAGTATTTCGTGGATGCAGTCGGCTTCGGCGGGAGGGATGTTGATGTAGTGAGCGCCCCAAGGAAATACTTGGTCGCCCCATTGGCCGCTGCGACTGGTGCCTCCTAGCTGGTCTTCAAGGTCGAACAGAAGGATTCGCTCCACCCCCGACCGACGCAACTTCCACGCCGCCGCCAAGCCGGAGATCCCACCGCCGACAATGGCGATATCGCACGCGTGGTCTGTCGGGGTAAAATCCGCCCAAGAATGCAGATCGCGCAGCAGGTGCCCACGCGGCGGTCCCTCGTTGACGATCCGCCCGGGAATCGGCCGCCGCTGCTGGTCAGACGAGCAACCGCCCCAAGCGGCCCAACTACCAGCGGCGGCGAGTGCGCCGAAAAACTGCCGGCGACTAAGGGCCTTATTAGAAACCTTTTTCAAAATCCCGGGGACACCCCAAGCAGCACCATCCCATCTCTGCGCCCATCTGCGTTCATCTGCGGATAGTCAGCCGCCGGGAACCCTAGAGCGCAGCCCTTATTTCGCCGTCTTCATTCTGGCCTTGAGTTGGGCCAGCGAATCATCAACCTTGGCACCTTTGCTGTCGGCGAGGGCCTTGTTGATCTCGTCGTCAACGCTCGTCGCCGCGTCGCCCATATCGCCATAGGCTTCGGCGAGGGCTTCCTGCTCTTCGGTCTTTTCCTTCATCCGTTCGAGCAGGGCCGTGGTGCCCTTAGAGTCGATGTTGGCCAAGTGCTGGTTGATTTTGCGGGTGGCGTTGGCGGTTTTGGTGCGCGCCTTGAGAGTTACCAAGTCGTTTTCGTACGAGGCGATTTTCGACTTCAGATCGTTGACATTGCTCTGTAGCTTGTCGGCCATCGCCTGTTGGGCTTCGGCCTGTTGCGAGGATTCTGAGTGCCTGCTCTGGGCCTCCTCAACGCGGGTCAAGGATTCGCGGGCCAAGCGGTCGGCTTCGGCCTCCTCCATCTGGCCGGACTCGGCCTTTTGCAACAGCAGCATGGCCTTGCGCTCGTAGTCTTCGGCGCGCCGCCGGTGATCCTCGGACTCGCGGCTGAGCCGGATCGAGATCGCCTTGACCTCGGCGAGGGCCTTGAGACTTTCCTGCAAGTCCTTTTTTAAGTCGCGGATCGCTTGCTCGCTCATCTTGATCGGGTCTTCGAGCTTATCCACCATGGCGTGAGCCTCGGCCTGCCCGGTTTTAAACAAGCGTTGAAATATACCTGCCATGTCCTATCCTCCTATTTGGCGGCAAACCCCAGTAATTCCTCCCCGTGCTCGGCCAAGCCGAGGCTGAGGGAGTTGATTGTGCTTTCCAGTTCGTTTAAGTCCAAATTCTCCAGCGCCAGCGTATTGCGATAGAGCAGCGAATCGCCTTCCTCGTTGAGGACGAAGGCACCAAAGACCAAGTCGCGGTTCATCTGCAAAATCCGCTTGTAGGTTTCGGCAGTTCCATTAGCGACCTGGAGGATAAGCTGCTCAATCACCAGCACCGTCTCCTCGCAATCAATAACTAAGTTTTGTACCCCTCGCTCCTCGTCGTTGACAATGATGATTTCCTCGGCGGGAATCTCCTCGGCGATGGCAAGGCCCAACTCAAGGGCGTACTCCTTTACGGTGGCAAAATCAGCCATAAGCTTCCTCCAATGCTAAATGTTAATGGGTTGTCAGGGACTTTTCCAGCTCTTTATAAGCATGCGTCAACTGGGCACACAGCGCGTTGGCAACCTCGCGCTTGGCCGGCTCCTGGGCGTGGCGGTCGGGGTGGTACTGCTTCATCAACCGCTTCCAAGCCGCCTTCACCTCCTCCAGACTCGCCCCATAGGGAAGCTCCAAATTGGCGTAATACCCAGCGAGTACCGGGTCTTCGGCAGGTGCGGCAGATGTGGGGGGCGTCGTTGGAGGCTGCCAATGCTTGTAGGCATCACTCGACTCGCTAGTCGCAGTATGCGCCCGCACGACGCGGAATATACGCCCAAGTAAGTCCATAAATGGCGAAAATACAAGGGATCGTGGTCCTTGTCCACACCTTCAATAGGCGAGGGAAGAAACGGCCTTTTTAATGAGAAAGTAAACTACCGATAACACCGATTAAACTCAACGCGGGCGAGAGGCAAATTCTCTCGTCCGCATTTTTTTTTGCAAAAACTGAAAAAAGTACTTGACACCTAAGTTTTTTTTTTTCCTACACTTACGTCGTTTTTGAGCTTCGACACAGCCCCTTAGTCGCGGTGATTGTTCACGCGCCGCTTTTGCTGGCCTATGGCCATGACAGCACCTGTCGCGACGCCCTCTTAGCCGGCCTGCACAGCCCAACGCAGGTACTCGGCGACGCGGCCTTTTTAGCGTTGGATCGACAACATGAACTCAAGCAGCACCACATCCACCTACGAACCCCCTCAAACGCAATATGCAGCCTACCGAGGCGCGAAAACCCTTTGTCGCCCCCGCTTGGGCGCAAACGCTCCGACACCGCATCGCTCCGCAACCGTCTATGCCCAATTAGTCCAACGCTTCCATGTCCAAACCATCAAAGTCCGCGATCCGTGGCTTATGCAGAGCCTATGGACCGTCAAAATACTCACCCATTCCATCTGTGTATGGACCAACATACGCCTCAAACGAGAGCCGCTGGATTTCGACGGATTGGTCCAACTATAAAAGTCACACATCACGTCTTTCTCGTTCACCGTCGGCACTCGGCTGGCGGTGCTCTCATACCCCTTTTCTAAGGAGCTATACCATGAAAAGCCGCATGAAGTGTTTTTCCTTTCTCGCTCTGATAGCCTTTGGTTTCGGCTATTCTGATTTGCTGGTGCGGCCCAGTCTGGCGCATGCGAACCCCGACCCTTATGCGGACCCCTATGACTATCATAGTCATACTGGGAGTATTCCTATCGATGGGTTAATCCATGCGGCCGTATCGTTCTACGAGTGGCTTGATTCAGGGGGGGACGCAGACGATTATGATTCGTCGTCGGGCAGTTCGGATCCTTGGGATACTGTTTCTTACCCGAATCTTCCCTCTTCGAATAGTGGTTCTCTTGAGCCTGTTTTTCAGTCGCAGGAGGCTACCAATTCCCCTGCCGAGACTATAATTGAGAATGACATATGCACGTCGTGTCCTATAGGTCCGCATTCTCGAAGTCATCCTTGTAATGACAGAAATGATGGCAAATGAAGATAAACGAACGGCCTGCTATCGACCGTTTTAGACCGTATTAAAGGCGCGGGCCGACATGTCCAGCGCGGCCCCTCAACCGCCCCGGGTCGATCAAAACAGCCCGAAATCCTACCTGAAAAGCTCTCTTTGAGCAATTCGCCGCTTGACCTTGCCGGTGCCGAGGCAGACACGATACTGACGAACCGCTAGTTAAGACGTGATTTTACCCGTCTGTTTGCCCGTTGGCGCGAGGCCAGCCGTGCCAGCCGTCGGCATTCGTCGGAGCACAGCCGCACCGCTGGTTCCGGGTTGATGTACTCCCCGTCGCATACTTTGCAGTGCCGAGTTTGTGGTCGGTAGTCTGATCTTCATTCCTGCTTTTCTTTCGTGCTCGTGCCTTCATGGGCGTAGGCCCACAAGCAGCCTAGCCCTGTGAGTATGCTGAGGAAGAGTCCCACGTGACCGGCCCACCCTGGTCCGCCAAAGCCCGACCAAGCAAGTAGGACCCATGCTGCGGCCCAACCCCCGAGGCCCAAGCCCCAAGTTCGTTTACTCATCGTTATATCCCCTTTCTTTTAATCCTTGAAAGTAGATAGTGTATTCGTTTGAAAATTAGGTAGCGACTTGGCGCTTGCGATAGCTGGCTGTGGTAGCGGGATTCGAGGCGCACTAGGCCAGCCGAGGCTAATCATACCTTTTGGGCGGAATATGCGCCCAAGTAAGTCCATAAATGGTGAAAATACAGGAGCGAATAGACCTTATCCACCCCCTCAATAGGCCAGAGAAGAAACGGCCTTGTTGATAATCGACAAAGCCGCGCTGAACATCCCGACCAAGGCCATGCCAACCCCAAACCCTACGCTCAAGACCATGGCGTATTGCCGCCATTGCTGCTTGCCGTACCGCTTCCAAAAGTAGTGCCGAGCCAGCAAGGCACCAATGATTTGTGGAATGAGAACATGCGGAATGCCGGTGACGCTCTGGACGTATCCAAAGATCATAAAGATCGGCATTCCCAAAAAGGTCAGAGCAAAGTACGCCACCAAGCCGAAGCTAGCTGCGCCGATTATGATGGGCCACTTCCTACCGCCGAGGGGATGGTGCGTATCCTCGTCGATCAGGCCGTCGCCATCGTCGTCGCGGTTGTTGACCAGCTCTTCGTCAATGCCCTCGATGGCCCCCTCCCGATAGGTCAAGCCTAGAGGGAGAGACGACGCATCGGCCACCAAACCTTGAAGTCGGTCTCCATCCCGCTCCCACTCGACTAGCACCGTAGTCGCGGTCTCCTCCACAACCGCAGCAAAGGCGGCCCTTACCTCTTCGCTCTGCCACGTATCCTGCTCAATGCTTTGGCCGTTGATCGTCATAAGGTAGTCGCCGGCTTGCAAGCCCAAGCGGTGGCCCAATCCCTCCCCGGCCACGGTGGCAACGCGCACCGCGTCATATTCGGTCCAACTCTCGACGAATGACGTGTCCGCCGCAAACCCAAGCCCCAGAGCTTCCCCCGATCGACGCACCACAGCGCGACGCATGGTTTTCTCATCCCGTTCCCAAGCGGCAAACACCGAGTCCGCTCCCTGGGTAAAATACCGATCAATCCGCTCAGTATCCCATTGCGGGACGCGAAGTTCGACGCCGTTTATCGCCCGGAGGCGGTCGCCGTCGGCCAGTCCAAGCTGGCCTCCTAACCCCTCCGGCTCCACACGCTCGACGAGAGCCGCGATATTGAGGTCGCCGTCATCGTCCTTGCGGTTGCCGGTAAAGCGCATGTCCTGCCACAGAACCTCAAAGAGCAAGGGCATGTCCGAGGATCGTTGCAAAGCCTCGCCGTCAAAGCTGGGCAGGCGATCCACTTCAAAGTAGAAATCAACCGAATCGCCCGGAGCCAAATTGATCGCAGCTCGGAAGTTGGGGTTCGGCGTGGCAATCGCCATGCCGTTGGGGGGCCAAAGTAGCTGGGGGCCATCCGCCGGAGTACCCGCCTCGGCGTCGATCCTTTGGGCGGCCTCCGGCGGCGGTGGTGCGTCCCCGCCGCTGAAGTCCGTGTAGAAGTAGCCTGTCTGCGACCAAGGTTCATAGTCGCGTTTTACCGGATCGGGCACCTCTAAATCCCTAGTGATCCTCCCCCGCCAGTACCACCAACGGCCGTCCTCCAAATTGGGCGGGCTCCACACGACTTGGCCATTGGGCACAATATCCCCTTCCAACTCCTCTCCGGCGCGCCACGTTTTGTTGTACATCGTGGCAGAGAAGGCGAGCGCTCGGTCAAAGGCCTCCAGCGGCCAATAGACTTGCGCGTATGGGTAGCTCTCCGAGGGAATGGGACCCAAGCGCCAGAGGAAGTTCCAGTACATCAGACTGACCCCTAAGACGATGGGCAACATAAAGAGCTCGGCTTTGAGCAGACTGGTAAACCTCATCCCGGTCAGCTCTACTACCCTAAACCCCTCAGCATGTCCGCCGAAGTTGCGGGTCGGAAAGGGCACTAACCAGATTTCGACCCCGCGAAAACCGGTCATAAAGCGGATGGCGTCTTCGACGTAGGGGATCGAAATGTTTCGGCCAACCAAGCCATCGAGCCGGGCGCTGACAAAGGACATGATCGGCGCATAGACAAAGGCGATGAGCACGAAAAGCACCAACAGACCGGTGCTGACCAAGGCGGGAAACAAGGTCTTGGCCAACACGATCGGATAGATCGCCGCTACGCAAAACAGCGAAGCGCAGACCCACATATTGAAATCGCCGCGGCCTAGGTGTTTTAAGCAGTACCCCCTCACTTCGGCCGGGCGGAGGCAGTCCGCGTGCTTGCACATCCCCGACTGGTCGGTCCTTTGGAGCTGGAGCTTCTCCCGCAATTCGGCCTGCTTTTCTCGGCCAGTGGAAAAAAGCTGGTGAAAGCTGACGATGGTGACCGCGATGGTAATGCCAATGGAAAAGGCGCGCCAAAAGTCGATTCCAGTGACGATGGAGGTTTGGATGGTGTGCATGCCGAGTTCCCAGCGCGGCAGATAGCCCCATGCGTAAAGAAAGGGACTCATGGCCGTGTGCAGCATCACCCCGGCAAAGGAGCCGATCACCCCCCAGAAGGGCATGAACAACCCGGCGAATACCGCCCCCAAACTCGTGGAGATCCCCAGCGGCGCAGCCTGTATGATATTGCCGAAATAGGGACTCAACTCCCAGAAGGGAATCGGCAAGATCGTCACTTTGGACCCCCAGAGCTCGGTAATGACCGGGACCCCTACATAGATGACCCCGAATGACGCACCGATAACCGCGCCAATGCTGAACACTGGCCACTTCCACGTCTCTCGCTCGGCACCCGAATCCTCGGCCAGTGCCATGGCGCTCAACGCCGACATGGGTGCGGTGGGAAAGGGCAATTCCTCGCGGTCGGAAGTGAGCCGGAAGAGCATGTAGCCGGACGTAAACCAAGCGATGCGGCCCATGATCGTCCCGACCACCAACAGCAGGATCGGAGCCAGCCAGTCGCGATGAATAAAGGTGCGCTCGGCAATGGCCTCCGATTCGGGCGCGGGTGCCCACCACCACGGCAAGCGGTGCGCTATCCCGAATAGCTCGGCTTCGGCCGAGGTCACAAAGTACTGACGCCAGAGCAAGCCGAGGAACGCGCCCTCTCCGCCGGCGATCAAGGCACCGGCGACGTACACTAACAGGTAAATCTCTTGGCGCCTGAGCGCGGCAAATGATCGCTTCGAGACCTCTAAAAAGAGGATCACCGTCACCCATTGCGCCGCCACGCCTATATCGATACCCGCGTACAGCCCGAGGAACATCTCGCCCGGGGTCATAATCAGCGAGATGAAGAGCACACCGATAATGGTACGGCTCGTAAAGCCCTCCTCAAAGCGGTCGGGCGCTTGGAGCAAGTCGCGGTATTCATCAACCTCACCCCATTGGCGCTCCTTTTTTTGTTTGCGATCAAATAGCTGCTGAAAAAACGCTTTCATCATTCCACTTGCTCAACTTCTGCGGCCGCGGCCAACATCTGCTCGGCGACTCCGCGGTGGTGGGCCTTGGACTCTGTGGCGAGGGTGTGCCAGAGCAGGAACTCTTTCCGCAACCCATTGATAAAGCGGTGGTTGACCCGCTGCCAGAAGGTGTCCTGACCGCTGATCCGCTGAATATAAATCTCCACTGTATAGACGGATTTGACTTCGGTGGGCAAAAATTCGAGCTGCATAAACTGGCTCACTCCCATGTCGAACGGTGCCAGCCAGAGCAGGAGTTGCACGGCGTATTCCGGCCCGCGCTCGCCGGCTTCCTCAACCAACTGAACCTTCTCGGCGTAGAAGTCGCCGATGGACTCCTCGCTATAGGCACTGAAGTACCCGGCCAAAAAGCCGCACAAGCCCCGCACTTCCCCCTCGCTGACCATAAAGGGAAACTCCATTTCCCAGCGGTCTCCATCAGGGTCAGGCGGCGTCCAGCGCCGGACCGTATCGGGCACAGCCGTGCGGGCCGCTACCCTAGCCGGATATATAGTCGAAAGCAAGACCACGGCCATCACAATAAGCGCCGAAACAATCGCCGCCAGCGACGAATAATTGAGGCTTATTCCCTGCAGCAGATCCAGCACGATGAGTAGTTTACCCAAACTCTGGCCGAGAATATAGCCCAAAGTAACACCAATGATCGCATAGACGCATGCCTCGGCCACGAAGAGCAGGGCGATGTGCAGCGGTGCCAATCCCACCGACGAGTAAATGCCGATTTCGCGGAAGCGCTCATAAACAGCCCCCATCATCGCATTGAGCACAATCAGCGCCGCGATGAACATTGGTATCACCAAGGCTCCTAAGCCCTCGACATCGGTCAACCCAATCGAGGTGTAGGAAAACACCTTAGTGGCGGCTTCACCCGGCTCCTGCAAGCCGACAAAGAGTGTAATAGCCAGCCGCAGGAGAAAATCCTCGACCATTTCCTGTGCGCGTGCTCCATCCTCCATCCGCACTGCTACCGAGCGCAGCATCCCCCCTGCCTCTCGCAGTGTCCCATAGGGCAAGACTAGCACGTTGTCGGACTCTAGGTGGATGAAGGGACGAATATCAAGTGCGGATTCATCTACGGCGATGCTCATCTTGTCCTCGGCCACCGGCCCTAGGGCTTGAGCACTCGACATCTGGAAATCCGCCGGCGTCAGCGGTTCGTCGTCGAGGTCGCGAATATCCTCAAAGAGGTCGGAATCGAACACGCCCCGCACCACCAAATCTCGACCAAACACCCGCACCGTCGCCGTGCCCAGTTCCGCCGGCCCTATTCCCAATACCTCGGCCATGCCCTCGGCCATCAGGCAGGACGACTCGTCCTCGCGTGTGAAGAAGCTCCCCCCCACCAGCGCTTGGTCTATGCCAGTGACGCGCACTTCCTCCGGCATCAGCCCCAGCATCCCGGTCGCCCGTACTACCGAAGTATCGCCGAAGACCTCGATGTACTTTTTCTGCTCGTCGTCAAAGGCGACATACCAATTCCGAGGCACGACCACTCCCTCGGTGGCAAAGTGGGAGCGAGCGTAGTCGAGCGTCGGGCGGTTCAGCACATTCCAATTGCGGTCGCGGATCAGCACTCCTTCGTAGGTTCCCTCGTGGTCCATCGCAAAGGTCATGTAGCGGATCTGGGTACTGAACGAGGTGAAGGAAAGCACTGTAAAGGTGAGCAGAACCAAGGTCAGCAAGGTCAATCCGGTGCGCAGCTTGCGCCGGCGCATGTTGGAAATGCCGAGCATAAAGGCCGCGTAGCTGGCACTGGCGCGGCTGATATCGGTCTCGTGGACGTGAGCTTCCCTCGCCTGATACGCCTTCATGTAGCTGTTGAAGCGGGAACTAATCATCGACAGGACAAACGCCGCCATCGCCATGATCGCAAAGGCCAGCAAGATCACCAGTGGTTCGGCGATGTCAAAGGCCGGGTGAACTTGGGAAATGGCGAACCAGATCAAAACCAACAACCCGGCAAACCCCGCTAGCTGCCAGCGAATATCGGCTGCCGCAAACAGCAACCGCTCCCCCAGAAAGGCCGTCGGGATGACCAAGGCGAGAAAAAACACCATGCCGCTGATGACGTCGTTGAGCGTCTGTAGCACCTCCGGGTACGCGCGGGACGTCACCCCCAGCGCAGCCCGGACGTGCTCGACATAGCGCTCCCAGTCCCTGGCCTCTTCGGCCTGTCGCGCCTCTTCGATTAGCCCCTTGCCGCGCTGGTGCAACCGGGCCAAACGCTGGTTTTCAATGGCATGCTCGCGCAAGGTGCGCAGCCGCGCCTCGTTGAGCTGCCACATGTCTTCGACGGCCAGCATTCCCGTGCGGACCAGCGAGTCCTCTCTGAGCACGTAGCCCCGTCCCCGCGCCTGATCTTCGTCTTCGTATCCCTCGCTGTTGAGCAAGAGCATGCGGTTGTCGATGATCATCTTGATGCCATCGTCCTCGTCGGCATCCTGCGGCCCAAAGACTACGCCGACGGCCTCGCCTTCGTCAAATCCTCGCGCCAGCCCGAACTGCTTAGGGGCCACCCCGCTCTGGTCGACAATCTTGATCCCCTTGAACGACCGGAGGTAGCGCGGGTCGATCATGCTGTAGAAGGACCGCGAGATACTGGGAAAGACGACGATGACTTTTTCGTTGGTATCCCAGCGAATTTTGCTGTCGATCATCCATTCGTTCACGACCCCACCGCTGAACTTTTGCGCCCTCTCCGACAGGTCAGGCGCAAACGCGATCTCCCCGGTCGCCGGATTAACTTGGTAGGCCGCTACTGGATAGGCCCCAGTCCGCAAGCCGTCGATATCGGCGACGCCTTGGTCGTCCGTGAGGTGGTACTGCGCCCAGCGCACGCCTTTGTGCGATTTGAACCAAGGATCAACTACGACGAGAGCATCGGCAATCGGACGATCTGGCACTTGGCTGCGGCGCGGAAACGAGCGGACCTTGACCCGTAGGGAGCGCAATTTGTCCTTGAGCACCGGGCCAAAGTCTTCGAGATCGGCAAACAGATCCTCGTCGTTGACCGCCCGCGCCAGCATGGCGTTGAGCAGGCGGCTTTGGCGGGACAGATTTTCGATATTCATCCGCTCGGGTGTGTCGAACGGAGTATCGACGATATAGCGGGCGTCGTTGACGGTCACAAACGACAGCGAGATGATCCCCGCGGTCAGTGCCTGCACCCCACTGACCGAGACTCCGCCCGGCACAAAGGTTGACCAGTCCATGCCGCGAATCGGGCTGATCCCATTGGCCAGCGGCCGCTCTTGATCCAAACCTAACCGAGCGGACTCCTCCTCGGCATAGGCCGTAAAGCGACGCCCAAAAGGCACGAAGAACCGCTTGAGGTCGTAGCTAAAGGTATTGTTCCAAATCCCCAGCCCATCGGACTGACTCGTCAAGTCAATGCAGATGAAGAGCTTGGGCTTGAGCGGTTCTGTCATCCGCTCGGCGTAGTAGGGATGGAGGCGGGCGTGGCGCTCGAGGAAGTGGACAATCCCCTGCTGAGCTTGGAAATGCGCCCCCGTGGCCACCAGCACGACCGGGCGGCGCGGAGGATCGCGCACTAAGTGCTCAGCCAGCGCCAGCAACGCAGCAATGCCGCTAGTCGCTTCGGCCGCCGGAGCCAAGGCGGGAACTACCGACATGCCGTCGTAGTAGCTTTCGATGACAATAGTTTCGTCGGCCAGCGCCGGGTCAGTGCCGGGGAACCGACCCCAGATATTCCAAGCCGTTTCGCGCTGCCAGTCCATCCGCCCCTTGAGCACTACGGAAGTTGGCTGCTGGAGCAACCGCTCTTTGAGCTGTAATCCGGCGGCTCTTTCGATCCAAAAGCGCGGAATGTCCAGCGGCGCGGTGGAGTACTTGGCTGCGGCTTGATTGCGCGTAGTTTCCTCCGGCTCGATAAAGACGATGGCGCGCGCGCCCAGCGAAGCGGCCTGTAACCAGCGGTTCCAGCTATTGAACTCCAGCAGCACCACCCGGCCGTCGAGTTCGAGACCCGCGTACTCCTTCCACTCCCCGTCCCCGCCGTAGATCATCTCGCCCGCGTACTCGGGCAGAGTCGAGGTGCGGACTAAGTTCGGCCACAGGCTGTAGAGGCCATAGCGCTCCCCGCTATCTGTGAGGAGCAACTCACCCCCTTGGTCAATGGGCACAGTGACCGAGAAGGGTTCGCGCACAACCTCTGCAAACCCGATCTCGTGCAGGCGCTGCTCGACGTAATCCGCAGCCTTAGCCGCCCCAGGATAGCCACTCACCCTAGAGCCGAGCGACGACAGATAAGCGACGGTTTCACGCACTCCGTCTTCGCGCGCCCAACCGCTGTTTGCGGTCAGCACGAGGGCGCAGATGATGTAGTAAGCCGAGTGCCTCATGCCCAAAAAATGGAGTTCCCCACTTTTCCTGTGAAGTAATCTATGACCAACCAAATTCCATTACACGAAACCTGCCCGCAGATTAGCCCCAAGAAAAACATTTGACTGCGGCGATACAAGGCCACTCCACCGAAGCGCATGATCATTTTCTTGATAAACCAAGCCAAGAACACGCTGAACCACACGAAGTTGAGCATGCCGTTGGCTCCAATGGGAAAGCCGATGGGATGCACGGGCCACCAAGGCAGACGCTGCCGCGCCCACATCATCGCTCCCATCACCAGAGCGCCGCCGGACAAAAAGCCTAGCCCCGGCCAGTGTACGCCCGCCGGCTCCATGTTGCGGAACGCGGTGTTGTACGCGGTTTCAGGCGCACCTTTGAAAAACCAACTATTGAGGTTCACGCCGCCGTGCTGATAGGCCATGTGGAAAATCATCCAAAACGCACCGAGGGCTCCGATGAAGAGTGCGAGAATAATAGCCCAAAACACCAGCCGCCGCAGCCGTGGCTCCATCTCCTCGATTAGTTTGAGGGCGTTGGTACAGGTCGCCATGACGAACACCCGCACATCCGCGCCCCACATATAGGCCAACGACAGATTCCATACCCCGGTCCGGGTCACCAAGTCGGTTCCCAACCCCAGAATCACCAAGTCGGGCGCCGTCATCGGGGCGCGCACGGCCGCTAAGCCGGCCTCGGCGACAATCCGCGTCAAGCCGAGGAAGATGCCTAAAGCCAAGGCGACAAAAACAAATGCCACCCACAGCGGCGTCCCCATGATCCACAGCCAGCACGACATGACCAAGACCCCACCTACAGCGCCGAAGAAAGACCAGCGATAGGACATGATCTCATCCCCATCCTCCACCTCTGGTGCCAAGCCGAGGGCTTTTTTGTACACATTGAAAAAGTGTTCCCGCCCCACCCACAAGCCAATCCCGACCATGGCCAGCAAGGCCCCGACCCCCTGGTAGGCCATCAGGGAAACGTCAGCCACGCCGAAGACTACCTTCTGCTCGGACGTTACGCCAGCAAGCGCAAAGATCTCCTTTTCAAACTTGGCCAACAGGTGAAAAAACCAAATGCCGGCCGCGATATTGGCATTGATGAAATATGAAAAGCCGACCATGGCAAAGCTGACGGTCAGTTCCAAGGTTTGCTTGCCCACTAAGGATATCGACGAAGTCAGGGGAAAGACCGGAAAAGCCGGGTCGTAGCGGTGCAGAGCCTTCAAGCTGCCAAAAAAAATCGGCAGACTAAAACCAAGCCACATGGCCGGCTGGCGAAAAAAAGTATTGATCTTAAGCCCGCGCTCTTCGCCGCGCACCATCGCCAGCCCCACCTGCGTGATCGGATAGGGCAGCCGCTCGCGCTCCATCCACTGTCGGCGGACGATAACCGCGACCGACACCATGGGCACGTATAGCGCCAAGAGAAAGACCGCCCACCAGCACAAAGGCTCTACCCACGATGCGTAGGGAATCGCCTCCCCGGGTGCCAACCCTTCGTAAAAGGTCTTGCTGTCGCTCCCGTCGTTGACTAGGACTTCTCGTGCGGAAAAATGGGGAAAGAGTATTTCCTGCCACTTGTTTTCCGGCGAGGCAAAGTAGAAAATCGCCGTGATCATCGGCAGAATTTGTTCGCTCAGGCCCATGGTGCAGAGAGCCGAGACGATCAACAGCATGACGTACACGAGAATCAACTCGGCCCGGTTGAGGACCAGACTTCGCCCGAAAGAAACCAATACCATATTGAGCAGGGATGAGACGAGGATGAAGGTGGCGAAGAAAAAACCTGGGGCAAAGGGGTCTAGGGGGGCCACCCAACCATAGTAGAAGCCGTAGAGTACGCACGAAATCAAGGCCCATACTACTGCGCCCAACGGGTTAGCGGCGACCTTGAACAGCACATTGAGCAGCCCGATGAGCACTAAAAACAAAAAAATGGCCCCTGGTGTACTGAAGTCCAAAGCCATATAGGAGCCGCGTATGATCATGTTGCCGTATGGAGCGCCGACGGCTAGGAAAAAGCTGAGGAACGATCCTACCCAAAACGCACGCATGGTTAGCTGCTGGGTACCTGGCGGGGCTAAAAGGGCCTGATCGCGCCCGGCGAGGTGGTCTAGGTAGTGAGTCGGCAAGCGTCTTAGCAAGTGGAACTCCCTGCTGTATCGCAATGGCGTGTTATAATAAGCAGCTTAACCGATTGGGACAACGAGAGTTGACGACATCGGCATTTAGGGGCTTTTTCTTGGTCTATGGAACTTGACTTCCTCCAGTTCGCCAAGCCGCTCCTCCGCGCCCCCACAGCCCCTTTCCACGAACATTTTGCCTTCGGCATCGCGCGTGCATTCGCAGCCGCGCGGCCTCCAATCCAAGTGCTCCACGACCGCTGCGGCAACAGCTTGCTGATCTACGACGGCGGGGGGCAACAGGAAGAGGATGAATTCATCGTCTTAACTGCCCACCTCGACCACCCCGGCTTAGTGTGGAAAACCTCGCAGGGGGCAGGCCGAGCACTGTTCGAGATACTCGGCGGCGTCGAACTGGAAAAGGCGCTAGCGACGGGCGTGCGCCTGTTCGACCTGAATCGCTCGGCTACCCAGCGCGGAATCCCCGGGACCATCGTTAGCACGGTAGAAGCAGAAGGAACGCGTTATCCTCTAGTTGAAGTAGCCACAGCACGCGATATTCCCCAAGGACCGGGCACCTTTGCGATGTGGGACTTGCCGACCTTTCGGGTGCGGGGTCGGCGCTTGCATGGACGGGCGATCGACGATTTGGCCGGCGCGGCTGTGGCGTTGTGCGTCTTGGATTCCCTGGTTCGTCAGCAAGCCTCGGTCCGCCTCGGCGTCTTGCTCACGCGCGCCGAAGAGGTGGGTTTCGTCGGCATGCTCGCCGCGCTGGAGGCTGGGTTCTTGCCGCAACGTGCACGCTACATCAACATCGAGTGCTCCAGTGTGGCGGCTGGGGCGGTGCTGGGCGCGGGGCCGATCTTGCGGGTGGGCGACCGGCTCTGGGTTTTCGACCCGGACATCAGCAGCGGGATGGCTGCACTGGCTGACGAATTGGCCGCCCAACAACCCTCTTTCCGCTATCAACGCAAGCTGATGGACAGCGGTGCTTGCGAAGCCACTCCGCTTATGCAGGCCGATTATCGCACAGGCGCAGTAGCCCTACCCCTCGGCAACTATCACAACGCAGGGCCGGGCGAGCAATTGGCCGCAGAGTACATCCACCTCGACGATGCCAACGGATTGGTGCGCCTGCTCGTCCACGTAGCCCAGCGCGGCATTGGCACGGGGCTGGCGCATTCGGCCGTCGCGCTCGACTCCATGCTCGCCAGCCGCCTAGCGCGCTACCGCGACCGCCTGCTCCCCCTGTAACAGTAGGCGCTCCACCGCCGCCTTCCTACTGACTTGGAACTATAGCAGTAAGCCGCCAGAGCAGGACTGTGCCGTCGCCTGACCCGGTTGCCAGCAGCGTGCCGTCCGGGGAAAAGGACACCGATTCGATCCGACCTGTATGAGGCAGGGTGGTCAGCTGACTGGCACTCGCTACATCCCAAAAGATTACCGTGCCGTCCCAGCCCCCAGATGCCAGCAGCGTGCCGTCCGGGGAAAAGGACGCGAATTCAACCCTCTCCGTATGCCCTTGCAGAGTGGTTAGCTGACTACCACTCGCTACGTCCCAAAGGATCACCGTGCCGTCCCGCCCCCCGGACGCCAGCACGGAGCCGTCCGCAGAAAACGACACGGATTCGACCACAGACTTATGCCCTTGTAGGGTGGCCAATGGACTGCCACTCGCTACGTCCCAAAGGATTACCGTGCCATCTACTTTCCCAAACGCCAGTATGGAGTCGGCCGGAGAAAACGACACGGACCAGACTCTATCCGTATCCTCTTGCAGGGTGGCCAGTTGGCTGCGACTCGCTACGTCCCAAAGGATCACATCGTTGTCTTGCCCCCCAGACACCAGCAGCGAACCATCCGGGGAAAACGATACCGGACCTCCTGGTGAAAAAGACACCGGACCTCCTCCCTCCAATAAGCCCAGTCGCCTGCGACTCGCTACGTCCCAGAGAATTATATCACCCCTCCAACCGACTGCCAACATAGAGCCATCCGAGGAAAACGACACCAGATTGCCCCCGTTCAAGGTAGCCAATTGCCTGCGACTCGCTACGTCCCAAAGAACTACATCAACCCCCCCACCGGCTGCCAACACAGAGCCGTCCGGGGAAAACGATACCGATTCGACTCTCTCCGTATGCCCTTGCAGAGAGGCTAGCTGAATGCGATTGGCTACGTCCCAAAAAACCACATCGTCGTCCCGTCCTCTGGACGCCAGCAGGGAGCCATCCCGAGAAAAGGACAATGGACCGCTCCCGCGCAGGGTGGCCAGTTGACTGCGACTGGCTACGTCCCAAAAAACGATGTAGAATCCCCCTGCGGACGCCAACTGGGAGCCGTCCGCAGAAAACGATACCGAAGAAACCCTATACTCATGTCCTTCCAAGGTAGCCAGTTGACTCTCACTCGCTACATCCCAAAGGATCACCGTACCGTCCCAACTCCCGGACGCCAGCAGAGACCCATCCGAGGAAAACGACACCGAAGAAACCCGCCAGCTATGTCCTGCTAGGATGGTTAGTTGACTGCGCCTAGCTACGTCCCAAAGGATCACCGTGCCGTCCATAGAACCGGACGCCAGTAGAGACCCATCCGAGGAAAACGACACCGAAGAAACCCCGCCCCTATACTCGGTGAGAAGCGCCAGTTCTCGATAGGTCTTCACATCGTACAGCCAGATACCAATGCTACTAGCCACTGCTAGCACCTGCCCATCGGGCGAAAACGCCACCCCCTCAACCCCTCCTTTTCCCAAGCGGGCGAGCGCCCCCTCCGGCAAATGCCACGTTGTATAATCGGCACCCTCCAAGCCATCTGTAGAAGCAATCTCGTCGCCTTCCTCCCCAAGCTCCATCACGTAAATTTTGCTGTCCCGCCCGGAATTAAAAACGATATGGCGGCCATCGGGCGAAAACGAAGGGGAGCCGTCCCATGCCGCGTGGTGGGTCAGGCGACGTGGATTGCTACCATCCGCACCCATCGCGTAAATCTCTTCGTTGCCGTCGCGGTCGGATACAAAGGCGATATGGCGGCCATCAGGCGAAAATGAGGGCGAAAAATCCCGTGCCGTGTGGTGGGTCAGGCGGTGTGGATTACTGCCATCCGAATCCATTACGTAAATATCGAGATTGCCGTCGCGGTCGGACACAAAGGCGATGCGGCGGCCATCAGGCGAAAATGAGGGCGAAAAATCGGCAGACGGATCGTCGGTCAAGCGAGTCAGATTGCTGCCATCCGAATCCACCACGTAAAGCTCATAGTTGCCATCGCGCTCGGACACGAAGGCGATGCGGCGACCATCAGGCGACCAAGAGGGTCGCCAGTCGTCGGCCGGGTCGTCGGTCAGGCGACGTGGGTTGCTGCCATCCGAACCCATCACGTAAATATCCCGATTGCCGTCGCGGTCGGACACGAAGGTAAGGTGGCGGCCATCAGGCGAAAAAGAGGGAAAAGAGTCATCGGACGGATCGTCGGTTAGACGGGTCAGATTGCTGCCATCCGAACCCATCACGTAAATATCGGCGGTATGGTCGTTGTCGTCGTGCTCGGCGCGGTAAGACTCAAAGACGATGTGGCGACCATCGGGCGACCAAGAAGGAGAAAAGTCCCATCCCGAGTGGTCGGTCAAGCGGCGTAGATCTCCGGCTACCAAGTTCCCGCCACCCACCGCCTGCCCAATCCCCGGCGGCAGCGACGGATCAGACGGATTGGCACTATAGGCCGCAATCAGCAGCACATCGGCGGTCGTAAGCTGGCCGTCGGCATTGACATCGCCGAGACTAATATCGCCGTTGTTAGGCGGCGTGATGGACGAATCAATAAGGTACAATGCTACGGCCAGTGCGTCGGCCAGATCCACTTGGCCGTCATCGTTGACATCGCCCAAAATGCCGCCAGTCAGCCCCTTCGCCCGTGGCGCACCATCCAGCGTTTCCACCACAATCTCCACCGGCACCGTCCCTACGCGAAAATCCGCATCTACGTAGGTCGCCAAGCCCGCACCCACCACGGCCAGACCATACGTCCGATTCACAGCGGCTGTTGGAAACGTCGCCGCTGAAGCTACCCCAGCCGCCACCTCAGCTTGCCCATCAACGAGCACCATCCGCCGCGTATGCTGCTCCCCACCCGCTGTCAGCCGGTACATATACACCCCGGCGGCCACCGCCTGCCCAGCCGCATTGGTCGCGTCCCAAGCCGCCGCGTGAAAACCTGCCGGCTGTTCCTCATCTACCAGCGTCGCAACCCGCTGCCCCAGCACGTTGAACACCTCCAGCCGCACCCGTGCCGCGACCGGTAATTGGTACGGAATAATCGTCGAAGGATTGAACGGATTGGGATAATTCTGCCCCAGCGCAAACCCCGGCGGCAACGCAGGACCGCCCAACGACGCCAGCGCGAAATGACCCTCCGCATCGGTCGTCGCCCGCGCCACCGACCCGCGCCGCAAGTCGGTCAGATCGAACAATAGCACCTGCGCCGTGACCGCTGGTTGGCCCGCAGCAAGACGCACTCGACCCTCCACCAACGGCTCGGCGATCGCCGGGGCCGACAATGCCAGCCCAACCAAAATGGCAACTAATTTCTGCATCATCGTTCAATCCCGATCCGAGCGGTGGATCGTCTTGTTCCTATTCTATTCTGCGTCCATCTGCGGATCACCTAGACGATGGTCCATCCCCCATCCACCACCAGCGTGTGCCCGGTGATCATCGACGCGGCATCTGAAGCCAAAAAGATCACCGGGGCCGACATTTCCTCCGGCTCGGCCAGGGCACCGCGTAGCAGGTTTTTGGTTTTCACCGCATCGGCAAAGGCCTGGCTTTCCCGCATCGCGGCTTCGGCCAGCGGCGAGCGAGTTACAGTTGGGGCGACCGCATTGACCCGTATCTGGTACTCGGCCCATTCCGCAGCCATAGTCCGCGTCAGGTTGTTGACGCCGCCCTTGGCACCTGAGTACGGGCCGCGCTCCGGTGCGCCGACCACGCCAGCTTGGGACGAGATATTGATGATATTGCCTCCCCCCCCTTGGGCGATCATCTGCCGCGCGGCGATCTGGCTACAGAAAAACACATTCTTCAGATTGGCATCGACGATCAGGTCGTAGAGTTCTTCGTCGTAGTCGAGGATTTTGCCGACCTTGTTGTAGCCAGCGTTATTGACCAGCACGTCAATCCGCCCAAAGTGCGCTACGACCGCAGCCATAAAACGCTCGATAGAATGCACGTCCGTCACGTCGAGTTGGTGGTAAAAACACGTCCCACCCGCACCCTCAATCTCTGCAGCCAGCGTTTCCAACTCAGCCGTGGTGCGGCTGCCAACGGCGAGGCGCGCACCCGACTGGGCGCATTCTAAAGCAATCGTCCGGCCAATCCCCCGGCCAGCTCCGGTGACAATAACGATTTTACCTTCTAAGCCAAAACGCGCTAGCGGTGGCATTTTTTCTCCTTTGAATTTTTCGTATAGGCGGGGGCAACCTACAAGGTTGCCCCCTACTCTTTAATAATCGGCGTCGGCGGCCTGTTGCAGTGCGCCAGCCGGAAAGACCGCCACTTTTGCATCAGCTCCGTGGTAGTTTTCCAATTCGCTCAGTACGGCCGGCCAAGTTTTGCAAAAAATAACCCCCTCGCCAAAGAGCGAGGCTGCATCCCACTTGTTGATCCCAGGCGAAAATAAAATGGTGCGCCGGGCAGGTGGGCTGGGCTTGCCCCGCAGCGCGGTACCCGGGCCCAACACCGAGTGCCAGCCCAGCCCCTCTGGGCTAGCCGAGCACATGACAGTCGTTGAGTTTTCGTTGAAAGGGGTTTTCTTGGTGCCGCTCAACGGCGTCATGGCCAATCCGGCTTGGCACAGTTCCGTATCCTTGGGGAAGGCGTTGAACACGCCAATGTCGAAGGCGTCGGGCACTTGGGTAGCGTATTGCTCGCGCCCCAGCTCACAGCCTCGCTCAAAGGCCGCGTCCGTATCTCCGGCGACTAACCCCGAGATCTCCAAGTTCTCATTGAGCAGCGGATTGACGATATACGTGACCCCCGCCATCTTCGCCACCTCGGACAGGTGGGCGCGAAAATTTTCGTGTACGTGGCGGTGGTTGAGCAGGATCGTCTGCTGCCCACAAGCACCGGGGATGAGCAATTTGGCTCCGCCGCCAAACATTCCCCCGCGCGGCGTGATCATCCCCAAGGCGATGCGCACCTCGCAGGAGGTCATATCGCGGTTGACCCAAATCGGTATTCCACGGCTGGAGTAGCCGAGAAATTCCAAGTTCTCGTAGGCATTGTGGTTGAGCACCTGCATGGTATCGACGATGTCCAACCCGACCTTCTTGACCAAGTCGTCGCGGGTCATCGGGCGATGGGCTGCCAGCGCGCAGATGATCTTTACGTCGTCGGCTCCAATCCCGGCCGCGGCCAACTCCTCAAGCACATAGGGCAAGAGCCGAAAAGCTGGCGTTGGGCGCGAGAGGTCGTCAACCAAAATCGCTGCCGAAGACCGGCCGCGGGCGAATTCGCGCAGCGGCGGAGCGCCGATGGTCTCTTGCAGTGCTTGGCGAATGCCAGCGTCGCCGATGTCCGACCCGCCGCGCATGTGGTGAGCCGTCACTTCCCAGTGATCGGGAAACTCCATTTTGAACGGGGCCTTGCCGTACCAAGCGGCCCACGGGACAAAAATTTCCTGCATGATTTTTCTCCTAGTCCAAGCCCATGGCCCGCAGGTTGCGCAGGCTCAGACCCAAGCTGTCAAAGGGGTCGCCTGGGCAGGTGTCTTGTTCGATCAAGTACCATTCGATCTGTGCTCTCTTACAGGCCGCGAGAATAGGTTCCCATTCCAAGTTCCCCTCCCCTACTTCGGCGAAGCACTGCTTAGCGCCGTCCATGCTCAGGTCTTTGAGATGGACGATGTGCATGCGGTCGCGGAACTTGTCCAACCACGAGACTGGGTTGCCGCCGCCGTGTTGGATCCAATAGGTGTCTATTTCAAAGGAAAAGACGGCTGGATCACTTTCCTCGCGGAGGATGTCCAGCCCCGTGCGCCCCTCAAAGCGCTCCAGTTCAAAGCTGTGGTTGTGGTAGCTAAAGGTCAGGCCCGCGTCGATGAGCGGACGCGCCGCCGCCGAAGCCTCTGCTGCAAAGCGGACAAAGCCCTCGCGGTTGCGGTATTCTTGGGGCAAGCCGCCGATGGCCACGTGGCGGCACCCCCACATCTGATGCTCCTCGACGACGGCTTGCGGCTCGTCGCAGATACGCTCGTAGCTAGTATGCGTGGCAGCGATCTGCACTCCCTCGGCCTCGCTTATCGCGGCCAGTTCGGCCGGCGAGATCGCCCCGAAAGCCGAGGCTTGCACAGCCTCGTAGCCGAGTGCTCGCACCTTGGCGAAGGTCTGGCGAATGTCATCCGGGGTTTTGGTATAATCGCGCACCGTGAATAGCTGTGCGCCAATTGCTGAAGTAGGCATGTGGTCTCCTGTGTTTTGCTGAACCCCGCGCAATATAGCCGCCGTCCCTCCTAGCGTCAATTCAGCAGCAGCTAAAGTCTATGGTCGCTTGTCAGCAGATACAGGACACACGATCCCACCCGCAGCGGCTCCGCCCTCGCGCTCATTCGAGCACGAGTTCAAAGGTTTGCGAGCTATACCCAGCAAAGATGCCGTAGCCGTTCTCGACATTGCTGTACACGCCCACCGGCTCGGCAAACGGATTGTCCTGAGTGGATTGGTGGAGTCTGGCGCTCTTGAGATACTCGTAGTACGTCTTGCTCACGTACAAAACTTGGATGCGAAAACGCATATGCTCGCGTGTATCGTAGTCGCCGGACAGTTCGATCGCATGAGTTTGGCCGTCGAACAGGGTGTCTTTGAAAAAGGGTGCGGTGATCAATCCCTCGATAAGATCATCAACATCGTTGTCCGCACTGATTGAAGGGTCCTGTGTAGAGAACGATTCTTCAACTGTAAAGAACGATTCTTCGTCCCCTAAACGATACCCTGAACGAAAAAAGCGGAGCTGGTAGTAATTCGTCTCGCCGGGTGGATCCTGAATCTCGAGTTTGATCGAGAAATCACCGCTGATCCTCGATTCAGAGCGGGAGGACGTATTGATGCGATACGACGCAATCGCCGTCGGCACGGGTCTGGGAATCGCGTCCGTAGCTTGGATCGTTGCAAAGCCGGGGGCCGATACTCGCAAAGAGTAGGATTCCCCCGCTTGCAGTGCCCCCTTTTCCCACACGTACACCCTTTCTTCCTGGAAAAACTCCAACTCGTCGATGACTCGATCTCCGGCCAGCAACTCCACCGTGGCCTCGGCGACCGCCCTTTCGCGCTCGGACTGGGACTCCAAAATGCCAGCCGAGCGGCCGACAAAGGCGACCCAAGTGCTGTCGGGCGTAAAGAACGCTTGCAGCACGAGGCGGGGGATATGCTCGGGCAGGTCCGGCTCGATGATTTGCTCGCAAGCGGATAGTGCCAAGAGGAGCGGAAGGCTGAGGAGTGCGGTTTTCATCGTGCGAATCCGGCAATTCAAAACTTGAACTGGTAGTTGACCCAAGGAAGAAGCGGGAAAAGACTCACCTGTTTGGCGCGGCGCTGGACTTCGGCAGTATTGGGATCGTAGTCGTCATCGAAGTAGATGAAGTAGGGATTCTTGCGATTGTACGCATTGTACACCCCGAGGCCGAAGCCGTGTTTGTCGCCAAAGTTAAAACCTAAATCGAGGCGGTGGAAGGCGGCCATGCGATAGCTGTTGCGGTCTCCGTAGATCTGGGTTTCATAAGGCAAAATATGATGGGGTATCCAAGTTTCGCGTCCTCCTACGAAACGTTCGCGGGAGCCGTAGTGCCAAGCGACCGGAAGGGTGGCGGCATTGCCGGTGCCGTACACCCACGTGAGCGAGAAGTGGGTGGATGGCGTCAGTTGACGTGAGAGGACCAAAGCGAGGTCGTGCCGGCGGTCGTAGCGATAGGGGAAGGTGCGCCCCCCGTTCAGCCCCTCGAAACGCCGCTTGGTCCAGGAAAGGGTATAGCCGATCCAGCCGGTGGTGCGCCCGCGCTTTTTCTGCACGAACAGCTCGGCACCATAAGACCATCCCCGCCCTATTTCCACCTTGTCCTGCCAGTCTTCGCTCTCGCCAAAGCCGACCAGAAAGTTCGCGCCTTCCCGATACTCGATCAGGTTGGTCATGGTTTTGTAGTACCCCTCCAGACTGAATTCGTACTGGTCTTGGAGCCGACGCGCCAGCCCCAAGCCAAACTGCCGCGACCTTTGGGGACGCACTCGCTCAGTGGCCGGCAACCACAGGTCGGTCGGCAAGCCGACGGTGCTATTGGAGAGCAGGTGAATGTACTGGCGCATCAGGGCATACGAGGCTTTCACCGCCCAGTCTGATGGCAGCAAGTAGCGCGTTGACACCCGGGGCTGCAAGGAGGTGTAGAACTCGTCGTTGACGAGGAAGCCAGAGGTGTGCAACCCCACGTTGGCCTTCAGGCGGTCGGTGAGGTGAACATCGTCCTCACCGTACAGGCTGTACTCCAGCGCATCGGTGATTTGGGCGGCTAGGGTGGTATCCTCGGGGGCTCCATCGGCCGGATTGATCTTGATCTGCGCTGCTCCGGGGCTATAGGTGTGCAAGGTACCGCTGCCCCCAAAGCGGATGTAGTGAGCGGGGTTGGGGATGTAGTCGAAGTCCAGCTTTAAGCCCCAGTCCCGGATCCCCGACTGATAGCGCAGACGCAAAGTATCGGTCTCCCGCTCCCCGTCCATGGTTATAGTGGAGCGGTCGTCAACAGCGGTGGAGAGTTGGTAGCGGCTGTAGATTGCGGTCAGGTTGCCGAAGAGCTGGTTGCTAAACAGGTAGTTCCAACGCAGGGTGGAGGTGATATTTCCCCAGCCAAAATTCGCCGCGATGGCGTCTTTCTCTCGGTAGTTGACCCCAGTGTACTCGTCTTCTATGTCGCTCCAAAAGCGGTCGTCCCCCCCGTACACGTTTAGAAAAACCCGGCTCTCGGGCGAGAAAATGTGGTTGAGTTTGGCATTGATATCGTAGAAGTGGTAGCCGCCCTTCTCGTCACTGGGAAGAAAGGGGCGAATCAGCAGATCGATATAAGTGCGTCGGGCCGAGACAATGAACGAGGTCCGGTCTTTGCGCAGCGGCCCTTGCAAGGTTAGCTGGGAGGCGATCAAGCCGACCGAGCCTTCGCCTTCAAAGGTCTTCATATTGCCGTCTTTCATATCGACTTCCAATACTGACGAGAGGCGGCCGCCGTAGCGCGCTGGAAATCCGGCTTTAGTCAATTGCACGTTCTTGATGGCGTTGGCATTGAAAACCGAGAAGAAGCCAAAGAGATGCGAGGCGTTGTACACCGGAGCACCATCGAGCAGAATCAGATTCTGATCTGGGCTGCCACCGCGCACGTACAGGCCGCTCATGCCCTCAGCCCCGGACTGGACTCCAGGCAAAAGTTGCAGCGTCTTGAGTACATCGACTTCGCCCATGAGGACGGGCGCATTTTTGATTTGCCGGATCGGCACCTGCACCACGCTCATCTGGCTTTGTTCTTGGATTGGATCGAGCCGCTCGGCCTCCACTTCCACGGCACCCATTTCTAGCGGAGTAGGCTGGAGGGCGATGGTTAGCTGGCGGTCTTGGTCGAGCTGGGTCGCAAGCGTATCGCTCTGATAGCCGATGTGGAAGACGACCACTTGAAGCGGCCCCTCCGGCAGGGTCAGGCTGAAAAAGCCGTAGCGGTTGGTCGTGGCCCCCTTCTGCCGAGTAGGTTCGTACAAGACGGCACCGATCAGCTTCTCGCCGCTGGCAGCATCCTCGACATAGCCGCTGAGCGTATGCACTGGATCGGCTTGCGCCCAGACGCTACTGGCAAGGCCGACGAAGGCGAGCAGAAAGTATTGGCGAATTCTGTTTAACATAGGGCGTTAGAATAGCTCCGTCGCTCCGTCTTTTAACACCTAAGCCAGCCAATCGCGTCACTGCCCCGCGCAATATAGCCGCCTTCCCTGCCAACATCAATTCAGCATTAGCTAAAGCCTATGGTCCGCTTGTCGTGACTGCTCCCCACCCTACAGACAGGGTTCTTGCCGGTATTCTGGCTGAGATTGTAGTACTAAGGAGAATGATGTATTCGTTGCATCAGCGTTTTTCGGCGTCGATGATCCACACTACGAGCAATCTTGCGAGGTATAGGCCAGGTTGACGACGATCAGGATCATACCAGCTTCTTCTGCTATATCTCAAAACTCAAATCTTGGGCTTTGCGGTCTAAAGGCCATTTGGTAAGAGGATTGACAACGTGTCGAAGCGGAAACAGGAGGTGGTAGTAAACTTATTTTTGTCGGTGTACGCGCCGGCCCTGATCCTGTCGGTTTGCCGGGGTCTGCTATTACCCGTCCTGCCTTTGTTCGCCCGCTCTTTCGAGGTATCGTACAGCTTAGTGGGCGCGGTCCTGGCCGCGGACGGGATCGGCACTTTGCTGGGCGATGTGCCAGCGGGAGTGGTGGTGCGGCGGGTGGGCGAAAAGCGCGCCATGCTGTTGGGGGTAGGCTGCGTCTTGGCCGGGATTTTCGGCCTGCTGGTGGCCGCTGATCTGTGGCAAGTGAGTGCCTGCCGCCTGGTGTCGGGGGTCGGTACGGCTCTGTGGAATATTTCTCGCCATACGTACCTGGCCGGGGCCATTCGACCGGCACTCCGGGGACGGGCCATTGCCGTGTTCGGGGGCATAGGACGCATCGGCTATTTTGCCGGACCGCTGCTCGGCGGCCTAGTGGCCGGGGCGTACGGCTTTCGGGCCGCCTTTCTGTTGTACGGGATATTGGCGATGGTGGCTTTGCTGGCGGTCTTGCTCTGGGTGGAGGACCTCGGGGCCGCCCCGGGAGCAAGCCAGCGGTCCAGCGGACGGGTCGGCGATGTGGTGCGCAGCCACTACCGCACCCTGCTCACGGCCGGCTCGGCCCAGTTGTGCGCCCAAATGGTGCGCACGGCCCGCCTAGTCATCGCGCCGCTCTACGCGGCCGATGTCCTCGGTTTGGGGGTCGAGGAGGTGGGGGTGATCATATCGATTGCCGCGGCCGTGGACATGCTCATGTTCTATCCGGCGGGCATGATCATGGACCACTGGGGGCGCAAGTACGCCTCGGTGCCCAGTTTTTTCGTCCAGAGTATGGGCATGGCCGCCATTCCCCTGGCGCAGGATTTTGCGGGCCTGCTCCTAGCCCTAGTGGTAGTGGGCCTAGGCAACGGCATAGGGTCGGGGACCATGATGACGCTGGGCGCGGATCTGGCCCCGGACGATGGGCGGGGGGTGTTTTTGGGGCTGTGGCGCTTTGTCGGCGATCTGGGCGGTGCGGGCAGCCCCCTGGCCATGGGCTATATCGCCGATTGGGTCGGCCTGACCGAAACTCCATTGGCAGCCGCGGGCATTGGCCTAGTCGCGGCCCTCACTTTGTGGCTGGGGGTGCCCGAGACCCTGAAAAGGGAAGACCGTCTGTGAACTGCACATGTTTGAGGAGCAGTCTCGCCCGGCCGCAGGCCGACGATGGCTTAGCTCAGCACTGAGTCCGTCCGTCAGGTGAAGCCGGTCGATTTCATCTGCCTTGCCCTCCTCAGATGCCACCGCACGAACTGCAACTACTGCACGAACTGCAGGACGCTCCACTGTCGCCGCTGTCGCCACCAAAATCCAGCCACGACGAACTTTCGCCGGACTCAGCGCCCGCTCCCTGGTCCGAGACGGTCTGCTCAAGGCCGTCCTGATAGCTGTGGTCCGCATGGTACTCGACATCACTGGCGGACGGGGACTCAAAGTTGGCCTCTGGATTGAGGGTATTGCTCTCCCCGGCGTGGAAACCCGCGGCTCCGACATCGAATACGGTCTGGCCCTGTTCGTCTACCACGGATACGTCGTGGTAGTGGATATTGTGGTGGAATGACATGGACGACCACATCCAAGCGTAGAGAAAGAACGCGTCAAAGCCGTGATAGCCGTGGAAGAGAGGAGGTGTATCAGCCCCAGTGCGCCGCTCCTGCAATTGCTCGAGCTGGTCCACTGGCTCTCGGGGACGAATGACGCGAGTGTCGAGGGTCTGGCGCACATCGTCGCATTTGATATAAGTGGCCACGGCTTGGTTGAGGCGGCTGATAAAGTGGCTGAAATGGGCTTCTTTCCGCCGCTGGAATTGTTCGTACGCGTCCTGGGCTTGGAAGACGGGCTCCATGCGCTGGCGCAGACTGTCGGCGCTTTCCCCGGGCTGTTGGGAAAAGTCGTTGGCCGTGCCGTTGACGGTGATGGTAATGGGGTACACGTCCGGCGGGTGGAGCCGGTCGATCTCAATTTCAATGAGGTAGGTCAGTTCCTGGTCGGCGTGCTCGACGACCAGATAGAGGGCCTCGAACAATTCCGATTCGTAGTAGTCGGTCTCCATCTGGAACTGTTCCATGGCGTCCTTGAGATCGTCCTCTATACCCTGCTCGTCAAAGTAGAAGTCGTACTGGTCCTTGGTTAGGCGGACGATATTGGTCACTCCCATAGAGCGCAGGGCCATATTGAGCTGTTGCAAGATGGCTACCGCGGTGAAGGTCTCTTGTTCTTCCCGGTCGGACAGGCCACCTGCAGTCAGGTAGTAGAGCATGCGACCGAAGACCTTGGTAGGTCTGACCTTTTCGACCAAGGTCTCCTCGGACGGGTCAATGGCGAGTTGGCCGTTGAAGTACATCGGAATCCTCCTCGGTGGGCGGCTAGGAATTGGCGCTGCGGCAGGCCCCGCAGTCGGCCCCGGGCAGCCAATAGGCCGCAGGCGGCGGGCCAAAGTAGCGCTGGTACAGGGCCAGAGTTTGGTCGAATTGGCTGTTGTTTTCGTCCTCCAGGCCCCCGGGTTGGTGGTGGATCATGCGGCCAAAGTACCGGCGGCAGAAGGCATCGTAGATGCGGGTGCAGAGGATAAATTCGTGCCAGGCCAGATCGACGGGACGGGACGGGGTCAGGACTTGGTCGCTGGCGGCGACCAAGTGGAGGAAACGCAGAACTTCGGTCAGCAGGCCGGGGACCTCCCGGCTTTGCACATGGGTCCCAGAGGAGATTTTGTCCCCCAGAATGGGTTGTTTTTGCAAAAGTTCCAAAGCTAGGGCCGCGTGATCTAGGGCATCGGGGGCGGGAGCCGACCCGCGATTCTCGTCACTGCCCATCTGTGAAGTAATCCTTGGTACCCTTGGCTTGAACCGCATCGCCGATCCGGTTTAAGGCGTGGACGTATGCCGCAGTGCGCGGCGCTATGCCCTGCTCTTGGGCGATGGCCCAGATGCGCTCGGTCTCCTCGACCATCATCTGCTTAAGCCGCTGGTTGACCTGTTCTAAGGTCCAGTACAGGCCTTGGCGGTTCTGCACCCACTCGAAATAGCTCACGGTTACGCCGCCGGCGTTGACCAAGATGTCGGGAAATACGATCACGTCTCGCTGGCGCAGGATCTCGTCGGCACCCGGCGTGGTGGGGCCATTGGCCAGTTCGTACACCGCCTTGGCCTTAATGTCGCGGGCATTGGCTTCCGTGATCTGGTTTTCCAAGGCTGCCGGAGCCAGGATATCGACGTCGAGCGCGAGCAATTCCTCGTTGGTGATGGTCTCGTGCTCGACGATGCTGCATACACTGTCCTCGCAGTACACTGCCTTGAGGGTGCGGGTCGAATCCTTGAACTGGCGCACGCTGGGGATGTCGAGTCCTTCGCGTCGGTAAATCCCCCCTTTGGAATCACTTACGGCCACAACCTTATATCCGGCATTGAAGAGCAATTCGGCAATGATAGCCCCGGCATTGCCAAAGCCCTGCACAGCCACGGTCGTGTCGGCCGGCGAGCCATTTAAGCCGAGCTTGGGCCAAGTCGCCTCGATAGTGAAAAAAGCTCCCATCGCGGTCGCCGTATCGCGCCCTAGACTGCCCCCCATGGTCAGGGGCTTGCCGGTAATGACCGCGGGTGTGATCTGGCGCTTGATAATGCTGTACTGGTCCACCATCCAGCCCATAATCATCTGATTGGTATAGACATCCGGGGCCGGAATGTCGACGTCTGGGCCGATGAAGTCGGCCACGGCGTCGATATAGCCTCGGCTGAGCCGTTCCAGTTCAAAATGGGACAGTTCCTTGGGATTGACCGTGATGCCGCCTTTGCCGCCGCCAAAGGGCAAATTGGCCACCGCGCATTTGAAGGTCATCCAGAAGGCCAAGGACTGGACCTCGTCGCTGGACACGTCTTGGTGGTAGCGAATGCCGCCTTTGGTCGGGCCTCGGGTGTCGTCGTAGCGCACCCGATAGCCCGGAAAAATGCGCAACTCGCCGCTGTCCATGCGCACCGGGATGGAGACTTTCAAACTCGACTTGGGCAACTTGAGCCGCTCGATGGCGTCATCGGAAATGGACGCGTACGCCAGTGCTTCTTCCAGCCGTTGGCTGGCGTCGCTGAACAAAGACTCGGACATGGTATCTGCTCCTTTAATTAGGTCGAATCAACGCACAGGCAAGGTAGATACGCTAGCCGAACCGTGCAACGGGAATCCGTCCAGATTCACTTCTTACCCAAAAACCCCCGCAGCAAAACCGCCGTTCCCACAATCCCCAACCCCGCCAGCAGCGCCATGATGCCCGCCGCGCCTTGGGCACCCCACGCCTCGGCCATGGCCCCGCTCTGCAAGCGGCCAAAAGGACCGACGCCAATGGCCACGACCAAGGTGCTCATCGCTCGGCTCCGCATCTCGTCCGAGGATTCGACCAAGATGATGCTGCTCTGCATAATGCTGAAGCCCGCCTGCCCCAATCCAGAGCAAAACAGCATCAGCAAGGCAATGCCAAAGGTCCCGCTAAAGGCAAAGGCGATAATGCCTGTACACGCCAGCAACGAGCCAGCGACAAAGAGCCATTCGTTGCTCAGCTTGCTGCGGCTTAGCTGCACCGCGGCCAAGCCCACAATCGCCCCAGTCCCGCTAGCCGCGCCCAACCACCCCATAGCTTCCGGGCCGCGGCCGAATACGTCGCGTGCAAAAACCGGCAGCAGGTTCATGTAGGGAAAAGCCCAGACGTTCATAAAGATCGTGATGAGAAAAACGCCGAATATCGGCGCAGAAGCCCGCATACTGGCCCACCCCTGCCGCCCGGCCCACCCCGATGCCCACATGCTTGCACTGGGTGCCTTGGAATCGGTCTTGAGGCCCGCCAATAAGAACAGCGCCAAGGTGCCCAACCCAACCAACACCAACAGCGCACCCAAGCTGCCATAGGCCGCGGTGACATAGCCCGCCGCCAAGGGGCCAGCAATGCGCGTAAACCCCTGAATGACGTTCTCCAGCACCATGGCATCGACCGTGCGGGCCTTGCCGACTAGATCGGGCACCATGCTGCGCCGGGTCGGCCAATCCAGCGCCCAAGAAGCTCCCAATGCCAGCGACACCACCGACAAGTGCCACAACTCGAGCCGCCCCACAAAGAGCAAGAGCGCCAACAGCCCCGTCCCCAGTACATTAACCAACTGCAAAGTCCAAACGATGTAGCGCCGCTTAAAGCGATCGGTAATCACCGCGCCGAACAAACCCATAATTAGCAGCGGGATGGCGCGGTAAAAGCCAATGACCTGTACCCACCACGGAGAATTAGTCAACTCCAGCGCCAGCCACCCCAACGCCAGCATCTCCATCCACATGGCCTGCCACCACAGGCCATTGGCCAACCACAGGCGCACAAAATCCCTGTTGGCCAAGGGTTCGAGGACGCTCCCTTTGGCGAATCTCATACTGTGCACCGCTCTCTTGCTGGAAGCATTAGGCGTCCTATATTACTCGCGTCAACCAGCCCGAAGCCATGGGAGATTTAACATGTCTGTGGAAGAAAAACTAAGAGACCTCAACCTACAACTTCCGCCGCCGCCCCAACCAGCCGGCTCCTATACTCGCGCCGTGCAAAGCGGCCCTTTGATCTTCGTCTCAGGCCAGTTACCCCTACTAGCCGGCCAGATCCAATACGCGGGCATCGTGGGCGAGGACTTGGATGTCGAAGCGGGATATGAGGCTGCCAAGTTATGCGCCCTCAACGCCCTGAGCATACTCAAAGCCGAAACCGACGATCTCGACGCGATCTCCATTGTCCGCTTAGGAGGATATGTAGCAGCGGCACCCGGTTTTACGGCCCACGCCAACGTGATCAATGGCGCTTCCGATCTGCTGGCCTCAGTCTTGGGAGATAAGGGGATACACGCGCGTTTGGCCGTCGGCGTCGCCAGCCTGCCGCTGGGAGCAGCCGTCGAACTGGAAGTCATCGCCGCCGTAGGCTAGGAGACCTCGCGCTCTTCCTTTTCTGGCTCTTCCGACTGCGGAGCATTGCCATTGGCCTGTGGCTCGGCGGAGGGGCTGTCGGGCGGCGCTTCTTGTTTGGGCCTAGGTGGCAGTTCTATCCCGTTCTCTGCGAGCAAATTACGCAGTTGGTCGCCGTCCATCACCTCGTTCTCAAAGAGTATCTCGACGACATCCTCCATCGCCTGCCGATGCTGGGTGAGTAGGTCCTTGGCCCGCGTGTACCCCTCGCCGATGATGCCCTTAATTTCTTCGTCGATGAGCTTGGCTGTCTCGTCGCTGTACGGGCGGTCGGCCGAGGGCATGCCCAATAACTGTTGCGAGCGGTCCGTGCGGTGGGCGACCAAGCCGATGCGCTGGCTCATGCCGAATTCTTTGACCATCCGCTCGGCCATTTGCGTGGCCTGCTGCAAGTCGTTGGCCGCGCCGGTAGATATTTCGCCAAAGACGATTTCCTCGGCCGCCCGGCCACCCAAGATCGCGGCCAAGGAATCTTGTAACTCCTCCTTGGTCATTAGATAGCGGTCCTCCAGCGGCATATTCAGCGTGTAGCCCAAGGCGGCGATGCCCCGCGATACAATGGAGATCTTCTGCACGGGATTGGCTTCGGGCAAAATCTCGCCGACGATGGCGTGTCCGGCCTCGTGGTACGCGACGATCCGGCGCTCCTTCTCGTTGAGCACCCGGCTTTTGCGCTCCAGCCCGGCCACCGAGCGCTCAATTGCCTCTTCTAATTCGGACATGGTGATGGAATTTTTATCTCGCCGCGCCGCCAAGAGAGCCGCTTCGTTGACGATATTGGCCAAGTCCGCACCGGCAAACCCCGGCGTGCGCACGGCCAACTTGTGCAGATCCACATCCGGGCCCAGCTTGACTTCCTTGGCGTGGATTCGGAGGATGGCGGCGCGCCCCTTGACATCGGGCCGGTCCACGGCCACGGTGCGGTCGAAGCGGCCGGGGCGCAGCAAGGCCGGGTCGAGGATTTCCGGCCGGTTGGTCGCCGCCATGAGGATCACGCCGGCGTTGGTGTCGAAACCGTCGAGCTCGGTGAGGAGTTGGTTGAGCGTCTGCTCGCGCTCGTCGTGGCCGCCAAAAGAGCCAGCCCCCCGGGCCTTGCCCAAGGCATCGAGCTCGTCGATGAAGATAATGGCCGGGGCGTGTTTTTTGGCCTGTTCAAAAAGGTCGCGCACGCGCGCAGCCCCTACCCCGACGAACATCTCGACAAAATCCGAACCGCTGAGCGAGAAAAAGGGCACACTCGCCTCGCCAGCGACGGCCTTGGCCAACAGCGTCTTACCCGTGCCCGGCGAACCCACGAGTAAGACTCCGCGCGGAATCCGACCCCCAAGAGCCTGAAACCGCTCGGGGGTCCGCAAAAACTCGACGATCTCCTGCAACTCTTCCTTGGCCTCGTCAATGCCCGCCACGTCGTCGAAGGTAATGCCCGTTCCCTTCTCCATGTACACCTTGGCCTTGCTCTTGCCAATGGACATCAGGCCGCCGCCGCCGCTCATGCGACGAATGAGAAACAGCCAGATCCCCACGAAGATCAGCGCGGGCAAGATCCACGACAAAAGCTGCGTGAACCAGTTGTTGCTGGGCTCGCGGGTAAACTCGACTTGGTGTTCTTCGAGTAGGCTAATAATCTCGGGATCGTCTATGACTGCGGTGCGGAAGCTGATCTCTTGGCCATCGACGTTGGCTCGGCCGTGGATGAACTCGCCGCTGAAGGTACACTCAACGACCTGCCCGCTTTTGATCCACTCCCGGAACTGGCTGTACGGGAGGGATTCAACTTGGTTGGCGAAGTAGTTTTGCAGACTCAGGAGCAGAAGCAGCGTAAGGACGGCATACGCAATGGAAAGCTGGGTCTTTTTCTCGAATTTCATGGGTTATTTTCCGATGCCAGGACGCGCTCTTCCACCCACAGTACGCAAGGGTGAAAAAGCCAACTTGGGGGGCGGTTTTGAAGATAACCGGCGGCCTAGAGAGGGTCAAGGTGAGAAGCTGCTAACCGAGCAGGCCGGGCGTTTCTAGTACCTCCTTGAGCCGCGCGAGGAATCGGGCGGCCAGCGCACCATCGACGACGCGGTGATCCGCGGCCAGCGTCAAGGTCAGTTGCGGGCGCACGGCAAATGCGTCTGCTCCTGAAGCTACTACCCTGTTCTCTATGGCCCCGACGGCCAAGATAGCCACTTGGGGAGGATTGATAATCGCGGTAAAACGAGAGACGCCGAACATGCCCAAATTCGAGATGGTAAAAGTGCCGCCTAGCATGTCGTCGGGGCCTAGCTCGCCGTGACGAGCCGCGTCGATCAGCCGCGTTCCTTCTAAAGCGATTTCCTCGACCGTCTTTTCGGCTGCGTCGCGAATGACTGGAACCACCAAACCCTGCTCGGCCGCCACGGCAACGCCGATGTTGATTTGGGAAGCGTAGCGGAAGCGACCGCCCTCTTCCAGACTGTTGACACGGGGAAATTCGCTTAGGGTGCGGGCCGTGGCTTTAACGATCAAATCGTTGAAGGAGATTTTTTTGCCTTCTAGCTGGTAACCAGTGCGGAATTGCTGCAACCACACAGCCGACACGTCCATGCTGATGTGAATGTGTGGTATCTGTTGGTAGCTAACCGTCAGCCGCTCGGCGGCCACTTGCTCGGCCCGGCTCAACTCAACCAACCCTTCGGCGACCGGGACTGCTGGGGTCGGAGCCGGGGCTAGCCGGGCTTGTTCGACCAAGACCAGCACATCAGCACTGACGATCCGACCCCCAGGGCCACTGCCATTGACGCCAGAAAGGTCGAGTCCGTGCTCGGCGGCTATTTTGCGCGCTTTGGGCGAGGTCTTATGCGGCCGACGCCCATCGGAATCAGCGGAGGGAATTGGAGTCTGTGGGGCTGGGGTTGGCGCAGCCGGAGTTGGCGACGGGGCAGCAGTAGGAGCCGGAGTTGCGGGAGGAGCAGCGGCAGGAGCCGGGTCGCTCGGAGCAGTGGCGACATACGAGTCGATGTCTTCGTCAGCAGTAGCGATGACGCCGATCGTCGTCGATACCGGCACTTCCTGGCCGACCGGCACCAGAATTTTGCGCAAGATCCCGTCGGCCTGCGCCTCGACTTCCATCGTCACCTTATCGGTGGCGATTTCCAACAGGGCCTGGCCCTTTTGTACTTCCTGGCCTTCTTCTACCAACCAAGCGCTTATTGCGCCGCTTTCCATGGTCAGCCCCAATTTGGGCATGACGATCTCAGTAGCCATATCTCTCTCAGTCTAAAGGGATGCAAAGTCAGCCTTGTAAGATAATTGGCGAGAAAAGCTGGTCAATGCAGCGCACGTCTGTCTCGGGCTTTCGTTCCACCAAGTGACCGGCTATATTGACCTCCGGCGCACTGCAAACACCCTTGCTTTTTTCTCCACCAAACGCGCGACGAGCGGACACCTTGACGGCAATCACCCGCGACTTTACGGCGACGACCTTTGTCGTCCACGAAGAAGCCACCCTCTTGCTGTGGCACAAGAAAATGCAGGCTTGGCTGCCCCCAGGCGGCCACATCGACCCGGGCGAACTGCCCGAAGAAGCCGCCCTCCGCGAAGTGCGCGAAGAAACCGGCCTGACCGTCGAGTTGTTAGGCCGACAAGAGCAATGGGGACAGGTCGCCGTCCTGTACCAACCCGCGTGTATCCTCCTAGAGGACATCGAACCGGGCCATCAGCACATAGACCTGATTTACTTTAGCCGCGTCATAAGTGGACACGCCCGCGTCAATCCTCGCGAGGCCACGCAATTGCGCTGGTGCGACCACGCCGCCTTGGGCGATGCGGCCATCGCCGAAGACATCCGCATCCTCGGACGCCGCGCCATTGCATCCATCGACGCAGGAGAAGTGATAAACTGTGGCTAGGACCGCCTTGATCTATCACCCCGACGCCTTGTTGCACGACACGGGCGCGGGGCATCCAGAGCGCCGCGAGCGCTTGGAATCCATTATCCAACACCTAAAAGACCGCTCGCTGTGGGACGAGGTGCTGCACCTCCAGCCGCAGCCAGCACCGCGTCGCGCCCTGCTCAGAGCCCACTCGCCAGTCCACTTGGACCGAGTAGCGGACCTCGCACAGGTCGAGTATTCCGTCTATGTGAGCCGTGATAGCGAATTCTCTTCAGACACGTACCGAGCCGCTCTCTTAGCAGCCGGAGCTCCCTTAACCGCCATCGACGCCCTACTCGCCGACCACGCCGACCATGCCTTTTGCTGCATGCGGCCGCCGGGCCATCACGCCGAGGTCGAGCAAATTATGGGCTTTTGCTTCTTCAACAATGTGGCGGTCGCCGCTCATTACCTGCGGGCTGAATGCGGCTGCGACAAGGTGGCGATCATCGACTGGGACGTCCATCACGGCAATGGCACACAGCACTTCTTTGAAGAAGACGGCTCGGTATTTTTTTGCAGCATCCACCAATCCCCCCTCTATCCGGGCACTGGTGCGGCCGACGAGCGCGGGTTGGGAGAGGGCCGCGGCCAAACCTTGAATGTCCCAGTCCCGGCTGGCAGCACCGACGTCGATTACCTTCGCCACTTCACCGACACCATCATTCCAACCATAGACCAGTTCCGACCCGACTTCATCCTCCTGTCGGCCGGTTTTGACGCCCATCGCAGCGACCGCCTCGGGCAAATCCTGCTTAGCTCAGAAGGCTATGGCCAGCTAACCGAATTGGTACTCCAACTCGCCACCCGCCACTGCGAGGGCCGCCTAGTCTCCTTACTGGAGGGCGGATACGACTTAGAGGCGACCGCAGATTCCGTGGCTGCCCACCTAAGCGCTCTGTTGACAGCTTGAGAACGCCGGTATGTTACAACTGGAGATGCTCTATGGACCGTCTCGTCACCTGTCTCACCCTCATCGCTCTTTCCGTTCTCTCCTGCTCGCAAGAGCCACCCTTCTCCTCGCTGCAGACTAACCCCACTGCGCCTGCGCCCAAAGCCGTGACCGCTGCTGAAGACCGCGCTACGCTGGTCGCGTTCTACCATGCGACAGGCGGAGACAACTGGCGTAGAAAGGACAACTGGCTTTCCGATGAACCCCTTGGCAAATGGTATGGCGTCCAGACGAATGATCAAGGACGCGTCATTACTCTGCGCCTATCGTACAATCGGTTGAGTGGATCAATATCACCTCAGTTAGCTAACCTTTCTAACCTTGAACACCTGTCCTTATCGTACAATCAGTTGAGCGGGTCAATACCACCTCAGTTGGCCAACCTCAAATATCTAGAGGCCCTGTCGCTCTGGAGGAATTGGTTGAGCGGCTGCATACCCGATAGCCTGCGGGAGATATGGCTCAATGACCTAGACCGACTGGGACTATCCTTCTGCCAAGAAAACGACTCGTTCAACATTGAACTCGTCTTCTTGGACGAGCAAGACTTCACAGCCTCTCAAAAAGCACTGTTCCAGCAGGCGGCCCGGCGCTGGGAGTCGATTATTACAGCCGGCCTCAAGGATATAAACTATAGCGACAACCCGTATAATCATTGGAATGCGGAGTTAGGGGCTTGGCTCCGCGTTAACGATACCGTGGACGACCTACGGGTCTTCGTGAAGACTCAAAAACTCGATGGCAACTACCTTGCGGCGGGTGGGCCACTTTTGGTACGGTGGGAAAACGGCCTGCCGATCGCCGGCGGGATAGTGATTGATAGGAATAGCCCTAAGTACACGACAGTAACATGGGTTGATATTGTCGGGCGCGTTTAGGTTGGTCTCGTGTTTGGTGTATGATCTGTGTGAGTTGGTCTAATCCTCGTCGAAAGAGGCTTATGGCTTTTCGTCCATGTTTTTTTATGGG
>JAJDVZ010000074.1:0-9792 GCA_022825835.1 Candidatus Latescibacterota bacterium
GGTCTTCTTTTTGTACGTGTAGGAGGCGTCCGAAAAACTAAGTTGATGCATCGCCTGTTATCTCCTTGTTTATTACAAAATAAGATAACAAAAAAACAAAGCACTAAAAAGAAAAATAAAACACTTAATCAGAGATTCCTAAATTGAGCGTGCTGAAGGAACAGATGTTTTAACTGTTGTAGCAGTCGATAAAATCCTTTTTCAAGAAGCTAAACGGCTCTTCCGTCAGTACGATTCTGCAAATCTATCGTTTACAGATTGCACCAGTTTTGCGGTTTGTCAGGCACATAAACTCTCTGAGGCGTTTGCTTTCGATCAGCATTTTACGATGGAGAGTGTAACCTTACTTGGATAGGCCGTCTTGCCTAAGCCGTTGTTGCTCGTTCGGCCTCTCGTCCTCATACACCTTTCCCAACGCCCCAAACTAGTGCAGATTATAAACTTATAGACCGCAACATCTCACTCCAACCCAAAGCCCAGTCCCATGCACCTACCCATCCTCCGCACCGGCCAGCCCTACACCAGCCTCGACCGCCTCGCCGTCGCCCACATAGCCACCGGCCAACCCTTGGCCCAAGTCAGCCAAGCCAACCGAGGCCTAATCGCCCGCGACTTAGCTGCCCAAGAGCGCAACCGCCAAGCACTACAAACCCTCACCATCGCCGAACTAGTCGCCATCTGCCAACAGGCCGCCGACCTTTTCTTGCACGCCGAGCTGCCTTTAGGCGACGACGGCCAAACCCCGGACGACTACGTCGAGCAAGTCTCGGCCACCACCGGCCTGCCGCAGTCGCTGGCCCGCGCCAACATGGACAAAATCCACCGCGTCGGCGTCGAAATGCCCGCCGTACTCAGCGGCCTGACCCGAGGCTTAGACCTAACCGTCCTCGACGACGGCCCAAGTCCGCTCCACTTCGCGTCCCATGCCCAAGCCCTCGGCTGCATCCTGCCGAGCAACTCCCCCGGCGTCCACGCGCTATGGCTGCCAGCCATCCCGCTCAAAATCCCGCTGGTGCTCAAGCCAGGCCGCGAAGAACCGTGGACGCCCTACCGCATCGCCCAATCCCTGATCGCGGCCGGCTGTCCACCCCAAGCCTTGAACTATTACCCGACCGACCACGGCGGCAGCACCGAAATCCTGCTCCGCTGCAATCGCTCGCTGCTATTCGGTGGCGGTCCTACCGTTGCCCCTTGGCGCGACGACTCCCGCGTCCAACTGCACGGACCAGGACGCAGCAAGATCATCATCGGCGCGGACAAAATCGACCAATGGGAGCACTACCTCGACCTCATGGTCGCCTCAATCGCTTCCAACGGAGGCCGCTCCTGCCTCAACGCCTCTGGCATCTGGGTACCCGCCCACGGCCGCGCAATCGCCGCCGCCCTCGGCGAGCGCCTGAGCCAAATCCAAGCTCGTCCCCTCGACGACCCCCAAGCCCAAATCGCCGCCTTCCCCAATCCCGCCGTAGCACACCAGTTCTCAGCCCTAATCGACGGCCAAATCGGCGACGCGACAGACACAGCCAGAGGTCAAGGTGAACGCATCGCCGAGACCGGCGGCTGCACCTTCCTCAACCCAACCTTGATCCACGCCTCCAACTGGCAACATCCGCTCGCCAACACCGAATATCTCTTTCCGTTCGCCTCGGTAGTAGAAGTCCGACAAGAAGAAGTGGTCACGCGCATCGGTCCGACGCTGGTAGCTACCGCCCTCACCGAAGACGAGCACCTAACGCGCCAACTGCTCGCCGCGCCCCACATCGAACGCCTCAACCTCGGACCGATCCCCACCCACCAAATCGCCTGGGACCAGCCGCACGAGGGCAACCTCTTCGACTTCCTCTACCAGCAGCGCGCCTTGCAGCGCAGGGCCGGATGACCCCCTTCGACTTTGATCCGTCCATCCGCGTAGTCTTTGGTGCCGGGACCTTGAGCCAGCTAGGCGACCTCGCCAGCGCGTTGGCCGGCCCCCGCGCCCTGCTCGTAACCGACCCCGGCCTAGTCCAAGCCGGCCTCGCCGAACAAGCCCGTCACGCGCTACAAAACGCTGGCCTAACGACGACCACTTTTTCCGCCGTAGCGGAAAACCCCACAACCGAACACGTAGCCGCTGGCGTCCGCCACGCCCGCGCCCACGGCCCCATCGACCTAATCGTCGCCTTGGGCGGCGGCAGCGCCATGGACTGCGCCAAGGGCATCAATTTCCTCCTCACCAACGGCGGCCAAATGCAATCCTACCAAGGCTACGGCAAAGCTGCCCAACCCATGTTGCCCTCCATCGGTATCCCCACCACAGCCGGAACGGGCAGCGAGGCCCAATCCTACGCCCTGATTACCTGCGGCGACACGAATGCCAAAATGGCCTGCGGCGACCGCAAAGCGCACTTCCACATCGCCATCCTCGACCCAAACTTGCTAACCAGCGTCCCCCAGCGCGTCCGCGCCGACGCCGGTATCGACGCCCTCGCCCACGCCGTCGAAAGCTACGTCTCCACCCGCCGCACACCGCTCTCGCAAATGTTCGCCCGCCAAGCCTGGCAGCTACTAGCGCCCCACTACGAGGCGGCTGTCGCCGATCCCCAAAACGCCGCCGACGCCATGCTCTTAGGTGCCCATCTAGCCGGCACTGCCATCGAAAACTCCATGCTCGGTGCCGCCCACGCCACCGCCAATCCCCTCACCGCCCGCTACCCACTCACCCACGGTCGCGCCGTAGCCCTGATGCTGCCACACGTAATTCGCTTGAATGGTCAAGTAGTGGACGATCTATATGGCGAACTGTGCGCGGATATCCAACTCAACGGCCGCGCCCTCTCGCTCGCCGCCCATCTCGAAGAACTGTGCGCTATGGCAGGGCTACCGCGCCGACTTGCCGATTGTCAGGTCGCCGCAAGCGATCTACCCGCCATGGCCCGAGAAGCCGCCCAACAATGGACCGGCACCTTCAACCCGTTTCCTTTGCAAGAAGCGGACTTCCTGCGGCTTTACGAGACGGCGTTTTGATGGGGAAAAATGAGAGGAGTCGCCCCTACCGATACTGCTTCGCCTGAGTATTGAACATCTGCGCGTACCTGCCGTCCTCGGCCATGAGCTGCTCATGACTCCCCTGCTCGACAAGCTCTCCCCGCTGCAAAACGAGGATGTGATCAGCCATGCGCACTGTAGAAAACCGATGGGAGATAAAGATAGCCGTACGGTCCGACGTAAGCTCAGCAAAGCGCGAGAAAACATCGCGTTCGGCAAACGCATCGAGGGCGGCTGTAGGCTCGTCCAAAATGAGGACCTCAGCCTCTTTCATAAACGCGCGACTTAGCGCGATCTTCTGCCACTCGCCACCAGATAAATCAACCCCTTCGTCGAATTCCTTTCCCAGAACCGTGTCGTATCCTTTCGACAGCCCCTTGATGAGGTCCGAGGCACCCCCCTCGTATGCCGCGCGTTCGATCCGGTCATCATCGTCCAATAGGTCCACTTGACCAAAGCCGACGTTCTCTTTGGCTGAGAGATCGTAGCGAACAAAATCCTGGAAAATTACCCCGATTTGGCGGCGCAGACTTGCTAGATCGTACTCCCGGAGATCTCGTCCATCCAAGTAAATAGCGCCTTCCGTGGGGTCGTAGAACCGCGCCAAGAGCTTGACGACGGTCGTCTTGCCAGCCCCGTTCTCCCCGACAATAGCTACCGATTCGCGCACTCTGATCGTAAAAGAGACGTTCTTTAACACATACTTGTCGGAGCCTGGATAGCGGAAGGAGACATTCCGGAACTCTATACTCTGGGTTAGACGGTCGGGGACTGGTGCAGGCGATGCAGGGGGCGGTGCCAGCGCTCCTTCAACTGAGCGAGGGTCGCGGTCGAGGAACCGAAAGAGAATCCCGGCGAAGATCGTATGCTCGTAAAAAAAACCAAGATTACTGAACAGGTTGGAGAACCCAGCCCGTCCCTGCTCTGCAGCCTGGAACGCAAGTGCTACAGTGCCCACGCTGATATGGCCACCCACTGCTCGTACCACGGCGTAAGCCCAGATGGATGCCGTCCCCAACATCGTAATCAACCCTAGAAGAAAACCAAATCGTTCTTGGGCGAACCGGAGACGAAAGGTTTCCCTGCCGAATAACCCCCAGAAATTGTGGAATCGTCTCAGCAATTCCTCGTGCAGTGCGAAGATGCGGATCTCCTTGACTGCCTCGCGAGAGCCGAGTAGCCGCGACAGGTATTCTGCCATCCGCCGGTTACTGGCCATTGCTCCGACCAATGAGAAGCGCTTGCCAGCATAATGACCACCGACGATCACCTGCGGTGCCGCAGTGACGAGCAGTATTATTGGCGCTACCCAGTGCACTGAGAGCAGCACGGCCAACATAGCTATAAGTCCGGTCAATGAAGAGACGATTGTCAGAGACAAGGCGGCGAGATTGTAGGCGCGATAGCTGCTTTCGCTCCTAGCCTTTTCCATTTCATCGAAAAAGGCCGGGTTCTCAAAGAAGGCGATGTCGAGCTGAGCCGCCTTCCTGATGATCAAATACTCGCTGTGGGTTCTGACAAGGTACCCGACCTTTTCTATCAGCCCATTCGCCACTGCGCTACATATAGAACCCAAGATCCAAACGCCGAAAACACCAGCGACCGGTATCAGTAGCCCAATCCAGTCCACTGCGGCTCCATCCCCATTACCCACGGCGCTGATTACGTTATCGATGACAATCTTGGTGATCCAGACCTGCGCGGCCGGGACCACCGCACCGAGCATGTTAACTCCAACGGCTAGAATAGCCTGCAGCCCGGACGCATCCCAAATCAGGCGGACGCACCGAGGATAATATTCGACTACCTGGGCTATGGCCCGGAGAATCGCGAGTCCTGAGCCTTCCTTATCCGCCATTGCAGTCTACTATCCACTTCCATGTCTGAATGTGGTCAAACGTGATGAGATTGATTGGAGGCAAAGTACGATAAACGCAATTTTCTGTCATCTGCTTGGTGTAATAATTCGGAGAGTGGCGGCCAGATCCTGCCTATCTCAGGCTGGCCCCAGCTCAGGGTATATGCTACTCGCTCAACGCCCCTCTATGTTCTATATTAGAGAGATGGAAAACAGGATCGAAATAGACATCTCGGGATTAACGATTGAAGATATCGAAGCGATAAAACGCCTCGTTGAAGCCAAGCGCCAAGCGCAGACGAATGGCAACAAGGGCCCGACCACAAACGGTCTTGATGAAAAGCCCCCCCCTTTCCCTTGCTCCCCGCTGGGTAAACGCTTAGAAGAAATCCGCCGCCAGATCGAGCAATCTGGCATGCCGATGCTATCAGAAGAAGCGTTTGAAGCAGAGATTCGAGCCCGGCGCGGTGAACGCCATCCATGACGAGGACCTATGTCGATGCCAATGTCCTCATTGCCGCAACGCGCCGAGACGATGAGTTAAACCTGTGCGCTCGACAAATCCTAGCCGATCCTGACCGCACGTTTATTGGTAGCATTTTCCTTCAACTCGAACTGCTGCCAAAACCCGCAGCTTTTGGCATGGCGTTGGAACTTCAATACTACAATACCTTCTTTGAAGGTTGTGAGATCTGGGTTAATCCGTCGAAATCGTTTCTCGATATAGCCCTTGAGGAAGGACAGCGAATTGGCCTCAGCGCCATGGATGCGCTTCACGTTGCTGGCGCACATTTCGCTGGTGCCGAGGAGTTGGTCACGGCCGAAAGACCGGAAAAGCCTATATACCAGACGAATCTGGTAACGGTTATCTCGATTCGCTGACTAGGCACCGTCCGCCGCTGTGCATCGTCTATCGAGATTTGGATGGGATATGCCCTTCTACTTCCTAGCTCTCCTCCTAGTAACCACGGCCGCTGCCGACACCTACAACACCTTCCGCGGCAACCCCCAACTCACCGGCGTCACCACCTCCAACCTCGCCCCACCCCTAACGCTGCTGTGGGCCTACCCCACCCAAGACGCCATTGAATCCACTGCCGCCATCCACGAAGGCACAGTGTACGTCGGCTCGCTCGACGGCCAGTTCTACGCACTCGACTTGCACACCGGCGCGCTAGCATGGCAGTACCAAGCCGACGGCGAAATCAAGTCCTCCCCCACCATCGTCGACAGCACCATCTACTTCGGCGACGAAGCCGGCACCTTCCACGCCGTCGCCATCCACAGCGGTCAGCGCCGCTGGACTTTCACCGCCGACGCCAGCATCATCTCCTCGGCCAACCACACTGGTGATCGCCTCTACTTCGGCAGCTACGACCAGCACCTGTACTGCCTCGACGCAATCGCCGGAACCCTAGTTTGGAAAATCGCCACCGAGGGATATATTCACAGTACACCGGCGTTATATAAAAGCCGCGTCGCCGTAGCCGGTTGCGACGGATACTTGCGGCTTTTGGATCGCGCCGACGGCACGCAACACCAGCAGCTTGAGCTCGGCGGATACGTGGCCTCTAGCGCCGCCATCCACGCGGGACACGCCTATATAGGCACCTTTGGCAACGAAGTACTCGGCATCGATTTAGACACAGGAGCAATCCGCTGGCGCTACGCTCACGCGGTGCGGAAATTTCCGTTTTACTCGTCGCCAGCCGTCACCGACCAAGCAATCGTCATCGGCGGCCGGGACAAACTCGTACACGCCCTCGACCCGCAAACCGGCCAACCCTTGTGGACTTTTGCCGCGGGAGCGCGGGTGGATTCATCGCCGGTCATCGCCGGTGATTATATTTACGTAGGTGCCCGTGCGCTCATCGCCCTCGCGCTCGCATCGGGCGCGGAAGTCTGGCGCTTTGAAACGGGCGCAGCCATCGCGGCTTCACCGGCCATCGCCGCCGGTCGGCTCATCATCGGTGCTACCGACGGCGTGCTGTATTGTTTTGGGAAAAAGTAGGTGCGGTTCGCGAACCGCACCGCCCTATAAGGAGCGGGCTTCGACAAGCTCAGCCCGCATGGCACCGGCCAAAGCAGGGCGCTGAGCTTGTCGAAGCGCATCCCGGACCTGTGCCTAACCTCAATGAGTAATCAACATGGATGAAACTGGACCTAACATTTCGACCCAAAAGTTCCAATCCGGCAGCGACCCAGCGACCACCCGCACCGACCGCACTGAAACCGAGGTCGGCAGCGTCTTTGTCTCCAACTACCCGGCCTATTCGTTTTGGAGTGAGGAGGACGTGCCACAAGCACACCGCGCACTCGCCGACCATCCGCATCCCAACACCAAACTCGGCCTCTACCTCCACATCCCCTTCTGCCGCAAGCGCTGCAAATTTTGCTACTTCCGCGTCTATACGGACAAAAACAGCCAGCAGATCCAGACCTACCTCGACGCCCTCGCCCGCGAGGTAGAACACTACGCCCAGCAGCCAGCAGTCAAAGATCGACCACTGCACTTCATTTACTTTGGCGGCGGCACCCCCTCCTACATCAGTTCGCGTCATCTCCGGGCACTAGTAACGCGCCTCAAAGACGCCATGCCCTGGGATCACGCCGACGAAATCGCCTTTGAGTGCGAGCCAGGCACCCTAACTCAAGCCAAATTAGAAGCCATCCGCGCCATCGGCGTCACCCGCCTCAGCCTGGGAATAGAAAATCTCGACGACGAAATTCTGCGCCACAACGGCCGCGCCCACGTCAGCAAGGAAATCTACCAAGTCATGCCCTGGATCCACGCGCTCGACTTCGATCAGGTCAACGTCGATCTGATCGCCGGCATGGTCGGCGAGACGTGGCCGAGTTGGCGTCAGACCGTGCAGAAAACCATCGAATTCGACCCCGACAGCGTCACCGTCTATCAGATGGAGTTACCCTACAACACGGTCTATTCCAAGGACCTACTCGCTGGCGATGGCGAGCCGCTGGCCTTGGCGGACTGGAAGACTAAGCGCGCCTGGCACGCCTACGCCTTTGAGCAACTAGCCGCCGCCGGATACGTGCGTTCAAGCGCCTACACTATGAAGAAAACGCCCGACGCCCGCTTCGTGTACCGCGACGCAGTGTGGACCGGCCAAGACATGATCGGCACGGGCGTCGCCTCCTTCTCGCACCTGAGCGGCGTCCACTACCAGAACGCGCCGAATTGGGACGAGTACCTCGCCACCATCGACCGCGGGGACCTCCCCATCCACCGCGCCTTCGCCACCACCCGCGAAGAGCAACTCACCCGCGAGGTGATCCTCCAGCTCAAATTAGGCGCGCTGGATCCCGCGTATTTTCGCGCCAAATTCGGCGTCGATATCGTCGCCCACTTCGCCGCTGCGCTCAGCGGCCTGCGCGACGAGGGCATGCTCCAATTCGACGCCAACGCGATTGAGCTGACCGACGAGGGCCTCATGCGCGTCGATCAGCTCCTGCCCGATTTTTACCAAACCCAATACCGCAACGCACGCTATACCTAAGTAGGAGGTACCATTGAAAAACGCGATCTCACTTCTACTGCTGTTGACCGCCGCTGCACAAGCGGCCGACTGGCCCCAGTGGCTCGGCCCCCAGCGCAACGGCATCTCCAGCGAAACCGGCCTCTTCACCGCCGAGCAACCTTTTGCCGAAGCGTGGCGCGTCCCGCTCGGCAATGGCTTCTCCAGCATCTCTGTCGCCGACGGTCGGGCCTTCACCATGTTCGCCCAAAGCGACGACGAGTTCGCCATCTGCCTCGACGCCGAGACCGGCGTGGAAATCTGGCGTCACCGCACCGGTCCTTACTACAAGGAAACCCAAGGTGGCGACGGCCCGCGCTCGACGCCCACCGTCGATGGTGAGATCGTCTATGTACTCGGTGCCACCGGCAAGCTCTTTGCACTCGCAGCCGCGAGTGGCACGCCGATCTGGGAAAAGGACTTGGTCACCGAGTTCAGCAGCCAAGTGCCGAGGTGGGGGTTTAGTACCTCCCCATTAGTCGAGGGCGACCTGCTCCTAGTCGAAGCAGGCGGCCACGACGGCAACTTCGTCGTCGATATGGCCATCGACCGCACAACCCCGGTCACCGCCGTAGCCCTCGACAAAGCCACCGGCGCAACCGTTTGGACCGCCCTCAACGAAAAGATGAGCTATTCATCGCCCATCGCCTTCACTGCGGCCGGCACCCGCCAACTCGCCTATTTCACGGCCTATTCGCTTACCGGCCTAGCGCCGGAAGACGGCCGCGTTTACTGGCGCTACCCTTGGAAAACCCGCTACGACGTCAGCGCGGCGACGCCCGTTTTCATCGCGCCCGACCGAATTTTTATCTCCACCGTCAACGGCAACGGCGGCACGGTCTTGCAAATCAAGGGCAACGGCGACAGCCTCGCCGTCGAGCAGGTCTGGCAAAACAAAAAGATGGAAAACGAGTTCGGCACCTCGGTCCTCTACGAGAACCATCTCTACGGCTTTGGCGGCTCAATCCTCAAGTGCCTCGACGCCGCGACCGGTGAAGAAAAGTGGAAGACCCGAGGCTACGGCAAGGGCACCCTGCTCATCGCCGACGGCCACCTCATCATCTTGGGCGAACAAGGCAATCTCGGCATAGCCGCAGCCACGCCCAAAGGCTTTGTCGAAAAGGTCAGCTACCCCGCTTTCGACAGCCGCTGCTGGACCATTCCTTCGCTGGCCAATGGCCGTCTCTATATGCGCGACGAAAGCGAGATCGTCTGCCTCAATGTACAAGGAGCAGCCCAATGAGTATCGCGCGCAATGCCCTGTTAGTCCTCGTCTTATGCGCCTTTCCAGCTTTAGCCCAAGATCGGTCGCGCTGGCAATCCGTGGGCTGGCCGCAATGGCTCGGCCCCGACCGCAACGGCATCTCGCCGGAG
>JAJDVZ010000161.1:0-15181 GCA_022825835.1 Candidatus Latescibacterota bacterium
GTACGATTTCGACAGCCCGGATTTTGTCGATCGGGCCCGTTTTGCCAAGGACGAAATCGCCAAGGTCGAATTCCTGCTGACGCTGGGCAACGACTATCAGGTCTGGATGACTTCGGACCGCCAGATCAACCTCGACGGCCAAGAGGTCTTGCTGCTCGTCGCGCAGGCCGAGGGCAATGTCCAAGACATCACTAATTTGCAGACCATCCGCTTTGAGTACGGCCTGCCCACGGCGACCCACATTTTTGGCGGCAGCGTCGAGTTGCAGGACCTGCGGGGTTTTGACGTGTACGGTGAGTACGACCTGAGTTGGAGCTATCGGAAGTACCCCAACGTGCTCACGGAAACCCACGAGGCGTTCTCGGGGATTGGCGGCCGGCGCTCGGCACCCGCTTGGATGGTCAACGTGTCTAAAAAGGCCGCCCCCTACTTTGCCTTCGGCGAGTTTTACAGCATGGATCCGCGCTACAATACCCAGACCTTTATCACCTCGGGCACTGGGGAGTTCGACTACGACAACGAGCGCGGCTTGGTCGATTTGGTCGATGACAACGACGATCAAGACAAATTCCCGGACAACGTGCGCTTCGACTTTCTCAGCGGCGATCAGCAGGTTTTTCCGGGCTGGGATCAAAACAACGACTTCGTGCCCGACTTCAACCAAAACGACACGTTCGTGCGCTCGAATACCGAGCCGGACTACGAAGAGGCTTTTCTGCGGTTTTACGTCGATCGGCCCGAGTTTCTCTTTGGCGTTGATATGAACAACAACTTTTGGGTCGATCAATACGAAAACGACGAGGAGCCGGATTATCCGTATCGCCGGGATCACCGGGGATTCAACATCCACCTCGGGGCCGATGTCACGCCGCGGGCGCGCTTGGTGGTGGGCGCGCTGCGCGAAGGGCTGATTTCCTCGGCGCGCAAAAACGAGAGCAACTACCTGATGTTCACCTACGAGCGCGATGCGCCGCGACTGGGCCGCTTACGGGTATTCGAGATGAGCAAGTTGGTCCAAGACGACATTCCCAATCCGCTATTGCAGTGGGCACCGGACAATACGCTGCGCGGCGGCGAACTGACCAAGGTCGAGGACCCGCTGTTGGCGCGCGACACTTGGGTCAATCAACTCTTTGTCGGCCACAATCTGCAAGTGGCGGCGCTCTTTTTGACCACCAAGATGCACTGGCTCAACTTTCAGCAGCAGATGGAAAAGGCCCAGCGGGAGCAATACGGCTTAGCGCCTTCTGACTTCTTCTTCGGCCTGATCAACAAAGCGAGCTACCGCCTCCAGCTCGGGGCGTGGTCGTTGGAGCCGCGCTGGAAGAGCGAGTTCCGCAAACAGAGCCGCAGCCTGCTGTCGCTCAACAGCCACACCAGTCTGATGGAGCTGTTTTCGGGTTTGGTGGAGACGCAGGTATTGCAGGTGACCAAGCTCCAAGCTGGCGTGGAATACGCGATCTTCAACGACTTGGACGCCGACGCCAACGATTTCGGCTCGGTGACCGTAGCCGTCCAGTTCAGCAATGAGTCCAACTACCTCGGCTACAAGCTCCGCGCCCTGACCGGCATGAAGGTGGAGCGCAAGCAGTTCACCGGGCAGGAGGCGCGGACGACCAACGAATCCTTTGTGACGATTTACGCGGGGCTGAATTAGATCCGCAGATGGACGCAGATGGACGCAGATGGACGCAGATGGACGCAGAATAGTAGAAACAAGACGATATGCATATTGAATCGTTCAAATCATTCAGGACTGCTATATTGGCCCAGTGTCCGTGGGCGGTCTTGATCGCGCTCACTATTGGACTCCATGCGTGTGATGGGAGGTCAAAAGGGGAGCAGCACTACTGGGCGGGCCACGCATACCAAGAGCAGGGCATGACGGCCAACGCCCTGCGCGAGTACCGGAGCGCGGTCGCGGCAGGGGTTGATTCTCCCGCCGCCTATTACGCGCTCGGCGCGCTCTACGGCGAAAAGGACGAGCACGGCAAGGCCATTGCCGCGTACCGCGAGTTGTTGGAACGCTGGCCCGAAGAAAGCCGAGCGCAGGAGTTGCTGGCGGCCCGCTATGTGGCTGCCGGGCAACCGGCCGCAGCCGTCAGCCTCTATCGGACCTTGCTCGACCAAGGAGGCGATCCCGCGGCGTTGCTCGGTCGCCTCGGCGATGCGCAGAGCTTGAGCGGAGACTTGCGGAGTGCAGCCCAGTCCTACGGCGATTTGCTGGTGCTGCGTCCCGACAGCAGCCGGGCTCGGTACCAGCTGGCGCGCATTCACGAAGCCGAAGGCCGGGCCGAACCAGCGATTGCAGCCTACGTCGAGTTGTTGGCGCAAAAGCCCTATGCGCGGCAAGCGGCCTTGGGGCTGGCGGATCTCCTCATTGAGTTGGACCGCCGCAGCGGCGAGTTGGGCAGTGCTAGGGCGGAGGGCTGGTGGCGGCAGCAAGGGCTGGTTGGGGAGGAAGCCATGCAAAAGGCGGAAGCACAGCTCGAGGCCGCGCTGGTGGAAAGTCCGAGTTCGAGCGCCGACTTGTGGGGGCTGGGCAAGCTGCTTTTCTGGCAGGGACGCTACCAAGAAGCCCTCACTTGCGTCGCTAAGTTGGCTGAGACTACTCCGAGCGACTACCGGGTGCATTTCTTCCTGAGCAAGCTCCACGGGCTGCTGGGCGATGAGCAGGCTGCACGGGAAGCGTTTGACCAGTACCAGCGCCAAGAGCAGCGCGCCAAAGTCGCCGCGCGCGTCCAAACCGAGAGGGACGTGTTGCTGAAACAATTGTCGGGGGAAATACCATGAAGCTGACAGCGGGGTTCCTAAAAGAAGGCGTTTTGCCTTCTACCGCGTCTAGTCAGGTTCGACCCCAGCGCGAATCATCGCCATCACCTTTTCAGCGATGGCCAAGGCTTCAATGGCTTCTTGGCGAGTGGGATCGGAGGCAACTTCGGGATAGCGCGTGTCAACTGCATAATTGGAAATGGTGGCTAAGCCTTCCCTGAAGGATTCCAAAGCGGGCAATAGAGGGAGGGCCTGATCCAGCAGGCGGCTCAGGTCGTGGATGCGCTGAAAAGGAGTTTCGGTGGTGGTCAAAAGAGCTTTCAGAGCCTTTTCAATGGCCTGCTGGGCGTGAAAGCAGGGCGTGTCAGTCGGTCCGTCAGACAGTAAAAGCGTTTGCCGAGCGGTGACCAGATCGTTATCGGCCTTTCGCAGCCAGTGCTGGGCCAGTTCAAGGTGCTGGCTGTTCATATACTATTTTGCCGTGTTGAAATACTGCGGTGATAATGTGGTTTACAGTGCCGTTCCAATAAGCCACTTCTGCGGGCGTATAGACCAAAAGGTCCAAGGCACAGGGCACTGGTTTGAACAACAGGCGGATCGGCGTGGCACGCTGGTGCTGGAGTAGATCGGTATCCATGACAACTAATAGATCGAGGTCGCTATCAGGCGTGGGGCAGCCAGAGGCGTAGGAGCCGAACAGGATGATGAGCTTGGGTGAAAGACGCTCGGCAATAACTTGGACAATGGCATCAATAGTCTCCTGAGCGATCAAATGCCGCGCTCGTTGTTCTTCGACTGCAATAACGGTCGCCATAGCTCTTCTCCGCGAGCCAAAATCCTTAATATGCAACGCCAAAAGATAGGTTGAATCACAGCCCGATATTAGGTTTATTGCTTGCTGCCCAATAGGTTCAATCGAAACCGTCTGGTGCTGTACTGTGAAGCTAATCTATAAAGTTGAAAAGGGCATTTGCGTCAAGTGCTGTCTCGAAGTCTCGCTTGCGGAAAGGCCCGATGTCGTCGCCGATTTGTGGAGGCTGGACAAGCCAAAAGGAGGATTTCTATGGTAGGTTACACGTATACCGTATCGGCGGCCGACGCTTGATGTCCACGCTATGAGAGCCGCGTTGCTGATTGGGGTTCTAACTGCGTGCTTGGTGCAGCCGCTAGCGGCCCGACAAGTCCTGCTCATTGGACAGGACGGGCAAATCGCGTGGACCGGGCGGGTCGAAGGGACCGAGGACATCGCGACGATCCAGCCCGAGCACCGCTCCTTCCTCGACCCCAACGTTACCGAGCTAGGCTATGCGCCGGCCGATTTGATCGAGTTTAGAAGCGCGGATTTTCCAAGCAGCATTCTGCCGCGGCGAGTGGGTGCCGAGCAGAATTTGGCCGCAGAGGTGCTGGATCGCGGTGGCTCGCTGCGCGCACCGACGGTCTTCGACCTGACCGCTTTGCAACTCCAGGTGATTTTTGAGGACATGCTCGCGGCCGACCCGACCGGGCAGGCATTTGAGCGCAAAGAAGACGACATCTTGGGGACTCAGCTCATTCTCGATTTAGGCGCGCGCTTTGGGGTCAACCGGCTGCGCTTTTTCCCGCGCAACACGATCTTCCCTTCGCCCGGCACCCCCTTTCAAAACGACTTCTTGAAAAACTTTGAAGTGGAGATCAACGACGGCTTGGTGCTGACTAGTTCGGGCAACCCGATTTGGGAGACCTATGCCGTGTACAACGACAACAGCGACCGAATCACCGAAGTGCCCATCGATCCGCCGCGCTATATTCGCTTCATCCGCCTGCGGGCCACGTCGGCCATTCCCTTTGAGATCGAGAAGCTCCAAGTCTTTGGCGAGGGGTTCTTTCCGACGGCGCGCTACATCTCGCCAATCATCGACATGGGCAGCCCGGCCAATTGGGGCCTCATCCGCACCTTGCAGCAGCAAGTAGGCGCTGCGGACCTGGCCGACATGCAGTTGCGCACCCGCAGCGGCCACGACCCCAGTCCCTTGGCGTACACCCGCAAGCAGGTGGCCCTGCAAGACGCCCCAGAAATTTCACTGTCCGTGGACAATCCAGACGAGCCGCTGCTGCGCCAAGAGTACTTAAAGCTGCCCGAGCGCGGGCGTCAGGGCGACGATTGGGAGCGCGGCTCGGTGCGCGACGACTTGGCAAACTGGAGCCCGTGGACCTCGCCTTATGCGCTGGAAGAGTTGGCCGCGGGGACGCAGATTCTCTCGCCCGGCCCCAGCCGCTACTTCCAATTTCGCGTGGAATTCCAGAGCCAGCACTTGGAGGCGAGCCACATTCTCCAGCAGATCGCGCTCGAGTTTTCCGCGCCGCCGCTAGCGGACGCCCTCGTCGGCGAGATCTTCCCCCGCGAGGTGCCGGCTGCCGCGGACGTGCCCTTTGTGTACGCGGTGCGGGCAGAGATGGAGAGCGATTACGTGCAGGGCTTCAACAGCTTTGAGGTGTTCACGCCGAGTCGCGTGGGCCGCGTCGAGCGGATCGAGATCATCGACGCCAGCGGCGAGCAGGTGCTCGACCACGCCTTTGCGGTCACCGATGGGGTCACAACCGAAGGCGAGGTCGCCATCACCGCCATTGACGACCAGCGCTTTGCCGTGAGTTTCCCAGCTATAAACCAGCACGACGCAGTGCTGAAAATTCACTTCGCCAGCCGGGTGCTGGCCTTTAGCACCCGCTTTGGCGGCCGCGCCCTGCTGCTAGAAGAGGATGCCTTTCAGGGCATTACCCCGGGCAACGCGACCCTCTTGGCAGAAGGCGACGTGGCGACCGAATCGGGGACGACCGTGTTGAGCCGTGCGGTGAACGAGGGCAGCTTGATCGGCAATTTTGCCCTCGGCAGCGACGTTTTGACGCCCAATGGGGACGGCGTGAACGATGTCCTCGACGTGAACTTCGAGGTGCTAGCGGTCATCGGCAAAGCGCGGATTGTGATCGACTTGTGGGATTTAGGAGGTCGGCAGGTGCGCCGCCTCTTTGACGCTGAGGGGCAAAACGGCGTGTACGACGCCGTGCATTGGGACGGCACAGACGAGCGGGGCCAGCGCGTGGCTCCCGGCATCTACTTGGTGCGGATTGAGGTGGAAGGGGATGCGCGTAGCGGGCAGATGATGCGACCCTTGGGCGTGGCGTACTGAACGAAAGGAGACGTCGTGCTGAATCGGATAAAGCGGATGAGCTGGCTAGTGGTGGTCTTAGCGACCAGCGCGTGGGGCCGCGGCGAGTTCCGCCTCGGCGGCGCGGACGGCAATTCTTGGCAGGCACTGGTCGCCGAGCAGACGGCTACGTACGTGCTGCTCGACGCCGACGGCGGTATCGTCGAGGAGGTGACCATTGGCGCGGTCGCCGACGAGGTCAGCGTGCGCTTCAACACCGCGGGCGTCGATACCTTAATCGACTTTGCCGACGGCGGCCTGCGCCCGGTGTACATCGACCCGGGCGACAATCTGGCGCGGTCGCTCAAGGAGCGCCAAGGGCACTTTTACACGGCCAGCATTTACGGCGGCACGCACTTGGTAACTGACTCTCAGCCCTTGCAGTTTCTCATCGACGGCGATCCGACGACCGCCATGCTAGTGCGAGTGCCAGAGCCGCCGCGCTTGGCCGGCCGCAACAACCCCGGCGTGGTCAAAAACAACGTCATGCACTTGGGGGCCGAGTTGCCCATCAACCGCATCCGCTTCTTCCCCCGGCCTGGGTTTGAAGATAATTACTTGGCGTGGTACGAAATCGGTGTGGCCGACCACACCGGGCCGTTTTGGGACAGCAACTTCGACCGCAGCCAGCGCGGCAAGCGTTGGTACATGGTTATCGACGCGGCCTTGGGCGCGCCCAACGATCCGGCCTTTGACATCTTGGCGCGCAACCGCGAGAGCCTTGATGTGGTGGTGGATTTGCGCTTTCCGACCCGCGACCTCAAGTGGATTGCCATCCGCCCGCTCGACCCCGAGCGCGACTGGGAAATCGCCGAGCTCGAAATCTATGGCGAGGGCTTTGTGACCCGGACGACTTACCGCACCCCGATCATGGATTTTGGCCGCGAGGTCGCGTGGAGCAAAATTCGCTGGCAAGGCGAGGTGCCCGAGGGAACCCAGCTTTTGCTCCGCACCCGCACGGGCAACACGCCGCAGCCCAATGTCTATCGCACCATCGGCCCGACCGGCACGCTCGAAGTATCTACCCTCGACGACTACCTGACCCAGCTCGGCCGCCGGCGGTGGAACGACGTGGAATTGGGCTACGACCTAGAAAATTGGAGCCCGTGGTCCGCGCCCTATGAGTTCGCGGCTGGGCTGCGGCAGGTCGAGTTGCCAGCGGATTTGTGGCAGGACGGCACGCCCGTGCTCTCGCCGAGTCCGGCGCGCTACTTCCAGCTAGAGGCCATCCTGTTCGCCAGCGGCGACGCGGCTCCGCGCATCGACAACATGTCGCTGCTGTTTTCCGAAGATCCAGTGGCCCAAGAGGTGATTGGCGAGATCTGGCCGATCGCCACGCAGAGCTTTGCGGCGGAAACCTTCACCTATGTGGTGCGCCCGGTTTTGCGCGCGAGCGACTTGGGCTTTGACCGGCTGGAAATTTTTACCCAGATCCCGGTCGAGCGGGTGCATTCGGTGCTCATCGACGGCGAGGAGATCAGCGACCGCTTCCCGCCCGAGATCAAGGACGACCGCTTGATCGTCTCGTTCGACCGCTTGGTGGGGCCGCACGACAACGAGAAGCGGATCGAGGTGGTTTTCGACGCCAAGGTCTTGCGCTTTGGCGCGGACTTCAGAAGCTGGGTGTACGACAGCGCCGAACCCGAGCTCAAGCAGCAAGTCGCCCCGGGCAACGCGACGTTCCGCTTTAGCGGCGACGTAGTATCGGTGCGCACGCCCATGGGCGGCGGTCTCATCAGCAGCGTGCAGGCCACGCCAGCGACCTTCACGCCCAACGACGATGGGGTCAACGACCACGTTGCGATCGCATACGAATTGCGCGATTTGGAGAGCCTGCGGCAGATCCGCTTGCGGATATACGATCTGTCCGGCCGACTGGTGCGCCAAATCGCGGCTAGCACTGGCAGCGGCAGCTTTGCCCAAACTTGGAACGGGCGCGACGAAGAGGGCGCGCTGGTGCCGCCCGGCATGTACCTCTATCAGCTCGATTGGGACACCGACAAGGGCCGCGAGGTGGCCAACGGTGTGGTGGGTGTGGCGTACTAGCTGGAGGCTTGACATTGACTAGCGGCCCGGTGAGTATAAGCGAGAGCGAACACGCAATGTCACGAGGAAAAAGCCATGCTAAATACTGACGATGTCAAACGCAAATTAGGCGGGGCGTTTACCCAAGAGCAGGCCGATATTCTCACCGGCGTGTTGAGTGAATTTCACGTTGGTTTGGCCACCTCCGTTGACATGCAAGACCTCAAAGATGTGGTCAAAGCGCTTGCGGTCGCGCAGGCTCGTGCAGAGGAGCGGTTAGAAGGGGTGGAGACGCGGATGGATCGGGTGGAAGCCGCGATTGACCGCTTAGAAGCGGCACAGGCTCGTGCAGAGGAGCGGTTAGAAGGGGTGGAGACGCGGATGGATCGGGTGGAGGCGACGTTGGACCGCTTGGCGGCGGCGCAGGCGGGGACCGAAGAGGCACTCAAAAAGCTGGCAGAAGCACACGACGAAACGCGCAAACAGCTTGGCGGCCTCTCGCATACCGTAGGGTACATCCTCGAAAATGAGGCCTACCGCGCTTTGCCAGCGCTCCTTGCAGCCGATCATGGTCTCGAGGTAGAAGATCGACTCATTCGCACGTACCTCACAACCGATCGCGGCTATCCGGTCGAGGTCAACATCTTCGGCAGGGGGCGCAGGAATGGGCGCGAGGTAGTCGTAATCGGCGAGAGCAAGAGCCAGTTGTCGGCCAAGAATATCGACCATTTTATCCAAGGCCGGCTCACTCGCCTCGAGCCGTTATTTGAGGACGTATTTCCCGTTTTGGTCACGCACATGATTTCATCGCCCGATGTTGCAGCCTATGCGCAAGAGCGCGGCATCGCCCTGTATTACTCGTACCAATTTTAAGGTCGCAGTGCGGCGGAGTCAGCCAAAATGAGCAGTGCAACCAGTTTTCTCTGTACCGCTATGCTCGTCCTCGTCTTCGCCGACGGGGCCTACGGTAGCCGCTTATGGCAACAGGAAGTAACGCAAAGCCCGGAGGTGTACCTCGACGCGCTGGACCCGGCCATGCGGCGCTGGTACGTGCCGCAGGTGATGTTCGCCGAATACCCGTGGCGGCAGTGGGAGTACACCAACCGCGCGCGGCTGCCGTATCAACGCTATGTGAACATCGACCTAGAGGGCGATTACTTCTACGATCTGTACGGGAATTACCTGACCCAAGGCTGGCTGATCTTCAATACAGCGCAGAGGCGGCCCGAGGAAGCCGGTAGCTCCCTGTTCAAGACCGAGCGGTTTGCGCGGTGGTTCAACGAGTTGGTCATCGCCGGCGATCACAAGGGTCAATATCACTACGCGCTGACGGCGAGCAACAACCTGCGAACTACCTTGACGCCGCTGTCGTTTTCCAAACCGCGCCTGAACGGCATGCAGATCGACCTCGCCACCGATAAATACCAACTGACCTTTCTCCACTCGCTGATCACCGGCCCGCGCGGTTTGCAGCAGGAGGAGAGCCGCTTTACGGACGCGACGTCTCTCGTGGGAGGGCGATTCACGGCCCAGCTAGGGGATTTCGTGGAGTTGGGCCTGCACGCGGTCAACGCCCACCAGACCAACAGCGAGTCGGACCAACTAATAGAGACTCTGTACAAAGGCGGGCTGAACAAGCAGCAAAACGCAACCATCTCCCAGATCGCCATCGCCTTGCGCGACGATTCGCCGGAGGACGGCAGCGGCGGCGCAGCGTTCTTCCCCGATGCCTCGGACGTGATTATCACCTACCGCGACGGCACAGTGGAGTCGGGCCGCGACATTCGCTTTGGCCCGGAGATCAGCGGTGGCTTAGAGCGGCAGGGATTTCTCACCGCGGATGGCGACGGGCAAATTAGCCTGCTCTACGATTTTGACAGCGCGTCGTTTGTCAACCGCGCCTCGGCCGATAAGTCCGAGATTGTGGCGGTGGAATTTCGCCTCGTGCTGGCCAACGACTACCAGATCTGGATGAGTTCGGACCAGCAGTTGGGCGAGGGCGGCGGCTTTGTAACGGTCGGCCGGCCATCGAGCTCGTTCACTTGGACGGGCGAGCGCTCTATCAGCTTGGGCGACGTATTCGGCGCGGATGTGGATGACCCAGTTTTCTTGCTGGTGGCGCAGGCCGAGGGCAATGTGCAGGACATATCCAACCTGCGCACGGTCCGCTTTGAGTATGGGCTGCCGACGGCTACGACAATCGCCGGGGCCACACTCAAGGTGGAAGACGTGCTCGGCTTCGATCTGTATGGCGAATACGACCTGAACTGGAATTTCCGCAAGTATCCCAATGTCGCCGAAGAGACGCACACTTCCTCGGCGGGGATTGGCGACCGGCCCAGCGCACCGGCGTGGATGGTGAATCTGAGTAAGAACTTGAGGCGGCTGTCGCTGTTCGGGGAAGTGTATTCGATCGATCCGCGCTACAATACCCAATCCTTTGTCACCACGAGCTCGGGCCTCGATTACGCCCGGCAGGGCAACCGCTTTGACTTGGTGGAAGACAACGACGATCAAGACCGCTTCCCCGATGGGTTCCGCGCGGACTTTTTGGTCGATGACCGCTTGGTCTTTCCCGGCTGGGATCTCAACAACGACTTGGTGCCCGACTTCAACCAAAACGACAACCGCGTCAAAGCCAACGCCGTTCCGGATTACGAGGAGCCGTTCCTCCGCTTCTTGGTCGATCGGCCGGAGTTCCTCTTCGGCGTGGATATGAATCACAACTTCTGGGTCGATTTATACGAAAACGACACCGAGCCGGACTACCCCTACCGCCGCGATCAACAAGGCTTCAATGTCTATGGGGGCATCGACCTGAGCCGGCACTGGCAGCTCAAGGTGGGGGCCTTGCGCGAGGAGCAGATTTCCGCGGATCGCAAAAACCACAGCACGTATTTGCAGCTAGGGTACGAGCGGGTTTGGCCGCGGGTGGGTCGGGTGCGGCTGTTTGAGATGAGCCAGTTGGTGCAAGACGACATTCCCGATCCAATTTTGCAGTGGCAGCCAGACAACACGCTGCGCGGCGGCAAGCTCGTGCACATCGCCGATCCGCTGTTGGCGCACGATGCTTGGGTCCACCAGCTATTCGTCGGCCACAGCCTGGCGAGCGACGCGCTGTTGGTGATGAGCAAGCTGAACGGGGTTTTCTTTGCGCAACGACAGCGCGATGAGTCGGACTTCTTCTTTGGCTTGATCAACAAGGCCAGCTATCACCACACTTGGCGCGGGTTGACTCTATCGCCGCGCTGGAAGAGCGAGTGGCGGCAGCAGAGCCGGTCGCTGTTTGACCAGCAGGAGCGCACGACGCTGATGGAGCTGTTTTCGCTGCTTTTGGAAACGCAGCTATTGCAGGCCACGCGGCTCCAGGCTGGCGTCGAGTACGCGCTGTTCAACGACTTCGACCGCGATGCGGAGGATTTCGACTCCCTGAGCTGGGCCTTGCAGTTGGCGACCGAGTCGGCCTATTTGGGCTACCGGATCCAGGCGTTGGCCGGCTTTGTGGTAGAGCGCAAGGCGTTTGCGGAGGCCGAGGCCGCAACGACGACCGAAACTTTCGTCACATTATACGCCGGTTTGCAATAGTTGGTTGTATTTAGCGAGTCATTTGACTAAATTTGCAGGTTAGTCGTTCATTTGCGATTTATTTTTTTATCGTCCACCTACCCCAAGGAGGTAGTTATGAAGCGTCTTTTTACCTGTGGCCTGACGGCAATCGCGCTATTGGCTTTTGCGCTAGCCGCTGGGGCACACGAACCCCCAGGCGAGGTCTTCCTCGCCGTGCAGTTCCCCGATGCGAATGTGCCGAACATCGACGGATTTGACGACGATTGGTCGGCTATACCGCTCGAAGTGTACGCCATTCCCAGCTCGAAGCTCTTTTCGGTGCACGGTTTTGCTGGCGACGACGTGCCGCGCGGTGGCATGGATCCGGCTTCGATGCAGATTCGCCACATTTTGGGTTGGAACGACTCGCGCAACGAGCTGTACGTGACGACGCGGATCTTCGACAACAAGCACACGATCACCCGCCAAGACTTAGGTTCCTATTGGTGGGACGACAGCATTGAGATTGAGTTCAACCCGCGTCACGACTACTTGCCCAAGCCCGAAGACGTGGTGACGCACCACAAGTACTCATTCGCGTTCCCGCCGCTCAACGGCAATTTCGGCCCGGCCCTGCAAACGGCTGCGGTCAGTAGCGCCGACGTCGAAAACCCGACGCTGTTGTCCAACGGCAGCCGTTGGTACTACTGCACCTATAGCTTTGAGGGCGAGGAGTACGGCGAGAGCACGTATATCTACGAGTTCCGCACGATTGCCATTGATTCGTATCCCAAGCCCACCGAGGAAAACATCACGGAAGATCAGGTGATTGAGCACGACCTGACCGCGGGCGAGGTGATCGGCTTTTCGATTTTCGTCAGCGATGTCGATGACAGCGCCGGCGATGCCGACAACCGCGTCGGCATGTGGGCTACTACTCCGACGAGTTGTTGTCACTCTTCGCAGGACCTGCTCATCTCCCCCATGGACGACACCATTGATTGGGGCGAGCCGACTGCGGTCGAGGGGCAGAGTTGGGGCCGGATTAAGTACCAGTACCAGCAATAATATTGGTTCCACACCCTTTGCAAAGAAAGCCCGCTTGCCCTCTGTGGCAGGCGGGCTTTTTGCGTCTTACAGCCCGAGCAGGCTCCGGGCGTTCTCGCCGAGGATGAGGCGCTTGGCGTCGTCGTCAATGGCCGCGGTGATGATCTTGCCAAGCTGCGGGCGGGGGTCCATCAGGGGCGTATCCGAGCCGAAGAGCACGCGGTCGGCCCCGGCCTTGGCCACCAGCTCTTCAATGACGCCTGGGGTGCGGAAGGTCGAACAGGTTTCGAGGAAGTAGTTGGGCAAGCGCTGGGCCGCGGCAATGGCTTGGCTGCGATACGGCTCAATGTTGCCAGAGTGGCCGGCCACGAAGCGGGCGTTGGGGAAGCGCGCGGCGGCGCGGCCAAACTGGGCGGGTGCGGCCGTTGGCTCGCCGCCTGTGTGCGCAATGATTGCGAGGCCGCGCTCAGCGGCAAACTCGTAGATTGGATCCCAAGCCGGGTCGTCGAGCGGAAAGGGCGTGTAGGGCGGGTAGATTTTAATCGCCCGGAACCCTAGTTCGTCGATGGCCCGTTCCAGCTCGGGCCGCACGGTGTCAGGGCAGGTGGGGCACACATAGGCAAAGCCAATGAAGCGGTCGGGATGGCGGGTGACAAAAGTCGCGGTCTGGTCGTTGCCGGGTTTGCCTTCGGGATGGAAGATGTTGAAGACGCAGCTTTTGTCGATCCCCACCGCGTCCATGGCGCGCAACATCGCGGCCGGGTCATCGACCATGTCGAGGGAGTCCCAGCGGCCTACGTGGCCGTGAAAGTCGATAATCATGTGCTCCCTCCGAGAATGCGCTCTAGATTGCCCGCGGTCAAAGCCGCGAGCGCGTCGTCGTCAATGGCCAAGTGGTGCAGGTAAAAGAGCATCGACCCCATAGCGTAGCGCGGGTAGTAGGAGCCGTAGAGGAAGCGCTCTACGCCAAATTCGCCGATCAGGGACTCGATACCGCCTAAGTTCTCAAAGCGGCTCAGTTCCAGCGACGCTTGAGGCAGTGCCCTGAGCAGGGGGCGCAAGGCGAGGGTATGCACGTAGTGTGCGCCGAGGAGTACTACTTGTAAATCTGGGAAGCGGCGCAGCGTCTCCATGACTTCGGCGACCGGGGTATCGGCCAGCGAAATCCACAGGGGGATGCGCTCGGCTGCCAGCCAAGCGAGCAACTCGCCGTAGATCCAGTCGGCAAAGGGGACGCGGCTCGCCTCGGTGTTGTGCAGGCGGACGCTGGAGACCTCGCCTGCGGCGTGGAGCGCGCGTAGTTGCGTCAAAGAGTCCGCGCTCGGTCCGGCGACCCATTGGGGGACGAGTCCGTCGCCACACCAAGCGTGCAGGGCCTCGTTGCCCTCAATCGCGCTGATGGTTTCGCCTTGGAGGTGGTAGATCAAGCCGCGCTCCACGCCGTGGCGCTGCATCTCCGCCCGCAGGCCAGCCACGTCGGCAAACGGCGAGGGTCGGTCGTGGCAGTGGCCGACGCCGATGTTGGCGTCGAAGACCGGGACGCGGGCGCGGAAGCTCAGGTTCTCAATGTTTTGTTTTGACCCCATAGAATATAGCTCTTGGGCTAGTCGATGTTTTCGCGCTGCTTGACGATGTCTTTGTACTCGTAGTACGGGGCCAATTCGAGCAGGTCAATGGTCTCGGGGTCGAGCCGCTGGCGAATGGCGTCTGGAAAAGGGCGGCGCTGACCGGTGAGCATGTGCTGGACGTTGTAGCGCAGAATGAGGAAGCGGCGGTCGCGGTCGCGGGGCTTCCAAGTGAGTGCGCCGTGCATGAGGTGTTCGGGCATGATGAATACGTCGCCGGCGCGGGCGCAGACATTGTGGACGCCCGGTGGCACGGTATCGGCGACGTAGTTCCTGTCCCCGTCGTCTTCGGAGCCTGGATAAAACATCGCTCGGGGCCGGTCGAAGAGGGCCTTGTGCGAGCCGGGCAAGACGACGAGTCCGCCGTCGCCGGGGAAGACATCGCTCAAGTAAAAAAAGAAAATAAAGTCCGTGCAGCGGACTAGGCCGTCTTCGATGTAATAGCGCCGCACATCGGGCTGTTTGGAGGGACGCCATCCGGCATGCAGGTAGTGGAAGCCGTGGCCGTGGCGGTTGTAGCCGAGGGTGCCGCCGTTGAGGCGCGGCCGGCGGTCGGTGAGTTCCATGAGGATCGGCCAAGTAGTAGGGTGCCGGGTGAGTACTTCGAGGCTCTTGTCAAAGGCAAAGCCGTGCTGGTAGCCGGTGAGGTCGCGGCGCTCGAGGTCCGCGCCGAATTCGGGTGGCCACTCCTCGGGTGGCATGTTGATGTAGCGGTCGGCTGCCGCTTGCGCAGGCGCGAGCTCCTCCGGGCTGAGCACACCGCGCAAGTGGAGGTAGCCGGTCAGATCGAAAAAGTAGCGTTGGTCGGGTGTCATCATGGGGTTGGGCCTTTGTTGGGGTGGGTCTGATTCCCTTACACTTTTGAAAAAAGGACTGCTGCCCATAATTTAGGGTCCTCTTTTAACCGCCAAGATCAAAGGAGGGCCTTATGAGCAGCAGCGAACAGGTATATAACCGATTGGTGAGCAGGTTGCAAGCACTGGT
>JAJDVZ010000053.1:0-40214 GCA_022825835.1 Candidatus Latescibacterota bacterium
ATACTGGCAGTAATCTAAGCGCGTCGGTTGGGCCATAATTCCCTCCAAAAAGGCAAGGCTTTAGCTACGCAGGCAGGGCCAATACCCCACTGATTGACCAACAGTAGAATACGCCTGTTGAGCTCTGTGCGTAAGTCCTAATAGATATACGGTGAACTCTGGAACAGTCAGGGCCTTGAGCCCGCGCTGCCAAGCAAAGCGCAGAGCACGTTGTTCATTCACCAGCAGCCACAGATTCTCGTCGAGAGCCAATCCTAAAGCGGCTGCTTCTCCTGCGTGAAACTGGTCCAACGGCTGGACGGGGTCGCGGATGGCCAATACTCCCTGCCGCTTCATCAGGCCAAACAACTCTTGATACCCATATACCCGCTGTGGATAACGCGGGTCGTGGGCTTGTATCTCATTCTCGACAGCCGATGGGACAACGACCGTAAAAAAGCGAAACAGATAGGAGAGCACATCCGCTCGATGGCCCAAAACCCAAAACGAGGTATCCAGAACGGCTGTTTGCTTCTTCATGCTTCTAAAATAAACATTAGATTCTACTTGCCCAAATGCTAATAGAGGCGTTTCAGCAAATCGGTAGATCGGCCCGACAGCGCGAGCCACGCCGCTACGAGGTTACGCGTGTCCCTGCGCTAGTCCGCAACCAAAGCGCGCCGGTACCCCATCCGCTGTTCACGGCACAGCTAGGTCGTGGTCTTCGAGATCGGTGACAAAGCCGTGGCCCGACGAATGGGTTATCATGAATGGAATAGCGGAAGCCTGCGCCACCGTCTGGGGCGTAACACTACAGGCCCAAAATAGTGCTACATCGCCGGGGGGAATGCCGTTGGAGGGCGCGGGGCCAATGGTTTGCGAAAGGTCGGTGATGCCTATGGCGGCTGGATCGCCAATGTGTATCGGGGCCCCGTGCGTGGCTTGAAATCGCGAAGTCACCTGCACGGCGCGCGCCACCTTTGCCGCCGGCAAGGTTTGCATGGTCACTACCATCGGCCCGGCAAAACGCCCCGCTGGTTTGCACATGATATTGGTTTTATATAACACGACGCCAACCGAACTGACGCACCCGGCCTCGGCCAGAGCTTGCAAAAAAGTCAGGCTCGATCCTAAAAAAAAGGCGACGAAATCATCCTGCCACAACGGCGCAATATCGGTCACTTCTTCGACCAATTCACCGTCGCGCCAGACCGAGTATAGCCCGACCTCATGGCGAATATCCGCATCCGGTGCCAGTGTTTTAGGCGTCGGACTGCCCGGGTCTGTCACTTCAAGCAGCGGACATGGCTGCGGGTTGCGCTGGCAGAAGACGAGAAAATCATAGGCCTCGGCTTTGGGGAGAATGACCAGGCCGGTCTGCACATAACGCCCCGCCCTGCCGACGGTCGTACCGCGCCACTCGCCGGTCCTAATCTGGCGACGAATTGTTTTAGCATCCGGCATTGTTGAACCTGCTGTCCATTCGGGTGATATAGCAATGCGGAATGATTTGAACAATTCGAGCGGAGGATCGTCTTATGCATCTTATTCTGCGTCTATCTGCGTCCATCTGCGGATCACCTTGTAAACGATGTAGGATTGCTATAGCACTAGTGCCTATGGGCATAAGTAGTTTCCTAGTTTGCGGAGAAGATTTCTGTCTTAGAGATGCTAGTAAGCGACCGCCACTGTGCGGGTGAGATTACTCGCGTCTAAGCCAGCCCCCTCAGTATTGGCATCGATCTTGAGCAAGACGACGTACACTCCGGGTGCCACGAGATTTCCAGCATGGTCTCTGCCGTCCCATTCGAGCGCATGGGCACCAGTGACCACTGGACGCCGCGCGGAAATGCTTCTCACCCGGCGACCTCCCAGATCGTGGATATGGATTTCGACGGCACTGCTCTGACGGATCAACACGACGTCGAATGTAAACTTCACCGCATCGTTTATATCGTCCCCATTGGGCGTGAATACCTGCGGCTTGATCGCTAAGTTGCGGAAAATTTCCTTGCGTCTCGGTACTGCGACCAGCGTTAGATCGTTGTCGGTGACTTGCGCGGCCGCGTCTCCCGCGTCCACGCGCTGCCACCAACCGTCGTCTCCCCGCCGCAGGGCTGCTCTCAGCGGTGCACTGACCGTGAAAAGAGCCGTGGCGAAATCGAGGCGGAACAGTTCAATATCCGACTCCGACAGTACGGCTGGAAAAGTAAGATGCAGGCTATCCGAGTGATCGTTGCGGACATCGATGTCTTCGATCTTTAGAGAAGCTAGATCGGCGACCGGCGAAAAGTCGCTGCCTTTGCCCCCGTATAGCCCTCGATAGGTCAGACGCATCTGGGGGGGGGCTGCGAGCAAAAGCTGATCGAATCCGCCAGCACTGACAGTATCCGGCCGGATGTAAACTGAAAAAGGACGCTGGACGCCGAGGCTATCGACCTGTGTAGGGGTAACTTCGCCCAACAGGTGCCGAGCCACTGGCTCGGCGAAATTGAGCCGGACCTCTTTGAGGGTGGGGTGAACTTCTGGATCGTTGGAGAACAACGTGGCGCGAATGCGGACAAATTGGCGCGGCGAGGGCGAAGTGATCGGGCTGCCGGCGGCGTTTTCGTACGGTGCACTAAAGGACTTTTCCCACTCCGGTCCATCGACCCAGATGCCTATTTTGTTGCCTCTGTCGCGCCGGTTTTTGCGCGCGTAGTATTCTGCAGCACCTCCTTCGTAGAGTCTTATATTGTCGCCGTGATAGTAGAGCGTATCCGAACTGAAGGTGTCCCCCGTCCGCGTCTGTAGCTCTACCTTGGTGCCGGGAGGGGTATCGGCATCCCATTCGATAGACAGCAAATTTTTGCTGTTTCCCAGCGGGATGCGCCCCGACGTCAGCTCGACTTGGGGCTGAAAGCCTGCGCCGAAAAGCTGGAACTCGCTCAGTGCGGTCAGGATCCTCGCGGCGATGGGTTGGACGTTCCACTGGATCTTGAAAAAACGGCCAACGACGGGATCGAAGTTATTGCCCTCGGTGATCTTGCCGATCAAACCGCCGAGGGTTTCGGTCTGTCGGCGATCTACGGCGATGGACCACTTGAGGCTGCCATCGGGCTCTTTGCTGCCATCCGAAACTTCTAAGGTATAGTTGCCAAAAGTGTGGGCGTCGTTATCGATGAATGTATAGGTCATCCTTTGCGCGTTGATCCAGAAAAACGATCCTAGATCTAAAGTCACCGTGCCGATGGGACTCAAATTGAATTTGGGATCTCTGTAGAGGTCGAGAAAATGAGCGGAGTCCACATCGCCATCGAGAAGGATCGCTCCATTGCGGGGATCGGGCGAGCTTATGGTCCCGCCCCGTCGCAATATCCCGTGGAAGATATCATCTCCTTCGATACAGACATTGAGCTCGGCTAAGCGCGGACGCTCGCGGATATAATAGCGGATGTCGCCGCGAGTTTCCTCTGCGAGGCGGTCGAAATAGACTTGCTTCGATACTTGCAACTGGCCGCCGTCTAGCAATTTTTTGTAATAGTCAACCGCGCCTGTATCGGCTGGGGCGAGTTGCTCGAATTCCGCTTTTGTGATCTGGCGGCCTCGGTTCAGGTCACTGCCTCTTATGACGACTTGGACAAAACGTCCGACTAGCGTCGCCATGTCTGTTGTCGGACCAGACTCCTCGGCCAAATCTTCAAATTGGATCTGTTCCGCCAAAAACTCATCCTGCTCGCCGCCCAATTCTCTGCGGCCCGTGATGCCGCGCAGATCCACCTCGACGCTGCGTTGGGTCTTATTGGGCTTGAGAGAGATCAGGACGGGGAAAAATTCGGGTGGGGCGTTTCCCGATTGGGCGGCAATGGGTTTGCGTCCGTCCGATACGAGGACATCGTACAACAAGAAGGGGTCGCCCAGATCTTCATTGACGAATTTCAGCTCGATTTTCTTGAGGAAAACCAGACGTCCCAGATCCACCGTAAACCACCAAAGGGCGCCGACATCCACATCCGCCGGATCCACACCCGCCGGCAGCGGCGCTGGTTCCCAAAAGGTAGCGGGGTTGCCGTCGAGGACATTGGCTACTCCTGAGGGATTCGAACCTGCTTCCACGACGGCATCTCGCAGAGAGATCTCAGCGGCCTCCTTGCCCTGCAGGCGCTTGGGAATTTTGAATAGCGTGGGATCGCGCCGTGACGCTTCGATCTGGAAGCGCAGAAAATCGACAATGTCCTCCGTGGCGTCTGTATTGCGATTCCAGCGGCGCGGCCGTACTTCTCCACGGGGGGAAATCTCAAGAGTGCCTGCGGGAAAGTCCCAATCCTGCCAATGGCTCTGGGCGTTCACAACGACCTGGTTCGGTCGGGTGCGAAACTCGTTGGTGGTCTGGGCGCAGACCGAGGTCCAGCCGCTGAGGAGCCAAAGAGCGCTCACGCCGATTACAAAAATTCTGGGCGAGATTTTAGGCATATAGCAATTCAGAATGATTTGAACAATTCTAGATGTGACTCGTCTTGTGCATTCTATTCTGCGTCTATCTGCGTCCATCTGTGGATTATCTTGTAAGACAGCTAATACGCCACTGCTACGGAGCGAAACGCCGTGTCCGTATCGCGGTCCGCGTCGACGGCCAAACGGAGGATATAGAGGCCCGGCGACAGCACCTGACCATCGCCATCGGTGCCGGGCCACGAGAAGTGAATCCGACCGCTGGTTATCTGGGTTTGCTGCAATACTCCGATGCGCGTTCCCGTCAGCCCGTAGAGTTCGAGCCGGGCGATGCCAGCGCCAGCGTTATCGACGTTGATGAGGTCGTACTCGATCAGCAACTCGTCATTGACCCGATCTCCATTTGGCGTTACCACCCGAGAAGACAGATCGAAGCGCCCTATGGACTGCTTGCCCGTTTGTTGCAGAGCCACACTGAGCCTGTTGTTATCCACCAGATCGTCGGCATTGCCCGGCGTCACTGGTTGGCGCACTTCGTAGGGCCGTTCGCTGTCCCAGACCGCGCCGGGAAATACCGTGCCAAAACGGAACACCTCGGCCGCGAAAACGACTTCGATCAACTCCCCCGAACGGTCATCGCCGATGCGGGGGATCCGCACTTCTAGGCCGGTGTCGTCCACCCGCAGGGCCTCCCACTCCACTTCGACGCCGCTGATGTACACGGATTCGATCCGAGGCTCGATGGGCGTGCGGATCTCAATAGTGTCGAAACCCGACTCCCCGAGTTGGACCTCGGGCAATACCTTGTAAATAAACCGCGTCGGCTCGCCAGCGCCGACGATAGCAGGTGCTATTTCGGCCACGACTCCCGCTGCCATGGGCGGTTGCGTAACGGCGAATTGGAGATAGTCGAGCTGGCTGTTTTCCTCTCCTGGCAGCGAGTGGAAATCGGCCTTGAACTGGAGGAACTGACGGGGTTTGCGGCGGCTCAGCTCGGCCCGGCCGTCCGCAAAAGAAAAGAAAGGGGGCCACAGTTCCCAATTCTGTTCGTCGGGGGTTATGCCCGCCTTCTCTCCGCCTTCCAACTTGGCGTAGGCGGTGCGACTGAGGGATTGGCCATTGGCAGCGAAACGAGACCTTTCATCTCCTCTGAAGGTAAAACGCCAGTACGTATTGGGATCGGGCGTGTCGCCGCCGCGGGCAGTTAGGTCGATGCGCCCGGTCCGTGCTTGGTTGCCGGACCAGGTCAATTCTCCCAGCACGGCCGGGCCACCCAAATCGATAATACTCGAAATGTAGCTGGCAAAGGGGGCCGACCCCGTGCCAAAAATCTGGAACTCGGCGATTTCCCATTTTCCCTGAGGAGACTCGAACATGAGGATTTGCACAGGCTCGGGAGGCAATTGAAAGTCCAGGACTGCGTCTGTGTTCTCTAGGCGCTCGACAACGACATTCCAGTCGACGAAGGCCTTGCCGCGCCAAGTCAACTTGATCTCCCGCTCTCCGTCTTTGAGCGCATCCCCGTCGTTGGTGCCCAAGCGGAAGGAGCGCGGGAAAAAGGTGTCGCCCCGTCTCGGAGTGCCAAAAAATCGAACTCGGTCGATGATAAACGCCCCGCCCAAATCGAATTTGAAATACCTGCATTGCGCAATGGGATCGCCCCCGAGGGCATCCATGATGCCTCTTCTCCCCGGGGTGCCATTAGCACAGCGCAGACTGCCTCCTATATCCCCTGAAAAGGCCGTGGTCTCGTCGTCGTCAAAGAGGAAATCTAGCTGCGCCTCGTCTTTCCAGCCGTAACCGTCGTTGATCTTGATGGACCCTCCGCGCTCGCGGATCAACGGCGTGAGATTGACCTCTTTGTCCAGAGTCTGGGGCCGAATGTGACCCGGTTCTAGGTCGAGCAGGTTGACGCTGCCAAAGTCGTCATCCTCGAAAGACATCCAAGAGCGCTGCTCGAAGCGGAAAGATTCGGGTGGAACGCCGAAATCGGCTGCCTCGGGCGTGGGCAGATCTTCGCCGCCGATCCGGTAAACCGTCAATGCCCCGCTGTCTTGGTGCCCCCAAAGGGCGAGACAGAATCCAAAACAGAGCAGAGACGTTAGGCGGCCTATCATTATTCGCTCCTCTTTTTCAGGGGTGCTACACATTAATATACAAAGTACTAGTCGACTCAGCGCAGACCCACCAGCATGGAGGCGAAGAACAGACCCGAGGCTTTCTGCTGGCGTTTGCCGCCGACCCTTTCCAGGGATCTCCGATCGTAGCGCATGCCCACCTCGGTGATCAATTTGTAGCCCAAATAGGTAGTTGGATTCGTGAGTTGGAGCGCCAGCACCGTGCCGCGAAAATCGCCGCTGAACTGTCCGACTTGCAGATTTTCTTCTGAGTCTAGGACATCGTAGAAGAACCGCTGTTCCAAACCGCCTTCGATCTTGGTCGTGCGCAGGACGCGAAAGTGGATCTGCAAAAAGAAAAGCGCGTCCCAAGTGCGGCGCTTGTCCAGCGTCCGGTCGAAGGGGGTCTGGCTGAGGAACTCGCTTTTCGCTTTGGGAGCGATGGTCAAACCTCGCCACGAATACTGGTATTCCGCCTTGTCGATTAAGCCCAAAAATCCCGAGGACCGGCGACCGTTGCGGCCTTGTGGACCGAGGGGGTCGTAGCTAGCGGCGGGTTCGCCGCCGGTGCTCACCTGACTGCCCTCGTCATCGACGAGTTCGTCCACGCCCGTATTGCGCTGACGCCAGGTTTCCCACTTAAACCGGTGAAAGGTACTCCACTGGTTTGGACTGGCGTATTTCCAGTCCGCATAGAAGGTGTTGATCCACGTATCTGCGGCCGCTAGGCGATCTGGAACTTGGACATGGTGCCCACTGTCGATTCCCGGATCGCCAAATTCGGGCGTGGATACGATCCACTGCGACAAGGGATCGGGAATATCGTCCCTGGCCAATCGCAACATATCGAAGAAGCGCAGGCGGCCCTTGCCCGGCAGATCCTCGACTGCGGTTAGGAGGCCATAGGTCGTCAGGTTTTCTTCGCCCGTTTCGCGTTTTTCCTGCCGCAGTTGTCCGAGCGTCAGCTTGGCTTGCGGACCGAGTTGGAGGCCACCGTAGGCATTGTAGCCCCAGTGATCTTTTTTGTACGGGTAATCAGGCAAATCGTCGTTCTCGAAGCGATCGACCCAATTGTTGTTGTTCAGATCCATACCAAAGAGAAACTCGGGCCGGTCGGAGTGGTAGCGCAAAAACGGTTCGTCGTAATCGGGCAGCAGATTGCGGCGGATGGGATTGTGGTTCTGGTTGAAATCAGAGATGAAATCTCCGTTTTCGTCGTAACCCGGGAAGACTTCTGGGTCGGCGACACCGGTCTGGTCGATGTTAAAATCGCCTACTTGTGGCGGCACCAGACTACCTTGATTGACGCGTTTTTGATCGGGCTGGCGATCTTGGTCGTCGTTGTCGTCGACAAAATCGTATAAAACCTCGGTGGCTTCGGGTGCGTAGTTGGCCACTCCAGATGGGGGCACCGGACGAACGCTGGTGGAATAGGAGTCGTCCATGCCAAAGCCTTCCAAGAATGCCGACCAAGGGTAGCTTTGCCAAGAGAGATTAGCCAGCCAGCCCAGCGACCTTTTGTCCCCTGCAATGCCCGCAATTGCGCGGTGATGCTTTTTGCGCCGATTCGGGTATTTTCGATAGTTGGAATTGATGTTTATTTCCCCGTAGAAATCGAAACCGCGCATATTGCGCCATTCGGCGCTGAGGCCGTACAGCAGATTGGCCGTGGGCAGGCCGTAGTCGAAAACCACTTGGCGGCTGTTGGTTTCATTCTTGATGTTGCCTTCGGCTCTGGTGACCGGCAGGAATTGGGGCACGCCAAAGCGGTTGGTCTGCCGATCCGAGCTCATTTCCACGCGGTAGTCGTTGGCCAATACTAGGCGAAAGCGCACATTTTCGATCGCTTGTATTACATCTTGGGCCTCTGCCAGGCTCAGATTTAGTCGCTGTTGCAGCAACAGTCGCAAGGAGCCTTTTTCGCTCTCGCCCTCCGCAGGAGCGAAGACGTAATGCAATACAATGCTCTCGGCCCCGTCGGCTACGAGCAGACCGTTCCGCACCGAACCACCCTGAATGTGGGTGGCGTCGAAGCCAAAAGAACTGCCGATAATGAGGGTGTCCCGCTCCACTAATACCGTTGGGTCAGCAGAGGAAGGACGTTTGAGTTTGGTTTTTATCTCGATGTCTCTGTCGATGAGGATGGCCCCGGCCTCGCCGTCTTCTGGCGAGTCATCGCTGAGCCGCACTAGGACCGAGCGCAGTGCGTCCTCGAGCTGGCCGGTCGATAGCTCGCCCTTGAAGGGGTTGCCGGCGAAACTTTCCCGACTGCCATTAGAAGTGTGGGAATTGACCAGATTCAATCCTATGGTCAAGCCCTTGAACAGATCTACTTCGCTGCGGCCCGCTACCAGATTGGTGGAGTTGACTCTGGGATCGACCAGACCCACGGTCTCTAGCAGCACCGGTCCCGAGATGCGGGAAAAGAGTCCTGTGAGGCGCAGGCGATTAGTCGCCAAGTTGGCCATGACCCCATTGAAGCCGGCCTTTCTGAACGTCATCGGCGTCAGGGTAGTATTGAGTTCATCGCCGACGAGGATGGAGAAGCTGTAATCTCCCTTGCTATCGACGGCCAGCAATTGCCTGTTGAACCATCGCACGTACTGGCTCGCCTTGAATATCTGCGAGCTTTCGGCGATGCGCGGCTGCACCTGACGCCAGTCGTAGATGAGCCAGCCGCGTGTGATCAGGCTGCCAAAGCCATCGTAGAACACATCTCCTTCCAAGCTGGGGCTGACGTAGCGCAGAAAGTGATCCCGAGCGTAGTTGGTATATTCCCATTGGTGGTGGTTTTCGGAGAATAAACTGGCCGGTAAATACCAGCGCTGTACTGTGGGTTCTAGGGCTTCGGTATAAATCGACACGCCACGGGTGGAATAGACGACGTGGTCGCCGACTCGTTCGCCTAGCCGATAGCCGTACTCTGGCTGGGCAGAGGCGGCACCGGCTAGGCCTACCCAGAGGATCCAGGCGCGCGAATTCATCGTTACTCGACCCCTGCAAAAACCGTGATAAAACTGGTCGTTTCCGAGCGCCCTTTACTCCTTTTCTCAAAGACGCCCGGCGCAGTTTCGCTAATGCGCTCTGTGCCGATGCGCCCGACCCGCAACCCGACCTGGGTGGTGAGGATATACCCGAGGTATCCCGAGGTGACCGACAGTTGGACAGCGACCTGAGTCGAAGTAAAATCTCCGGTCTCGGCCGCGACTCCTCTGGCGAGCATGTCGTCTTCGTCGGCGACCAGATCGCGAAAGCGCAACAATTCGAGGCCCGTTTCGATCTTGGTATTGGGTGTCAGCCGCGTCTGGGCCAACACTTGGGCGATCCCGGCCCAGTGTTGGTGGGGTTCCTCTTCCTGCAAGAATTTGCTCTGCCGGAAGTACTCGCTCTTTAGGCCGGGTCGCAGCAAAAAGGAACCCCATTCCGCGGTATAAGACGCTTTGTTGATCACACCGAAAAAACTGGTAAAATCGCGGAGGGGCCGTTCATTGAGGTCCCTTGGATCGTCTAGCACTTGATGGTAGAAGTCGTATTTCAGCTTAGAGGTTAATTCGAGGCCCGGCACTCCGAGGTGATCGACGGCGATGAACGACGAGTTGACCCAAGTATCCGCGGCTGGCAAAATATCCGGCACCAGCGGTCGGGCCGGGGCCGTTAAGAACGGCGTTGGCGCCCGGCGATCGTCCGGGATGGTGTCTTTAACCCGCTTGAGCATTTCGAAAATCCGCACGCGGCCAAAACCCGCCCAATTGCGGTCAAAGGTGAATAATCCATAGGTGGATTCGTTTGCTCGCTGTTGGGAAAACATGCGCTCGTCCACCCGTCCCAACAAAAGACGCACATCTGGAGCGATGTCGAGCCCCACAAAAGCATTGTACCCGCGGCGATCGGCCTTGTAGAGATAGTCCGGCAGCACATCGTCTTCAAAGCGGTCAATCCAGTCGTTGTTGTTGAGATCGATGCCGAAGAGAAACTCCGGACGGTCCACCGCGAATCTCAGAAAAGGTTCTTCGTAATCGGGCAAGCTATTGGGTATGGTGGCGTTGTCGTTCTGATTGAAGTCGGAGATGAAGTCGTTATTTTCATCCCAGCCGGGAAAGACAATATTATCGCCGACTGATTGCCCCCGGCGCACCCAATCGGGTAAGCGATCTTGATCGTCGTTGTCGTCGACGAATTCGTAGAAGGCGGTCGTGGGCGAATCGTAGAGAATGTCACCGGAGTGATCGACGACGAATGCCGCGGTCGTCGAATAGTCTGCGGCGATGGAATAGCCCTCGAAAAAACCGAACCACGGGTATTGCTGTCTAGATAGGTTGAAAAACCAAGCATCGGCGTGCAGCGAAGAGATTTCGTGATTGCCGCTAGCCGAAAAAATGGCGGGATTGGGATACTGAAAAAAGCGCAGATTGCGGTCCCACTCTCCGTTGAAATCAAAGCCGAATACATCTTTGCCCTCGATGGTGAAACCCCCGACCATATTGGCGGTGGGCAAGCCGTATTCATACCGCACCCGTTGCAAGTTCGATATATCCCGCACATTGCCCTCCGCCCGCTGTAGCACAATCAGGGCGGGTTCACTTTCCTCGATGACTTGGCCGGTGATGGGCGGTGCTGGGGTGGAGCGCCGACCGGTCTGCTTGTTCGACCACATTTCCACTTTGAAGTCGTTGGCTAATACGTAGTTGAATTCGACCTTGACAATCGAGAGTGGATCAGGACCGACGTAGGCCGGACTCTTGAAATCGTAGTTCAAGACAATGCGCTCGTCGCCGTCGGCGGCCGTGAAACCCTCTTTGGGAAACCCGCCAAAGATGACTGGCCACTCGAGCCCCTCGCGCACCACTTGCTGGAGTGTGAAGACCGTCTCTAGCTCCGTATCAAAATTGCGGGCGGTGATGCGAATGTCGTGGCTGAAAAGGGCGGCTCCGCCGATCCCGTCTGCTGGTGAATCGTCGCTCAGCACCATGGCGATGGCGGTGACCGGTGTTGAAGACTGGCCGGCCGTCAGGCTGCCGGCGATCAGATCGCCGCTGAATACGTCCAAGCCAGTATTGGCGTTGCGGGCGTCCACCAAGGTGCCGCCGAGGGTGATGAAGTCGCCCACTTGCACGGTAGCCCGTCCGCCAATGAGACTGGTGGAATTGGAGACTCTAGCCGGCTGTGGGGTCACGCCCGTAGCCGGATCACTTATGCGCGAGGCAATGATGGTGGCATAGTATTTATCTGCCGCGAAGTCCATCTGTAGCCCATTAAAACGAGGCTTGGAAAATGTCATGGGGGTGAGGGTGGTGCGGATCTCGTTGCCGACGGTGATCGCATAGGAAAACTGGCCCTCGGAATCGCTACTCACCGTGAGATTGTTGAACCAGTCGTTGAAGCGGCCATCCTTAAAGATGCTGCTGCCGAGGGCCTGGGGCTGGTCTTGGTGCCAGTCGTACACCAGCCATCCGCGCGTGACGTAGTGGCCGTAGATGTCGTAGAAGTAATTGCCTTCGAGGGCGGTATTAACATAGCGCTGGTAGGGCTGACGCGCGTAGTTGGAATACTCCCACTGACGCCACTGATATTCGTTGTACAGTTCCTGCGGCACGTACCATTTGCGCACCGACGGGTCGAGCGCCCCGAATAGGACCCCTGGGCCGCGGGGTTCAAAGCTCACCTCGCCGCCGCGCTGGGTCCCGAGGCGAGATCCGTAGTCCTGGGCCGCCGAGCCGCCAACACCGAGCAAAAGCGACAACAGCAGGAAGAATCCCCTCAGCTCATTGCGGTTTGCCCATAGGCCCAATGCAGATGCCATGCTCACCTCGTAGGCTTTTAATAGACAACGCCGACAGCACCGAGCCTTTTGTCAGCGCCGGTATCGGCGTTTAGCGTAACGGTGTATATGTAATGCCCTGGAGTCACGAGCTGACCCTCATCATCGGTGCCCTCCCAGGCAATGGCAAAACGCCCGCTGGTTTGTTTTTCCATCTGCAGAGATCGGATCGATCGGCCGGCCAAATCGAATAGTTCGATCTCCACGAGAACGGGACTAGCGATATTGGTGATATCGTAGTGAATAGCAGTGCGATCGTTGATTTGATCTCCATTGGGTGTAAATACGACTGGCTCAGCGCGCACATTGGTCAATAGATTGTCGCTTATGGCCACCTCTACGGTCAGATTGGTGGGCACAGGAGCGCCAATGCGGGCTAGATCGGGATCTACTAGTGTCTCTCGTCCCAAATCCGCCGCATTGCCCGCGAGTATGTTTTGTCCCACTGCGCCGACTTCGGTATTGAACGCTCGAGCCGAGAATACCGTGCCAAAGCGCAAAACCGCTGTTGCGAATTCTACCTTGACGAGCGCATTGTTTTCGTTTACTGGCGGCAATTGCAAAAGTAGGCCATGGTCTGAGACGGCCAGCACTGCAAAGCCGCGGCCTGCTTCGACGGGGAGATCGTCCAATGAGTGCGCTGAAAAATCGGCCGATTCGATCTCGCCGTTGGGCCCGTGGACTTCTATCATGCTAATGGACTCCACCTCGAGCGGCGTCTCGATCGCCAATTGGTCAAAACCGGCCGTCGTCTGGCCAATCTTCGTTAGGACGGCGTAGGAAAAAATAGTCGCTGCACCGACGTCGGCGTGCCGGGGAAACACTTCCCCGATGAGGGTATCGGCCAGAGCCGGCGTGGATAGCTCAAAGCCCAAGGCTCCCAAGCCGGAGGCCGCGTCAAAGCCCCGGCTGGCAAACTCGACCATAAATTGAAAATAGCGGCGGGGACTGGGAGAGAGTATCGGCGTTCCCGACCCTGGGATTTCCAAGGCTTGGGCCTCGACCATACCGGCGGCCGAGTACGGGGGAGACCAAGGACTCCAGTTGGTCAGATCATCGCGAATCGGCCCCTGCTCTTTGATCTTGCCGTACTCGGCTTGCGAAATCTCGAGCTGTGCTCGCAGTTTTAGTGGTAGCTGGGTCCAGGCCAAAAGCGCCTCTTCTCCGCTCAGCAAATCGTCCTCTAGCTCGGTTTCGACTAAAGTTCTAAGTTCGTCGTCGTCCACGTCTTGCGGGCGCTTCCAGGGCACTTTGACCCGAATTTCTTCCAGATTCGACACGCCCCCCACCGTGCGGCTCACCTCGGTCAGTCCGATGCTCTGGATGCCGACTCGGGTAAACTCGACCGGCTCGGGATCCACACCCGTGCGCGTGCGGATTTGTATATCCGAGAGCACGGAATCGCCGATGGTTTCTTGGAGCCAGCGCAAGTGGCCCAGCAAGGCCGGCTCGCCAAAATCGAATACATTGGACAGATAGGTCGCCTGCGGCACAAACCCCTCGGCAAAAACCTGGAACTCGGCAATCTCGAAGTCGGCTGTCGTAAGCGATTTGAAGCGTATCTGGCGCACGAATTGGGTGGGGATGCTCAGATCGACGACCGCTGCCTCGTTCTGGCCTTCGAGGGCGATTGTCGTCCATATCGGTCGGCCGTTGAGATAGGATTCGGGCCGACCGTCATTGATAAAAATCTCGTACCCCTTGATAAAGTCGTTGTGAAAGGGAAAGTCAGGTGCCGGCAGTTCGGGAGCGGCATTGCGGGGAAAAAATCGGATGCGATTGACGGCGAATAGGGCGTTGAGATCGAATTCTAAGATCAGACCGAGCGCACCGGCACTGGAGGCGCTGGAAGTAGCTTTTACTTCCAACGCTGTTTGACCGTCGGCGTCGATCAATTTTTTATAATCGTTTTTGAAGCTGACTTGGGCACTGGGGATGGGACTGCTGATTGAGCCGCCGCGCTCTTTGCTGGTGAGGCCGATGAGAATGTTGTCGGTCGTGTCAACCCTTTGCGGAAAAATCCACCCGGGGAAATCAATGGACTCGAAGTCGATTACCCCACCGGGGGTATTGGTTTGATTGACGGTGGACTCATCCAAGATCGCAGTCGCCGCAATGGTCCCACCCCCTTCTTGCCACGGCAGTGATCCACTACTGCCAATTAGGACGGTTTCTTCGACAGCGCTCCCGATATTTGCCGCGCTCAGACAAGAAATTATGAGCAGGGGGATTCTCTTTTTCATGTCAGTCCCTTTTCAGTGAAACTAAGCGAGAACGCGGCCACAAATTCACTGACGGTCGGGAATGTACAGAAACGGCAACTGCCGCTCAACCGCCTTGTTGCGCGGTAATGCACCCTTGCCATAGCTGCGTCCCGATTGGCCATAAGAAAACATTGACTTGCAATCTATAGATGGTTATCTATACTGAATAGCTACAAACCAGTCCATAAGCTCTCTTGCCCTTCCACAAGGAGGAACCTATGAGCAAGCTTTTAAAGGGTGTTGTGTCCTTTGCCATAGCACTTGGCTTTACCACATCCGCTGGTGCCCACGATCCGCCGGGCGTAATTTTCGAGATGTGGCAATGGCCCACTTCGCACTTACCGGTTCTGGATGCCGATTTGTCTGAGTGGGAGGTCGTGCCAGAGGAGTTGTGGATCACCGAACAGGATCTAAACAACCTCTTGATCACCCAAATTGACGTCACGGATACCGAGCCGGATGCGTCTGACTTAGCCGTGCGTTTTACCTTTGGCTGGAACGACGAAACCGAGCGTATCTACTTGGCGTATGACCGCTACGATGACTATTGGAGCCACCAGCGCGACGATATCGAACTGGCCGTCGATGCCGATCATTCGGGCGGGCTCTACTGGAGTTCGGAAGGGCAGAGCGATGAGGAAGCGCAACGTCAGCGCAACCGCCACGCCCAGATTTCCCACTTCTTCTTCCACAGCAAAACGGAAGAGGTTGGAGTCCCTTGGAACTGGCACTGGATGACTCAGGCCGATTGGTATCGGGGGGAACCTTATTCCGATGGTGCCTATCAGTGGACCGAGCCCGAACTGGGTCAGGAATACAACTGGCAAATCGAGCTGTGGCACGTGTGGTGGGACGATTTCAACTGGCAAGATCCCGAAGGCAGTATCATCCACGATCTGCAAGAAGGGGAGATCATCGGCTTGGCAGCTCGCAACAAGGACGGGGACGTGGGCCTGTGCTGCGGCAATGAAGAGACCGGCGAAGTCTTCTCCGACTGGGCTCTCAACTTCAATGAATCTTCCGAAAACGCCGACTTCCTGCCGGACTGGATTCTCTTGCCGGTCAACGAGGAACTGCTAGCGACGTCCGTCGAAGACGATACTTGGGGCCATATCAAGGCATCTTTCAGTCGGTAAAAGCTCCAATCATTTAATTTTTCGCGACAAACTCTCCCGTTGGCTCCTACAGCGGGAGAGTTTGTAGTATTGGTGCCGATTCGATGCCGGCCCAACTCACAAGCAAGAGGTGAATGGGTTGACTGAGTGGCAGCAGGCCGAATACGAAGGCCAAGGTTATCTCCTCGTCGAAGAGGCCCTGAGTGCAAATGAGCTCGATCGCGTCCGACGCGCTTTTGCCGAGGCCGCGCAGGTAGGTGCTCTGGAAGATCTGCCCAATCAAGACGACTGTTTCATCCACCTAGCAGAACATCCGAATCTGTTCCCAATAATCCATCGGATATTATCCGACGATGTGTCTCTGCGCTCCCTTGCCGGTATGTCCGTCGAGCTTGGAGCAGCCGGCAGGGGTTGGCATCGGAAGGTCGCCGGCATGCTCGGGGTCCATCATGCTGCCTCCAACCTGTGCCTCCAGCTATTCGTGTGCCTAGACGATACCCCACCCGACGGTGGCTGTCTGGCCGTGGTTCCGGCGAGCCACCGTTTCAAAGCTGAAGTTCCGTTTCCCGATATCACCTATATAGAAGAGATGCCCCACTACCTGCCGCTGCGCCTAAAGGCGGGGTCGGCCGCAGTGCTGCACGGCAATCTCTGGCAGGCGCGCACGGGCAACCGCGCGGATGCAACTGTGCGACTGCTCGAATACACCTACGTCCATAGCTGGATGCGACAGGCCTTGCCAGAGCTATCGCCGCAGGCGCTGGAGACGATCGCTGCCAGAGATAACCTCGCCCACCTTTTCGGCGTCGCCGCTGCGCCCAGTTATTGGACGGGCAAGGTAAAGGGCTATCCGAACTCGGATGGCCTGCCGCAGAGACGCTACTCGCCGTTGAGCAGCGTCGGCAAGGGCACTGAGCCAAATTATTAAATCGCCAAACTTTGTGAAAAACGGGCTCCGAAAATGACACCCGAACAAGCTAGGCAACAGTATAACTCACAGGGATTTGTCTTTATCCGCGGGGCGCTGTCGGGTGCCGAGGTAAAGCGGGTGCTCAAAGCCTTCGACCGGGCGGCGAAGAATGACTCGCTGTACGACCTGCTCCATCAGGATGAGGTGTTCGTCGATATGGTGGATCACCCCGCCATCTTCCCCGTCGTGCGAGCGGTTATAGGGGAGGATGTGCACTGCGCTATGCCCATGGAGGCGTCAGGGAAGCCAACACCGAATCGGGCGGCGGCTGGCACTGCGATCTTTGCGACATAAAGAGCGTGTATTTGCCGGACTCGCTAATCATGACCAAAGTCTTCACCTATCTAGTGGACGTCCCCGAAAACGGTGCCACCTTCGCCATCGTCCCCGGCAGTCATCGCTATGCGATGGGACATCCCTTGCCCGACATTGAAAATCACGAGGACATGCCACATCACGCCAAGCTAACGGCTAAAGCCGGCGACGCGATGCTCTTCAACGGCTACTGCTGGCACGCCCGCTTTCACAACCGCAGTAACAGCGACCGCAAAGTGCTCGAGTACTCGTACGTCCGCTCGTGGATGAAGACGCAGTACGACTACCGGGATCTGCCCGCGTCCATTCAGCAGCGGATCACCCAATCCCACAATCGACGCCAGCTCTTCGGCGTCCCAGAGCCCGGAGTGAGTGATTGGGAGCGGCGACTTGCAGGCGGTGAACCCTATCGCCCAATCGAGATCGGCATTTGACCCATTCACATGTAGGTTATGACATTGCCGCTCCCGCCCAGCAACGTATCGATGATGGCCCAGAAGGCGGCGACGGAGACTTCGCCTAAGATCAAGCCCAAGAAAAAGGGCTTTAAAACGCGGTAGAGCTTGGGACCGCCAAAGTGCAGAATCGTCAATTTGCACAGCCAAGCGAGCATGGCGGCAAACCATATCTCGCTGGTGAGCCAGCCAATGGCCAAAGGAAAGCCCAAAGGGTGGAACGGCCACCAGTACCAGCGCTTCTGAGCGACCATCAGAAAAGCCTCGAAGGCAGCGCCGCCGCCAGTGAAGATCCAACCGCGCACATCCACCTCCCGGGGATTGTGCACCAGCGACAACCACAGGTCCCAGTTGCCGCCAAAGCCGGCATAGGATCCTAGGTTGATGCCGCCATAGGTGTACCCTAGGTGCAAATTCATCATCGTCCCGCCGATCATACTGCACACCAGAGCCAGCAGCAGGCCCAGCAAAAGGCGCCTTTTCGAACCGCGGACCGATTCGGCCAGCTTGAGCGCGTTGGCGCAGGCGAGCATGGGGAAGAGGCGCATTTCCGCCTGCCACACCATAGTGAAGCACAGGGCTACCATGCCTTTGGCACCCAGAATCGAAGTGCCTAGTCCTGAAATAATGAAATAAGGTGCCACTAGCGGGGGCCGAGCCGTGGGTACGCCACCGGCCGAGACGACCCGGGTGATGAGAATGTAGTAGATCAGGCAAATAAAGAGAAAAACGGGAATGACGACGGGGGGAAGCCCCGAGCGCCACAGCCAGAAACAGACAAAGAGCAAACTGGCGATCAGGCCCAAAAAAGCCAAGCGGTAGGACATCAAATATTCGCTGTCGTCGACGACACTGGCCGGCCGCCAAGCCGTGGCTACCACATCCCGCAAGTGGTGCCTGGCCGTCCACAAGCCAAAGAGTACGAAGACTATGCTAGCGCCTACGGCCTGATGGGTCAGATCTGCCAACTGGGAGTACTCGTACTGACTCAGCTGCTCGGTGCTGTGAATGCCCAAGGTGCGGAAGAGTCCGTCCTGGAATTTACCTATTAAAAAAAAGAACCAAATGCTGAGGGAAATATTCAGATCGACCAGATAGAAAAACCCGAGCCAGGCGTAACTGAGCGCCAAGCCTTCTCCCCAGGTGTTGATATCGCGAAACCAGTGAATCCAGGCGATGTAAAAGGGAAACTCAGGCACAACCGGCAGGTAGTGGTTTAACCCCGAAAAACTGAATAGAATGAAAGGCACGGCAAAGCCGAGCCACATTAATTTTTTTTTAAAAAAGGGTGCCACCTGCCCCGGACTCGTGCCTTCGATCATTTGCAGGGGCAGTTGTGTCATAGGATAACTGAGACGCTCGTGGACCGACCACTGACGATGTAGAATAGTGGCCATGCATATCATCATAAAGCTCAAGCACAAAAAGAAAGCAAACCAGTGCGATAGGGGTTCGATCCACGCGGCCCAAGGTATGGATTGGCCGCTTGGCAATCCCTCGTAGAGTGCAAAAATGGCCTGTTCATCTTGGGGTACCATCCAGTCGGGGATATAAGGCAGATAAACTTCGGCGAAATTGTTCTCTGGCGAGGCCATGTAGTAGGGGCCAGAAATCATGCCGATCAGATAGTTAAGGAAGTTGTAGGTCGGCAGAGTTACCGCCATCAGCAGCATGGAGTAAACGAGGATGAGGTCGGCCCGGCCTAGGGCAAACTGACGCTTAATCAGCCCGAGGACGACGTTGACGAAGAGGGTGAGCACAAAAAAGAAAAAGATGGCCCCGGGCGACGAACTGTTGATACCCATGGAGGAGGCCTGAAGCATAAAGACAACAAAGGGCGCGCAGAGGCTGACTAGCAGTGAGAAGATGGCCCCGACGACGATGCCTTTGAAGGTGAACGGGGATTTAACGGGTTCAGGTGGCATGGGTGAGGTGGACCGGCTACCGGTAAATGGGCCCATCCTCTTTATTGGGCCAAGGCACTCCCTGCGGGCGATGGGGATCGTAGAAATGGGTATGAGCGTCGATGATCACTAATAGGCTCCCAACGCCATCTGATTGTCGATTCGATAGAACAGAGCTATTTTTCGATTGAGCAAGGAGGAGTTGAACTCATGAAAGATGGAAAACTGCACGGAAAGAGGATCGAGTATTACGAGAGCGGGAAGATACGCAAAGAAGGCACATACGACAACGGCCATGAGGACGGACAATGGGTTGTCTATTACGCCGATGGCGGGGTAGAGTACAAAGGGGAATACAAAAACGGGAAAAAACACGGTAAATGGGTTGGATATTTCGCTAGCGGTGAGTTGCGCTACGAGGGCCGCTTTGAGGATGATAAAAGCGAGGGAAGATGGGTTGAGTATTACAGAAATGGAAAGGTAAAAGAAGAGATAAACTATAATAACGGGCTATTTGACGGGAAGTGGACTTATGTGGACGAGAACGGACAACTAAGAGGGGAAGGCACTTTTGCCATGGGAAGTGGGAAGTGGGTCGAATTTGACCCAACCGGGAAAAAGACCCAGGAGAGATTCTATAGAAACGGAGCGTATATCAAGACCGTATCTGCGTAGGTGAAGCCCTATAGAAAAACCGTATGCAGGCTCTGGCAGGTGAGTCGGCCACCGCGTTCGAGCGGTGGTCTAAGCAATTGGATTCACCTGTGGGTCTAGTACCATTTCAAACAGCAATTTTAAAAGGGAATTCTTCATGGCGCAGCCTCCCATTTTCGCTCCCGACAACAAGGAAGACATACTCGCTTTTTTCCAGCAGTATAAGTACGTCGTAGTCGCCGACGCTCTGCCTCCCGTCGATATCCGCACCCTCAACGCCTTTGTCGATCGTTCCAAAGGAGAAATCCCCCGCGAATGGGGCCCCGACCGCTTGGGCGTCTTTTCGCACGGGCAAATTTTGGTTCACCACCCCGAGTTGGATCGCTTTATCCAGCCGGCGGTTTCATACGATATAGTGCAGACTATTATGGCACCCCAGCCCCGCTTTGCCCAATTCGATTTCCGCGATGTGCCCGCTGGCAAAGGCGACGGCGAGATGCGCTTCCATCGCGACCGGCCCTACCAACCCACCACCGAGACCGAGCCTGAGCGTCCCTATGAATGCACCTATGTGTGCGCCATCCACTACTTGAGCGACGTGAGGGCCGGCGACCCCTGCTTTTGCGTTGTGCCCAACAGCGGTCCTTACGAGACGGTGGAAGAGGCCCGCGTCCAGCTAGGCGATGCCTATGCGGAAGTGCCCATCCGCGGTCCTGCCGGCACCTTGGTTTTGTACGACATCGCCATTTTTCACACCCGCCTGCCTGGGCAACGCGCCCGCGCCCGGCGCACCTTGCACCACTACTACAGCCGTGCCGCTAGCCAGCCGCTGACCAATTGGGTGCTCCTCCCTCAGCGCTTGGCCGAACATTCCGACCCCGAGCAACGCACCTTTTACAGCCAGTGGTCCGCGGCCACCCAAGCCTACGCCGAGGCTGGTTTTTCCTCGGAGTACTACGAGGAACACGTGCTGGAGAAACTCACCTAGCTATAGCGATCGTAACCCTTTTCCACAGGAGCGAACTGTGCAGGTACAAGACCTATTCATCTCCGGCCAAGAAGGCTATCACACCTATCGCATCCCCGCCTTGGCTGTAGCGCCAGACGGCGCGGTGCTGGCCTTTTGCGAAGCGCGCCGCCACACTGGCCGCGACGACGATCAAATCGACATTCTCCTGCGCCGCAGCACGGATGGCGGTCGCACTTGGGCACCGCGCCAGCGGATCGTCGCCGACGGCGAGCGCACCTGTGGCAACCCCTGTCCTGTAGTTGACCACAACCGCAGCACCGTGTTGCTGCCCTTTTGCAAGGACAACCAGGAGGTTTTTGTCAGCCGCAGCACGGACAGCGGGCGGACTTGGACCGATCCTGTGGAAATTACCGACCAGGTGAAGGCTTCTTCGTGGACCTATCTTGGTACTGGACCTGGCCACGGCATTCAACTGCAAAGCAGTCGCTTGCTCGTACCCTCGTGGGTCGATGAAAGCCCCGGCCCGGCTACTTGGCGTCAGCCGCCGCCCACTTGGGGCCAAGTGCAGTCTTCCATCGCTTTTTACAGCGACGACGGCGGCCACACTTGGCAGGTTGGAGCCAAGTTGACTCACGACGCTTCGGACGAATGTGAGGCCGTGGAAATGGCCGATGGCTCTCTGTACATGACGCTGCGCAGTCGCAATGAACGCCGCTGCCGAGGCTGGTCGCGCAGCCGCGATGGCGGCGCAACTTGGTCTGCGGTCGCCTACGAGTCGGCCCTGCCTGAACCTTCTTGCCAGGGCAGCATTGTGCGCCTCGGCGATGGGCGCGTCTTAATGGCGCATCCCAGTAAGCCCGACGAGCGCGCTGAGTTGACCTTGCGGCTGAGTGAGGACCAAGGGCACAGTTGGCCCATAGCGCGAGTGCTTGAGCCGGGTGCGGCGGCGTACTCCGATTTGGCCGTGGCTCCCGACGGGCAGGTTTTGTGTCTATACGAGGCCGAGCACTCCGGCTGTTTGCGCTTGGCTCGCTTTGCGCCGGCGTGGCTTGAGGAAGGGCCTTAATGGAATCGGAAATTGAGTTGCAAAAGCGCGTTCCAATACACACCAAAAACAGCGCAGTGTCATAGAAATGAAACACGTCGTCATTGTGGGTGGAGGTTTTGCCGGTTTGAATGCGGCCAAGAAGCTCGGCGGCGCCTCTGATGTCCGCGTTACACTTGTCGATCGACAGAACTATCATTTGTTCCAACCTCTGCTCTACCAGGTGGCAATGGCCGGTTTGTCGCCGGCCGATATTGCCGCTCCCATCCGCAGTCTGCTCGCGCGCTACGAGAACGTCTCTGTGCTGCAGGGAAGTATCCAGAGTGTCGATTTGCAGGCCCAGACCGTCTCGGCGGATTTTGGTCAGCTCGAATTCGACTATTTGCTGCTTTGCTGTGGGGCGATTCCGACTTACTTCGGTCATGCGAACTGGGAAGAGTACGCCCCTAGCCTGAAAACTGTGCCGCAAGCAACCGAGATTCGCCGTCGCCTACTCAGCTCTTTCGAAGCGGCGGAACGAGTTGACGATTCTGCAAGGCGCCGACAGTTGTTGACGTTTGTCGTCATCGGTGGCGGGCCTACCGGAGTTGAGTTGGCGGGCGCTATCGGCGAAATGAGTCGTTTTACGCTCGCTAGGGACTTTCGCAAGATCGACACCAAACTCACGCGGGTCATTCTCATTGAGTCCGGCCCTCGAATCCTCCCATCGTTCAGCGAGAAACAGGCAAGCCGCGCGACGCGAGCCTTGGAAAAACTCGGTGTGCAAGTCTGGCCGAACAGTCTTGTGACCAGAATTGACGAGGACGGCGTTGAAGTGGGGCCGGAGCGAGTCCACGCCTCAACCATACTCTGGGCAGCCGGAGTGCGCGGGGTTGAATTCGCCCGGCGCGATGGTTTGGAGATAGACGAGCAGGGACGCGCAGTCGTCGACAAAGATCTGAGCATTGACGGACACCCAAACGCGTTTGTCGCCGGCGATCAGGCAAGTTTTACCCACCAGACCGGCAAGCCGCTTCCGGGCATAGCGCCAGTGGCAATGCAACAGGGTCGTTTCGTGGCTAGGACGATCCTCCGCGACCTTGCAGGCAAACCGCGCGAAGCCTTTCGCTTTGTCGACAGGGGCCAGATGGCGACAATCGGCCGCAGCCGCGCCATTGTCGAAATCGGCAAGCTGCGATTCTCTGGTTGGTTTGCGTGGCTAACCTGGTTGGTAGTGCACATCTGCTTTCTCGTCGGCTTCAAGAACCGGCTATTCGTCGTGCTGAATTGGGCCTGGTCCTATGTGACGTTTCGACGGGGTGCTCGATTGATCGTCGAGCGCGAGTGGCGATTCAATAAGATCGACGCCAACGACCAGACTCCATCAGAAAAATAAAAAAGGGTGTCCTTGAGAAGCGTCAGAACATCACCGGAATAACGTTGCCCACTGTACCGGTAAACGCGTCGATGACCAGCCACAGACCTCCGGTGGCGAATTGACCGGCGATCAGACCAAGAAAAAAGGGGCGGATTTTGTGGTATAGACCGACGCCACCATAGCGCAGGATGGCGAGTTTGATCAGCCAGGCCAAGAAGACGGAGAACCAGATGTAGCGCATGGTCCACCCGGCGCTAACGGCAAAGCCCAGCGGGTGGAAGGGCCACCACATCAGGCGTTGGCGGGCGATCATGAGGAGGGCCATGACCAAGCCGCCGCTCAAGGTCCAGAGCCAGCCATCGACGCTGACTCCGGAAGGCTCGCTCAATTTGCGCAGGGCGAATCTGGAGGGATAGCTCGGGAAGCTCTGGCCGAAGAACTGGTTGTGGAGATTGACGCCGCCATAGTCATAGGCGAGGTGGAGGGTGTAGTAGATGGAGACGGATAGGGTGATGAACATGGCCCCGGCAATGCCCCACAGGAGCCGACGCCGATTGCCCGCAGTCTCGCTGGTCAGGCGCAGGCTGTTGGACAGGGGTGCCATCATAAAGACCAGCAATTCGCCGACCCAGATGAGGGAGTAGGCCGAGGCCACCATGCCCTTGGCCCCGAGGGCCGGGACGCCCACCCCGGAAACCACGAAGCCGAGGGGCACCATGGCCGGGCTCAATGTGGGGATGCCGGCCTCGACGATGGCGCGCGTCAGGCCGATGAAGATGACGAGGGCCGCAAAGACGAACAGCGGCGCGATCCAAGCGGGAATGCCGCTTTGCCACAGCCAGAGGGTCATGCCCGCGGTGCCGATGAGCAGCCCCAACAGGGCGCTGCGGTAGGACATGATCTCATCGGCATCGTCGACCGAAGCCTTCTTGGATAGGGCTTGACGCCAAACCTCGGCTAGGTGGTGCCGCCCCACCCACAGGCCCGCTCCCACCATTACGATCAGGGCACCCATCATCTGGTGGCCGGTCACTGGGGTGCTCCAAGGACCGAGGGTGGCCTGTAAGGTATTGATGCCCAACAGGCCGAGGATGTGTTGTTGCAGCGTGTAGATTAGGAGGAAGAACCACAGGCTGAGCGAGAGGGTGGAATTGATGAGGAAGGAGAAGCCCAGCATGAGGAAATTGAGGTTGACCGGCAGATTGGCACCGAAGAAGGACACACTGGTCTTCAGACTGATCTGGGCCACGGAGGGGAAATAGTGGTGCAGGGCATTGAGGCTGCCGACCAAGAAGGGGATGGCAAAGCCGATCCACATGAGCCTGTTTTTGAAAAAGGGCTTGAGCAGAGAGGGCCGGCCCTCGTCCTCGATCATGGCTAGGGCTACTTGGGCCAGGGGATAGGCTAGACGCTCGTGTTCGACCCACTGGCGGCGCAGGATCACGGCAATGGAGATGAGGGTGAGGTACAGGGCGGCGTAGAACAGCAGCCAGTAGCCCAGTGGGGGCAACCAACTGGCCCAGGGGATGACCGTGGTGCCGATACTGCCTTCGTAGAAACCGCGCACGGCCTCGGGGTCGCCCATTAGCATCCATTCGGTGAGATGGGGATGGACGACTTCGGCCCATTTGTTCTCGGCCGAGGCGTAGTAGTAGGTCCCGGTGATCATGGGCAAGAGCATGCCGGTCACGCCCCGGGAAGGGATGGCCGCGGCGACCATCATCATAATGGCGATGGTGACCAGTTCGCCCCATTGTAGACCCCATTGCCGCTTGGGCAGGGCCAGTACCACGTGGACGGTGATCAGCAGAAAAAAAGCAGGCAGTACGCCGCCGGGGTCGATGAGGAAAAGCCCATAGGCGTGCCCTTGACCAGCATGGTGGTATGGGGCACGCCGAGGGCGATGGCAACGCACAGCAGGGCACCGAGAAACAGGCCGCGGAACGTGATGTGGGCGTCGGGGCGTTCCCTAGCTCGGGGCGCGGTGCGTTCGGCGAGACGGGCCCGCAGACTGGCGGGGATTTTTCTTTTCAAGCTGGATGCCTAGATTGCAGTCGCTCGGTGGGCTGAGCACGGGGATTTTGTGGAGGCCAAGCCCTGTGCTATCTTGGTCCCAACCTATGTTTTCCAGCCGCAGCTTGTCAATAGCTCCAAGGCCAAACGGAGATGTCGATTGAGTAGGGGGCGGTTTCAAACCGCCCCCTACAGGGTGTCGTGCCCAATCCGCATCGCGTACAAGACTGGATTCCCGCTTGCGCGGGAATGACACCGGGCGGGGCGGTAGGAAACCGCAGATAACGATAGCTGCGTAACAGCAGTTATTAGAAAATTTCCATCTGAGAGAAAGGATCAGCTATGCCTCAGCAACAGCCCAACATCATCTACATCCTCGCCGACGACATGGGATACGGCGATATGGGATGTAACAACTCCGGCTGCAAAATTCCCACGCCGCACCTCGACCGTCTCGCCGCTCAGGGGATGCGCTTTACCGACGCCCACGCTTCCTCCAGCGTCTGCTCGCCCAGCCGCTACGCCTTGCTCACTGGCCGCTATTGCTGGCGCACTCCGCTCAAGAGCAGTGTCCTGTGGCCTTGGGATCCGCCCTTGATCGAAGCCGACCGCCCCACCGTAGCCAAGCTGCTGCGCGAGCAGGGCTACCGCACCGCCTGCATTGGCAAGTGGCATCTCGGCTGGGAATGGGCGACCAAGGACGGCAAACCAGCCTGCGGCGACGCGCCCATCGGCCGTCTCAACCGCGAGCAGCGCCAAGCCCTAGAGCGCAATATCGACTACAGTAAACCCATCGGTGGTGGTCCTTTAGCCTGCGGTTTTGACTCCTACTTTGGCGTCGATGTGCCGAATTTCCCGCCCTACACTTGGTTTGAACAGGACCGGCTGGCTGCGGCCCCGACCGAGCAAAAGCCCGAGGAGATGTTCGGTCAGCCCGGAGCCATGATGCCGGGTTGGAAACTGGAGGACATGGTCCCCGAATTCGTCCGCCGCGCCCGTGCCTACATCGCCGAAGCCGGCTCTGATCCCTTCTTTTTATACCTACCGCTTACCTCGCCGCACACGCCGATTGTCCCCAATCAGGACTTCATCGGTCGTAGTGGAGCGGGTCTGTACGGCGATTTTGTCTGCGAAGTCGATTGGGTAGTCGGGGAAATTATGGCCGCGCTCGACGAGCAGGGGCTGACCGACGACACGTTGCTCATTTTCACCAGCGACAACGGCCCCGAGTGCAGCCGAGCTGCGGCTGGCGGCTGCTACGAGCACGTGCGTCAATTCGGCCACTACAGCATGGCCCATTTGCGCGGCGTCAAGCGCGACACTTGGGAAGGTGGCCACCGCGTGCCCTTTGTCGCGCGCTGGCCTGGGGTTACGCCGGCCGGATCGGTCTGCGACCAGCTCGCTCTGTTGGGCGATTTTATGGCGACCTGCGTTCAGTTGACCGGGGCCCAGTTGCCTTCGGGAGCGGCCGAGGACAGCATTAGCATCTTGCCTTTGTTGCAGGGACAGGTTGACGGGCCGGTGCGCCGCTCAGCCGTGCATCACAGTTGCGCGGGCCGCTTTGCCCTGCGCCAAGACGACTGGGTCTTTATCGATGCCCCTTCCGGCGACGACAACCGCGAGCCGGATTGGTTCAAGGCGGAGCGGGGCTATAGCGACCACGATCTTCCAGGGGAACTGTTCAACCTCAAAGACGACATCGCCGAGCGGCAGAATCTGTACGATCAGCACCCGGATATCGTACGCAGCATGTCGCGCCGCTTGGAAGAAATCAAAGCCCAGGGTGAAGCGCTGGCGGGGCCTTATGACGAGACGCTGGAGGAATCGGAATAGTGCTCATTTTGAATTTCTGCGCCGCCGCCTCCAAGCCAACGAACCGGCTGTAAATTGCCACTCGGCTTAGCTTGCCTTGGCTTCCGGGTGGACTTTTTCGCCCGGTGCATACGGCGTAAAGCGGTAGGCAAAGTCGCTGTATGGCGCAGCGAATGTATATACTCCCGGTTGTGCGGTCCCAATGGGGACGATTTTCAGGTTCCACGTATCGATGCCGTCGATTTTATACGGTTGATTGCCCGACAATTCGAGGGTTACCGTCTGTGGGTCGGTGGTGTAAACGAGATAGTATTCCCCGGGTTTGGCGAGGACATACCGCCCGCTGTCGTCGCCGATTGGTTCGAGCGCGTCAAACGCCGGCGCGTCTGTCATAAACGATTTGAGGAATGCTATGCGCTTGGGGCTGTCGCCGCGCAGCACGCCGCCTTTTGCCCACCAGAGTAGGTCTTCGGGATGTTTGTAGGTTTCTCCGTGACCGACGTAGCAACCCGCAACAGTCCCCGCCCAAAAGTGTTGTACCATCTGCTGCGCGCTGATGTTTCCCCATCCTTGCGGAATGTCTCCCTCGTAGCGGCATTCATCGTAAATCACGGGTTTTTTGTATTGGCTGCGATAGCGGATGCCGTGCGCCATGTTGGAGGTTTGAATACTGACGTGCGTTACCCACGGCTTGCTGTGGTCGTACCAGCGCCGCCCATTGTGAATTCCGCGCAGCCGCTGATATGGGTCGTGGTCGCGGATGATTTGGAAAAACCGATCCCAGTCGGATTCTTCTTTGGCTGGCATGAAGTCGTATTCATTGGCCAGCGACCACCACACATTGCGGAAAGCGGCTAACCGAGCGACGGCGTAGCGGATGTAGCGGTCGTCACTGGCCGCGTCCATGTTTTCGAAATCCCAGCGATCGTAGGTGTGAAACAGGATTAAGTCGGCTTCAATACCAAGATCCAAAAGGTCGAGAACGCGTCGCTCAAAATGACGCCAGAACTCGGGATTGAATCGCGTGAAGTCCCAATTTTTCAGTGGCGTGCCCTCGAACGGATAGTACACCGGCTCGTTTTTGTTGTACACGTAATCCTTGGGAAAGATGCACATCCGCAGCTTGTTGAACGGTGCGTTGGCGAGGGTTTGGAGCGTCTGTTCCTCCATGGCCTCCCCTTGATGCGCCCAAGCGTAACAGGTTGTCCCGAACTGGTGATACGGTGTTCCGTCGGCATACTGGAAGTAGAAGTCGTTGTGCACGCGCACGGGGCCGTGATTACCAGCGGATGGTGCGATGCACGTAAACTGGCCGGTCTTGCCGTCAAGGTCAGCGTGGTTGCTTTTCGTGATATACGTCCATTCGCCGACCGCATCGGGCATGAAGCGAATTTTGTACGCGCCGTCTCCATCGTAGAATCCGTGTGGCGCGAAGACGCGACCGTTTAGTGCAAATTCTGCTGTTAATTCGACATCGACGAATGGATTGCCCGTCTCCGGACCCGTCAGTGTGAGTTCATACACGCCCCAACGTTCGACCATGTTTGTCTCCAAGTTTTGGGTAGATTCAGCGGAAGCTGCGCCGAGCGAGAAGATAACCATGAAAATCACCACCGGTAAAATTCGTCTAACCATCGACACCTTTTACCTCCCTCAAAGGTAAACATTATTGCAAATTTCTTTACAAAATAGGAGTCTAAATCCTATATTGTAAAGAATGTATATCCAACGTCAGCTCAGCTCCCAGCTCAAAAAGCTGGCCCCGCTCTATCCAATCCTCTCGGTCTCCGGCCCGCGTCAGTCGGGCAAGACTACACTCGTGCGCGAAGTTTTCCCCGACTACGCCTACGTCAATCTCGAACGGCTCGACGACCGTTTAGCTGCCGAAGAAGATCCACGGCGATTCTTGGCGCGGTACGAGGATCAAGGGCTAATCATCGACGAGGCGCAGAAGGTGCCGGCGTTGTTTTCCTATTTGCAGGTTCTGGTGGACGAGCGCGGCATCATGGGCCAATTCGTCCTTACGGGTTCGCAGAATTTCTTGCTGCTGGAGCAGGTCAGCCAATCGCTGGCCGGACGCGTCGCCTTGCACACGCTGCTGCCCTTTTCTCGGCAGGAACTTGCGGCTAGCTCCGATTTAAGTCTGGACGAAAACCTGTTTAAAGGCGGCTATCCCGTCCTCTACGATCGCGGCGTCTCTCCGCCCGACTACTATCCGGCCTATATCCAGACCTATGTCGAACGCGACGTGAGGAGCCTGCGCAATATCGGCGATCTGAGCGCCTTTCAGCGATTTTTGCGAGTCTGTGCTGGGCGCGTCGGCCAATTGATTGATTTGAGCAGCCTCGGCAACGATTTGGGGATCAACTACAAGACGGTGCGCGCTTGGATTTCGGTATTGGAAGCGAGTTACATCGCCTTCCTGCTCTATCCTCATCACGAGAATTTTTCCAAGCGGCTCATCAAGTCGCCCAAGCTCTACTTCTACGACACGGGCCTGCTGTGCTCGCTTTTGGGGCTGGAGGCGGCCGACCAACTCGCCACCCACTATTTGCGTGGGGCGATTTTTGAGAATTGGGTCATCGCCGAGATAATCAAACAGCACGTCAACGCGGGCCGCCGTCCAGACCTCTACTTCTGGCGCGACAACATCGGCAACGAGTTAGACTTGCTCTACGAACGAGGAGGTCGGCGGCAGGTGGTCGAAATCAAGGCGGGTGTGACGCTGGGGACGGACCAGTTTAAGGGTTTGCGCTACTATAAGAAGTTGGCGACGGCCTTGCCGGTGGAGCAGGATTACTATCTGATCTATGGTGGGGAGGAGCGCCAAGAACGCGCCCACGGTATCGTCTTGGGATGGCGGGATGTTGGGGAGTTGGCGGCAACGGTCGGTTGAAACGCTCCCTTACGAGGCCCTTCTTCACTACGGGTTCGCGTCTGATGGTTATTTAACCAATAACGTCTTGCCCACTACCTCTGCCTCTGCGTCTTCGGTTTTCAACTTATAGAAGTATAAACCGTTGCTAAGCTCGCGACCGGCATCGTCCCGCCCGTCCCAGACGATGCTATATCTGCCAGGAATCTGATGGCCCAAAGCAAAGGTTCGAACGTGCTGTCCGGCTACATCGTAAATATCTAATTCAGCCGATGTGGTGGTGGCTATATCATACGAGATACCCGGGACAACGGGTTTGAGTGCGCGAAGCTTGGCCTTCAGATCGTCGGGCCATTCGTCTGGATCGGTCGCCTCTCGCCAAGGCATGCGCTGACGGACCTCCTCGGCGAATATAAGCTGACGTTCTAATTCTTTAGACCATTCCTCTTCGGACCATTCCTCCGGACCGGTCCTCACCGCCTGCCAGATTCTGTTATCCGGACTCGGCTCAGCCGTGCCTTTGGCCTTCGCCGGTCGCGGTTCCGTGTCGATGCGGGCGATGACCTGATTGACGAGTCCTACTTGGCGAGCAATGTCCATGATCTGGAAGCGTTGCTCATGCGTGCTGAGATAGATGCGCTCGGGCGACTGGATGATAATCATCGTGGTGTTGCCCAACTGTTGTCTCTTTGCCTGCAATTCCTCTTTGAGGGTCGCAAACGTCACTGATTTGTCGTTCAGCTTCATGTTGCCGTCTTGATCCACGATGATATGAACACTCTGCTTACTCGACTCAGCCTCAACTTTGGGCACTTTCGAGATAGTGCCACAGGAAGGCAGCGTCACGGCGGCCAGAGGGCATAGCAATACGGCTGTCAATACACGCGCCCGCATGCCCATCCGGTGCGCACTGCCGCCAAGCGTCCTACGGATTCTCAGTGCCAAGTCCGATTCTGCTGCAAAGGCGTTCATGGTGGGGATTCTCCGTATTAAAGGGTTTGAATGGACCGACTGTTCGGCGACGTGAGCCAAGCCGCGCGCATAGGCTTCTGAGCGGCCGGTGGTGCATACCACGAGATCGTCGCAGGCCTGTTCGGCTTCCCGCCGCAACATGCGACCGCACAGCCACACGGCGGGATGGAAGAACAATACAGTGGAGACTAACCGCTGTAGTAGCAGTGTAAGGTTGTCCCAGCGACGCACGTGTGCCAGCTCGTGCATGAGGATCAGGGTGAGTTCGTCGGTGCGCAGTTTCTCTACGAGATCGGCGGGAAAGACAATGATTGGTCTCAGGATGCCGAGTGCCATCGGCGAGCTGATAGAAGGGGAGGTCGCCACCTCGACCTTGGAATAGCAGTCGAGGGTTAGACGCGCTTGCTGCAGGGCGTCGAAAAGCGGACCGTCGCGCTGTACCTGCGCCTGCTGCCGCAAGCACCAGACGATGCCATAGCCGATCAGAATTCGCCCGATGAGCAGCGCCGCGCCTACTATCCACAGTATCGCGCCCCAACCGTCTGTAGTAAGTTGCACACTACTGGTGGCAATTGCCGGAGAAGCCGCTGCGTGCATCGTTGGGTACTCGACAGGCGAGAATACGAGGGTGTCCTGACTGGGTTCCACGAGTGGCACGAACGGTGTGAATAGCGTATAAGGCGAGCTGACCGCGATGGCGACGAGCGGCTTGAGGAGCACGACAGCCCACAACAGGTGGCGCAAGGTTGGTGACTTGATCGGTAACAGGTGACAGGCGACTAGGACTAAGACCGCTAGTGCCGCTAATTCGATACTTAGCTGACCGAACCAGCCGAAGAGCTGGCTGCCTAACTCGTTCAAGGCCGCATTCATCGCTGGTCTCCTTTTCTGCGCTCGAGGGTTCGGTCTAACTCCGTCCGTATCGCCGTCAATTCCTCGTCGCTAAGCGACTGGCCGTCCAGTAGTTGGCTGACCAGTGCTTCGGCCGAGCCGGCAAAGAACGAGTCGATGACTTCGCCGAGCGAGCGCCGCCCCATGTCCTCGCGCGTGACCACCGGGCGATAGAGATCGGACCGGCCTTCTCGCTCCGAGACCACAAAGCCCTTATCGCGCAGGATGCGCATTATGGTCAGCACGGTATTGTAGGCCATCGGCTTGACGGCTGTTAGCCGCTCCTGCACCTGTTTGACGGCTGCGGGCGACTCGTCCCACAGGACGTTCATAATGAGCGTTTCGAGCGGGGTCAGTCTTTTGTCGGGTTTGTCTCTGGTCGCCATGGCAAGCCCTTTCAACTAAGAGTTTAGTTGAGTATACTCGACAGTACTCGGCTTGTCAACTAAAATTTTAGTTGACATGAAAAAAGTCGAGGATAGATCGCATTGACTGTCATTTTTTGATGAAGTTAGTTAAACTGATATGACCATTCGCAGAGCGACCAAAAAAACTGAGAGCCTGCCCTGAGCAGAGCCGAAGGGAGCGCCACCATGTCCGACTATACTTCCTATAAAGCTGATTATGACCGCGACGGCTTCGTCCTCGTGCGCAACTTCCTGCCCCCCGACGAACTCAAAGACCTAACAGCCCAAGTTGACCGCTACGTCCGCGAAGTGGTGCCGACCCTGCCCGATCAGGCCGCCTTCTACCAAGACAAGGACCGGCCCGAAACCCTGAAACAACTACAGCACATGGGCGACTACGACGCCTTCTTCGCCGAGTACCGCGACCAACCGCGCTGGAGGGATCTAGCCCAGACCCTCATCGGCGAAGCCGCGCAGGTGAGCCAGCCCGAGTGGTTCAACAAGCCGCCGCAGACCGAACACCCCACGCCGCCGCATCAGGACAATTTCTACTTCAACCTCAAGCCGCCCAACGTCGCCTCCATTTGGCTGGCCCTCGATCCGGTTGACGAGGAGAACGGCTGCCTGCGCTATAGCCCCGGCTCTCATCACAAGGGCATCCGGTCGCACAATCGCACTGCGGTCTTGGGTTTTTCGCAGGGCATTGCCGATTACGGCCCCCAAGACCAAGCCAACGAAGTCGCGGTGCATTTGCAGCCCGGCGACGCGGTAGTACACCACGGCGAAGTCATCCACCGCGCTGACCCCAATCGCTCGTCGCAGCGCCACCGCCGCGCTTTTGCTATGGTCTTTGAAGGCGTCAGTTGCAAGATCGATGAGGAAGGCCGGCGCAGATACCAAGAGTCCCTGCAAAGCCAGCACCAGAACATGGGGCTGGAGACTTCTCAGGGTTAGGCGCGACCGAGGCTCAACTCGGAAGGACGCTGAGAGGTTAGGGGTCCCATAGGCGGACCCCTGGTACGTTGCCAAAGTGGTTGTCAAAAGTGATCAGGACCGAGCCGGTTTCAATGGCCTGAGCCGATAGCCAGACATCATTAATAGGTATAGGCGTACCGGCTTGCTTCAGTGCATCCTTGATCTGACCGTAAACTTCGGCCGTCTCAGTAGATAATTCGAGCGTGCGCACGGTGGGTTTGGCTAGAAATCCAGCCAGACGGGCGCGATTCTCTTGCATCCGCGTCCCCCCGCGAAAACCGGCGAACAATTCGCCGAGCACGATGATAGACATAAATACGCACTCCGCCTGACCCAAGGCCTCGAGTACGCGCTCGTCGCCGTTCCACAAGGCACTTAATGCATTGGTATCTAACAGTACCTTCACTGCCAGTCCTCAGGATCTACTTGGCGGCGAGTCAAGGCGTCGAATTCAGTCCGTTCCTCGGTGCTCCACACGCCGCATTGATCCAAAAAGTCAGCGCGATGATTCGTCGGTTGTAGGCCCAAGGCCTCCTTCAGCACACCGTTTATAGTCTTGTTTAGACTTTTTCCCTCGGCGGCGGCTTTCTTGCGTATGAGTTGGGCCAAGGCATCGTCCATGTGGATAGTCAGAGATTTCATGTTTTTACCTCATATTTATGATTCATAATAAATCAGAAATATAGTTCAAAATGCACTAGTCTTCCAGCATTCTAAGGTCGGCGTCCCCGAGTCGAGGTTGAAAGTTCCTTAGGACGGCAATACATTCTTGTGCCGTTTAACTCAGGAGTAGGGCGAGCGGCGGATTGCCGGACCACCAGCAGAGAAAGGTATCTGAGCTTGTCGAAGAAGGAGCCTACACGATGCGTGTGCTGATTACCGGCGGCGCGGGTTTCTTGGGATCGCATCTGAGCGATCTACTGCTGGAAAAAGGCTGCGAAATCATCTGCATGGACAACTTTCTCACGGGCCGGCCCGAGAATATTGCCCATCTGCTTGGCCACTCGCGATTCCAGCTTATTCAATACGATGTCACCAACTACATCCACGTAGATGGTCCGCTCGACTTTATCCTGCACCTCGCCAGCCCCGCTAGCCCGGCCGACTTCGAGCGGTTGGGCATCAACATTCTCAAGGTCGGCGCGTTGGGCACGCACAAGACCTTGGGATTGGCCGTGGCCAAGCAGGCCAAATTCCTACTGGCCTCCACGTCGGAAGTCTATGGCGATCCCTTAGTGCATCCCCAGTCCGAGGAGTACCTCGGCAACGTCAACCCCATTGGCATCCGCGGCGTGTACGACGAGGCCAAGCGCTTTGCCGAGGCCATGACTATGGCGTACCACCGCATGCACGGCACGGACGTGCGCATTGCGCGTATATTCAATACGTACGGTGAGCGCATGCGCCAAGACGACGGCCGTGCCGTGCCCAACTTTATCATCCAAGCCCTCAGGGGCGACGATCTGACGGTCTATGGCGACGGCCAGCAAACGCGCAGCATCTGCCATTACAGCGACTTGATCGCCGGCCTCCACAAGCTCATGCTGTCCGATGTGACGACCCCTGTCAACCTCGGCAACCCCAGTGAAATCACCATGCTGGACTTGGCCCACAAGATCATCGCCATGACCGAGTCCAAGAGCTGCATCTCCTTCGGCGAGTTGCCGCAGGACGACCCTCGGGTGCGCCTGCCCGACATTGCCAAGGCCCGCTCTCTACTCGGCTGGACGCCCCGCGTGGGGCCGGACGAAGGGTTGGGCCGGACGATTGCATGGTTCAAGCGAGAATTGGAGAAATAGCTATGTGCGCCTTTGAACCCGAAAGGGAATGAATCCCCGCTCGGGATTGTCTAATGCGAGAATTGGAGAAATAACTATGTGCGCTTTTGAATTGCGAGAAAACGCCCTCGGCGTTGAAATCCACGCGGGCGATCAACTGCTCGCCCTGTATCGCGCCACCGAGGAACTGCCTCGCGGCGAATCCCCCAAGCCCTGCTTTGCGCCGCTGTACACGCTTTCCGGTCAGCTCGTGACCGAGTACCGTCCGCCTGACCACGCTTGGCACACGGGGCTGTTCTTCGGCTGGGTCCACGTCAACGATGCGAACTTGTGGGGCGGGCGTTGGTATTTGCCGGAAACAAAGAAGTACGAACACGTCGCCGACAGCCACGGCGTGCAGCGGCACGATGGCTTCACGGCTTTGGCAGCGGACGGTGTGACTGAGTCGCTTTCTTGGCTCGACGGCCACGACCAGCTCATGGCGCGGGAGTCGCGCTCTTTTGGTTTTTACAGTACTGAGGGCGGCTACTGCTTGCGGATATCCACGCGCATTGAGCCAGTCGGCGACCGGCTGGTGATGGGGGCCTCGCGGGCGGCGCGCTACTCGGGGCTGGTGCTGCGCATGGGGCCTTCCTTTGCCGAAGCGGACCACTATTGCAGTGAGGGACGCCAGGGCCACGCGGATATTATGCACCAGCACGCCCGTTGGGTGGGGGCGCGCGGGAAAAGCGGCGGCTTTGTCGCGCTCATGGATCACCCGAGCAACCCGCGCCACCCGGTCACTTGGTTTACCCGCGCCAACTTGCTGGGCACGGGCCTGCTGATAGAAGGAGACTTAGAGCTGGCGGCTGGCGAGTGCTTGGAACTGCACCACGCGTTCTTCGTCTTAGATCAGGACCCCGGTCCCACACAAATAGAATCCCTGTACGCGGACTTTGCTGCTTCTCCCGGAGAATTGCCATGAGGCTGTTGTGCCTCCCGGTGCTGTTTCTGCTCGCCTGTGCTTCAACTCCCAAAGTCGAATACCCGGCCCTCGATTTGGCTCAGCCGGACCAATGGACGGCTAGGGCCTCAGAGGATGCAGTCGCCGACCAATGGTGGCGCGATATGGGGGCCGCGCGCCTCGACAGTCTGGTGGCGTTGGCCTTGGAGCACAACTACAATCTCAAGATCGCCGGTGCGCGGCTGGCCCAAGCGCAAGCCCAAGCCCGGGTGGCTGGTGCGCCGCTCTGGCCTCAACTCAGTGCCAATGCGAATGGCTCGAAGCGCAAACAGAATTTCGTCGGCTTGCCCATTCCGGGGAGAGACCCGGATCAGGTCTTGACCTCCGAGAGCACGTCCTTTGGCGTCGATCTGACCGCGAGTTGGGAAGCTGACCTGTGGGGTCGCCTGCGCACTGGTGCTCAAGCGGCGCTCGCCGACGCCGATGCCGCGGCTGCTGATTTCCGCGCGGCGCGCCTCTCGTTGGCAGCGCAAACGGCGCGGGCCTATTTCGCTGCGGTCGAAGCGGGGCACCAAGTCGAGCTAGCGCGGGCGACCGTTGCAAACTACCGGCTCTCGGCCGAGCAGATCGAGGATCGCTATCGTCGCGGCTTGCGCTCGTCGCTCGATGTGCGCTTGGGCCGGTCGAGCTTGGCCACAGCCGAAGCGACCCTCGCCCAGCGCCGCCAGCAACGGGATGCTGCGCTGCGTCAACTCGAATTGATCTTGGGCCGCTACCCCAGCGCCCGGATTGAGGTCGGAGACGAGTTGCCCGCGGTCGGCGGTCCGGTTCCAGTCGGCCTGCCCGCCCAACTCGTGGGCCGACGGCCCGACCTCGTGGCCGCTGAGCGCCGCCTAGCCGCGGCCGACCGTCGGTTGGCCCAAGCCCGGCGCGCCCTGTTGCCCCGCATCAGTCTCACGGCCTCTACGGGCCGCTCGTCGAGCGCGTTGAGCGACTTGCTCGACGGCGATTTTTCGGTGTGGAATCTCGTGGGCAATATCGCGCAGCCTCTGCTGCAAGGCGGGCGTCTGCGCGCGGGCGTTGATCAGGCCGCTTCTGCGGCCGAGCAAGCTCTCTTTACCTACGCACAAAGTGCCCTTAGAGCATACGGCGAGGTGGAGGCGGCACTGAATGCCGAAGGTTTGCTCGCCGACCAAGAACGAGCACTAGCCACGGCTGCGGAAGAAGCCGTCGCGGCGCGAGCCTTAGCCGAAGATCGCTACGCCAGAGGGCTCGCCGATCTCATTGCCCTGCTGGAGTCGCAGCGCCGGGCCTTTGACGCTGAGAGCCGCTTGCTCGCCGTCCGTCGCCAGCGCCTCGAGACGCGCATTGACTTGCACCTAGCCCTTGGCGGCGGCTTTACCCTTGCCTCTCAGACTTCGGCGAGCTCAGTCGAGCCGCACGCGGAGATTCCTCAATGATACGCGTCTTCAAAATAGTTTTGCCGATTCTCATTCTCGCCCTCGGCTTTGGGGCCTTCCGACTGCTGGCCTCGATGCGGGAGCCGCCCCAGCGCGTCTCCCGCTCCTATGCCGGTCCGCTCGTCGAAGCCGTCGCTGCCCCGCTGCAACAGGTCCAGGTCGTGGTTGAAGGGCAGGGCACAGTGCGTCCCGACGCCCAGATTGACCTAGTGCCGCAGGTGTCGGGTATTGTGGTGTGGAAGGACGCCGAATTCGAACCCGGCGGGACCTTTGCTAAGGGCGCGCTGCTGTTTCGGATTGATCCACGCGATTACGAACTCGTCGTCCAACAGGCCGAGGTCCAAGTGGCGCAGGCGCGCTACCAACTCGACTTGGCTCGGGAGGAAGCCGCCATCGCCGAGGAGGAGTGGGAGCGGCTCCACGCCGAAGAAGCCCCCACTGACTTGGTGCTGCGCAAACCGCAGTTACGCGCTGCTGAGGCCAGTCTCCAAGGAGCGGAAGCGCGCCTCGCCGAAGCGCGGCTGCGCTTGGACCGAACTAAAGTGCATGCTCCATTTGCCGGTCGGGTGCGCACCGCCCGCGTCGATGTCGGCCAGCACCTCAACGCCGGCCAATCCATCGCCCAGCTATACAGCATCGAAAAGGCCGAGATCGTCGTCCCCGTCCCCGACGAAGACCTCGGGTGGTTCACCTTGCCGTTGCCCATCGACGTCGCTGAGGCCAGTACTGCTAACGCCGGGGCCATTTATGATCTCAACGCCGAGGGCGGCTCCCGCGCCTTTGCCTTTAGCCGAGAGGGTGCCAGCGCTGAGGTTAGCGGGTCCTTTGCTGGTCGCCGCCACCAGTGGAGCGGGCGCGTCGTCCGCACCGAAGGCGAGCTCGACCCGCAGAGCCGTATGGTCCGCTTAGTAGTAGAGGTCGAAGCGCCCTACGGCGGCATTGCCGACGGGATCCCGCCGCTGACGGTGGGGATGTTCGTCGAGGTGGCCATCGCCGGCCGCATGGTCGATGGCGTCCGCGTCCTGCCCCGCGTGGCTTTGCGCCAGGGCGACCGCGTGTGGACGGTGAGCCGCGACGGCGTCCTCAGCATCCGCCAAGTGCAAGTGGTGCGCTCCCTTGAAGATGAAGTGCTCGCCTATATCGACATGCCTCCCGAAGAGCGGATCATCGTCTCGCAGCTCAGTGGCGTTACCGACGGGATGCAGGTGCGTCTCGCGGATGGCAACGCAGGAGGTCAACTGTGAAAGCGCCTGTGTCTTGGATGGCGAAGAATCACGTCGCCGCCAATCTGCTGATGGGTTTCATCATGTTGAGCGGTCTGTTTGCCATGATGCAGACCAAGAAAGAGACCTTCCCCGAGATGTCGCTCGATCAGGTGCAAATCCAAGTGCCCTACTTGGGCGCGACACCAGCCGAGGTCGAAGACGCCGTCTGCAAGCGCATTGAGGAACGGGTGCGCGGCCTAGAAGGGGTGCGCCGTGTGCGCTCTACGGCTGCTGAGGGCATGGGTTCAGTCAGCGTCGAGCTAGAGCGCGGTGCCGACATGGACAAACTCCTCGACGACATCAAAAACGAAATCGACCGCATCGACACCTTTCCGGCTGAGGTCGAAGAGCCGGTTATCAAGGAGTTGACTCGCCGCAATCAAGCCATCGACGTGGTGCTCTACGGCGACGTCGAGGAAAAGGCTCTCAAAGTCGCGGCCGAACGAGTGCGCGACGACCTGCGCAGCAGCGGCGTCATTTCGCAGGTTGAGCTCAAGGGCGTGCGCGTCGATGAGATTGCCATCGAAGTCTCCGAAGAGGCCCTGCGGCGCTACGGCCTGACCTTCGCGCAGGTTGCCGATGCGGTCCGCCGCACGAGCATTGACCTGCCCGCCGGCAGCGTCGAGAGCGAGGATGGCGCGATCTTGCTCCGCACGCAGGGGCTGATGCGCGTGGGGCGCGAATACGAAGAGGTCGTCGTGCTCACCCGTCCCGACGGCACGGCCCTCAAGCTCAAAGACGTGGCCACGGTCGTCGATGGCTTTGAGGATACCGATCTCATTTCGCGCTTCAACGGCCAGCCCGCGGCCGTGGTGCAGGTCTATCGCATTGGCGACCAGAACGCCCTCGATATCTCCGATTATGTCCATCAGTACGTCGAGGACAAACGCTCAACCCTGCCGGCGGGAATCGATATTGGCTACGTGCGCGACGACGCACGCATCCTGCGCAGCCGCATCGATTTGCTGATCCGCAACGCCCAACTCGGGCTGGTGCTGGTCTTCATCTGTCTGAGCTTCTTCCTCGACCTGCGCTTGGCCTTTTGGGTGATGATGGGCATCCCCATCAGCTTTTTGGGGGCCTTCGTGTTGATGCAGCCTTTCGACGCCTCGATCAACATGCTGTCGCTATTTGCCTTTATCGTGGCCTTGGGCATCGTCGTCGATGACGCGATCATCGTCGGCGAAAACATCTTTTCCCACCGCGTGCAGGGGAAATCCTTTGGCCGCGCCGCCATCGACGGGGCGCTCGAAGTGGGCACGCCGGTCGTGTTTTCGATTATGACCTCGATTGCGGCCTTTATGCCGCTGTTTTTCGTCGAGGGCATGATGGGTAAGTTCATGTCGGTCATCCCGGTGATCGTCATCTCCGTGCTGCTGCTGTCGCTGATTGAGAGCCTGTTCATTCTGCCGGCGCACCTGTCTTCTAA
>JAJDVZ010000146.1:0-9215 GCA_022825835.1 Candidatus Latescibacterota bacterium
ATCCCTATAAAAAAACATGGACGAAAAGCCATAAGCCTCTTTCGAAAAGGATTAGACCAACTCACACAGATCATACACCAAACACGAGACCAACCTAAACGCGCCCGACAATATCAACCCATGTTACTGTCGTGTACTTAGTAATAAGATAGAAGCCGTCTTTCTAATTCCCGGCCCTGCTCCATCACGAAAGTCCTTGCCTTCTCGAATGAGTCACTAGTCAACAGCTTCATATTTCTCAACTCCTACAAATGGATAGTCTTGAGCATTGCTCATCTGAAGTCCAAATACATAAAAGTACATACCCCACTGGGATGCACCTCAAATGTACCTTTAGAAAGTACTTCGTTGATTGCCGCCTTGGGGTTAGTCAGGGGGAGTGGATTATGACCATTGAGGATAAGGTCTATATCGAGTGCGTCGAGTCGTTCGTACCTACGGCGCAGTTCAGTGCGTGATGGCGTGCCTGTAGCTCGTAGGCGGATACCCTTTTCCTGCATCCAGTACGAAACATTGCGTCCCCCCATACCACCTCGCTCATTCTGGCCATAAATGGTGTCGGCATTGATTAGTACTTTCTTGCCTTTGGGAGTCTGCCAATACAACCATATTTCGCCGTTCTCATCACCTGATTCGATGGTCTGTATCCCACCAGGTAGTGGTTGGTCTGCACCATAGCGTACATTGAGCTTACGACCATACTTCGTGGTTTTCTTAGCCGAGGGAGGACCATATACCGGTGCTCTGTAGCGCCTAGCGGCTTCAGAAATATGCCGCTCGTGTAAAGGAGAGAGACTGAGAATGGCAGCTACCCTACCGGCACGCTGCTTGAGTATCTTGAGCGCTTCGCCCTGCTGTGGGAGCACTGGGTCTGTGATAAGCGTACCTTCAGGCGTATGCAACATAAAAGACTGCTGTAAGTCGCCGTTTCCCCATGAAGTCCACCGCGTGATTTCAGGCTCTTCTGGGGAGCCGACTTCTACAGAAAAGCCGGTGCCATGTCTGATAACGTATTCCATGCCTTCTCCTACAAATACTGTTCACGTCAGATAATTGTCTCAAGTACCGTGCCAAAAGGCTCCAATTCGCTCGCCAAGCGCGCACCAATGGGCAACAAGGCGCATTAGGTATTGAGATCAGGCCCCCAATACTTCCAGAGATTCCTCGGCACGTCGTATCGCTTGAGCTCCCGGCCCGGATGCCCCGGCGGTAGAAAGCCTGTCGGGGTGTTGCCTACGTGCTCGGGCGGTAACGGATTCGGAGGCGACCATGGCGTGCCATCCTTGTCGGGAAACATGACCATGGGTGCCTGCTCGCGCATTTCCCTATGGGAGTACCGGGCAAACTGCGCCACCCTCGGTTGCTTTGATCCCGCCGTGTTAGCCGAGCCGATGTGCGTAGTGAGGCCGTGGAGCAGCATTGCGTCGCCAGCTTGCCCCGTCATACATACCACCTCGCCCACACTGGGATCCCCCTCCAAAATCGCCCGGTGCCCGCCGCTCTTCACCGGCTCTGTGAAGAGGTACGAGCCGTCGATTTGCTCGGGATGCTCAAGGAAGTATCGGTGGTTCGCTAGGTGCGACCTCGGCCAATAGGCCGTGCCTCCGCCCGTGGGGCTACTGACGTCCCAGAACAGCACGACGAAGAACGCCATGAACCCACCGCCCCAGCCTGTCGCATACCCATCGAGATGACCGTCGCTAGGAGGTGCCCACTCCGTGCCCGGAGCGCTCGGCAGGATCACCCGGGTCATTGGAATCTGCGGCGTCCACGACTGCCCCGCCGGGTGGGTGGGAGCCAAAGCACCGCCACCGATCTGCTCCACAATGGACTGTAGGCTCGGTAAATCGTACAGGTTAGGGCTGAGTTTGGGCCAACCATCCTCGGGTGTGTACCGCCCGGCAGGCCAAGTGCTGGGGTCGTCGAGATCCACGCCGCCAGAGCAAGCGGCGCGCATCTGATCCTGCCACCCGTCAAGCACATCAGGAGGTACCAATCCCGGAATCGCAAGCACTCCCTCTGCTTTGAACTCGTCCAACTGGGCCGGTGATAGCAGCATACTCGGCGTGGGGTCGTAACTTTCTGATTTATTCATGGGCTAGTTTTACACGGATTTCTTCAAAACGTTTGATTGTATCCTCTGAATACAATCTTCCTCCGCAATGAAGGCATACTTCTGCAGAAACGCTAACCACGGCAGTATGCTTTCCGCCGTGGAGAAGTTTTTCAACGTCCTTTCTCACCAACTCCCCGCTGCATACTGGGTATTTCTCGAATGGCTTCATGAGTCTTTCTTGCTCAAGCGACGCGATACCGCTCCACCACATCCATATCGACCTTAATCCCCAACCCCGACCCTGTCGGCACAGTAAAGTGCCCCTTCTCCAACGCCAACCCCTCGGCCACCACATCGGCCTCCCGCGTAAAGGGCAGCTCATCGCAAGGCAACGTCGCGTTGGGCAGCGTCGCCTGCAGATGCACCGAGTAGGCCGCTAGCACCCCAGTACACAACCCACCCATCTGAATCCAGCAAGGCACATCCGCAGCCTCCGCTAGCGCCGCCGCCTTCCGCACTTGCAGTGCCGAGCCGCCCAAGTTCACGTAGTCGATGCACTCGGCCTTGAGCGCCGCCAGCACGCCGGACGGTGCTCCCAAGTGTAGGGCGATGGGGATATGGGTCTTTTCGCGCAGGATGCGGTACCATTCGAGGTTGTTTTTGAGGATGGGATCTTCAAAGACCGACACCGTGCCAAAAGGCTCCAACTCGCTCGCCAAGCGCGCACCCGTGGGCAGCAGGCCGAATTCAGTGTTAGGATCAACGCCGACCGTGTAGTCGGCTCCCGCCGCTTCTTTCATCAGCCGCACCGTCTCGACGATATTCCACGAGCGCGCCTTGAGCTTGTGGTTGCTAAAGCCCAGCCCGGCCCCTATTTCCGCCTCGGCCGCAGTCTCTTCTGGCGTCATGGGGCACGACCAGTACGACACCGGCACCTTGTCGCGCACCTGCGCCCCGAAGAAGCGGTGCAGCGGAATGCCGTAGGCTTGGCCCGCAATGTCGAGTAGCGCACAGGTGAAAGCGTCTGGACGATTGTACGGGTCCAAAGCCAGCGGATCCTGCCCCACGAGCGCGTCGGCTTGCTCCTGACCAGCAGACTTTTTGCTGAGGAATTCGCCCCAACCCTCTAAGCCCTCGTCCGTCTGCACGCGACAGAGGGTAATATCATAGATCTTAGGAAAGTAGCGGGCGATCACCGGGATCGGCGGGATTTCGACTTCATACAGCTCTACTTGAGTGATTTTCACAGGGGGCCTCCTCTGCGATAAGGTTTCCGTTGCGCGGCGTTTGTCGAAGGGCTACAATGATACCAAATTGCCGGAGGATCACAAAGGTACCTATCGATTCCACCGAGAACCGCGAGGAGGACCTCATGGACGACAAGATGATGACCAACGAAGAAAACTACCGCTTCGACGTGGCGGGGTATATGATCGTCCCCGGCGTCCTGACGGCAGCCGAACTAAACGCCTGCAATCAGGCCCTGGACCAACTAGCGTCTGACAACGGGCCGCTGCGCTGGACATCGCCCGTTTGCAATCCCCTGCGCGCCCTGCGCGAGCATCCAGTGCTAATGCAGTACCTGGAGCAAATCTGCGGCGAAGGGACCCGGCTCGACGAATCGCCGTGCCTCGTCGAGTCATGTACCGAAGCGACGGATCTGTTGGGGGGCGACGAGTGGGTGGATTGGTCGCGGGCGTATCGTCAGTACAACGGGCATCGCTTCTGCCAGGGAGTGCGGGCCTTCTGGGCGCTGGCCGATGTGGGCGCAGAGGACGGAGGTTTGGTCGTAGTACCAGCCAGCCACAACAGCACCGTGCCGGCCCCGCAAGACCTAGTGGACGGAACCGACGCGATGGGACTCGTCGAGCAGCCGGTCTTGCAGGCGGGCGACCTCCTGCTCTGCACCGACTCGCTGATGCGCGGCGTGCGGCCTTGGCAGGGCGCGGGGCCGCAACGCCTGCTCGAATGCGGGTACATCAGCACGGGCGTGCGGCCGGGAGCAGCGTCTGAAATCCACGGCGAGGACAGCGCGCTGCCCGAGTGGGCCGACGATCTGACCGATATCCAGCGCGCCGTCTTGCACAATCCCAACCGCCCGTACCCGCCGCCCGTAGTGCATTCGGACGGCGAAAAGGTTTGGTTCGCGGAGGAGCCTGGGGTTTTCCATCCCTCGATCTACATCCGCGACCCAGATTCCGCGATTGACGAGCAGGAATTTTTCCACTGGGACCTGTGCGGCCACCTCATTTTGCGGGGCGTGATGGACGAGGAATGGCTGGCCGCGGCCAACGAAGCTATCGACAATAATCCCGACCGCATAAGCCACGGCGGCTCGGCTGCTGGCGATTCAACGCCACTGGCCGGTACAGGAGTCGGCCGCTCGTCCATGGGCAACCCGTGGGCATTGCCTGCGCCTTATGGGGAGCCGTTCCAGCGCATGATCGCCAATCCGGCGCTCGTCCAACGCCTGAACTGGATCATGGGCAGCGGCTTTGAGTGCATGATGTGCAGCGGCTTCCTATCTGGGAAAGGGTCGTCTGGGCACTTTTTGCACGCGGCTGGCACGCCGGCCAAGGTGGGCAATCACTACCGACAGCAGAATGGCCGCGTGTACGCCGAATACCTCAACGTGGCTTGGCAATTGCGCGATGTGACGCGGGCCGACGGGGGGTTTGTCTGTGTGCCCGGCTCGCACAAAACCGCCTACCCCATGCCCGACGGCATTCGCACCTGTGATAACGAGATGGGGCTGGTCAAACACGTAGCCATGAAGGCGGGCGACGTGCTGCTGTTCCTCGCGTCGGCGCAGACGCACGGAGCGTATCCGTGGACGGGAGAACAGAATCGGCGGATGATCTTCTTTCAGTACCGGTCGCACAATATATACGCGCCTTGACAAATAACGGAGGCTCGAATTGGAGTTCGGCGGCAACAACCTCGCCGACACCGTCTAGTTCCGCGACTACTTGCGCTCGCTCGTTGCCTAGCCAAAGTTGAATGCAATCGAGAATTACCCCAAGATCGAGGAACCTCTTGGCAAGTCAGGGCGTCTTTCGACGGACTGACCTAACTCGACCACACCACAACTTCTTAAATAGGGAGCAAATCATGCTGAAATACGTCCTCACCCTCACCGCCTTAGCCCTTTTGCTAGCCCCGGCCCCCACCCTCGCTGGCACCGTCCCCGTAGAAGGCGAAGGCGACCCCGCCTTGTACGTAGTCAAAGTCCACGCCGATTGGTGCGGCTCCTGCACGGCCCTCGTGCCCATCCTCGAAGAAGTCCAGGCCGGGGTGGCCGAACAGCCGGTCCTCTTCGTCCAATTGGACGTCACCGACTCAACGCTGACATCCCAAGCCCGCCTGCTTGCCGCGGCCCTCGACGTAGAAGACCACTTCAAGGCCAACAACCAAACCGGCCTCGTCCTACTCATCAACGCCCAAGACCACACCCTGCTGGAAACAGTGACCAAGCAAAACACCGCCGCTGAGATCGTCGGCAAAATCAAAACCCACCTCGCTGCCGCCCCCGAGCAAGCAACCGATTAGCTGCAATCGGGACGAGATTACAGCGCAACAAAAAGCCGCCACTGGATCGCGATCCAGTGGCGGCTTTGCGTTTGTGGAGAGGACACAACGAAAGGTAGGACGTCGCCGAACAGTGTTGAGATTCCATTGTTTCTAACCGCGCAACTCGTACTCGTCCATCAAGGCGCGCACTCGCGCTAAAAACAGGTCGATATCCGACGGTTGATTGGCCGCGTTGTGGAGGACTATATCCTCACCCGTCTCCGCGTGGAACACCGTCGCGGCCGGCGACAGGCTCACCTTTTTGACCTCGGCCCACACCAGCGTCTGCCGGCCAAACAAACCCTCTTCGACAGTCACGCCTTCCGGTCCCAGCCAGACCAAGCGCCGATGGAGGCGGTGAACGAAGAACGCCGCCGCGCAGAACGCCGCGATCCCGCCGCCGAGCACCGCGAGTCCATACGCGAAGCCGCCGCGCTGGAAGGCGATGGTGCTCAATATCAACTGGCTAATGCCCAATAGGGCAAAAACTAGGCGCTGGCTGGTGCCGGGGCTGGTGGATAGGTCGAACTGTTCAGCCATGCCTTAGCGCGGTGCGATCCACTCGTCTGCTATTTCCATGCCAAAACCCGGCGCGTCCGAAGGGACCAAGCGACCATCTTGGGGCACGGCCGTACCCGGTATGGTGGGAACTTCGTCTAGGGGAATGCCCGGGGGCGAGCCGAGCCAGAACTCGGCCATCGGCGACTCGGGAAAGGCAAAGGCGAAGTGCTGGCCGTAGGCACTGTTGGCACCGCCGTGGGGGATGGTGACAAGGCCGGCGGCTTCGGCGATGTAGTAGATCTTGACCGCTTCGGAAAGCCCGCCGCACCACTTAATATCCGGTTGCAGCACATCGACGCAGCGGTGTTCGACTAGCTGGCGGAAGGCCTGACGGCCGTGGTGGTCCTCGCCGGTGGCAATGGGCACGTACGGCGCAGCCCGCTTGAGCGCGATGTGCCCTTCGAGATCCGTGGGAATCAGCGGTTCCTCAATCCAGCGCATCTGATAGGGCCTGAGCCGTTCGGCGACTTGAACGGCGTATTCGACGTTGTAGGACATGACCGCGTTGAGCATCAGCTCGCAGTCCGGGCCGATGGTCTCGCGCACTTGGGCGATCTTGTCTTCGAGGCGGTTGAGCCCTTCCTGACCCTCGCGGTAGTGAACCGGATTGGTAACCTTGAAGGCGCTAAACCCCAGTTCGAGGCCCCAGTCGAGGTCGTCGCCCGTGGCGTAGAGTTCGAGATGGTCGCGGCAGGGGCCGCCGAGCAGGCGATACACGGGCAGGTCCAGCAGCTTGCCCTTGAGGTCCCAGAGCGCCAAATCGATCCCGCTTTGGGCAACGGCTGCGGTCCCAGCATGACCAAGGCGCTGAGCGGCGCGCCACATCAAGTCATTGAGGAATTCCGTAGCCAGACAATCGCGGCCCGTCAGCAGGGGCGCGAAAACTTGCTCGACGATGGCAGCGACCGGTGCGCCAAAGGAGCAGTTGCCCAAACCCCAAGTACCGTCTTCAGCCGTGATCTGCACCCACACGGGACCGCCGCCCATGCCCGGCATCTGGCCGGGAAGACGCGAAAATTCTGGATACTTGTTAATCGGCAACGAACGCGGCGAACTCTGGTTCCAAGAGGGACGGCGGGCCTCGGTTTTGGGCGGATTGCGTGGAATCTTGAGATCAACGACGCGGATGGATTGTATTTGCACGGCTAACGCTCCAAATGGCGGTCGGCAAAGTCCAAGTATTGCTCCCAATCGTATTCGGCGAGGTCGTGACCACCGCTGCGGATGTGGTAGCCGATCTGGCCCATGACCGGCTGATCGACGGCGGGCATCTGCGCGGTCGGTAAGCCGTCGGTCCCTAAAAGGCGATAGACGGGATCGGCGGCGAGGGCCGCGAGGAATTCGCCGCGTGGGTCGGCCCAGCCGTCCTCAACGGCGCTGGCCACGTAGAGCGGACGCGGCGCGCAAAGGGCCAAGAGCTGATGCTGATCTACGGGCAATTCGTCTTCGGCATCGTTATAGCGTCTGAAATTGTCGCAGAACCAGTGCGGGAACGCGTGGTTAATACGCGCGACGGTCTCGCCGTAGCGCCGCCGCGAGAGCGCGGCCCCACCGCAGCCGGAATCGTTGGAAATAACCAAAGCAAAGCGCAAGTCGCAGGCCCCGGCCCACAGCGCGGTCTTGCCCAGCCGCGAATGGCCGAGCACGGCGACCTTCCCGTCGTCGCAGTCCGGGTCGATTTCCAGATAATCCACGGCCCGGCTCAAGCCCCACGCCCAAGCGCCGATGGCCCCCCACTCGTCGGGGTCGGGCCGGTTTTGTCCATCTTGGTAGAACAGCGGGTGGACGCCGTTTTGGTAGCCGTCGTCGTAGTCGGGGTCGAGATCGCCGCAGTACATGGTGGCCAAGCCGTAGCCGCGCGCGATGATCTTGGCGACGGGCCAGCGTCTTTCCAAACAACCCCGTGAGTTGAAGGTGGCGCGGTGATTGACGATGCCGTTTTGCGCCTCGGCGCGCATCCAGCGGGTGTTGAGGTGGATCTTAGGATCGCGTTGGATGGAGTGATTGCCGAAGAAGTTGAGACCCAAGAAGATCGGCACCGGGCCAGACGCATCGGCGGGGCGATAGAGCAGGATATCCATGCTCGGACCGTTATGGTCATCGGTGAAACACGTGCGGACTTGGCGTCTCAGAGCGCGACCTGAAAGAGCCTCGCCCTCTTCGGTGGTAAGGAAACGAGTAGCGGGTAGAGGACCGGGCATCTCGCCGAAGACATGCGTTTTGAAAAGCTGGAGAATCTCTGGGCGGCGCATCTCGGTCCAAACAGCCGCGTCGGCCACGGGTTCGCCGCTGGCCATTGTTAGCGGGTCGGGCAACGAGTACGAAGGAACTTTGGCTTCGTCGTAATTGGCTTCGCTGGGAGGCATAGTCGCTGGTCTGGGGACGCAGTCTCAATCGCCCGCCAGAATGGGATGCAGCGGATGGTCCCAAGGGCCGCCAGCCTCCATCTCGTCGGCCGCGCCAGCCGCATCGTGCGTCCCGGTAAACGTGGTGTAGTCCGGCATGTAGATAATGGCGAAGGCGCGGCGCGGTGCAGCCGTCTGGTTGGGACCGGCGTAGTGGAAGGTGCAGCCGTGGTGGAAGGTAACGCCGCCGGCTTGCATGTCCATGGTCACCGGCTCGGGCACATCGTAGCCCCGTTCCTTCATTTTGGCAACAATACTCTCGCCAGCAACGCCGAGCTTGATCGGTTCGAGCCGCTCGTACTGGTGTGAGCCGGGCACAAAGTGGAGGCAGCCATTGTCTGCGGTCACGTCGTCCACCGCGATCCACGCCGACAGCGCGCCAACCGGGTCCATCGGCCAATAGGGAGCGTCCTGATGCCAGTTCGTCTCCTTGCTCGTCTGGCCGGGGGGCTTGATCATCGCGTGATCGTGGTAGATGCGCACGTGGCGGCAGCCGCTCAAGCGGCGGGCGGTTTCGGCCAAGCGCGGATGGAAGGCAATTTCCTTGGCGTCTGGATAGTCGGTCCAGAGGTTGACCATCTGGTTGAAGACGCGCTCGTACTCTTCCGACACGCGGCCATCCC
>JAJDVZ010000016.1:0-52006 GCA_022825835.1 Candidatus Latescibacterota bacterium
TTGCATGAGGGCTTTCTTTAGCATATGAATAAGCATGGTGCGGCTCCTGTATTTAGGTTTTAGATGTAATCTTGGGCGATTACAAATAAAACCTAAAGCAGGGCCGTACCACAACTTACGTTACTGTCGTGTACTTAGATCGGATACTAATCGGCAAATCGGAGATGCCCATTTTTTTTAAGATATGCGTGTCTGTCTCATGGGTTTCCATATCTACGACCAAACGACTATCTGTTTCCGACAAATGGCCATCTGTTTCCGAAACAATTCGTCCCGGTAGCAATACCTCATGTCGATATCGCCAAGAGTTATCGCGACAGTGAACCTTCAGTTCGTCGAAAAGGTCAGAGATTTCCTCAAACACGGACGCGGGCGCAGCGCGTACAAGCCGCCAGACATCTTCCCAAGGAACAGAGTAAGGAGCAGATTCGATCTTTATTTTTATTCGACGTTTCCATTCATCGTTATCAAGCTCATGGACTGAAAGCACCTTAGTTAGGACCTTGCGTACCTCAGTATCGGCAAGGAGAGCTGGCTCAACGCAATGAACTTGAACTTCCTCGATGGCCTCCGTCGTCCCGCCGATAATGGTGTCTTTCGCTGCTACGAGTTGGCCACAGTCAGAGAGTACGATCTTCGCTTGTCTTACCTCGGTCTCGATAGTCTGCCAGTTTTCTATCTTGGATAGCTTGGCCACAAGCGATAGACACTCTTTGGCGGTAGCAACATTATCCGCACAAGCTGCCTCAAGCCAGTCGCAGAGATCGGCTTCAGGGGCTTCCTCTCCAATCCGAGATTGTAACTCTTTCAGCCGCGCCAGCCTCTGCCGCTTGAGGCACGAGGGATGAACGTATCGGGAGAGGGCATCTTTGCGCTCGACTAACTCAAGCCACTGAGAGACTAATTCAAAATCATCGAATGGGTGCAAAGACAGGTCTTTCACATATCGCAACTTGCCGGTCCCGTCAGGAATAACGGCCATGACGACCAGCCTGTCCCATAGTGCTTCAACAAGAGCCGCGGCTGGTTCATCCTTCGAATCCAGTTGCCTTGGGAAAATATCCAAGACACAACCCGGATCGTCCTCCTGTCTTAACTGCGGCATACCCTCGGCAATAAGAGCGGCAGCCTCTTGCATCAATGCTTCATTGTAGGCTCCAGGACTTAAAGCTGATCGGCCGGAATCGATCTTCCACGGCGCGTTTATAATGCCAGGGACGCGGCTGAAAGTATCCGTTGGGAAGAACGCCCAAAATCGTCCCGCTTCTTGCTCGCTAGCGTTCAACGGAACGGCCCATATTAGTGGTACCTCGGGTCTGCTGTGAAGCCTCCCCGCGTCCTTTGCCGCCTCATTGGTAACAGGAACAATACGCTCGATGGAGAGCCATTCCTCTGAGTGCTCGCCCTCATGCAGGACTGCGGTCCCGTTGGAACGCTCGCACTTGATTCGCCGCGTTTCCTCAAGACCGCAGTTTAGTTCAAGGGAAACATCAACAGGCAGAAATAACACAAATTCACGGGGAAAGCTCCGTAGCTCATCACGAAGATAGCCCTTCATGTCAGCATCGTTAATCTGGGCACGCAGGACAGTAGTCGCCCACTGACCAAATTCTGCGAGTTGAGAATCTTGCTGCACCTCGTCTTCAAACGAAACAACCTCGGCAATTCTTAGACCCGGTACTAGATAATCCGGGGACAACCCGAGTTTATTGCGAATCGTTTGTTGGCAGGATAAAGGGTCGAACCGAATTGACACGGATCGACTGAATAGGTCGATTTTTCCGTTGAGTGCCAAAAGGGATTTGAATCCTAAGCCAAAGCGGCCGATCTGGTTTTTTCTTTTAGGAGATGAGTGTGCGCCTAAAAGGGCTACAATGCCGTCTTTGGTCAACGGCGCACCTGTGTTTGCCACATAAAGCTCCGAGTCATTCAGACGGACAATAATGCGAGCAGCACCTACATCCCCTTCCTCAGCACCCTCTAGAATGGCATCCGCCGCGTTCTGAACAACTTCGAATACTTGGCGGTAGCGATATCCGCCGGCAAGTACGTTTTCTTCAGTATTGAAGTCGTCGTTAAGACGCTCAGGCTCTGTCTGATACACAGTAAGGGTCTTGTTCCGGCGTTCTTCCACGTACTCAGCGAGAGTCGCATTATGCCATTCGCGCACCTCCACCTCTTCGTGCCATGTCTGCATTCGCAAAAGCAGGTCCATGCTAACGCCAAAGGCTTTTTCGACACGATGGGCTATTTCAGGAGATAGGGCCACTTTCTCGTCAAGCAAGTCGGACAGTCTAGCCTGGCTGACGTTCAACACCTTGGCGGCTTCGGCTCTACTCAAGCCAAGTTCGTCTATTATCTCTGTGCGAATGAAGCCGCCCGGATGAGAAGGTCTCATGCCAATTTTTACGGGCTTATCATTCATCAATGGTAGTCCTCCATGTCTAGAGAAATTAAACCGCCTTCCGCTTCTCTAAAAGTGATCTGCCAACTCCTGTTTACTGAGATGCTCCATGTATCTCTACGGTCTCCTGAAAGCGGATGTACGCGCCAGCCAGAAGGTGCGGCACTGATGAAATCATCTATAGAATCAGCCAAAATGAGTGCCGTTAAGATGTCCCGTACCCTGTTGATCAGTTCCGGCTGAATGCCTCTAGGATTGTTCTCTTCAACTAAGCGTTTTAGCCCTTTATGACTAATAGAACGGATGAGCATTTAGCTAATAGGATGAACAGACGACAGATCCAAGAAACCCTTGGTTTGAAGCACGAGGATCAGTTCCGCAAGACCTACCTGCTCCCCACCCTACAGGTTAGCTAACCCCCCACCCCGTCCCCTGCGCCAACTTCTCGCCCTCAATCAAATACTCCTCCCGCACCTCTGGCGCAATCGTCCGCCAGACCAAGAAGCGCTTGCGCAGCACGTTGAGGAAGCTGGTGTTGAGCCGCTGCCAGCTCACCACGTCGCCGCTGACGCGCTGCAAGTGCATCTCAATGCGGTAAATGCCCGGAATGTCGTCGGTCGGCAAGGTGCGCAGGAATACCCGCTGGCTCACGCCCAAGTCGTAGGGTGCAAGCCACACCATCAGTTCCAGCAGATAGACCGGCTGCGCGCCGCCCTGCTCCAAGTGGAAATCCACGCCCTCAGTCATAAAGTCGCCCACCGACCCCTCGCCATACGACGAAAAGACCCGATGCAGGTACGCGCACGAGCCTAAAGCATCGCCCTTGCCCAGCGTAAAAGGAAAGTCGAAGCGCCAGTCGTCGCCATCGGGCGGAGGGAACTCCCAGCGCCGCGTCACGTCGGGCACGGCCATGGCCGCGGCCTTGCGCGCCGGATACAGCGTCGAGAGCACCACTACCACCATCACCACCAAGGTCGAGAAAATCGCCGACAGCGACGAGTAGTTGAGAAACATCCCGCCCAACAGCGCGTAGTGCGCCAGCAGCAGCGTCGTTGTCTGCCCTACCAAATAGCCCAGCACCGCGCCGACAATGGCAAACACGAGGGCCTCGGCAATGAAGAGCGCGGCAATGTGGCTCGGCGCCAGCCCCACCGACGAATACACCCCGATCTCGCCAGAGCGCTCGTACACGGCCCCGAGCATAGTGTTGAGCACGATCAGCGAGGCGATCAACAAAGGCACGAAGAGATTGCCAATCCCGGCCAAGGACGCCGATCCCATAGACGTGTACACCCGCACGCGGTCATCGGCCCCGACAAAGAGCGGCACGGCCACCCGCGACACGAATTCCTCCACCTCGGCGAGCAAGGTCTCCCGGTCGGCAAAGCCAGCAATGGCAATCGAGCGCAGCGTCCCGCCCAAATCTGCTACCTGCTGGTAGGGCAAAAACGCCACGTTGTTGGCCATCAGATGGGTAAAGGTCTCAATCGCGGTCGTATCCATCAGGCGCGGGTCCAAGTCAGCCATTTGCTCCATCTTCTTGGCCTCGGCGACCGTATCTACCGGCATCGGACTCTCGTTGTCCAAGTCGCGCAGGTGGTCGATGGCCTCGCCGTCGATTAAGCCAATGACCCGATAGGAGCGCCCCATCAGCCATATCTGGGCCGTGCCCACATCCTCTGGGCCAATACCCAAGATCTCCGCCATAGCCGCCGGCAGGATGCACACGTCGCGCTCACCAGCCGCAAACCAGCGGCTCTTCGCTCCCACCAACAACTCTTCCAGCCCCATTAGCGCACCCTCGCCTGAAGTCACCCCGAGAAGGGCCGAGGCAAAGCTCTTCTTCTGCTCCTGCTCGTGTTCAATGTCGATATAGGCCCGTTCGCCAATGACCTTGGAAGTAATCCACGATCTCGGCAGCACCTGCGCTTGGTCGCCAAACGCGCTCTTCGCATAGTCGAGCACTGATAGCTGCAAACCCTTCCAGCCGCGGTCGCGCAGCAGGGCACCCTCGTAGCTGGGCACATTCGGGCGGGGAATTTGATAGAACTTGAGATAGCTCTGCACCGAGGTGAAGGCCTGGGCCGTAAAGGTCAAAAGTGTCAGCGTGACGACCGTCAGTGTGGTGCGCAACTTGCGCTTGCGGAGATTGGAAATCCCCAACGACGCAGCCGCGGCCGTGGCGCTGAGGCGACCGATGTCTGCTTCGTGGACGCCAGCGGCGGCCCGCTTGCGCTGGCCGACGGCGCGGGTAAAACGGCCTAAGATCATCATCAGGGCCGTGCCGCCGATGGCGAAGATGACGAAGGCCAAAAAGATGATGTACGGCGACGAACTCAGCTTGAAGGCCGGGTGGATAAAGCGCATGATGAGGAAGATGGCTAAAAAGAAAAACGCCGCGCCCGCCACTTGACGGCGGATGTCGGCAAAGCCGAAGAACAGCCGCTCGCAGCAAAACGAAAACGGCAGTAGCAGCGCGAAGTAGAAGATCACCCCATAGACCGTGTCGTCCGCAGTCGATTTGATGTCTGGATAACCCCGTCCTTCGAGACCCCACGCCTTGCGCGTGGCCCGCTTGAACTCGCTGTAGCGCCGCGCTTGTAGGTGCTCTTCGGCCTCCAACAAGGCCAAGCGCGCCTCTTCGTGCAGGTGCATGAACTTGTCGTTGCGCACCCCGTAGCGCGCCAATTGCTTGATCCGCACGTCGTCGAGAACCCACATGTCGCGCGCGGCCGCATACCCAGGACGCAGCACCACGCCTTGATCCACGAGATAGCCGCGCCCGAGCGCCTGCTTCATCGTCGCCTCATCCACGTCGGCTGGGCGCACCGGCTCGGCCACCCATGCGGCGGGCGCGCCGCTCAACAGGTAGCGCACGCCGAAAAGGCTCGTGCTCATCAGGGCTTTGACCCGGGTGCCGGGCTGGGCGTACACCACTGAGGCGAGCGTTACCTTGCCCTCCTCATTGCTCTGCCTTTCGACAAAGTCGGCTCCCCACGACTGCGGCACGCCGTCGCGCTCGTCGAGCACGGTGACGTGATCCAAGACCGACAGGTAGCGCGAGTCAACCGTCTCAAACAAACTCAGCGCCCGGCACTTAAAGAGCACTTGCAGCATCTCGTTTTCCCACCAGCCCCACGGATGCTCGGTCGGGTACGTCTCGTCGCCCTCTTGGCCCATGTCCGGTGCCGAGATGATTTCGCCGTAGGGATCGAGTTCGTACGCGCGGATGGCGTTGCTCAGCCGGTTGCGCATGATGTCAAAGCGGAAGCGGCCCGCGTCGTCGGCCTGTTGCGCGATCAGGGTGCGGACTCCGCCGACCGAGTTCGGGCCGAGCTGCTGATAGGTCACCAGCGCTTGCGGCACCGGCTTTTTGGGCACGGCAAAATTGACGTCGCGGTCGAACCAATAGATCGCGCCCGCCAAGCTGTGGCCGTAGTCTTCTAATTCCAACTTGGTCGGCTTGAGCAACTCGGCGTCGCGGCCAGCCCACGCCAACATGGCCGCGAGCGTTTGGATCTGCCGAGTGAGGTTTTGCACGTCCACTGCTTCCGGCAAGTCGAGCGGCGTGTCGATCCGCTCGCGCGCGTCGTTAGCCGTGGCAAGGGCGAGGGCCTTCTGACCGACAAAGGCCGCGGCCTCGCTGGCAAAGGCCAGCGGAATGGGCATGAAGTTTTTCCACGTGCGCTTGGGCGGGGCAATGCCCTCGTAGTGGCGCGTGGTATCGTCAAAGGTCTCTTCGACCGCGAGACTCAGCCGCTTGGAATAGGGCGTCAACATGTATTTGACGTAGTTGTCAGTGCGCCACTTGGGATTGTAGAAGGTGCCCATGCCAAAGCTGGCCGTGCGGGCGGCGTGGCTCGACAAATCCAGCGATAGCATCAGGTCGAAGTCGATGCGCTCGGACGCGCTCATGCGCTCGCGGAAATAGTCGCTGCGGCGGCTGTGCCGGTAGAGAAAATCGTTGATCCCAGACAAGCCCTCAAAGTGCCCAGAGGTCGCCAAAAAGAGCACCGAGTAATGAGGGCGATATTCTTTGAGTAGCTCCACTAGCTGGAGCAGAGCGACGATCCCAGCCGCGTTTTCCGCTCCTGGGGCGAGGGCCGGCACGACCGAGATGGCGTCGTAATAGGCTTGGATGACGATGGTTTGGTCCTGCCACGCCTGCGGCTTTTCCCGGCTCTTGGCCGGCAGCATCTCTGGCGACCCGGGCAAATAGCCATACACGTTGTGCGCTTCCACCCCTTCCCAATCCATCCGCGCATTCAAGTGGACGTCAACCGACCCGTCTTGCAGGCGCACCAACAAATCGAGCGCGTCTTGCCGTTCGAGCCAAAATCGCGGGATGTCAACCGGCACCTTGAGAAACTTGTCCGCGGCCTGCTCGCGGTTGACGCCGCCGTTGTTAAAAAAGACGATGGCCTTGGCCCCCAGCGATGCGGCGTGGAGGTAGTTTTGGCCGCAGGCAAAGTCCAACAGCACGACGCTGCCCTGCACGGGCTGGCCGTCCAATGCTTCGAGCTCGCCTTGGCCTCCGTAGATCAGAGGGCCGCGCACGCCGTCCGGTCCGAGTGAGGGCGTGCGCACGCCATTGGGCCACAAGCTGTAGAGCCGCTTACTGTCGCCACCTTGCACTACTAACTCGCCGCCGCGGTCTATGGGCACAGCTACCTTGAATGCCTCGCTCTGCACGTCCTCCAACCCCAGCGCCTCAAACCGCTGGCGCACGTAATCACGGGCCTGTCGCTCCCCCGCATAACCCGGCACCCGCGAGCCGAAGGCGGCAAAGTGCGCGATCTCAGCGGCAATGTCCGCCTCGTCAATGCCGACGACTAGAGCGCGAAGCTGGGCGGCTTGCGCGGGATCCACCATCCGCGCCTCGACGGGCGGATTGGGTGCCCAGCCGAAGAAATCATTTACCGCGCGATTGACTGCTCCCGGATCGCCGAAACCGACGATCGCAATCATGGCGGCGGCGAACAGCAAGAAAAACACATTGAGTAATTTGGGTTTGGCCATGAAATTCGCTTTGTCTGTAGAATGGGACGAGCGGCTGTCAAGATAGGGTATCGGCGAGGGGGGTTCAAGCGCGGAAGGAGATCAGTCGGTGCCAAGGCACAACATCGTACCGGAATAAGCGGAAAGAGCGTCTTTCCCAACGATTAATTCTCGCGGCTTGATTTGCTTGACATGGCTCAACATGGAAAGTAAAATGTGAGAAAGTCGCTACGGAACTCGTTAGCTAAGAAACCTATTTGAGAATTTCTCAAGAGATTGTAGCTAGTCATATGTGGAGGTTTATACTGTGGAAACTCATGCAATAAGACGCGTCGATATTGCGGTGTACAGTCCAGATGGGAAACTCCAACTCGTCGTCGAAATAAAAAGGAAACTTGGCGCATCCACCGAGTGGGCCACCCGCATGCGCCACAATTTGTTGGCTCATTCGTTCATGCCTCATTCCCCCTACTTCTTACTTGTGCTCCCTGACTTTTTCTATTTGTGGACAGACACCACGCCTGTGAATAATCTAGCAGAACCTGACTATAAAATAGAGGCCGCGGAAATACTGGCACCATATCTTAAGCCAACTCTATCTCTTAAAAACATAAGCGGGTATGGACTCGAACTGCTTACGATTTCGTGGCTGGAAGATATGGTTCGTACAGACTTGCAACGAGACTCAGTTGACCAAAATCTCCAATGGCTCTCTGACTCAGGTTTATACGAAGCGATTACACGCGGTTCTGTTGCTATTGAAGCTACAGTATGATTGTGTATGTAGAATCAAATTTTGTCCTAGAACTCGCATTTCTTCAAGAAGAATATGAAGGCTGCTTGGAACTCTTGAGCCTATCGGAGTCAGGGGATATTTGCTTGATGTTGCCCGCATTCAGTATTGGAGAACCGTATGAAGCGTGGGTACGTCGCTCAAAGCAAAGACGAGGTCTATACGAACAACTCATTACGACTATTCATGACCTCTCTCGTTCGAGACCTTACCAAGAATCATCGGATGAGTTTCGGGAGCTTACAGATTTATTGCTCAGAAGTGGTGAAGAAGAGAAACATCGACTCGATGATACTCTGGAAAGGATTTTACAGACCGTTGAAGTGATACCCATAGGTTTGAGCATCATCAGGGCCGCGGCCACTCACCCATGAAAATACGCATGTCCCTCGCCCATAAACCAGAAAATATCCGCCAAATACGACAATCCAATCCCCAAGAAATACCCAGCGATCAATCCCATAAAAAACGGCCGCGCCTGTCGGTACGCCGCAATCCCGCCATAGCGCATAATCGCGCTCTTGGCCACCCACGCCAGAAAGACCGAAAACGCAATGAGTCGGGTCATCCACAGCGGGGCTACCGCAATGCCCACCGGGTGCAGCGGCCACCAGTGAAAGCGATACTGGAGGAAGGACAAAATTGAGTACGCCACCATGCCGATCCCAAAGTACGACAGCTTGTTCCAGTCAGTCGGCCAAGGATCGTTGAAGTGGCGGATCACCCCGTTGTACGCCATGCCACCGGCACCACCGCCGGCGATAAAGTACCAAGAGCCAAAATTGCCCGCGCCGTATTTGTAGCACAGCGAGAGAACGAAGTAGAGACAGGTAGTAAAGCCGACGACCGCAGCAATACCCAGCGCCAAGGCCATCGACCGGCGAACCCGGTACAATTCGCCGAGCCGTGCGCCGTGCGCTGCCGCTGGCATAAAGAGCGATTGCACATCCCCGAACCAAGTATAAGAGACCCCCAGCGCCACCAAATTGTGCCCACCAATACTCGTGCCGGTTATCGCCAGTGCAAAAGCCTGAGCCCCCACCGGCGGCGTCAAAAAATAGACCCCGGCCTGCACCACCAGTCGCGTGATGCCGTAGTAGGCGACCAACACCCCGAAGATAAACAGCGCGGCAATGTGAAGATCCATCCCGGACCTCCACAACCAGCCGAGGATATAGACCAACGCGGCCACGAATCCGCAGACCGCCGTGCGATAGGAAATCATTTCCTCGCTGTCGTCTAAGGTCCGCCGTCCCCCCAAGGCTTGACGCACGACCGCCACTAAATGACCCCGCGCCATCCACAAACTCAACAGCACCATTGCCGTAAATCCGCCCCACGCCTGCCAAGAAAGCGACTGCATGCCCCAGACGAAAGCGTCGGGTCGCGTCACGTCGTAGCCGATGCGGTTGGTAATCCCCTCTTGCACCACGGCTACTAGATAAAAGAACACGATGCTGAACGAAACGCTGGTGCTGACCAAGTACATAAAGCCGATCACCGGGAAGTAGAGCATCAGGCTGATGGTGGGAAACTCCCGGCTCAGTTGCAGATTGACGGCGTGGTTGAAGTTGATTTTGGGAAAGCCGATGTAGAACGAGCCAATGATGTTGAACAGGATCATTCCCAGTGGAATCGCCGCGCCGATCCAAAACCCCTTGGAGCGCACAATCGCCCGCCCATCATCGTCGATTAGCAACCTCGGCATCTCCATCAGCGGAAAGACCAGCCGCTCGTGCTCGACCCATTGGCGGCGAAAAATCACCACCAAGCAAAAGCAGGCGAAGTACACGGTCAGGATTAGGCTCAACAGCCAAAACAGCGGCCCGATCCATACATCAAAGGGCAGGGCTTGGCCCTTGGGCAGCCCCTCGTAGAACCAACGCATGGCGTCGCCGTCGGCGCGGGGGACGATCCAATCGGGCAGGTAGGGATGGATGTTGCCCGCCCAATCGTTTTCTGGAGTAGCTCCGTAGTACGGCGATGAAATAATCGCCAGCAGGGTGCCGACGATAAAGGTCGGAATCCCGGTCGCCGCCAAGCCCATGATCACAATGATCGCCAACTCGGCGGGCCGCAACGCCCATGTGGGCCGCACCCACCGCACCAGCGCATTCGCCAGCAGAATCACCACAAAGCAAAAACCGGCGCTAGTCGGAAAATACGACCACGTAATCTCCGAAGAGCGCACCATCCAAATCGAATAGGGCGCTCCCATGACAATGGCCATCACGACCACAATCCCCAGCACGGCCGAGCGCAAAGTCATGTGATACCACCCCTATGCAATCGATGATTTACAGCGTTCTTTTTTATATATTTAAGGTTGCGCATCAATGTACTAAGCTATGTCCACAAACCGCTTCATACCTCTTATCCTCGCACTGTCGCTGACGGCTTGCTCCAACAGCACCGGCCCAGACAGCAGTCCGCAAGCCCGCTGCACGGACGCGCCCGGCACCATCTGCACTTGGGCCGGCACGGGCGAAGCTGGCTTCAACGGCGACGATCAACCGCTGCTTGCTTCCACCTTCTACTGGCCCGTCGATCTCACCTTCACTCCCTCGGGTCAGACCTACCTCCTCGACTGGAACAATCACCGCGTGCGCCGCGTGACCCCGGCGGGAACCCTCGTCACCGTCATTGGCACGGACTTCGTCGGCGACGGCCCCTACGACGAATCCGACCAAGTACCGCCCGGCGCGCCCGGCACCGAGGTCCACCTCAACCACCCGACCCATATCCTACCGCTGGCCGACGGCACCCTGCTGCTGACGGCTTGGCACAATCACAAGCTGCGCCTCTACGATCCGCAGACTGGGCTCGTTCAAGTCATCTGCGGTGCGGGTCCGGGCTTTGCCGGCGATGGCGGTCCGGCCCGCGACGCGCTGCTGAGTCAGCCGCCGCAAACGGTCTTAGGCCCGGACGGCGGGCTGTACATCCTCGACCAGCGCAACCAGCGGGTGCGCAAAATCGATCTCGACGGCATTATCACTACTGTCGTAGGCACCGGCGTGGCTGGGTTCGCCGGCGATGGCGGCAGCCCGCGCGACGCCCAGTTCCAGATGCCAGCCGGAGCCAACCCACCCCCGGCCGGGGCCTTGGCTTTTGGTCCGCAGGGCCGACTCTACATCGCCGACGCCCTCAACCACCGCATCCGCCGCGTTGATTTTGACCTCGACCAGATCGAAACAGTGGCTGGCACGGGCAAGGCTGATAGCGGCGGCGACGGTGGACCAGCTCTCAGCGCCGATCTCAACAATCCCCGCGACTTGGCCTTTGGTCCCGACGGCCGGCTCTACATTGCCGACGAATTTAACCACCGCATCCGCGCCCTCGACCTAGCGACCGGCATCATTGAAACCGTTGCTGGCAGCGGCGAGGAAGGATTTTCCGGCGATGGCGGACCCGCCCTCAGCGCAGCCCTCAATCGACCTGCCGGGCTCGACTTTGACCCGCAGGGTCGGCTTTATATCGCCGACACCTACAACCACCGCATCCGCCGAGTCGTCTTGCCATGATCTACCTAGCACTCTTACTCATCCTATCCGCCTGCGGAGATGCACCTACTGGCCCTAGCAGCCCCTACGAACGCATCGAAACCTTTGCTGGCACCGGCGACGCCGGCAAAGGCCCCGAAGAAGCGGAACTGAGTCAAGCACTCTTCTACCTGCCGCAAGACCTGACCTACGGCCCGGACGGACGGCTTTACATCCTCGACTGGAACAACCACCGCGTCCGCGTCACCACCACCAGCGTCCTCACCCAGACGCGACAGAGGAATCCACGGTACCGGGACGTCGCCAAGGACAGCATCCGCACCTTGATCGGCACCGGCGAACTCGGCGACGCCCCGGCCGGCCGGGCGCGCGAGATCGGCCTCAACCATCCGACCCACATCTCTTTCGATCCACTCGGACGCCTAATACTCACGGCTTGGCACAACTCGATGATCCTGCGCTACGACTTTGCCACCGACTATATCGAGCCGATCTGCGGCACGGGCGAGCGCACCTACAGCGGCGACGGAGGGCCCGCAGCCCTAGCGACGATCAACCTACCAAGCGCTACCGCCTTCGACCCTCTCGGACGCATGTACATCTCCGACCAAGAAAACCAGCGCATCCGCATAATCGACCTCGACGGGACCATACGCACGGTTGTCGGCACCGGCGAGCCGGGTTTTTCCGGCGACGGAGGGCCTGCAGACCAAGCCCAAATCTGGGCACCCGTAAGCCAAGCCGCTCCACCCACCAGCCGCATTGCCACGGACGAGTTCGGCAACCTCTACCTCGCTGACACGTACAACAACCGCATCCGCAAGGTCGAAGCAGCGACCGGCATCATCACCACCATCGCCGGCAACGCAGCGCGGAACATCGGCTCCATCGCCGACTACACTTCCCCACCCCAGCCCGGAGACAGCGAAGACGGAGCCGACGCGCTCGACGTTTCTCTGTACTGGCCCTGCGATGTGGCCATTGACTCCGAGGGCCGGGTCTTTGTCGCCGACACCTTCAACAACTGCGTGCGCCGCATCGACCTCGACGGAGCGATCTACACCGTAGCTGGTCAGTGCGGCCAATCTGGCGATAGCGGTGACGGCGGCCCGCCGCAGGCTGCCCTGCTCAACCGCCCCTACGGCATCGAACTCGACCCACACGACAACCTCTACATCGCCGATACCCGCAATCACCGCATCCGCCTAGTGCGTAAGTAAGGGCTGTTAATCGTCCAGATTACCTTGGACTATCACCGCCCCGGCAAATCCCTCGGCTGTCAGCCGCTCGGCAAAGGCCCACACCTCGGATTGGGGCAGTAGCGCGTTGTTGCTGATGATCAAATCCGCCCCCACGTGGCCGATGCCGCGCAACCCGTCTATACTTCTCAGTACGCCATTGCCACTGACCTCCAAAAAGTCCCGCACACGGACCAAGTGGTGCAGGCCCTCCAGACTTTGCAGTGCGTCGTTGAACCAGATGTCCACGCTGCCTTCGATCTCCACGAGATGTGGCATGTCTGTCAGGGACGCAAGCGACTCATTGCGGACGAGCGCCAAGCCCCCGCTGACAGAAGCGAGGTTTTCCAGCCCTTTGAGCGAGCGCAGCGCCTTATTTTCAAAGATCAACAGTCCTTCCACCACATGAGCGGCCTTAGCCGCGGGCGTGGGCAAAGGCGGTGGTGCGTCCGCCGGACCTAACCCCGCTACGCTTTCAAGCCCTTCCAGCCCCGCTAGGCTTTCCAAGCGGTCGTTAAACCAAATCTCGACGCTGCCCTCGACGCGCCTTAACCCTTCCAAACCCGTCAGCGCAACTAAGCTACTCCCGACGATCTGCAAATCGCCGTCAATGATGTACGCAGCGCCTCCTCTTTCCCTAAGGGCCGCGATATCTGCCGACGACGCAATGACAACGCCCTCTTCCAAGACGACCGGCGCTACCGGATCTTTGCCACAACCTGCCAGCGCGACGAGCAATAGCCAGATCGCCCTAACACCCAACTCAAAAATCCCGCGCACACCGGATCCCAATATCTATATCAGTCAATCGCGGATCATAGGCTTCCCGATTCGCCGCGGGCAGGGACTCCTTTTCAAACCACCACGACCCACCCCGCAGTACCCCAAACTCCCCGCGCAACGGCCCCTGCGGATTGTCCCGTGGACTTTCTGCATAGTACGTGTCCCCGTACCAATCGGACACCCACTCCCACACATTGCCCGCCATGTCGTGTGCCCCGTACGGCGACACCCCAGCGGGACGGCTGCCCACCGGCTCGGTCGCTCCGGCGATAACGCGACAGTTGGCCTCGTCGCCTTCCAACTCGTACCCCCAAGGATATCTGCGTCCGTCGTTGCCGCGCGCGGCCTTCTCCCATTCGGCCTCGGTCGGCAGCCGCAGGCCAGCCCACGCGCAATAGTCGAGCGCGTGTTGGCGGTTCACGCAGTTGATGGGATGCGTGTCGTCTATGTCTTTGTCCCAATTGCAGTTGGGGGCGTAGGCTGGCTCTTCGCAGGCATCGTCCTCCACGCAGCGCCGGTACAGTCCTATGGTGACCTCGAACTGGTCGATGTAGTACGCGGAAAGAAAAACTGGGTGCGGTGGCTGCTCGTCTGGGTCGCCCGCGTCCCAACCCATCACAAAAAGGCCTTCGGGCACGAGGACCATGGCGTGATCGGCTTTGTTGACCTCGGTAACTTCGCTGGCTTCTTCGGCAACTTCGCTGGTATCTTCGGTAGCAGGAGCTTCTTCGGGTGGAGTGGACGCAACCACGCGGTCTTCGCTGTCTTGCCCCGGATTCTTTTGGCCGCAACCAAGTGCCAACAGGGCCATGCACACCAGTGCGCGACTCACCGTGAAGCCCCTCAGAGGCCGTCTGAAAATTCCGGGTGTACTCCAAGCCACGTCATCCCGCATCTGCGTTCATCTGCGTTCATCTGCGGATACCTTCTTAGAACACGACCTGCGACACGGCCTTGGAAATCAGCGCAATGGCAATAGACGTCATGCCAATCAAACCCACGCCGCACGAGTACCCGGCCAGCACGATGGGCGCGTACGCGTACCAGCGCTCGGGTCCAAAGCGCTTTTGCAAGTAGAAGCGGCCCAGCAAGGCACCGACGAAGTTGAGAATGGCAAAGTGCGGCCAGCCGCCGAGGCCGGCGACAAAACCATAGAAGATTCCCAGCGGCGCACTGAGTGCGCTCAGCAGCGCGTATAATGCACCGCTAAAGACCAGCCCTATCCCAATGTAATCCCAGCGAATAATTTGCGTCACCAAACTCTGGCCCGCGCCCGGCAGCGTGGACTTGGCCCAGAACGCCTGCATGGTGGCGTGGAAGGGCCACATCTTTTGCACGAACGGATACGCCGAGGAGGGAATCGGCCCTAACTTCCATATCAGTGACCAGAACAGGAAGCTACACACGAACATGACCGCCAAGGTCAGGGCCGTCATCTTGACGATGCTGCCAAAGCGAGTGCGCGTCAGCTCTAGCTGCTTGAACACTTGCGCCTCGTAGCCCCACTGGAAGATCGGCACCGGCGCGAACCAGATCCCAGCCCCTTGGTAGCCGGACAAATAGAAGCTGGCCTCGCGCAAATAGGGAAAAGTCACTCCCTGCGGCGATCCCGTCAGGCCGATCATTCGCGTGCCGATGTACGAGTAGATCGGCGTCCACACAAAGCCGAAGAGCGCGGTGATCCACCAAGGAAAATCGGGCACCAAATAGTACACCATCAGCACGAAGCCCAGCGTGCTCACCGCCCAGATCCCCAAGGCCATGACAATGCGAATGTCGCCGCGCTCGGGGTTGGGTCCCGAACCAGCTTCCCGAGCCGGGGCGCGCTCCTTGCCGACGGCGAGTAAGACCTTACCCGCCGTATAAAAACCCATAGCCGCGACCACGATGGCCCCGCCCAGCGAAAAACTCAGCCAGAAGTCAAAGGTATTGGCGATCTGGGTGGGAATTGACGACATGCCCGGCTCCCAGGTGTGCAGGATGCCGTAGGCATAGAGGATGGGATTGGCGATCAAGTTGACCACAATCGACGAGGAAAACACCCCTACCACGACCCAAAACGGCAGCACGAGGCCGAACAGCACGTGGATCAAATCCGTAGCCAAGCCGATGACCGCAGCGGGCAAAACCGCCTTTAGCGGCACGGTGAAGTCGATGAAGGGGATCGGCAAAATCGACACGGTTTCGGTCAAAAAAACCGACGACAGCGTTGGCACCACCACGTAGAATACGCCCCACACTGCCCCGATAAAAGCCCCGGTGCTGAACACATGCCAGCGCCAGCCCTCCTGCTTAGCTGAGGTTTCAGCGAGGGCGGTGGCACCGCCGGCCTGCACGTATGCCATAGGAAAAGGAAGACGCTCGATGTCGTGGGTGATGCGGAAGAGCACGTATCCCAACGACAGGGCGTTGACGCGTTGCAGTGCAACGGCGCAGAGGAGAATCGCGATGGGCTTGAGCCACGCGCTGTCGAGGAAGCTGCGCTCTAAGAGCGCCTCCGAACCACGCGGGGGCACGACCCAAGTTGGAATGTGTTCGGCCAGTCCGTCGGCTTGGGGCGATTGGATCAGATATTGATCCCAGATCAACACGCCGAATGGGCCGCCGAAGAGATCGGCCCCCGTACCCAGCTTGCCGCCCATCATCACCAAGCCACCGGCCACCCAGTAGAGGATGATGATCTCCTGAGTCCGCAGGGATACGAAGGTGCGCTTGGCCATTTCGATGAAGAGAATGAGCGTCACCCATTCGGCACCCCCGGCCATGCTCATCCCGGTCACCAACCCGAGGTAAATCGCGCCCGGCAACATCACAAAGCCGACGAAGAGCGCCGCCCACAGGGTCTTTGCATTGAAGCCCGGTTCAAAGGGGGCATCGGCGGGCATGACCGCGAAGCGCTCTTGGGCGTTGGCCTGTGACAAAAATCGCTCCCCTCGTTTTTAGGAATTACGAATTGAGAATTAGGAATTACGAATTGGGGCCGGGGGTAATTCCTAATTCTTAATTTCTACAAATACCGCAAGTGCTCTTCGTACACGTCTATCTGCGCGGCGTATTTTTGGCGCAAATCCCGCAGATAGCTGTTGAAAAACTCCCGCTCCATGCGCTCCCGCACATCCCGCTCCACCGCATTCCGCACCCGTTCTAGCTCTAGGCCGTGGTAAATCTCTGGGTACCTTTCGATAACCCGGAAGATCGAATATCCTCCCCTCGTCTGGATCGGCCCTTGGAGTTGGTGCAATTCGGCGTTCATCACCGCATTCATCCAAACCTCCCCCAAAAAGGGGGCCTGTGATTCGGAGACGTACAGGAGGCCATCTTCGGCGTTGCGGCGCTGGCTAAACACGCGGGCTAGCTCCGACCACTCGGCACCTGCCTCAATCTGGGCTGCGATCTGACGCGCCTCGCTCGGGGTCTCGAGCAAAATTTCCTCTAATTGCGCGTGAGGAGGGCTGCGAAAACGGCGCTTATGCTCCTCGTAGAAGGCCAGCAGTTCGTCCTCGGTCGGCGCGGGAGTCTCGGTCAAGATTTGCTCGCGCAGTTTCATCAGCATCAGATTGCCCAACGCTAGTTCATGCGACTGAGCGAAAGCCTCGCTTTTATCAAAACCCTTGCGCCGGGCGTCGTGGGCCATGAGGCGGGTGGGGAAATGGTCCTCAGATAGTTTCTCGTTGACGGCGTCGGCTGTGGCTGTCGCCCACAGTTGGCCCGATGGCCGCACGGCCTCTAATACCTCTGCCACGTCCATCCGAAAGCCCTCGAAAGCATAGACCGGGTGTTGGCGCTGGACCTCGCCCAAATCCGCATAGCGGATCGCACCCTGTAAGACGCTGACCACTAGACCCATGCCTTCAGCATCGAAAACCGTGTCCAAATCCCACTTGAGGTGTCGCAGGTACGATTCGCGCAGTTGCTTTTGCTGCTCGTCGCCGAGTGCCTTGCGGATGCCGTCCTCAACCTCGACCAATTCAGCGCGACGACGTTCTACCACTTTGGCAATGATGAATCCTCCGTGCAAGGGGATCGGCTCGGTCACGCCGCCCACAGGCAGGGCAAAGACCGCTCCCGCCAAGGAGGGGGGACTGTCGAAGGGCGAATAGGCCTGCCGCCGAATCTCGCCGGTATTCATGCCGTAATAGAGGTCGGCGGCGAATTGACGGCCTACTTCCGCAAAGTCCTCGCCTTGCGCCAAAAGCACTTGCACCTGACGCGCCTGTTCCTGGTTGGGCACAAAAATCTCCATGGTGGTGACCTTTTCTCCCCACCCGGGCCGCGCGTAGGCTTTTTCGATGTCGTCCTCGCTTACTGAGACCTTGGCTGCAACATTGCGCCGCAACATCGCGTCGGCGAGGGCCTTGGTCTCGCGCTTGGCGAGTTCGGCTAAGACCTCTTCGTCGCGCTGCAAACCCCGCTCATTGGCCTCTAAAAGCAACACCTCGCGGTCAATGAGCGTTTGCAAGTTGTCCCGGTGCTGCGAGCGCATGGTGGCGTCTTTGAGATTGGCCTCAAAGGTGCGCAGATCGGCCGCGGTAATCTCGACCTCGCCGACCTTGGCCAACAGATGGGCATTGTCCGGCTGCTCTTCGCCACAGCTAATGCAGGCCCCGACTAGCAGGCCGACCAACAGCGGTTTGTGCATAAAAAGAGGAGCTAGACGGAAGGTCCAGCCCCTCGCAATGAAATATCCTGCCATACGTACTTATCCAGATGTGGGGCAGCGTCGGGACTCAACCCGCTCCGCCCGCGCTGGCCTCTTCCCTCGTTCCTTGATCCACCGCAAAGCGGAACTCGACGTCGATGGTCTCTTCAGGATTACCGCTGGCGTCAAACGACAGCACAAATTCGTGGAATGTGAGCAGCAACTCGTCGTTTTCTGGCAACAACGGATCGAAGACTAACATGCCTTTTTGGCTGCTATCGCGGAAGATCGGTCGATGGCGATGAAAGACCGTCTTGTAGATAATGCCCATGCGCTCCAAGTTGATTTCGCGCTCATTACCCGAAGTGCCCAACTCCATTTTGTAGTACTTGGTGAAGCTGTTACCCCCCAACACGACGGCCCCCTCGCGCCCGGGATCGTAGTAGCGATGGGTCTCGCCGCCCGATTCCATGGTTGCCTTGGCCGGATCGAATTCGATCTTGGCATAGGTCTTATTTATGACCTCGACTTCAAAAACGGTAAACCGCGGAGGGATATAGCCCTTTTCGGGATCGATGTCGTCCCGGGTATAAGGGTTGACGTGGCGACCATCGTACAGGGGCGGGAAGCGCTCGTTGAGCTCGGCATCGCTCAGATGTCGCACCCGGATTAAAAGTCCCTCTTTACTAAAGACCGTTGAACTGTCGTCCGGATCGATGGTGTAATCGCCGCGGCCCTCGGGCAGGATGGGCATCACGTGCAGGTCGTACTCGAGTTGGGGTGGTACTAATCCCCCGCAACTCCAGACTAGCCCGAGCGCCACTACTCCGACGAGCGCCATGTACCTCGCTCTCATAAAATTGTAACTCCCTTTTTGCCTGCTATTGTCAATTGGTTGGTTCCTCGGTCTCAATGTCGATTTGTCCTACACCCGCCATGGTAGCCGATTCCATTGCGTCGATGATATAGCCGTGTGCAGCATCCGCGTCCGCAGTGATAATCAGCGTCGATGAGCCGGTGCGGACCTTCTCGCGCTCTAACCAACTCGCTAGCTGCCCCATAGCCACAAGCTGCCCGTTGATCTCGAGCTGGCCCTCGCTTGAGATGCGCAGATTCAGCTTCTTTTCGGATTTGAGCTGATCGTAGTGAACCGAGTCGGGCAACTCGATCTTGAGCTGAGTGGCCTTGACAAAGACCGTGGTAGTCATAAAGAAGATCAGCAACAGGAACACTGCGTCGATCATCGGCGTCAGGTTCAGTTCGAATTCGCCGGCTTTTTCGGCCAGCGACTGTCTCCGTCTAGCCATGACGCTATCCTTCTCCGCTCTTGGCGAAAGCGATGGCCTCAATACCCTCGCCGCGGGCGATGTCCATCACCTGCACCACATAGGAGTGCGGTATGGAGCGCGCGGACTCCAAGATCACGTTCTTGGTGTTGTCAGTCTCAATGACTTGCCGAATCTTTTCCGCCAATCTCGCCTTATCCGTAACCTCGCCGTTGACTTGGATCGTCTGATCCGGGTCAATCACGATGTTCATGTCCTTGGTTGCTCTCGACTCGCCTTCGCCACCGGGCAGATCTACGCTCAGGCCCTTGGGGTTGACGAAAGTGGTCGCCACCATGAAGAAAACCAACAGCAAGAACATGCAGTTGATCAGCGGAGTCAGATCCGGGTTTTCCGAGGTCTTGAAGGCACTTTTGCCGAATCCGCTCTTTCGTCTCTGCCGCATCGCCGCGTCTCTTTCTGCCTAGCTGGCCTCCTGCTGACTGGCTTGGAAGCGCACCAGCAGGGTATTGGCGAAGGCGTGGCAGTATAGTTCCACGCTCTTGAAGACCTTTTCCGCACGGCCGGAGAGGTAGCGGTGGAAGATGATGGTCGGAATGGCGACGATAAGGCCACTAGCCGTCGTGATCAGGGCCTCAGAGATGCCACTGGCCACAGCCGCCGGATCGCCAGCCCCGGCGCGGGCAATCGCGTCGAAGGCATTAATCATACCCATGATCGTGCCCAACAACCCCATCAGCGGGGAAAGGACGCCAATGGTTCCCAGAGCGTTGAGCAGACGGCCTAAGTACATCTCGCCAGCCTCCTCAGTAGCCAAGATCAACTCTTGGCGCATGTCCTCTAGATCCGTGCGATTTTCCAGCACCAAGGTATCGTAGCGCTTCACCAGCGCGGCGAAGATGAAGTTGAGCACGCCACTACCCTGCCGGAACAACTCGACGGCTCCGCTTTCGCCTTGACTGCTGAGCACTTCCTCGGCCTCATTGAGCTGCTGTTCGGCTTCCTCTTCGCCCGGGACCGCCAACAGACGCCATAGCCGTTCGATGATGATGGCTAGGGCGATCAGCAAGCAGAGCAACAGGGGCCACATAATAGGCCCCCCCTTGAAAAACTGGTCCACTAAAAAATTCTGCTCCATTACAACCTCCCGGTATTGTGTCCTACTTTGCGTTGCGTTAAAAGCTCACTAGAGCCGGTTTTCCACAATCCATTCTCGGTGCAGCTTGGCAAAACTGACCACGTCGGCGTTTTCCGGCTTGTCCCCGCCCTTTTCTTCTACTACCTGATAGTTTTCCACGGCCTGCGACCACTGGCGCGTGATTTCATAGACCAGCCCCAAGTTGCAGTACGCAGCCAATTCCGTATAGGTGCCGGGGTAATCGCGGATAATTTGCTGTAGGGCTGGCACGGCCCGCTCGTAGTCTTTGGCCTCAAAGAGCTTCATGGCCTCGTTGTAGCTAAAGCTGGCCTGGATCTCGCTTAGCTCTTCCACTAAAGTTGTGGCCCGCGACGCCTCTTCGGAGTTGGGATATAGCTTGAGTACTTTCTCGTAGGCCGCCATGGCCTCGTCATAAGACTGGATATTGTAGTAGTAGTCGCCAATGGTAAACTGCGCTTTGGGGGCGAATTCGCTCTCGGGGTAATTGGCAACTAGGTCTTGCATCGCGCCTACTGCTTGCTCCATCTCCTCTTGTTCGACAAAGGACCAAGCCAACGCGTACTGCGCCGACCCGCCGTATGGCCCTTGGGGATATTTGGCCAAGAGGGCTTGGTATGCGATCACGGCCTCGGCAAAGGCCTGCTCGTTGTAGTAGTTTTCGCCAATGAGAAAAAGCGCTTCTTCCTCGTATTGGGATTGGAGATAGCGCTCGACCAGTTCGGTAAAAGCGGCCGCGGCCTCCTTAAACCGCGTCAGAGCTTGGAGGCTGTGGGCCAGATAGTACTGGCCGTGAATGCGGTTGGCGTTGCGCGAATATTTGTCAACAAAGGACTTGAAGCTCTTGGCTGCTGTCTCGTAGTCGCCATAGCTGATTTCGGCAAAGCCCTTGGAGAAGGCCAAGTTGCCGCTCTCGCCCGAATTCGGATAGCGCTTGAGACCTTGGGCAAAGATGCGGGCGGCTTCCTCGTACTTCTTTTGCTGCAACAGCGCATTGCCGATAATGGAATAGGCGCGTTCTTTGCGGTAGTAACCCGCCTGATTATCGTCTTCAAACTGCATGTCGAGGAGCTGGCGAGCGAATTTTTCGGCTTGGATGAAGTCCTGCTGATCGTAGTACAGCTCGGTCAGGAGCATACTAAAGGTCGCCTGTTCCTGCGGGTCGTCCGACGCGGCAATGAGCTCTTGATAGTAGCTAGCCGCCTCTTCTTGCCGTCCCAAGCGGATCATCCCCGCTCCCAGCGTGCGGAAGGCGCTGTCCTTTATCTGGGGTGCGGGATCGCTTTCGAGCAGGGCCTTCATATCCTCCAGCGATGCCTCATAGCTCACGCGGGCCTGGGCCGTGTCGGCGATGGCGTCTTGCTGTTTGGCAACCTCGTAGTACGCACCGCCGCGGGCCAGCAGCGAATTTTGCAGGATGTGCGTGGGCGGATTCAGCACAATAGCCTGTCCCCAAGAGCCGATCGCACCGGCGAAATTGTCCTCGGCGAAATGCACCCGGGCCAGCGTGTAGTGCATCTGGCCTTTTAGGGTGTCGTCAGCGGCCCGATCTAAGGCGTTAGCGAGGGCCTTGCGCGCCTTTTCGTACTCTTGTTTGCCCATGTACAGCTCAGCCAACTCGACCTGCACGGTAGGCCACTTGTCCCAACCCGCTTCCACCGTCTCATAGGCGGCGATGGCGCTATCTGAATCCTCGAGGCGCTTATAGGTGAGTCCCAACTCCATCCGCGTCGTATTGCACAGTTCTGAATCCGGGAATCGGTTGAGGAAGGACGTATAGATTTCCTCGGCCCGATTGAGTTCGGAGGCGGCGTAGGCGATGCGGGCCAACTGCAAAAGGCCATTGGGAGCCGCCGGATGGTCCGCATACTCATCGACTAACCGCTGGTACAGCGGCTGTGCTGCCTCGTTTTTCTTTAGGATTTGGTTGGCAAAGCCAGCGTTAAAAAGCACGTCCGGTATCAGGGCATTGTCCTCGCTCTGGCTCAAAAGCTGGTCGTAGCCTTCGAGTGCCTTGGCGATTTCCGTGTCCGCTCTAGCCGGGTCTTCACTGAGAATCTGCCGCCCGTATTCTTGGTGGCACTGGGCGATGCGAAAGAGAACCTTATAGCGGTCGAAGCCAATGCGCCGGGCCACATCGCCGTAGGCATTGAGATATATTTCGTATTCTTGTGCCGACTTGAGGTACTCCTCCTGGTCGAAAAGCATCAGGGCGACCGTTAGCTGTGTGCGGGCTTGAAAGAGCTTGTCTTCAACCTTTTCTATGGCGTCCTTGTACGCGGCGATGGCCGCTGTCGTGCCCTGTTCCTTCTGCACCAACTCGGCGGTGCGGATATAGCTATTTTGCACCAAAACCGGCTCGGCCGCGTATTCGGCCGGGAGCACGGCGTAAGAGGCGAGGGCCTTTTCGGCCTCGCCGTTGTGCGCGTAGATATCGCCCCTTTTCAGGTGGGCCTTGGCGACGAGTTCACGCGCCGTCTCCTTGACCAAGCCCTTGAGCTTGAGGGTGGTCATCTCGATGATTTCTTCCTCGGTCATCTGCGCGAAGTCGTAGCGGGCGATCAGACGGTCGAGGAACTCCAGCGCATCTTCGTACTGACCTAGCTTGTCGTAGCTTTCGGCGATCTGGAACAGCGAGCGATCGGCGTTAGAGCCTCGGGGGGCCAAGATCAACACCTGCTTAAAGCTGGCGATGGCCTCCTCGTAGCGCTCCAGTTCAAAATAGGACCACGCTCGGTCGTAGTGAACGGACGCCTCGTAGAGGCTGTGGGGGAAGCTGTGCAGCAGCGCGTTCCCCTGCTCAATGACCTGCTCGTACTCCTTGAGCTGGTAACTAGTCTGAATCATCTGATACTGCGCCATCACTCGGGTGCGATCATCGACGCGCTCGTCTGCGGCTAGGGTGCGGAAGTGGTCGCGGCTCTTGTTGAGATCTTGCAGCGCCTCCTCGTAGCGAGCGTCGGCCTCTGCTTCCTTTTGCTCTGAGCGCAAAAATTGCGAGCGCTGCAACTTTTCGAGACCCAATTTGTTGTAGGTATTGCCTAGCTGGTAGGTGGCACCCACGCGCACCGGCAGAATGAACTCGTCAACCGCTACGGTTACATCCTCCACGTTGATCATGGCATTGCTCTCGGTGGAGAGAATGACCTCATAGCGCTCAATGGCTCTATCGTAGTCCCCGAGCGCATAGAGTTTCTGCCCCTCCTCAAAGCGGTCTTGCAATTCCACCGGTGAGAAGAAGCGCGTGCTCAGGCTGGCAGCCACGCCAACCGCTGCAATTAGCAGCAGATTTACCAGAATCATGGTGTCAATCTCCTAGCCTAGAACCCGGCCACAATATCAAAGAAGAGACGCGAGTTGTCGAAGCTATCGGAAGCGCGAGTGGCATCGTCGTACTCCCGGCTGGTTCTGATAAAGCCGAACTGAGAGGCGAGATTGTAGCCGTAGTGATCTGAGCGATTGCTCATCATCAGCACCAGCGTCCATTCCTTAAAATCGTTGCTATCATCCACCCGGTCCAAGTTAGTGTGCCGCCAGAAAGGAAAGCCCTGAAATCCGAGTTGCAGATTGGACTTGGTCGTCAGGTCGAAACGGGTCCTGATGATCGGCGCGTAGATCGAGAACGAACGAATACTACCCTCGCCTGTGGCGTCTTCGAGTACGGTCGAATGCTCGCGCAAAAATAGGTGTTTGAACATCGGGCGGATGTTTAGGTTGCCAGCACTGATCGTATAGTCGAGCCGGTTGACCATTGCAAAGGTCGAGAGCACACCCGCTTCCTGTTGGGTACCGTCGTCGAACTCGTCTGCGGCTTTGCTGTTGCGAATCCACTGGACGCTGTTGATGACGTTGAGGTTGGAAAGCTGCCGAAAGGTCGAGCTGATGAACAAGGTATTGACCAAGCTATTGCGCATGTTCAGCGGATCGACATCCGGCGGGAAAATCTGCGAATTGAGATCCTTCGCCTCAATCATCGGGCCTTTCAAATGTGGGAAGGGACTGGGTATCCGCTGGGTAAAACCCACGTCTTCCCAGACGTACACGTCGTCGCGGATGTCGTCTTTAACCTGCTTGATGTCCTCGTTGATGCGAATTTTGCCCAAATAGGGCGAGGTGAAGTTGTGCTCGTAGCGGGCGTAGATGGCCTTGGCTTCGCCGCCACCGGCCGGCTCCTGCATAGTGTAATAGCCTACAGAGGCCCATTTGCCCCAGCGTCCCAAGCCTTTCTTGGTGGCCACCAAGTGAGCGCCCCGGCGGTCCCGTGGGTATGGATAGTCGGGCAATGCGTCGTTTTCGCGGTAATCGACTACGCCGTTGTTGTTGAAGTCGATGCCGTAGATGAAATCCGGCGGATCGGCGTCGTAAAAGAGGATCGGCTCGGTCCAGTCGGGGATCCCGTTGAAATTTTGATCGCTGTCCGGGATTAGGTCGTTGTTTTCGTCCAAGCCGGGGAAAATGCCCGAATCCGACTTCTCCGCACTCGGCAGTTCGTTAATCATCTCGTCTGGCCACTGATCGTTGTCGTCATTATCGGTCATGACAAACATTTCCTGCATCTGTGGACACACAAAGCAATCGTCGCTGAAAAAAGCCACACCGCCCCGGGCGCTGTCGTAGTTGCCGCTGTAGTCTGGATCTAGGTTGAAAACTTCGCCGCCTAGCTCGATCGGGCCTAATTCCTTTTGGGCCGTGAGGAAATAGCCGAGGGCTTGCTTGTCAAAGCGCTTGCCGGCATTGCTGCCCACTGGGAACAGAAAATACTGAGGATTGGCGACCAACTCGCCTTTTACTTTTAGCCCTTTGAGACTTAAGTCCCAGTCCAACCCGTAGAGCGCCTGACCGGTGGGGATGCCGTAGTCGAACTCGACCACCTTGCGGCCCGAGTCGCTGCCCTCGGAGCGCAAGACCGTATAGCCTACCCGAGTCGGATCGAGCAGATCCCACTTGTATTGCAAAAACGGCTGCGCCTGAGTAAATGTCGGATCCGGCACCACCGGCCACTGCTTGAAGGCGTCGGGATTTTCCGTTAGCACATCTTCGAGTGGTTTAATTGCGTCGTCGCCTTTCAGCCCGGTAAAAGGATTGACGTAGCTCCTGCCGCCCGGAGCGTATCGGTCGTCTCCTTCGGCCACTTTGTCCACGTTCTTTTGGTGGGCCCGCTGGTCGAAGAACAAGTGCTGTTGGCGCACCAAAATGCGATAGTCGCCTTCGACATCGGCCAAGAAGCGCACGGATTTCATCGTCAGGCCTGGCGCAAAGCCATCAGGATCGGCCGAGTACTCCGAGGCATCCGGGAGATTGAATTGCGGCATTTGGAAGCGAAAGACCACTTGATCGCCGCCGGCTACCGACAACCCACCCTCGACTCCACCGACGGGATCGATCATCTTCAAACTCGAATCGTACTCAGGATCGCCTTCAATGCTAGTCAGGCGCACCCGCTGTCCCTGCGACTCGCCGATAACCACCACATCTACATCGTACACAGTGGCCGCCCGGCCAATATCGTCGGGCGAATCGTCTTCGATAATGACTTCGATGAAAGAGGGCGGCAGCATGCTGTAGGGGGTATCGCCCTTGAGGAAGGAGCCGTTCTCGTCGGCCGTATTGGCCATGTGCTGGTTGAAGTACGTGGCACCCATGCGCAGCACATTGCCTAGCTTAGTCTCCCAGTGGCCGCCAAAAATCAACACTGGCGAGGTCTCCCGAGTCGCTTTGAAGGTCGAAAACTTGGCGGCCCCCAACATGTCGCCGCCTTGGCTTAGCATCAGGGTGAACCTGTTGTCCGAGGAAGCGCCGTCGAGCAAGATGCCATAGAAGCGCGGATCGCTAAAGGTCAGATCTGAAAACTTGGCGCGGATGTCCTCGCCCAAGGTCACTCGGTAGTTCCAGCCCTTGTACGAGTCGTTGAGCATCACCAAGTTGGCAAACCATCCCAAGTACTGGGCAGTACGGGTATTGATATTACTTTCCCCAGGGCGGGAAAATTCCCATGTGAAGACATTGAAGCCGCGCGACAGGTAATTGCCTAAGCGGTCGTAGCGATTGCGTGCGTTGATCACCGAAGGATAGGGATCGTACTCCTTGCGCCCGTAGTTTAAATACGGTTCGGGATGGCCGAGGTTGAGGAAATCCCGGTTGCGCAGAAAGGTCTGCGCTTCGGCTTCGGCACCCAGCATTCCCAATCCCACAAGCGCTAGTAGCGCGGCCCTTACCATTCTCTTTCTCGCATTACTACTCATGGCAGCTATCCTCATGCAGTGTAGAGATTCTGTCTTCAGTCGCATTCTAAACTCAGTGTTGGCGATACCCAACGCTGAACCGATGCACGCCTCCATAGCCGGAGAGATGCATCGGGTATGAATAAGCATAATCGAAATGCCATTGCTTATAGTTGTGGCCAAGCCCCACATTGAGCTCTCTCTCGTCAAAACCCGAACCAACCGCGGCCCCACCCATGCGGAACCGAGCGCCGTTGAGGCTCACCGTCCGCGTCTCGTACCCCATCCTGAACTCAATTCGCCCATCGCGGCGCTCAATGTCGAGCAGGACTTCTCGTCCCGCCAAGTTGAGCAAGGCCGCCGCAACCACGACCGGCTTTTCGTCGCCTGCGGCTTGGCCGCCCGCGGCGATGTTCGCCCCGTTTAAGCCTTTGGCGACCAATGCCAAGCGCAGGTACGCCCAGGGGTGTATGAAACCCACTTCCCACGTTGCACCTACATCGAGGTGCCAAGCCCGGTGCGACAGATCGCCAGCCTTCCAAGCGCTGGTGCGCAAGCCGCCACCCAAGGCGAATCGCTCGTGCAACGGCCGCCCGTAGCCCAAAGCAATCACTTCTTCGCGCCAGCCGTCAGCACCGAGAAACGAGACGCCTAGTTGGAAACCGCCGCCGCGCAAGGGCCCGGTTACTGACAAACCATTCAGGGCTGGACTTTGCTCCAACCCGGGATAAAGCAACGCGTGCGTCGTGCCAGCCAGCCACTTTTGCTGCTGAGCGTTGCCAGCCGGATTGTACCAAACGGCCTCAGCCGTCTGAATACTGGCGGCAAAGGCACCGCCCAGTGCCGAACTCTGGGCACCCCGTCCCGAAAATTCAAAAGCGGCACCGACCGGGGAAACCAGAGCCAGCAACAGGACGCTAGTACGCCACCACAAAAGTACCTCGGCGCACCTTATCGCTTCCTTCTATCCCAATCTCGTAGAGATAGAGCCCCGGCTCGACAACGCGCCCGCTCTCATCGCGGCCGTCCCACTCAAACTGATAGGTCCGGGCGCTTCCGGTCTGCGCCAACTGGCGAATTGACCGACCGGTCAAGTCGTAAATTTTTAGCACGACTTCCCGGCCCGCTTCGATATTGCCGACGACAAAGGCAAAGCGCACGTACTCATCGGCAAACGGCGAAAACGGGCGCGGCTCTACCTGCACTTCGCCCAAGAGCTGCAACGGCGTTCCCGCAGCCAGTACCGTCCAAGTGGCACCCGGCATTTCTTGCCCCTGCTGCCAGTTCACGTACCCGTCTCTGTCGCCTTGGGCCTTGTTGCCAGCCTCAAAGCGCATGGCGGTCTTGTCGCGCACAAAGAGCGCTGGCCCCTCAATTTCAATGGTCGCCACCCCATTGACCTGCTCATTAGGTGCAAGCTCTATCAGCACCCCCTCCCGATCCGGCGTTGGGTCCCAAGTGTAATCCTCTGTGGGCACGAGTTCCCGACCATCGACGCGCACGGCTGTTACGCGAAGTAGGGGGCCTTGTACGCGCAAGAGATCGACCCCATAATCATCGACGCCAGCCGCGATCTCCACTCGGTAGATCAGCGTCGCTTCCTCGCCCTTGCGCAGCGGATCGGATGCAACCACCTCTGCCAAGAGCTGTTGAGCGACCAAGACTGGATCGTAGTCAATGGCAATGCGCTTGAGCGCCGGACTGACAAAAGGGGCCGAATTCGTCAGGCGGGCCCGGTACGCCATTCGCGCGACCGGCTCGTCTCCGCGGTAAAAAAATTCCCCGTCCGAGTGCGCGGCAACGCTTCCCCAAGGCCCCTCTGTTCCCTCTGCGCTAACCCCACGCACCTTCAACTCAATGCCCGTGCGCTCTGGGCGATCTACTTGCCAGCGGATCTGTCCTACGTTGACCGGCATAGGCGGGGCCAAGCTATCCTCTATGAAGCCTTCGCTAATGTAGCCCACGCCGAATACCTCGATTTCGCCGAGAGCGACCCAGTTGCTGCGGTCTTGGCGGATTATTGTCAGCCGCACGAAGCGCCCCTCGCGCGGGATCGCCTCACCGCGCTCGTCAATCGCAGCCCAAGTAGAATCTGCGCTCGTATCTACATTGAGGACGAAATTGTCCGGCTGTTCCGCCAAAAGATGCCAAACTTGCGGCGCCACTTGGGCGGCTGTTTCGAGTCTGTATCCACGCATGAAATACTCGGGTTGATTCAGCGCCGTCTCGCCGGCTAACACGCGCACTCGCTTGATCCCCCGGTCCAAGCCGAGATCGACAGTAAATTGCTTGTCGAACACGTGATTGGTGCCCGAGATCCACTCGCTCCGCACGAGGTCAATCGCGCCGTCCGCTAGGGGCACAGGCTTGTCAAAATCGTCGATCACTGATCGTCCCAAGGCCACGTTTACATCCTCGTCCAAATGCGCCAAGATGACGAGGCTATCTGAATGCACCTGTACACCTTGGGTCGTTCCCAAGGCAAATGTTTCCACCGCATCTACCACCCAAGTCTTTAATTCAGCACGGCACGGACTGAATTCGAGCAACAGCAAAAGTGCACCCAGCCTCAGCACTTCAGAATAGCAGTTTCTGCGTCAGGCTGGTCACCACGGCGACGGCGAGGGCCTCCTCCAACTCCCTAGAGTTGAAGGTCATGACAATGCCGGCATCCACTGGGCTTTTCTTGCTCACTTTGCCGGTTTTGAGATCCTTAACTGAGACCTCAACCTGCACTCTTTGCGTCTGCGGGGAGAATACCTTGCGCACCCGCTGGCTGGTAATCATAGCCGTGCCGCTAATTTCCAAGTCGGCCTCATCCGAGTCCGCTGACACCAGCGCGAAGGGATTGTTCACTTGACGCACGCTGTCTTCGTCTAGCACCTCGATCCGATCCGTCTGCGTGAGAATCCGCACCTTGTCCTTGCGGAGTTCGCGCAACAAGGCCCCAGACAAATCCTCGATCCGCGAAGGCCGAGTAATCTGCACTAGGCGATTTCCCGCGCTGGCGAGGGCATTCGTAACATACTGGGTACCTCCTTGGCTACCAGCCGAATTGGCAGCTCTCGGATCGACTACGTTGGCCTTGCTCTCGACCGGGAATTCCTTGACGTATATTTTGATCGGCACCGACGGCGGATTCGGCAAACTGGTGTCCTTGAGTGTCTCGTATTTCAAAGTACAGGCCATCGAGCCGCCGAGCAGCACCACCCCGAGATATTTCACCATCTTTTTCATTTACTCATTCTCCACCCAACGCACTCCGTGATCGACATTGAAGTGGAATTTCAAGTCGGTAAATTCCACCGGATTGCCGTACCCTACTTGAAAGCGATCAAAGGCCAGAATGAAGTCATTTACTTCGAGGGTAAACGACTTGGTTTCTGCAGGCAGAGGTGGGAAGGTCAACTTGCCGACATACCTAGAGCCTTTGCGCACGGGCTTTTCTCGGTGGTACGCGCTTTTAGTCCAGATTGGACCGCGATCTAAGCTGGCGTGATAGCGCACATTGCCTTCTTGTCCCCCCCACTTCAAATAGGAATAGTCGTAGAACTCATCCTTGTCGTACCAATTCCCCGCCCCTTGGCCACAGAGCAAGCGGCGGCCATCGTCCAAGCGCAGCATGGTCTGCGTGGGATCTAGCTCCACCCGCTCCCGGGTGCGATTGATCACCGTCATTTCAAAAACGGTCCACAACGGCGGCGTATAGTCTAAGCTGGGAATTTCGACGCCCGTGAGCGTATAGGGCGTGTAGCGGACGTCGTATTCGGCGTCGAGCATGGCATCGTCGTAGAACTTGACCTTGACCTGCACCCCTTGCTCACTCCATACGACCGAGCTGTCGATTGGATCAATGTAATAGGTATCCCCATCGGGTAGGACCGGCTCTAGTTCGATAAAGTACTCCTGTTGCACATGCGATTCGAAGGATTTGAGCGTAGCGCACCCCCCGGCGGCCAAGGCCAAGCACAGGAGGACGTGAATGTATTTTGTAATGTATCTCATCTGCATTCGCATCCTAGAAGGGTGATATCAGCTCTACGAAGAGGGTGCCCTGCTTGGAGTCGGGCCGCCCGGCATGGCTATAGTCCCGCCGCGTGCGCTGATAGCCGAAAAATATCGAATTGTCGCGGATGCCAAAGTAGTCTGCGGTAATACTCAGCATGGCCAGATAATCGGTCTGGCTATACGTCCCGGTCTGGCTGTACGCCCCAATTTGGCTGTACGCCCCATCCTCAGAACCGCGATCCCAGTGCTTAAATGGCAGCAAGGGCAACCCTTGTACACCAAGCTGGAAGTTAGTCTTAGGCGTGAGCTGGTATCGCCCCATTACGATGGGGATGAAGTCGCTGTACGATTTCCTCGGCGCATCTTCGCTATCGACCTGCTCAAAGATCGTCCGATGCTTTAGCTTCGGCGTAACGCTGAAGGCACCCCAGCTATGCGTGTAGTCGATTTTGTTGACAATGGAAAAACGCGAACGCACGTCTTGGGGCTGCAACAGCCCGCTGCCGTCTTCAAGCTCAATTTCGGCTTGGCTGTTGCGCTGCCACAGGAAGCCGTTTTCAATGTTGAAGCCGCTAAATCCCTGATAGGTGCTGTCGAAAAAGAGCAGATGCACAAAGCTGTCGCGCATCAACAGTTCGTCCGGCGTCGCTGGCCGCCAAAAACCCGCGCGTTCAGGCGGGCCGTCCGGCTCGTTAAACCAGTTGATGACCTCAATATCGTCAATGGGCACTTGGTACACGTAAGTGTGATCCGGGATATCGTCTTTGACCTGCTTGGCGTCGTAGTTAATTTTCAGTGCGCCAACACCGCGCTTTTCCACCGAGTATGCGTAGCGGAAGTAAACCCCCTCAGACTTGCCCGGACCGGCGATCTGACGGTTGTCGTAACCGCCTATGCTGACGAACTCGCCCCAAGCCCCCAAGCGGTCGTAGCGCAGGAAGATGTGCCGACCCTTTTGGTCGCGCGGGTAGGGGTAATCCGGCTTATCGTCGTTCTCGCGAAAGTCGGGCACGTTGTTGTTGTTGAAGTCGATGCCATAGACAAATTCGGGTGGCTCCGAATCGTAGGTCAGAAACGCCTCGTCCCAATCCACAATAAAGTTCTCGTTGCGATCCATGTCTGGGATGTTATCGACGTTCTCGTCGAGGCCCGGATACACTTGGGCACCGGGATTACCTGGATAAAGCGAACGAGGCTCGGCAGTGGCCGTATCTTCGGTGTGTTCGTCTGGGAAGGTGTCGTGATCGTCGTTGTCTTCGTGGAGGGGGAACTCCTCGGTGACCGTAGTGATTCGCTCGCCGGGTGCCGGCTGCCCATCGTAGTGGAAGGCCATGCCGCCTCGGTAGCTGTCGTACCCGCCGCCGTAGGCCGGATCCATCCGGTATATCTCACCGCCCAGCGCCAAACCACCGACCAGATCCTTGACCCCCTTGACCCACCACGCCAAGGCGCGCTCGCTGCTACGCTGGCCTTCGTTATTGCCGATTGGGAACATGAAGTTTTGCAGATTGTGCGCCACCTCGCCACTGAGATCGAGCCCGACCAAATCGACCTGATAGTTGATTGAGGCCAAACTCTGCCCGGTGGGAATGCCGTAGTCAAAAGAAACCAGCCGCCGGTTGGCCCCGGTGCCGTCGCTGCCATCGGCGCGGACCACAGTGTAATAGATCTCCTCGTCTTCGTCTGTGTACCACTTGAACGGACGCCGGATGGCCCGCTCGTTGGCTTTGGTAATAGGGGCTGGCCAAGCCGACTCGGCGATAGCCGCGCTGCCTCGACGATCGATACTGAAGAAGTCGTGGGTCTGACTGACGCCGATCCGATAATCGCCGGCCACATCGGCGACAAAGCGCGTCGAGCGCACCGTTACATCTGGCGGGAGGACGAAGGTATAAACCACCGGCACCTTGCCCTCGGCCTCGCGCCCGCCACCGGCGTGAACGACACCACCTTCGGGCGGCCCGGCTTCTATCGACGGATCATAGTCCGGGTCGTCGTCGAGACTGGTCAGGCGCACCGGCTCTGTATTGCGCGTACCTTCAAGAACGATATCTACACCATAGACAATGGCATTGGCCTGGGCGTCGTCGGGCGAGTCGTCGGCTACAAAGACGCGGATGGTCTTGGGACCGAGCATCTCATAGGGCAAATCGCCGCGCCAAGCACTAGACCGCGACAGAGCCGGCGAAGCCATAATTTGGTTGATTAGCGTCCCGCCAACGCTGGCGAAGCGACCTACTTCGCGCTGATAGTGGCCGCCAAAGAGCAACACTGGAGAATTGTCCCAAGCGTCGTCGCCTTCTTGGCCGAACGCCCATTTGGAAAACAACTGGGCACCGGCTTGATCGCCGCCGCGCGAATAGAGCAGCGTCGCCCGGTCGCGCTCCTTGTAGTTGATGTCCATGCGCAGCACATTCAGCTTGCTGTTGACTAGCGTGAGCGGTGTGAAGATGGTGCGCACATCCGATCTCGTGCCCAAGTTGCCCAACGTGGCGGTCCAGTGCAAATCCTTGTGCGTATAGTGGCCGACCCGAAACGACCGATACTTGTGGTCAATATAACTAGCTCCACTAAAGTCATTGCCACTGCGCGACTCCTCTATCGTCAGCAGTCGCCGATAGCCGCCGCCCATGTAGTTGCCCATCCGATCCCAACCCACATTGCGGGTCCTTGGCGAGCGGCCCGACGGGGTGGCCCAAGCAACGGTCTCGCGGTAGTACGCAATGTACTTTTGGTCGGCGTAGTTGAGATAGGGGACGCTAACTGCGGCGTTGAGGAAGGCCCTCCCCAACCCGCGATCATAACGGTCTTGGGGACCGCGCAGAAAGGGAGGGCGCTTTTTCCACGGCGGATCTTGCGGCGTGCCAGGAGTGGGGTTGTAATAGGGCAGTGGGCCACCAGATTCCGGATGGCGCTGTGCCTCTGCTGGCACAGATAAGCCAACGCAAACTACTGATAATATCCCCACCCAGTGCTTGGACACGACGTCTATAAACATGAAAACCCTTGTGCTTTGGCCAAGGCCTGTACTGGGCTAGCCCCGGCGGGTTGGAATCAATCGGGTAGCTTGCTGTAGATACTTAGAAGCAAGCCACCTATGGCGATCAGACTAGTGATCTGAATGCCGACTAGCCAGCGAAATTGACCATCCATACGGGAGCGTAACTCGCTTACCGCTCGTTCAATGGCGTCCAAGCGGAAGTTGAGTTGTTCGGCAATGCCTTCCAATCGTCCAATGCGGCGGTCGTGGTCTTGCTGCGGGGTAATCGGTTCGCTCATGGTCAATCCTTCCTCGCCTCGACCGCGTGTATCTATAGAAAATCAACGGGCGAAAACATACGCTTGCCAAAGCTCGTGGGTCAAGAAAAAAAAACGGGAAGCAGGCGTCAAGCCCGCTTCCCGTTTTAGAACCTATTTAGAGGCCGTTGATTACTGGACGAAGGTCTCCTTTACGCGGCCCCAAGAATCTTCTTCGACTGCGGTTCCCGTCGGACCAGCCGGCGTATCCACAAAGACCCAGTTGGCGAATTCGGACATGTTGCCGCCCGCCCAAGCCACGCACTGAATCTGACCGCCGTAGGCATCTTCGCCATCGGGATCAATCGGTAGCCAAGCAAAGCCCATCTCAGAGCCAGCCGTGGGAGCTTCATAGAGATTTCCGTTGCGCAGGAAGGTATCCCACGGCAGCTTGCCTTCAATCACGTAGTCCGCATCCCCCTCGTCGCCAAACTCGTCGCCGGCGTCGCGGAAGCCGTACTCAAACCCCTCAAGTGCGTCGGGATCGTGGACATCCACGCGCGCATTATCCACGGTAGTGATCAAACAGACAGATAGTTCGTTGGAGCCGAAAGGCACAGCCATGAAGTTGACCACGTTCAAATTGACGTAGCTGCTCGGGGCCGGGTCGCCACACGCGCAGTCCTCATTGTTTAGATCGAGGTAGAGCGATACGCTGTCGCGCTCCCACCAAGCCCGGGCTTCACCACCACCTTCGGTGTCGCGGACATTATCGCTAACCTCGGCGAGGTAGTACAGGGCTTCGTCATCCCAAGCCTGCAAGAGTACCGACTCAAAATCAGCGTTGGTGCGTCCCTCGCCTGCCACTTCGGTCTCGCCGTTTTCATTGAGCTGGTTAGTACTCACTTCGCTTTGCCCGTTCGCCTGATCACGCCAGCCAAACTCTTGACCGTCGAGTTGGATCTGGTCTGGCGAGCAGGGAAATTCCAGCGCACCAGCCCACTCGTCAGCAACGGTTGCGCGGTCGCCATCGAGCGTGGGGGCTTGGGTGAACTTGGGTAGGTCAAAGTAGCGCACGGGTGGCTGGGCATTGGCCAGCGTGGTAAAGCAAAAGGCCGCGATAGCGGCTAAAAGAGTCAACTTCTTCATTACTGCATCTCCTTTATTGAGAAGTGGACGAAAAAGTTTGAATGAACGGTTTATGATAAACGCCCGCTCAAGAACTGTCAAGAAAAAAGCGGTTTTACGGGACTGTCCAGATCACACCATACAATACGGGACTGTCCAGATCACACCATACAAATGGAATTTGCATGGCCGTATATTTCTTTTGTATCCTTCATACGGCGGTTGAAAGAGGCCCTATTTACCCTCTAAAGGACGAAGGGATGAAGATGGTTTTAGCGAAAAATACAGCAACGAGTTCGGCTGTTTTTCCTCTATCTCTAGCGGCTGGAGTACTGCTGGCCTTGTGCATTAGCGCGGGCGTACGTCTCAACAAGGATCGTCTTCCAAGTCAGCATTTCCATTATTATAATCACCTGTTGGACAAGCCCGCTCCCGCCTTTGAGATCGCAGGGTTAAACGGAGGTCGCGTGTCCTCCCAACAGGGAGCGGAGACATGGCTCCTCTACTTTACCGATTCGGACAGCAAGGCATGTGATGCGGCCTATCCGACCCTAAAAAAGGTCGCCCAGCATGTACCCGTGGTCGTCATTGGACTAGGAAATCGGAGACAACTGAGCGACAAAATGGCTCAGCACAAGAGCGCGGCGACGGTGGGATACGATAGCCTGCAGAGCGTTCCGCCGCTCTATCAGGCCGCTGTGTTTCCCAGTGCAATGCTCATCGATTCAGAGGGCATTGTGCGTCAAGCGGCTGTAGGGAGCAACGGCATTGAACGGATCGTGATGGATTTCATCCAAAAAGCGAAGGGGGGACACTAGTGGTTCGACCGTATCGGTTTCACGTCATTGGCCTCATCGTTGGGCTCGTGCTGTTGGGCATTCTGGCGACTGCAGAGGATCCAGAATTTTCGCTGCTTCAGCAGTCCAGCGGCCAAGAAGCTGAGTCACCACCTGAAGCAACGCAGGCAGCGGACAGCCGCTCGGCAGGGAAGGGATAGAGCATGAACTTCTTTTTTGATCCGGTGTTTTGGGTAGAGTGGCTCATGCTCTCCGCCTTGCTAGGGATCGGTATATACGTCAGCTATACCGACCTAACAGTGCGGCGAGTGCCCAATCGCTGTACCGTTGCGTTGCTTGCGGTTGGGCTATTGGGGCAGAGTCTGATGCTGCTATTAGGGGAAACCACGCTGGCGCAAATAGGATGGGTTCTGCTGACTAGTTTGGTCCTTGTGGTGACGCTGACCTTAGTAGGCTTATGGGCTCCGGGGGATGCCAAGCTCTTTTGGGCGGCTAGCGCGGCGTTGCCGCCGACCTTGTGCCCTACCGTGGACCCCCTTTCCCTGCATTCTACAACTCCGGCACTGCTGATAAATGCTCTTTGGTGTTACCTGCTGATCCTGCTGGTCATATCCTTTTCGCGGAGAGACTGGAAGCAAGTAGAGGCGCAGGGTCGCCCAAGCATGCGTCATTTTGGGCTGGCTGCTTGGGCCTTGGCCGCGCTGTTGGGATGGGTGTTGTGGATTCCCATGATGGTGTTGAACAGGCCGCTTAGCCATTTGGAAGTGCTGGTGGTCATTGTGATCGGCTATCGGCTGCTGGAATGGGGGTTGGAGGGGAAATACTGGCCAGTGGTGCTATGGCCGGGGGCGCTCTCGTTACTCTACTTGGTCTGGGTTGCTGACGGAAAATGGCCGTATTTTTTTCTCTGGGGGGCACTGTGGCTGCTTGAATTGGGGTATTTACGGCTGCGGCATTGGCACAGCCGAGGCTTTGTGCAGGCGTTCCCGCTAGGCGAGATTCGACCGGGCGCGATCCCGCACGACACGCTACGGGGGCCAGAAGAGGAACTGTTGTGTGAGTCGGGTACTCCTCTTTCGGAGAATCAGGTCACTCGCCTACGCAAGCTGGCTGGCGAAGGCCGCTTGCCTAGCGGAGACACGCTGACGTTGGAACATCCATTTCCATTTGTGCCCTTTATAGTCGGCGGTGCCATGTTGACGGCTATTTTCGCTGGTAATACGGTATTGCCGCTTACCCGACTGATAGAGTGGCTCAGAGGGTGATATCTTTTCACAAAAGAGAAAGGAAGGGAGTGTTCGCCCTGCAGTCCGCCTTCGGTGCGACTTAGCTTCCTGAAGGCGCGTTCGCAAATTATCAACCTTTAATCAAGGAGCAGATTATGCTGCTTTACGCTTTGAATTTCGTATTGGCCTTTATCCATCGGCTGCTGACGAGCGAATCGGGGATCGTCCAGCCATTTTTGGCTAATGAGTCGGGGTTCATAAGCTCCCGTCGCGGGTTGCCGGTAGCTTGGACGGTTGGAGTGCTAATGGTAGGTGCGGCCCTATTGGGGGCACCGGAGACCGTCCGGGCTGACGAGCATTATTGTGGTTCTATTGGAGGCACCTCTGATTGTGGGTACCGTTGTATAACTGTGTACGGTTGTCCCAAGTACGCCACCTGTGGCAATCATTGTAAATGCTTTTGTAGTGATGGTACACCTACTTGTAACCCTTAGCCAAACAAGCAACGGGTGGTTTTCAATAGGGAACCACCCGTTTACTTTCTACGGATTTGAGCAATTAGAAGCATCTGTGGCAAATAGTGAGCGGATGGTTTCTAAATAGAGAAGCCAGCCGTTCACTCAAAACGTTCTGGCCTGTTTGTGTCGTTTTCCCAGAGGCTGTCTGAAAACCCCTACCGGACTGCTTTGCAAGGCAGAGCACACCCTAGTCTTTAGATAGCTTCTTATGAATCTGATGTTATGCAGCTTTGCCCTCAACTTCCCATCGCTGTATCCTTTCCGCTACACTCCAGCCCCTCCTAGCCCCCTCCTCCCTCTGAGCCGACGCCTTGGCACGATTCTTGCCTGTTGTGAGTACCATCCCACCCGCAACCCAAGGCACCGCCCATGGCCGAATTCGATACCATCGCTAAGCACCTGATCCACACCTACCCCCAAGACTTCGCCCGCTTCGCACTCCAGCAAGACAACGTCGAAGTCCTCGACGTTGTAGAAACCGAGCAAACCACCATCGAAACCCATCGCACCGACAGCCTCATCCGCGTGCAAATCAACGACGAGGAGGCGTTGGTCCATCACGAGTTCCAAACCACCGACAGTAGCCCGCCCATGCCCCGCCGCATGGCTGGCTATATCGGCCGCAGCATTGAGCAGCACGGCCTGCCGATCTATTCCAACGTCATCTATTTGCGTCCCAACGCTGGCCGCAGCGATCCGGGATATTATACCCAACAGCGGCACGGCTTTCGCGTGTTGGTGCAATACCGCGTGATTCGGCTGAGTGAGGTAGATGGTCAAGGCATTCTCACGGCGGGGCCTTCGGGCTTGCTGCCGTTTGCGCCGTTGATGCAGCGGCCAGCGGGGGTGGATGCCGAATCATGGCTGCGCCAGTGCGTCAACCGGGCGCAGCAGGTGCCCATGGACGAAACCCGCAAGGCCAATATTATCTGGCCGATCTTGCCATTTTGAGCGGATTAGCGTATAAATCAGAAACGAGGTCGAGCTTAAAGTCGCTTAGATTGAGTGAGAGACAAGACCCTCGGGTCTGACCTCTCTTATCCAGTATGCAGGATAATCGCCGGTATCCCTTGCGTGAGAAGTAATTCTCAGGTCTGAAGTAGGATACAAAAAGCCTAATGCCAAGTAATCGCAACCTGAAGCTGGGCAAGGCGAAAGTCGGACGGATAAACGAAAGTGAATCCATTTAAGGGTCGTAAGATTTGACCACCGAAAGCGATTGATACGGTGGATGGGTCATACGTGAAAAGCGGTATATATCAGCCGCTCAATTTCATGTAAATGAAAGGGGGTTTTCGTTTGCCCCCACAGGCATACCACTGGCCCCGGGCTAATAGTGGGTATCCACCCCGACTGTATCTCATCTATGCGGAAAAGCAAAACCCCAATGAGGTCTGAGTAATCAGTAACCCAACCGCAAGGAAAGGCTAACCCCTCAGTGGGCACAGGATGCCATAAGAAGCGAAAGCCAGCAGCCGAAAGGCACAGGGAATCAATAACCTGCTGGATAGGGCAATACCCAACGTGAAAACGTGCTGACGTATGGCAGGTGAACCGACTCCAGAAAGAGCAAGAAAAGACTGAATCCTGCGTGGACGCGCAGTGGGATACCCGAGCGAGACGTAGGAGGGTTTACCAAGTTTCGGACTGCTTTCGATAGAGAAGCGGGTCTTAAGACCCGCCCGGTTTGCTTGAGCCGTGTGCGGTGAAAGTCGCACGCACGGTTCTGAGGGGGGTGGGGACGGGCAACCGTCTCCACCTACCCGACTTAGGACCATCCTTTCGGAGGAGACCATGTACGAATCGTCAATTGTGCAGTATTTCACGGAGAAGGCCCTTGAGCAGGGCATTGAGCAAGGCATCCGCGAGAGCATCCAAGAAGTGTTGGAACTGCGCTTTCAGCCAGAGGAAGTCGCCCCGTTAGCCAGTCGCCTTGCGACCATCGACGATGCGCCGCGTCTCAAGCAGTTGTTTCGGGCGGCCCTACAGGTGCCCAGCCTCGGAGCCTTTAGGCTCCTGCTAGACGAAGCCGAGTAGAGGCACTGTGCAACGTCAGTTGTGATTTATCAAAGCCTATTGACCCAATGCCTAGTGGATCCTCCGAGCTACTAAGTTGTCCAAACGCTTAGATCGCATCGAGCGAAGGCTTGACCGCGAGCGCATATTCAACTTCGTGAAATCTCTTTCCCTTATTGGATTGGCTCTCGTATTCGGTGGCCAGCCAGCCAACGCCCAGCCCCACATCTACACCATCGGCTTGGTCTTTACCAATCTCGTCGAGCAAGAGCTCCTGCCCATCCATCTCGCCGAGCAGCATCCCCGCCTGATGCTGGAAATCGAGCGCACAATCAGAGATGTCTTTACCAACTTAGGCCGCTTCCGCGTCGTGCGCTTGCCGAGCATCCGCGAGGCCCGCGATCCCACCGGGCAAGAATCCATCGATTACATCGCTCATTTCACTTTCAACAAAGCCCATAAAACATACCACAATCAAGTCATTCACTACTCCGACAATTTGCGCCTATTAGACGATGGCGGCCCAAGCGACTCTCAGTCTTACGAGGTCATTTCCCTGCCTTCCATCGTCTGTCAACTCGAAGTTAAGCTAGAGGATTTACACCGCGACAAAATTTTCTGGTCGGACTTGCGCGACTCCTCGGCCGTGATACCTTATGACCAACAGCTATTCCTTTATAATACATGGAAATATCCGGGCGCATCCCATCCCGGTTTGACGCAGGCTTTTCTAGCCGATCTGCTTCGCTTGCAAATGGCTGATCCCGCCACAGAACGCGCACTCAACGTCGCCGAGCGCTGGTTCGTCTCCAAGCCCAGTAGCGATCTCGCTACTGCCCGCGGGGTGTTAAAGGGACTGGCGGATAATCTAGCCCCCGACCTAGACGCGAATTTGCCGCTAGAGGGCCTTATAGCAGCCGTCTTGCCCGAACGGAAAGGCAAGCCCCATGTCCAGCTAAACATTGGTGCGCGGCACGGGCTGACGAAGCGAATGCGGTTCGACGTGTGGCGGCCTAGGCCATCAGAGCAGAAAGTGGGGCAAATAGAGGTGGTTGACGTAGATTCCACCATGGCCATCGCTCGGCTGCGCAAGCTCGACAAGAAGCTCAAAAAACGCGGAGATGGCCTACAAGTCCAAGACCGGGTCATTTCCCCAAAACGCCCTTCGAGGAGTTCATTATGAGTAAGAAATGGGTCTCCACGCGCTTTGCTTCACCCACGCAGGATTTCGATCTCGACAGCTTAGTCCGCCGCTTGCGCCGGGGCTTCTTTATTGCCCTAGGCTCTGCTGTGGCCCTCCTGCTCATCGTCGTGGCGATCAACCCCTTTCAGGAAGCCGAGCAGAAGACACCCCGGCCTCTGACGACCAAGTTTATCAAGCGCGAGCCGCGCCTGACCAAGCCGCTGGAGCTGCGCAAAATTCCCCAGCCCAAGCGTCAGCTCGCACGCCGCGAAGTCCAACTCGCACAAGCGCGTATGGATCAAGTACAGGCCACGGCCTCATTCAACACCCGCAGCCTAATCGCCGGTGTCGGTGGCTCGGGGATTCGCCTGTCCGGGCAATCCGCCTTCAGCCCGACGAGTACTATGACTATCGAGCCTAAGCTAACGGCCGCAGCCGTGACTAGCACCCGCACCTCCGAGCACAAAATCGACATGGGCCTAGAGATGCTCGACGTCAACAACATGGACACCGGCCGCTACCGCGCCATTATCGTCCAAGACGCCACGGACAAGCAGGCCATCAAGGGCTTTGTCAAGTTTGCCTCAGTCGTGTCTGGGCGGGCATTATCCGGCAACGCTGGACTCAACACCCAAACCCTCGACCGGCTGCGCGATGTGGTCAACGAATACACCGGGCTCAAGGCCGAATTCCTCGGCCGTGTCACGTACGATGACCCGAGCCTGATGGAAATACCCATCATCTACCCGTATGGCGGGCCCAACGAAACCGAAATGGCCAACCTAGCCCACTACCTAATGTCGGGTGGTTTTACGTTCGGCGGGCTCCACGGCGAGGCACTGGAAAAGTACGGCGGCCTAGTCCACGGTAAGGACTTCTGGTCTGAGCGCCTGCCAGAGGATCATCCCGTCTATACTGCCTTCTTCGACTTAGATGGGGGCATGCCTTTTGGCTATAGTCCCTCGTTGGGACAGGGTAAGTTAGGCGTCAGGCCCTGGAATTATCTGCGTGGCCATTACATCAAAGGTCGGCTGGTGAGCGTCACACCCGGCGACGGCGGCTGGGGCTGGCAAAACGACACACGTGCCGGGGACTCGACGCGCCAGCTCCAACTGGCGGTCAACATCATCATCTACGCCCTGACGCAGGAGGGGTCGATTACCCAACGCCTTATGCAGATGGTCAACTAGGCTTTCCTACAAAGCCAATTTCAAAGCAGGTGTCAGGTCTAACTCTTGACACCTGCTTTCACTTAAGTCGCCCATGTCCAAGCTCGCCCTAGCAACCCTCTGCGCCGGCCTATTGAGCTGCGCCGCACAACAGGCCGAGTACTACATCGACCAACTCGCCGATTCGCGGCGTCAAGTCCGCCTCGACGCTAGCCATGCCTTAGTGCAACTAGGCGGCGCGGCCGTCGAGCCTTTGCTGGACCGCGCGGCCGCTGGCAGCGATAGCCTGCGCTACATTACCGCCCAAATCCTCGGCCAAATCGGCGACCCGCGCGCCACCCCCTTCCTCAAATCGCTCCTCCGCGACGAAAATCGCTATGTCCGAGAACAGGCCGTCCGCGCCCTCGGCCAACTCGACGACCCCCGCCTCCACACAGCCTTAGCTAGCATCCTCGCCGACGACTCAGTCCCCGAGGTGCGCGGGGCGGCAGCTTGGAGCTTGGGCAACCTCCGCGACACCACGGCCGTGCCTTCTCTGGTGCACGCCTTGGCGGATACCATCCCTTCGGTGCGCCGACAGGCCCTCGCCGCGCTGCAGTTTCTGTGGACCTCAGAGGCCGAAGCGGCAACCCTCGCCGCGCTGCGCGACCGCGACGACAACGTGCGCTACATCGCTGCGCAGCTATTGGGACACCACCGGACGCATCGCGCGCTCGACGCGCTGTGCCTCGCCTTGACCGACGACAACATCTGGGTCCGCGTGGAGAGCGCCCGCACCCTCGGCCGCATCGGCGACACCACGGCTGTGAGGCCGCTAGAGCGCATGTTTGCCGAGCGCGAAGGCCCCGACCACGAGGCCGCCAAAGAGGCATTGCACCTGCTCACGGGCCTAAACTACGCGGTCGCCCCGTGATAACTCCCTTCGCCCCTGCGTTCATCTGCGATCATCTGCGGATAGCCGATCGGGCGCTTTCAAACAGCATCTAAGCCTTGCGCGTCTTTCCGCTATTTTGCGCCGCGCTGCTATGCGCCCTCCCCCTGCGCGCCCAACCCCAATTTAGCGACCAAACCGCCGCCGCCGGCATCACTTACCGCAATGTATTTGGCGGGCCAGAAAAGCACTACATCCTAGAATCCCACGGCAGCGGCGCGGCCTTCTTCGACCACGACTCCGACGGCGACCTCGACCTCTACATAGTTAATGGGGCCACCTTTGCTACATACCGCGACCGCTCGGGGCCGGGCAACGCGCTCTACCGCAATCGCGGCGATGGCACATTTGTGGAAATCACCCAAGAAGCTGGAATCGGCGACGCTGGTTGGGGAGGGGGCGTAGCCGTGGGCGACATCGACAACGACAACCGCCCGGACCTCTACGTGACCAACTACGGAGCCAACGTACTCTATCGCAATCGCGGCGGCGACCGCTTTGCCGATGCGACCCAAGCAGCGGGCGTTGGCGGCGACCAATACAGCGCCAGCGCGGCCTTTTTCGACTACGACCGCGATGGGGACCTCGACCTCTACGTCGCCAACTACGTCGTCTTCGACGCCGAGCACCTACCGCCTGAGCCACAACTCTGCACCTTTTTCAGCGGCCTCCAAGTCTATTGCGGTCCCAAAGGCTTAGTCGGCGCACCGGATGTGCTCTACCGCAACGAGGGCGGCGGTGTATTTACTGACGTCACCCAAGCGTCCGGCGTGGCGACCGCCAACCGCTATTACGGCTTGGGCGTGGTGCCGGTCGACTACGATTCCGATGGCGACTCCGACCTCTTTGTCGCCAACGACGAAACCCCCAACGTGCTTTTCCAAAACCAAAGCGACGGCACCTTCCAAGACGTCGCCCTCATCGCAGGCGTGGCGTACAACGGCGACGGCGACGTCGAAGCCGGCATGGGCGTGGACTTTGGCGACTACGACGACGATGGCGACCCAGACCTGTATGTGACCCACTTTTTTACCGAGACCAATACGCTCTACCGCAATGAGGGCGGCGCGCGTTTCTCCGATGTCACGACCACGGCTGGCCTCGCTGCGGCCACAGTAGAGATGTTGGGTTGGGGAACGCGCTTTTTCGACTATGACAACGACGGCCGCCTTGACCTATTCGTCGCCAACGGCCACGTATATCCGCAGGTTGACCAAGCCACAACCGGCACCACTTACCGCCAACCCAACCAACTCTTCCGCAATGAGGGCGACGGCCGCTTCGCCCCAGTGTCAGCCAGCCTTGAGCTAGCGCAGGCTAAAGTCAGCCGCGGCACTAGCTTTGGCGACTACGACGACGACGGTGATATCGACCTCTTCGTCGTCGAACTCAACGACGCGCCAACTCTGTTGCGCAACGATGGGGGGAATGCGAGTAATTATCTCGTGGTGCAGGTCTTTGGCCGCGAGGACAATCGCGACGGAATCGGCACTCGCGTCAGCCTGCAAGCAGCCGGCAAGCGCCAGTGGCGCACGGTCAACGGCGCCGGCAGCTACCTTTCGCACAGCGACCTACGAGTCCACTTCGGCTTGGGTGCGACACAGGCCATCGACCGCGTCGAAATTACCTATCCCAACGGCAGCACCTACGCGATCGAGAACGTACCCGCCAACAAGCTCTTAGTCGTCCGCCAAGGGCAGGGGCACGCTCTCCTCGAATTAGGCGCAAATCCTTTTTAACGATCAACCCGCGCTGTGCTCGGCCCGCACCCGCTCGATTTCGGTGAGGCGCTCCTGCGCGGCAGAAAATTCGGGATGGAGTTTGAGGAGCTGTTCAAAAACCGCGGCGGCCTTGTTGACGTACCCAAACTCTAGGTGGAGCAACCCCACGTTGTAGCTGGCCTCCGGTGAGCGCGGCGATCGACTCGCAGCCCGTTTGAGGCTGGCGAGCCGACCTTCGTATTCCTTGAGCTTGGCAAAGGCCTGCATCAGTTCCTGGCCCTCGTCGCTGCGGCCCTGCTTGAGGTAAAGTTGGGCCAAGCTATAGTGGGCACCCGCGTGGCCGGGATCTCGCTTTATGGCCTCCAAGTAATAGGTGGCAGCCTGTTGCTCCTGCCCCAGTTTGGCCGTCACCGCACCCAAGCGGTGATAGGAGTCGGCGTGGGCCGCATTTTTGAGCAGGGCTTGGTGAAAGTAACTCCGCGCCGCTTCGAGCTTGCCTTCCTGTTCGCTGATGACGCCGAGGTCGTAAAATCCGCCCGCCGTCTCAATGCCGAGTTCTATCGCTCGTCGATAGGCTGCCCGCGCTTCTTGGTATTGGCTCAAGGCCATGTAACTCTCGCCCAAGTGCGCGTACACCTTCCCTTCGTCTGGATGATCAGCGAGGGCGCGTTGGTACTCGGCAATGGCTTCGCCCGGGCGATGCTGTAAGTGATAGACCCGTCCCAAATTGGCCCGAGCTTGCAGGAAGGTCGGTATCAAGCGCACGGCTTCGGCGTACTGAGCGGCGGCTTCGGCGTAGAGACCCTGTTGATGGTAGAGATAGCCGAGATTGTAGTAAATCGCCCCAAAGTCGGGCCGCAACGCCAGCGCCTTCTTATAGCTTTCTTCGGCCGCTAAAAAGCGACCCAATCCGTCGAGTGAAATAGCGAGGCCGATCCGCGCCTCAAAGTGATCGGGGGCCAGCGTTAGCGCCTGTTCAAAGTGGGGGATTGCCTCAGCAAAACGCTCTAGCGCGGCGTGCGTCGCACCCAAACTGCTATGGGCTTGGGCGAGGTCTGGCTCCAACTCAATGGCCTGTTGGTAATAGCGAGCCGCTTCGTCCATCTGGCCCGCGCCGAGCAAGCGGTCGCCTTGTGCGACGGCTTTTTGCGCGGCGTCTGCCCGGTCCTGCGAGTACCAGTACAAGCCGCCCACGCCGAGGGCAATCGCCAGCGCGACCATTCCCATATAAAGGAAACTGCGGCTCGGCACTTGCTCACGGTTCTTTTTATTACGGGCCATTCGTGCGTTGCGTTTACTGGCGGGGGGAATACTTAGGCATGGGATCAGTCGCGCCGAGCGCGTCTAGCGCACCATTGCGAATGTATGGACGCTCACCGCAAATCCTGTCCATCCCACCAATCCCATAAATCACAGTCCTACTGCCGGACCACCTCTAGCCCGGTCATGATCTGATCTTGGCCCCAAGTTCCTCCGAGCCGGAGCGAACTCGTCGCGATGGAGCCGGTGATCGTACCTTCTTCTTGAGTAAAGGCATAAACCGTCTTCGCATTGAGGTAGCGCACCTCTAAGGTGATCTGCTCGGGATCGTCGGGCTGGAGGATGTCGATTTCTTGGAAGAAATCGTTGCGCCCCTCGCCATAAACCAACGTGGCAGACACGGTAACTTGCTTAGGAGAGACCCGCACAATGCTTATTGTAACAGGGCGGTCTTCTCCGCTGATGCCATTGGATAGAGCGAAATTCCCGGTGCCTTCGTATTCGCCGACCCAAGCATCGGCGTAATCGGGCGTCGGTTGAACGGCTTCCTCCGAACCGCAACTCAGGGTAGTCAACAGACCCGCTAGGGCCAACCATGTCCATTGTTTCATTGCGATTACCTCCGCAGCGTTTTCATGCGGCAAAAGTATAGGGCACAACGCGCCGCGAATCAACCGCTTTGCGCCGCCGCCACTCGCCAATTCTCCCCTCAGTTCGTACACTATGCAGCGCAAAATGTATCCACTGCCAAAGACGCCAACGCGCCTAGGTATCGCGGTCGCCGCCTTGTTGGGCTGTGCCTCCGAGCCGCCCCTTCCCGCGCAGAGCGCCCAGCGCTACGAACAGGCCCGCCAACACCTAGCGGCCGGCCGTTTGGACTCTGCCGCCCACGTGCTCGAAGCACTCGTCCAGCGCGATACCCTGCACTACGAGGCCGCACTCTCGCTCGGGGAAATCTACTTGCGGCAAAAGCACTACCAACAAGCTGTGTCTCCGCTCGCACGCGCACAAAAGCTCGCGCCCGAGCGCATCGAACCCCGATTGCAGTTGGCCCAAACTCTGAGCAAACTCGGACGTCAAGCCGAAGCGCGCACCCTTTTCGACTCCATAGTGACGGCCTTCCCCGGCAACGCGGTCGCCTGCATGGCATACGCCGACCTTCTAATGACGCAAGACCAACCCGACGCCGCAGGTGCCCTCGCTCAGTACGAGGCCATCCTCGCCGTTGATCCCAATCACTACCGAGCGCGCTCGGGCAAGGCCGCCTCGCTTTTGCGCTTGGGCGATTTTATCGGAGCAGCCACCCGCCTCGACAGCTTGCTCGTCGAGCGACCAGACGACGTGTACCTATCCTTCCTGCTGGGCGCAGCCTATCATCACTTGCGCCAATATCCCGAGGCCGTAGCCGCGTACAAGCGCGCCATTGACGTGCTGCCCCCGGCCTCGCCGCAGCGCACCGTGCGCCAGTGGAACCTGCGGCTGGCCTATATCGAGGCGTACGGCACCTACCCAGGCGACCTCGAACCGGCCCATCAAATCGGCTTGGCACCGCTGGCCGAGGCATCGCCGGTGCGCTTCACCGATGTGGCAGCAGCGGCTGGCGTCGGCAAGCGAGATCGGGGACGCGGCGTGGCGTGGCTCGACTACGACACCGATGGCGACCCGGACATCTTCGCCGCGGGCATCCAAGCCCCGCACGCGCTCTACCGCAACGACGGCGACGGACGCTTTGCCGACGTATCGGCCACCGCCGACCTCGCAGACCCGCGCGGCGGCTGGGCAGCCATTGCCGCAGACTACGATGGCGACGGACGCCCAGACCTCTTTACCACCCGCGAGGCCTGGGAGGGTCTCGCGCCCAACTCGCTCTACCGCAATCAAGGCGATGGAACCTTCCGCGATGTCGCGCCCCGTGCCGGAGTTGCTGGTGCAGACGACAGCTTCATGGCCGTCTGGACCGACTACGACAACGACGGCCTGCCAGATTTGTACGTGGCCTCCGGCATCACCGGCAGCGGGCTACCCAACCGCCTGTACCACAACCAAGGGGACGGCACCTTTGCCGACCGCGGCGAGCAGGCTGGTGTGGCCTATCGCGGCAAAACCCTCGGCGTAACCTGCGGCGATTACGACGGTGACGGCGACAGCGACCTCTACGCCATTGACGTAGCCGCCCCCAACCACCTCTACCGCAACGACGGAAACTACTTCAGCGACGTCACTGCCGAGGCTGGCGTGGCCAAGCCGGGCGAGGGCAGCTACGTGGGCTTCTTCATCGACAGCGACGGCGATGGCGATCTCGACCTCTTCGTCTCGGCCATGAACTTTTACGAAGACATCGTGCAGTCGCAGGTCACGGGGCTGGCCTTGCGCCCGACCCGCGCCTATCTGTACCGCAACGATGGGACCACTTTCCGCGACATCGCCCCCCAGCAGGGGTTAGCTCGCTCCTTTGGCTCGATGGGCGCAGGCTATGGCGACATCGACTACGACGGCCTAATCGACATCTACTTGACCAACGGCGGCCCTATAATGGCGCGCTTTGAACCCAACACCCTATTCCACAATCGCGGCGACCGCTTTGCCGACATCACAGCCGCGGCCGGCGTCGGCAATCCGGGCAAGGGGCACGGCGTAGGTTTTGCCGACTACGACCTCGACGGCGATCTCGACCTCTATACCGCGGTCGGCGGCCACTATCCAGGCGACCTGTGGGCCAACAGCCTGTACCGCAACGAGGGCCACCACAACCACTTCCTCGGCGTGGATTTAGGGCCTCGTGCCATCGGCGCGCAGTTGCGCCTGCGGGCTCAAGATCTGCTCGGGGTCGTGGAAATCAACAGCGGTCCGGGATTCGGGTCTTCCAACAGTCTGTCCCCAGCCCTTGGCTTGGGGACGCGAACCCGCGTCGATACCCTCAAAATCCGCTGGCCCACCGGCACACAACAAGTGTACGCGGATCTGGAAATCGACCGCTTCCACCGCTTTGCCGAGCAGCCCTGAAATGGCGTGGCGACTACTCTGCGCGGCCTTCGCGCTCGCCGCCTGCGCCTCCGAGCCAGTACCAGTACCGGCTCCAGTCGATCACCTCACCCGCGCCCGCACTCACTTTGCAGCGACCCACTTTGAGGAAGCGGCGGCCGCCGCCCGCGCCGGGCTAGCCCTCGACTCGACGAACGCCGACCTCCACAATGTGCTGGCCTCGTCCCACGCGGCTCAGGGCCGCTACGCGCTAGCCATAGAATCCCTCGAAACAACCGTCCGTCTCAAACCCGACTTCGCCATGGGCTTTGTGAACCTCGGCGGAATTTACACTAAGTTGGGCCAGTACGATCGCGCCGGTACCTATCTCCAACGCGCCGTCCAGCTCAATCCCGACAACTCACCAGTGCGCCGACGCTTGGGCGAGCTGTACTTGGCCACGGGCCGCTACGCCGAAGCCACCCGCGAACTGCTCGAAGCACTGCGCCTTTTTCCCAACGACGCCACGCTCTACTACTACCTCGGCCAAAGTCTCGCGGCCGAGGGCCGACAAGACGATGCCTTGGAGGCCTTTCAGCGCGCCACCCTGCTCGACATCGGCTTTGCCGACGCCTTCTATCGCCTCGCTACTCTTGCCCGCAAGGCCGGGCGCGACACCTTGGCGCAGCAAGCCCTAACGAGCTTTTCGCACCTGCAAGCCCTCAGCGGTAAGGAGGTCAAGCGACTGCGTGCAGCCATCCTCAACGCGCCCGAAGAAGCCGCCCATCACTACAACCTCGGCCTGTTCTTCGTCCGGCACGGGTACTTTCCCCAAGCCGAGAACAAATTCGACCGGGCCGTCGCCCTGCGCCCCGGGAATCTCGCTCTGCTCAACAGCCTTGCCGGCGACCTCCTAAAGCTGCAACAACCCGAGGCCGCGCTGCGTTACTTACAGGTCGCTCTCGACCAAAATCCAGCGTACTTTCCCGCCTTGCTCAACGCCGGTCACATCACCGGCCAACTCAGACGTTACGACGAGGCCATCGCCTACTGCCGCCGAGCGGTTGCAGCGCACCCAGACGACGCCGAGGGCTGGTACCTCCTCGGCTTGGGCTTGTTCAGCAATGGGGAACGCTCCGCGGCCGAACAGGCGTTGCACCGCAGTCTAGCACTGAGTGCAGACGATGCTGCGCTACGCGCTAAGACCCAGCGACTGCTCAACACCCTGCAACAACAACCCACAGGAACGCCGTGATTACACTACTTTCACTCTTTTTGCCCCTCGCCCTATCCATCGCTTGTAGCGAGCCAGACCCCCGCGACGAGGATTGGTCCCAACACTACCAAGCCGGACGCGCAGCCCTCAGCCAGAGCCGCTTTGACGAGGCCGAACAAGCCCTAGCCCACGCTCTGACCTTAGCCGAGACCTTCGCCCCCGACGATTCTCGCTACAGCCGCACCGCCCACCAACTCGCTCAACTCCACGTCGTGCGCGGCGAACTCGCGCGGGCCGAAAGCCTCTACCAACACTTGCGCGAACGACAAGTGGCCCTCCCAGACGATCATCCCGACAAAGTGTTGACGCTCGACAAACTAGGCGACACCTATAGGCTCCAGCAACGACCGACCGAGGCCGCCCCACTCTACAACCGCGTCCTCTCCTTTCAACAGGCCCACCGAGGCGATGAAGAAGTCGCGGCAACCATGCAGAAGTTATCCGACCTCTACCAAGCACAGGGCGACCGCGCCGCGGCCGATTCCCTCGCCCAGCGCGCTCATGCCCTAAACCTCCGCGCCCGCGCTCATGACCTGTTCCTCCAAGGCCACTACCAACGGGCCGCGCCCCTGTACCACAACGCGCTGGCCCTGCAAACGGGCGATCATCCCGACTTGGCCCGCACCTGTTATTACTTAGGCCGTCTATACGACACACAGGATCGCTATCGCCAAGCCGAGCATTTCTATCGACGCGCCCTAGCCGCGTCCCCCGCCAACGATCCCGACCAAGTCGGCGCAGCACTTGCCGACCTCCTTGCCCGCAAGGCCGCCGACCATCCCTAACGCCCACAGGAGTCCTTTTATGAACCGTCCCCCCACAGAATTCAAACGCATTGCCGCCACCGACCTCAGCGCTTTTGGCACGGCCTGCCTCCGCGCCGCTGGCATGTCCGCTGCGCACGCCGCGCAGTTGGCCGACCTGCTGACCAATTCGGACTTGCGCGGCGTGCGCTCGCACGGCACCCGCGCCCTGTACGGATACTGCCGCACGATCCGCGACAAAAAGGCCAACCCCAACCCCGACATCCACATCCTGCGCGAAGGCGACACCCACGTCTTTGTCGATGGCGATGGCAGCCTCGGGTACGCGCCGACCATGCTAGCCGCGGAACGCGCCATCGCCAAGGCCAAGGAAAAGGGACTCGCCGTCGGCGCAGCCTGCCACATTGGACACTACGGCTCGGCGGGACACTACGTGCGCCACGCCATGGCGGAAAATTGCGTGGGCTTCTCAGTGCAAGCGGCCTATCCCCAGTACTACCCTAGCAACGAAGGTGAGCGCGCCGCCCACTACGGCAACCCGCCCTTGTGCTTTGGCCTGCCCGGACAAGAAGGGCCTCCTGTAGTACTCGACGTAGCCACCTGCATCCTCGCCGACTACCAGCGCGGCGAGCAGATCAAAGCCATTGAAGAGCTGATCCCCGCGGCCTTCTTCAAATCCATGGGCTACACCGCAATCGCCACCCTGCTCGGCGGAGCTTTTGTCGGCCAAGGCGGCGACCGCGCCCGCGAGATTGCCGTGCAATGGCCAGCCGCGCGCATGGGCAGCTTAATC
>JAJDVZ010000097.1:0-3944 GCA_022825835.1 Candidatus Latescibacterota bacterium
CGCGACGACGACGACGAGTTCGGCTTGCTCGTGGTCGCGGACATCGCGCGCGAGGTGATCGCCCAAAACCGCGCACCCGAGCGCGTCAATGTGTACGAAATTATGTCAAAACCGGTGTTGACCCTGCCGTCGGCCATGCTCGCCCGCTACGCGGTGCGCATGCTCGTGCGCTTTGAACTCTCCCGCGCCGTGGTCGTCGACTACGAGCGCAACCCGCTCGGCATGGTGACTTTGCGCGATCTCGTCCTGAGCCACGTGGCAGAGTGATGGGGCCGTCGGCCACTATCCGCTCCGCGAGCGCTGTCCGGCGCGGCCGGTAGCGCTTTCAGTTCGATTTTCGAATTCACCGTTGCAATACCAGCGGGATAGCCGCAGCAAAAGCTCCCCCGTCGAACAGGTCGGCCTAAACCGTTCGATATCCGCGTCGATTATCCCAACGCCCTGTCGGGAATTGATGATAGCGCACAAAACCCACGATTTTAAGATGGGTTTCGCGTTTAATTATCAATAATCAGTCTGACGAACTGTTGTTGTCTGCCGAGAATTGCGATTCGCCGTCACAATCGGTCGATTGTGGTGTCCTGTTGATGGGTACCCAAATGTACGACTACGACGAACTGGCTGCTCTGACTAGAGCGGCTCAAGATGGAGATGTGCGCGCCTACGGCCGCATCGTCGAGTTGACTCGCAATTCGGTCGAGGCGGCAGCTCGGGTAATCGTTCACAATCCCGAAGACGCCGAGGATATCGCGCAGGAGACGTATGTGCGTGCCTTTGGTCAGTTGGGCGACCTGCAAGATGCCGCGTCGCTGCTGGCGTGGCTCCAGCGCATTGCTAGGAATCTGGCGCTGAACCGCAGGCGCGCCAGCCGCTGGTCATTTGTCAGCGACCTCGATGTGTCGCAGATCGCCCAGCCGGAAATCGACGCCGATGAACTCGGTCCGGCACTCGCCCGAGCCCTTGTTGGACTGGGCGGTGAAGATCGACAGCTATGCGAAAGATACTACCACGGTGGTTGGACTACGGCCCGCTTGGCCGGCGAGATGAAGATCAGTGAGGCCGCTGTCCGCAAACGCCTCCAACGGATCCGCGAACGCCTGAGAAAGGGAATCGCCATGCACAAAACGGATCTGCCCGAACGCATTGTCGAACTTCTGTCAAAGCCGAATCTGACGGCCCTGCCGGAAAACCCAGTGGGTGCTGTCTGGGAGGCATTCAAGCGTCAGTACGACGGTTTTACAGAGGTTGAGCTCGCGGAGAAAATCGACCCTGACAAGGTCAGAGAGATCCTCGCAGATGCCGGCAATGGGTCGCTCGAAGAGTACCTGACAGCGGCGAGCCGCCAACAGTGGTTGCGGCGTGAACTCACGGTGCCGATGGTGGTGGAAGCAGCGGATAGAGAGGTGCCGGTGCGGCTCATCGCCACGGGGAAAACCTATCGAATAGACGACGAGGAGGAGAGTAGCACTAGACTACACGCCTTTCATCAGGCCGAGGTGCTATGGATTGGAGAAGGCTTGAACGAGTGGCAGTTGATGGCACCGTTCAGCGAATTCATCCGAGAATTGAACCCGGATATTCAGCTACGCATTCAACATTTCGACTACTCGCTCCACTGCGAACGGGGGTGGGAGATTGCGGCTCCACTGCGGGGCATGGAATGGAGTTCGATCGCGGGGTTGGGGCTACTGAAAGCCGATCTCCTCAAGGCGCTGGGGTATGACTCGAACCGGTTGACCCGCCGTCGCTCTCGGAGTGGGCTTGGAGCGCCTAGCCATGATGCAGTACGGCATTGATGACATCCGCCGGATTGGGGCCGAGCGCGTATAGCAGCTTTGCTCAGTTAGGTTCTCTCAGTACTCATAGGTCGTACTCCCCTCGCGCATTCCAACCCGGGTACTGCTCCTCGAGGCGGGCCAGCGTCTCGTGGGTGTAGTATTCGTGGCCGGGTGGTGGAAAGCGGAAAAGTGCTCGTTCGCGCGCCGAAAGCCGGCCGATAAAGGCCCGGAAGTGATCTTGCATCCCTCGGTTGGTAAAGCTGCTTACGCCCTCCCAATAGTGGTCGGCGCGGCCGTAGATCCGGGTGGCGGAATAGCGCTGCCCCTCGCGGCCCTTGAACACGGTCGCCGAGTGCCAGAGATGGGTGTTGAAGATCATGATTGTGCCCGCTGGTACGGTCAGCAAAACCCGCTTGCTCAGGTCCTGGCCATAGGGCTTGGGTATGATTTGCATCGGCGCTTGGTTTTCTTTTACAGCTTCGGGGAAGTACCAGGTGCTGATCTGTCCGTAGCGCCGATCGGATGTGGGGGGCAGGAGCGAGTTGTTGCCATTGTCGATGTGCAGGCCCGGCTGCTCGGCTCCGGGGTCGGGGTAGCGCGCCCAGTTGTGGGCGTAGCGAAAAAAGATGTCCTCGGTGTCGAGCAGCCGCTGGACGAACTCGATGAGGTCCCAGTCGAGGATGAATTCATTGAAGAGCATATCGGCGTAGGGAAAGTCGTCCGTTAAGCGCCGCCTTGCGGGTGGATCGGCGGCGATCACCTCCCAAGGGGGGAGGGTCTGGCGGATGGCTGCGGCGATCTGGGCCCGGCGTTCTTCTGGATAGAAATTCTCTACGACCACAAAGCCCTGTTCTACAAAAGTCTGGAAATGATCGTCTGTTAGTTTCATGTTCCCTCCTCTGCGTTTGTTTTCGCTTGGATTATACAGTCAAAGCTACTCCGTGCCTATTGCAGGCCGTCGTCCGTATTACCAATATACATTGACATTTGTCCTCTAACCGCGAGGAATGCCATGAGCGCTACCTATAATTACGAAGTCGTCGAACACTGGGGCTTAGGCCCCCAAGGCCGTCACATGGGCGGCGTCGTGCCCGGAGTGGCCGCCGATAGCGAGGGCCGGGTCTTTGTGGGCCGCCGTCACCCGCCCGCTCTGCTGGTGTACGACCGCGATGGAGTCTATATCGACACTTGGGGAGCCGACCCGCTTGGGAACCCCCACCTCTTGTGGGTTGATGGCGAGGACCAGGTGTACGTGGCCGACACCGACGGCCACACCATCCGCTGCTTTAATCCGCAGGGAGAAGTGGTCCACACGTGGGGCACGCCGGGCGTGCCGGGCGCGCCCGACCAGCCCTTTAACCAGCCCACGAAAGCTATGCGCGGCCCTTCTGGGGATTTGTACGTGGCCGATGGGTACGGCCAATACCGCATCCACCGCATTTCGGACGCGGGAGAGTTGGTCCATTCGTGGGGATCTGCGGGCACGGGTCCGGGTCAATTCGCCCTGCCCCACAGCCTGTGGGTTGACCGCGACGAGCGCGTCTGGGCCGTTGATCGCGAAAACAACCGCATCCAGCGCTTTGACTCCGAGGGCCGCTACTTGGACGAGTGGACCGACTTGGAAATGCCCATGGATATCTTCATTACCCCGGACGATACAGTGTACATAGTCGAGGCCCCGTCGCGCGTTAGCATCTTCGACATAGAGGGGCAGTTACTGGCCCGCTGGGGCGAGGATGGCTCGGCTCCGGGTCAATTCGCCGACTCTCCGCACAGCATTTGGGTAGATGAGGAAGGCTCGCTGTACATCGGCGAAGTAGCTACCCTGCACGATAGAGTGCAGAAGTTCCGTCGCGTTTAGAAGCCGCTAATTTTAATCGGGAAGATGATATGGAAATTGTGAGGTATCCAGACAGTCGCATTGAAGTGATCGACGAGCGCTTCGCCCAGTACAAGCTGGCCAATGCTGCCCTCGAAATGCTCTGGACCGGGGGGCGCTGGCTCGAAGGGCCCGCGTGGTTTGGCGACGGCCGCTATCTACTGTTCAGCGACATACCCAACAACCGCATTCTCAAGTGGGAAGAAGAGACCGGGAATGTCTCGGTCTTCCGCAAGCCATCGAACAACACCAACGGCAACACGCGCGACCGCGAGGGGCGATTGCTG